>CAZGAH010000037.1:28433-36292 GCA_964523295.1 uncultured Desulfovibrionaceae bacterium | reverse complement strand
GACCAGCACTACGCCCTGGTCGGTTCCGCCAATCTGGACGCACGCAGCCTGCTGCTCAACTTCGAGCTCGTGGTGGAAATATACGACGCGGACGTCACCTCCAGACTGGAGACGCATTTTCTCCAGGTCTGCGAACGGTCCACGCAGGTGACCCTCGAAGAACTCGTGGACCGGTCGCTGCCGCACAAACTGCGCGACGCGGCCTGCTGGCTGTTCTCTCCTTATCTGTAATCCGCTGCGGTCGCGGGGCATGGACTCCGGCGAAAAGCTGGCGTATTGACCCGCTCCATGAACACGCGCGCCTCGGACAAACCTGTCGGCGTTTTCGATTCCGGCGTGGGCGGACTGACCGTGCTCAGGGCACTGCTCGAACGGATGCCCGCCGAGCGATACGTCTATCTCGGGGATACGGCCCGCCTGCCCTATGGCACGAAAAGCCGGGAATCCATCATCCGCTACGCCCTGCAAAGCACGCGGCATCTCCTGGACCAGGGCATCAAGCTGCTCGTGGTGGCCTGCAACACGGCCTCGGCAGCGGCCTTGCCGACGCTGGAAGAGGCCTGCCCCGTGCCGGTGGTCGGGGTGATCCGCCCGGGCGCCCGCGCGGCCTGCGCCTTGCCCGGCGCCGGCAGGCTGGCGGTCATCGCCACGGAGAGCACCGTGCAGCATGGCGCCTATCAGCGGGCCATCCTGGAACTGTGCCCCGCCATGCAGGTCGAGGCGCAGGCCTGCTCCCTGTTCGTGGCGCTGGCCGAGGAAGGCTGGACGGACGGCCCGCTTGTAGAAGGGATCGCCGCGCGCTACCTCGAGCCGCTCTTCGCCCGCTTCGCCCCGCACCGGCCGGACAGTCTGGTGCTCGGGTGTACGCACTTCCCGGTCCTGGCCGGCGCCATCACCGCCGTTGCCGGACCGGACGTGGCGATCATCGATTCGGCCCAGACCACGGCATCCGAGGTCGAAGCCCTGCTGAACGCCAGGGACCTGCGCCGCCAGGCGGCGTCCGGCGCAGTCCGCTTTCTGGCCACCGACGGCCGCGAACGCTTCGCGCGCGTCGGCAGCATCTTCCTGGGCCGCACGCTGCCGGCCTCCGAGGTGACGCTGGTCGACATCTGAGGCCGCGCCCGTTCCCGCCGCCCCTTCCCGCCAGCCATCCCGGCGCATCGTTTACCGTGTTATCGGTCCAGGCTGTCGAAATACCGACGTCCGCCGCCCCCTGGACGCCGGCCGGCCCGGTGCGACCGGGCAAATCATACCTGGCGCACATCTTGCATTGTCACGACCAAGCCACAACTTTTTTGCCGTCGCGGCTAAAGTTTTTTTGTCAAAGCGCCGAACTGTTAAGCAGGTGAATGATCGGCGCGTACATCACAGCGAAGTTTGACTTCGTTGCCACCTTCGGCCATGGTGCCGGAGAGCCGGGCGTTAACCCGGTGAATGAACGATAGCGAGGCGCGTATGATTCCGCTCTATGCGATGAAGATCATCCAGATCGACGTGACCAATGCCTGCGTGAACCGCTGTTCGAACTGCACCCGTTTCACCGGCCATCACCGCAAACCGTTTTTCATGAGCCTGGAGGACTATTGCCGCGCGGTGGATTCGCTGGCGGACTTTCCGGGCATGGTCGGGATGATCGGCGGCGAGCCGTTGCTGCATCCGCGCTTTCCGGAAATGGTCGAGTATCTGGTCCGGCGGATACCGGACCCGAAACGCCGGGGCTTGTGGTCCACCGCACCCGGCCGGCTGGCGAAAAAGTACGGAGCCCTGATCCGCGAGTCCTTCGGCCATCTGTTTCTCAACGATCACAGCGTGTCCCGGATTCTCCACCAGCCGATTCTCATCGGCGCCGAGGAGCTTATCGAGGATAGGGACCAGATGTGGTCGCTCATCGACAACTGCTGGGTGCAGACGCTGTGGTCGGCCACGATCACGCCCAAGGGCGCCTTTTTCTGCGAGGTGGCGGCATCGTTCGACATGCTCTTCGGCGGACCCGGAGGCTGGCCGGTCGAGCCGGGCTGGTGGCTGCGCGAGCCCGCCGAGTTCAGCGAGCAGAAGCAGCGCTGGTGTCCGCGCTGCGGGTGCTCCGTGCCCCTGCGCCGCCGGGCCAGCACGGACCGCGTGGACGACGTCGGCATTCGCAACTACGCCGAACTGAAGCGCATCGGCTCGCCCAAGATCGCCAAGGGGCTGTTCGAAATCTACGACGCGGGCCTGGTCGCCGACTGGAAACCGGATCCCAACTGGTACATGTCGGCCATGGAGGACGAGCGCCAATACCGTCAACGCATTGCCGACCGGTTCGCCACCGGCGGTTGCCGGCGAGACGCCGGCGACGACAACCCGCTTTCCACAGGAGCACGATCATGAATTGCCAACCCCGGCCTTTCCGCTCGACGACCCACCGCGTGCGTACGCGCCGCGGTGTGCTCTGGCTGGGCCAGACCTGCAATCTGCGCTGTCAGTTCTGTTATTTCCTGGATCGGGTCAAGGCCAAGGATCATCCCGAGCATCCGTTCATGTCGCTGGACAAGGCCAAGGCCATCTGCAGCGCGCTGGTCGACGTATACGGCAACCGTGCCATCGACATCCAGGGCGGCGAGCCGACGATCTTTCCGGAGATCGGGGAGCTGTGCCGCCACTGCCGGGACATCGGCCTGCTGCCCACGCTGATCACCAACGCCCTGGTGCTGCACCGCCGCGATGCCTGCCGCGCGCTGAAGGAAGCGGGCGTGCGCGATCTGCTCATCAGCGTGCATGGCATGGGCGAGGCCTACGAGCGCGTCGTCGGAGTACCGGGCTCGCACGCGAAGCAGATGCAGGCCCTGGAGCATCTCGTCGCCGAGGGGATTCCGTTCCGCTTCAACACCGTGCTGGCGAAATCCGTGCTGCCGGACCTGGCGCGCATAACGGACCTGGCCATCGAGACCGGGGCGCGGGTCGTGAATTTCATCGCCTTCAATCCCTTCGAGGACCAGCAGAAAAAGCAGCGCTCGCTGGACAATGTCCCCCGCTACACCGAGGTCCGGGCGCCGCTCATGGCCGCCTTCGAGCGACTGGAAAACGCGGGCCTGGAGTGCAATGTCCGGTATCTGCCCTTCTGTATGGTGGACGAGCGGTTTCGCAAGAACGTTTACAACTTTCAGCAACTGCCCTACGATCTGCACGAATGGGACTATGCCTCGTGGTCCTGGACGGGGCAGACGGAACAACGCCGCCGCGCCGGCGATCCCACGCCCACGCTGACGCTGCGCGAGGCCAATACCCGCTCCCGACTGTTCGGCCGGCCCGGCTATCTGGCCGACCCGTCCGTCACCGAGGACGAGGAGTACCGTCACAGCGCGCTCATCCGGGCGCAGGAGCACTGCCAGTACGCCTATGCGCCGCAGTGCGCCGCGTGCTCGCTGCAACCCGTCTGCGACGGCTTTCACGGCGACTATGCCCAGCTGTTCGGCCCCGAGGAAGCGACCCCGGTTGAACTCGGCGGGCGCGTCGACGACGCGCTCCACTATGCCCGCAGTCAGACCAAAATAGTCGAGTGTGAAGATTATGACTGGGCCATGTAAATTCGGGCACCCGCTCAATGACGGGCGGCTGGATGCGGTCGGCGTCACGTTGCCGTTCGTGACGGTCATTGTCACGAGCTACAACTACGAGCGCTACATCACGGACTGCCTGGAATCGATTTCCGGGCAGAGTTACCGCAACTTTACCTGCGTGGTCGTGGACGACTGCTCCACGGACGGCTCGGTCGGGGCCGTCGAGCGCTACGCAGCCTCCGAGGCGGCCGGCGGGCGTTTTCAGCTGGTGCGCACGGCGCGCAACGGCGGACAGATGGCGGCCTTCAAAGAAGGCCTGCGCCACGCGCGCGGCAGCTTTGTCGTGCTCGTGGACGCGGACGACATGCTGCTGCCGGACTTTCTGGAAACCCATGTTCAGGCGCATCTGAGCCGGCACACCGTGGCCTTTACCAGCTCGAACCAGTACCAGATCGACGCAGTCGGCGAAGTCGTGGGCGGCAATCATCACGACCTGCAGTGCCAGGGAGAATTCCGCCACGTTTACCAGCGTACGATCTACGAGCCGTTCTGGATCTGGGCCACGACAAGCTCGATGATGTTCCGCCGCTCCATCCTCGACATCATCATACCCGCGAATGTCCAGGATTTCCGGATCTGCGCCGACAACTACGTCGTGCACTTCGCCAACCTGCTCGGCGGCTCGCTGCTCATTCCGAGCATCCACGGCTGCTACCGCCGGCACGGCGCCAACGGCTTCGGGGCGAATCCGGTCATTGGCGGGCATCTGCCTGTGGGCGATATGAGCAAGCACCCGGCGCACGAAACCGTACGCCGCACCATCCTGCTGCACCTGCTCGACAGCCGCGACGCGCTGCTGCCGATTTTCACCAACGGCGGATTCATGAACCTGGTCCAGCGCGTGGCCCTGCCGCACGAATACCCAGAACTCAAGGACCGTTGCCCGCAGGCCTTTCCCGAGCCTGCGCGCCGCTATCGGCTGCGTCACCACAAATTCGTCTGGATGCGCCGGTACTGGGGCATCAAGGGCAAGATCGTCCGGCGTTTCTTTTCCTGATTCGTCCGGCCGCGGAGGTGAGCATGTTCGCATTCAGTGTCATTATTCCGACGCACAACCGCCTGGAATGCCTGTGCAAGGGCCTGCTGGCCCTGGCAAGGCAGGATTTCCCGAGCGAAAAATTCGAGGTGCTGGTCAGCGACGACGGATCGACGCCACCCGTCGCGGAGCAGATAGCGGAGCTCGAACTACCCTTTACGCTGCACGTTCTCCGACAGGAGCACGGGGGGCCGGCTGCAGCGCGGAACCGGGCTCTGGAGCGGGCGCGCGGCCAGGTGATCCTGTTTCTGAACGACGACGCCCTGCCCGAGGCCGATCTGCTGAGCAGGCACTGGCGGCGCCACGAGGAGCGCGGCTTCGGCAACCTGGCCGTGCTCGGCGCCTTTCCCCTGCTTCCGGAACATGCGCGCGGGCCTTTTGGCCAGGTGCTCGATCGCACGCCAGCGCTGTTCGGCCATTGCCGCCTCCTCGACGGCCACGAATACGACTATTGGCACTGCTGCACCGGCAACAGCAGCGTTTCCCGGGCTGCGGTGCTCGAGGTCGGCATGTTCGACGAGGATTTTCGGGGACCTGCGGCGGAGGACATCGAACTGGGCTACCGCCTGGAGCAGGCCGGTTGCCGGCTGCTCTACGCCGCCGACTGTCTGGCCTGGCACGATCATGCCATCGCACCGACGGATTTTTGTCGCATCAACGAACTGCGCGGCACCTGGGCGCCCTTGCTGTTCTGCAAGCATCCCGACCTGCCCGCCCGACCGAGGCTCACGCCCGAGCGCCATGCCTCCTGGGCGCGTCGCGTAGCCCGCGCGAAGGGCCGGGTCAGGCATATGCTGGTCGAGGTGACGCAGCTCGCGGCCTCGGACACGCTGTCTCCGGAAGAGCAGACCAGGTTTATGGGTATGGTCGAAGAATTGCATCAGCATCATTATCTGGCCGGCCTGCTCCAGAGTCCGTATCTGGCACAATTGCTGCGGCTGGACCGGACGCCGTTGCCGACGGACATGACGTACGATCTGGAGCAGCGGAGGTCGCTGGCCTGCTGAATGCCGCCGCGCCAGACTGTCCGCGCGGCAAGAGAGGACGGATATGTTCACTCCGCAGGAAATTCTGGCCATCATACCGGCCCGGGGCGGCTCCAAGGGCATTCCGCGCAAGAATATCGTCGACCTGTGCGGCAAGCCGCTCATTGCCTGGAGCATCGACGCCGCACGGGCGGCCCGACGCATCACCCGGCTGGTCGTATCTACCGACGACGCCGAAATCGCGGCCATCAGCCGCGAGCACGGCGCCGAGGTTCCCTTTCTGCGACCGCGCGACATCGCCGGCGACCGGGCCGACCTGGCCGACGGCATCAACTTCACTGTCCAGGGACTCAAGGCGCAGGGGTATTTTCCGGACGCCGTCGCCGTGCTCTATCCCACCAATCCCTTTCGTACGCCCCAGTTGCTGGACAGGCTGATCGGCAAGCTCGACGAAGGCTATCGCCAGGTGCTCACCGCCAGGCCGATCGACGTCTACGACGGGCTCTATCTCGACCTGCGCCAAGGCCGCGCGCTGCATCCCCTGCGCGTGCGCGAGTCGCAGAACCACCTCTCGCCCAACGTGTTTTTTCGCCGCTACGGACTGTTTTCGGCCTGCTCGCTCGACCCGCGGACCTTCGGGGAATACACCTTCCGGCTGGAGGATCCGATCGTATCCGTGGACATCGACACCTTTGAGGACCTTTATTTCGCCCGCGAAATCATCAGCGCCGGGCTCTTCGACTTCAGGGTGCAATGAACATTCTCCTGCCCGTGTTTCCGCGCACATCCGAGGAGGCCGCGCTGCTGGACGACCCGGAGCCGGGTGCATTGCTGACGACAACCCTTGCCCGACTCGCCGACCTGAGCGGCCACCCGGTCACGGTCGTCACCGATTGCCCGGACATCGCGCCCGTGGTCGAGTGCTACGGCGCGTCTTGCCATATCCTGCGCCTGGCCGACGGCGAGGTAAGGGACCCGGCACCCGAGCGCCTGCCCGCGGGTGCGCCCGACGCCCTGGAGCATGTCTGCGCCCGCCATGGCTGGCCGGTCGATGCGCCCGTGCTGCTGCTCGATTATCGAATCCCTCTCGTCGATGCCGGGGTGCTCTCCCGGGCCATGGACGAGGCAGCCGGCGCAACGGAAACCGCGCTCGTGGCGGTCAACGCCGTAGAGGATCACCCGGCGCAGATGGAGCGGCAGTACCGCATCCTTGCCCTGGACGCCGTCTGTCTGCGGCAGCGGCAACTGCCGGGCTGGCTGGAGCAGGCCGCGGCCGGCGACGACTGGTTTCTCTCCACGCCGTTCCCCTTTTCCTGGCGCCGGTTCGGCATCGACAATCCAGAGCCCGAACGCGTCTACACGCGACGCCGGATCGCCTGGTATCCATATCTTGCGGCCGGCCAGGCGTCAGGGCGTACTTCTGGGCGCACGCCAGGGCTCGTTTCCGGAGAAGCGCAGTTCATTGCCGCGGACAAGCGCAATGCCTGTCGGCTGCTGCCGTTCCCCCTGCCCCCCGAGGTGGCCGGTCTGCCCTTTTTTTCCGAATCCACCATCCTGCCAGCCTGGCTGCGCGCCGGGCCCGACGACACGCTGGAGCTGTACGCGGCCGAGGCGCTGCTGCAACGCTGTACCGTGCTGCGCGTCTGGTCGCACGACGCCGCGGACCTGGTTCGTCCCGGATTCACGGACATCTATCCCCAGGATTTGCCCTCCGCGGCCGTGCTGCGCATTCCCGCCCCCGCGGCCCCGACGGACCGGGCATTCCGCGGTCCGCTCCTGCGCCTGACGCGCGAGTCCGTGGCCGAGGGTCTGCTGCTGGCCTTTCTGGCCGTTGCCTCGCAAGGCGGATTCGACGTGGCCGAACCGCTCGACCTGCAGCAGGAGCTATGGGAACTCGACCTCCGCACCGGCCGGCGCATCAACCGCGTGGAGGGGAAAGCCATCCTGGGGCGACAGGACTTTCCACCCGTCTACGTCCGCAATCCGGCCCTGAGCGTGCTCCGCCCCGCGCAGGCCGGCGAGCTTGCCGATCCGGACGCAGCGGCCCGGGCCTTTCCCATTCCCGCGGACCTGGCCTTCTCCGTACGCTCGCGGCTCGACCTGCTCCGGCTCAAGGCCGTGTGCAAGGTCAAGAAGGAGCACGCGCCGATGGATACGTCTTCAGGGCCTGAGGGCATCTGTCCAGATTCCAGGGCAGCAATGCCTGGCCGCCCGGACAACGCGCCGACGCCCGACCCCGCG
>CAZGAH010000037.1:21711-28423 GCA_964523295.1 uncultured Desulfovibrionaceae bacterium | reverse complement strand
AATTCGATCCGCCAAACGATCCGGACGGCCTGGGCCGGCCGCAGCCATCGAGGCCATCGGCACGGCAGTCGCGGCGCTGCAACAGCAGTTCTACGAGCAGTCCGAGCCGGCGATCGCCATCCATGACGTCTTGCTGGCCGATCAGCAGCTCATCTTTCGACAGCCCTTTTTGGCGAACGTCGTCAATGCGGCCCACGCGCGGACCGTTGCCTGGCTGCACGCCCTGCGCGCGCTGGATGCCCGGCTCGACAGCGCCCGGCTCCGGCTGCGCACAATGGAACTGGCCCGCGCAGACCAGGCAGAGCGCTCGGGAAGCGCGCGCCAGGCCTGCGCCGCCGTGCTGGCGCTCGACCCTGTCGACGCGGACGCGCGCGGCAAACTCGCCGGATTCCTGAGTCAAGATGTCCGCGCCGCACTTGAGCGCGGCGACAGCGACGCTGCCATAGCCGCAGGGCGGGAGTATCTGGCATCGACGCTGCCCGAACGCCCGGATCCAGACCTGGCGGCCGCGCTGCTCTACGCCGCGGGCGCGCAGCGGGAGGCCCTTCAGGCGGACTTCGATTTCTTTGCCCGTGACCTGGAGTACGAGACCACGCTGGAATACCGCTCGCCGCTTTTTCCCTGCAAACTGCGACGCTTCGACATAGCCGACGATGGCGGCATCTACGCCCTGGACGAGACCCGCAGTTGCGTACACGTCATCGGCAAAGACGGTCGCTGTCTGGGAATCATCGGCCGGGCCGGGCGGCGGGAACTCGAATTCGACCGTCCGCTCGATCTCCGGCTGGCCGGGGAGCGGCTGGTGGTGGCCGAGTTCACCCTCGACCGGCTTCAGGTTCTGGACAAGGACGGCCGCTTCGAGCGCTTCGTCACCGGACCTGCGGCGCAGGGCCCCGGGTTCGTCGGCGGACTCGTGGAACTCGCGCTCGCGCCCGAGGACCACGTGCTCGTACTCGACGCCCGCGGCAGCCGGGCGCATCGCTTCGATACGTCCTGGCGCCATGTCGCCAGCTTTGACTGCGGCACGCCCTTTATTCCGCAACACGGCTCCAGACTGGCGACCCTGGCCTGGGCCCAGGATACGCAGCGGCTGTACCTCAGTGACCACCTGGGCCGGGTCTTTGGCTTCGATGGAAGCGGCCGGCTGCTGGAGGAGTTTACCGTGACGCTGCACGGGGCGCCCTGCCGCGATGTCGCGGCCCTGTCAACGCCAAAGGGAGAGCTGCTCTTCTGGGACGCCGGTCGCAGCCTGCTTATCCGCCGAAGACCGGGGCTGCCGCCCGTTGCGCTCCCGCTCTCGCGCATCCTCGCCGACGTTCGCCCCGAGGCCGTCGTCCACGTCCGCTGGTGCCAGACCATCGAGCGTCTCGTCGTGCTGGACGCTGCCTCGCGTTTCCATTTTCTGCGCTACCGACGCAATCCGATCAACCGGGCGGAACGAACCCGATGAACCTCGCCTTCCGGATGATGGGCGACGAGAACTGGTACGCCGGCGTGGTCCACTTGCGCAACGTCATCGCCGCGCTGCGACTGGCCGATCCGACCGCCCGGGCCGAGGTGCTCGCCTGCCCGCCGGCCGGCTGGATACAGCGCACGCGCCTGGAGGCCCTGCTGGGCGCACCCGTACGCAATACCGGCAGCACGGCCGAGCTGTACGCCACGCTGCGCGAGCGTCGCTACGACGCCGTGTTCTCCAGCGCGGACGCGCTCCCCGATCCCCTGCCCCCGCTGCCGTGGATCGTGTTCATCTTCGATTTCCGCCACCGCCGGCATCCCGAACAGTTTCCCGCGTCGGTACGCGCGCGCCGGGACGAGCAGTTCGCTCGGGCGGCGAGGGAGGCCGCTGCCGCGGCATTGAGCAGCCGGGAATGCGTCGAAGACTTTGCCCGATACTATCCCCGGCAGGCGGACAAGGCCCTTCTGCTGCCGCCGCACGCCTGCCCGGACGGGCTGCTCTGGCGCGATCCCCGCCGGCTCGCGCGCTGGTACGGACTGGACCGGCCCTATATCCATTTTCCGTCGCAGTGGTGGATTCACAAGAATCACGAAACCGTGATCCAGGCCCTGGCCTTGGTGCGAGCCGAACCGTTTTATCTCCTGCTCACGGGGAACGAAGACCGCGAATACCACACCGATCGTGCCGGACAGATCGCCAGGGCCATTGCCGCCAGCCCGGCCCGGGCCGCCATCCGCACTGCCGGCCTGATACCCTACCGCCAGGCCCTGAACCTCATGCGCCCGGCCGCCGTCGTCCTGCAACCGTCGCGCTTCGAGGGCTTCGGGCTGACCGTGTCCGAGGCCGCGGCCCTGGGCAAGCGGCTCGTGCTCTCGGATATTCCGGTTCACCGCGAACACGCGGCCCAGCGTGCCGATTATTTCTTTCCCGAAGACGCCAGAACGCTGGCCGGATGTCTGGAAGCGGCGCTGACCGAGCCGGTGCCGGGCTTCGATCCCGAGGCCGAGGCCGAGGCCCTGCGCCTGCGCCGGGTCATGGCCCGTGAAAGCGGCGAACGGTTGCTTGCCGCCGTGGAGGGTTTGCGCGTGCGCCGGACTTGGGCGCCGGGACGAAGCCGGAGCGCCGCAGGAATAGAGGCGGAAACGTCGGCAGGTCTGGGCACGCCTGGCAACGACCTGGCAAAGACCGTGGAACAGGCCGAGCGCCACGCGCTCGCGGGCGATATTCGGGAGGCGGCAGCGTTGCTGACGCCGCGTCTGGACGAGGACACGACCGGACAGGTCGCCCCGGCCTGCTACCGTCTTGCGCTCCAGGCCGGACGCGAAGGGCAACAGACCCTGGCGCTCGAGCTCCTGACCCGTCTGAGCGGGCTGCGACGCCTCGCTCCGGACCTGGCAGCCTGGGTGCAGTACAAGCGGGGTGAGGCCCTGGCATTGGCCGGCGATGCCCACGGCGCGCGCACGGCCTGCCTGACCGCTCTGGCCATCCGCCCGACGCTATGCACGGCGCGTCTGGCCCTGCTCCCCCGCGACACGCCGCTGTGCGTGCGCCTGTGTTGCACGGGGGGCAGCCAGGGCTGGATCGCGCCACCGGAATTCGATCCGCTCGAGCCTGCGCTCTGGGAGTACTATTTCGGGCAGCGTCGCATCGACTGGCTGCGCCTGGAGATATCCCCCGATCTGCCGCTGCGCGCCGTCATCCACGTGGCGGGACTGCTGGCCAGGCACCTGGCCTCAGGGGCCATGGCAATCGTACGCGCGCAGGCCTCGGCCGCCCCGGGCCGGTTCGCGACCCGATGGCAACAGGCGCTGCGCCGGCACGGATTCATCGCCCGCGGGCTCGACCCGCGGACCGTGTTCGCCTCGGTTTCTATTTCTTGAACGAAAACGCCTCTTTCTGCACCTGTCCCGGATCGACGCCGCAGGCCTCGAGCGCGGCAAGAATCGCATCCTGCATGGCGGGCGGGCCACAGAGATAGAACGAGGCCGTGGGCGAGACCGCGTGGCGCAGCAGCAATTCCCGGTCTATGCGCCCGGCGACGTAGCTGATCCGACCGTCGGCCGCGTCCTTGGGGAGATCGCTTTGCCGGCTGAGCACATGGACGACCCGCAGGTCGAGCGTTGAGGCGAGTTCGGCGAGTTCATCACGATCAAAGGCGTCGTCGAGCGTCTTGTTGGCCCAGAGCAGGGTGATCCGGTTACGCGCGCCCTGCTCCCGGAAGGTCCGCAGCACGCTAAGAAAGGGCGTAATGCCGACGCCGCCGGCAATCATGACGATGTTTTCCTTCGCTACAATATCCTTGCAGAACGCACCCAGGGGCAGGCTGCACTGAACCGGAGTTCCTGGCTGCAACAAGGGGATGTCATTGGTAAACTTGCCGGCCCTTTTTATCGTGAACTGAAAGCGCCCGGTTCCGGCTGCGCAGGATATGGTAAACGGGTGGGGCTCGCTCCAGCCGTCGTCACGGAGCACCCGGATCGAGGCAAACTGCCCTGGCTTATGCAGCGGCGCAGAACCCTCCTCCGGCTCGATGACCAGGGTTGTCGTATCGTGACTTTCCGGGATCGTTTCCACGACACGCCAGGTCTGTTTTTTTTCGTCATTCATGCTTGCGGCTCCGATTGGCTTGAGGTAGTGATATGGAGCGACCGACGATAAAACAGATCAACCGGTCCCCCGTTGCGAACGCATGATGATGTACTCTCTTTTTTGAAACATAACGAAGCATCCCGCCCGGGGTCAATGCTCTCGGGCATACATTCTCCGGCCCTCAGGCCGCTGAGGACGATTTTCCCCAGCGCCATCAGGCTGGACAGGCCCGCGCTTCGTCGGTATTTTTTCCCCGGCCACGCGGCCCTTCGACAAACCTTTTTATCATGATGAGCGTTTTATTACCATGAATATCACCTCTTCACCGACGCAACGCACGGCATTCGTCGTTCTGGGAATGCACCGCTCCGGAACGTCGGCCTTGACCCGCGTCATCAACCTGCTCGGCGCGGATATATCGTCCAATCTTATGCCGGCGCAGGAGGTCAACGAACGGGGTTTCTGGGAATCACAGGACATCTACGAGCTGCACAGCGCCATGTTCGCCGATGTCAACAGGGCCTGGGACAGTCTCAATGCCTTTCCAGCCGAGTGGCTGCGCTCCAGCCCAGCCATAGAATACAAAAGCCGATTCATCGCACTGATTCAACGCGAGTTCGCCAATTCGTCCTCCATTGTACTCAAGGACCCGCGCATCTGCATTCTTGTTCCCTTCTGGGACACGCTGCTCCGTGAAGCCGGCTTTTCGCCTCACTACATCATCCCATTCCGCAATCCCTCAGAGGTAGCCAGCTCAATCTACAGGCATCATTCCCGAAACCCGTTATGGTCCTATCTGCTTTGGCTTCGTCATGTTCTGGAGGCAGAGCTGGCCACTCGAGAGATGAAGCGCTGTTTTATTAGCTATGATATGCTTCTTGAAAACTGGAATGAGGTAGTAGTAAAAATTTTCCGTGACCTGGAACTCCCCTTGCCGGATATCTCTGAAACCGTGCGCATCGAAATCGATACGTTCCTTTCGCCTTCGCTACGGCACCATGTAGAGAGCATTGATGAGTTTGAACAGCGAGTTGACGTTTCCCGCTGGGTCAAAGACGTTTATCGAACGACCTTCGACCTCATCAATGCGGACAGCCCGTCAGTCCGGGCCGTCTTCGACACCGTCCGGCAAGAGTTCGAAGAAGCCTGCTTTGCCTTTGAGCCTCTCCTCACCGAGCAACAGCGCACGCTCCAGGAAACGATCGATCGCTTTCAGGTCATTGAGAAGGCCATCGTCGCCGAGCGCGACGCCTCGCGCGAGGCGCATCTGCAGGCGGAGCAACGGGTCGTTGAAATCTCTGCTCTCAAAGATTCCACCCAACAGCTTCTGGAACAAGCCAATACGTATCGAGCCGAACTGGAGACAAAACTCTACGAGCTGCAAATACAGCTCGATCACGCCAACGGGGTGATCGAGGAGGCGGACAAGCATATCGACGGACTGACCAACGCGCTCGAGGCCATGCGAACGTCGACCTCCTGGAAAATCACACGGCCCTTCCGCACCCTTACTGGCCTTTTCAAGTGACCGTCCCGCACGGCGGTGGATACCGCCAGGCCGGGCCGGGGCGGCCCGGACAATTCGCCCGGTCGGGGCGACCTTCCGTCAGCGTCGTCAACGCCAAAGGCCGTTGCCATGCGCCGGCTGCCTGAGCATCTCGCCACCGATCCGCCCGGAATCCTGGCCAGGGTTCCGGGATTGAACGCCCTGCTTCGACGCTTTTCGCGTCCCGTTGCGCCGCTCACGCGCGAGGAAACCTGGCTGGCGGCCCGGACGCCCTCGCCCCGCGCCGTGCGGACAATGCGCGACAGCGTGAAGGGCTTTTCCTTTACTCCGCTCATGTCCGTGGTCATGCCCGTATACAATGCCCCACGCCAGTATCTCGCCGAGGCGATCGAGTCGGTCCGCTCGCAGATATATCCGAACTGGGAGCTGTGCATCGTAGACGACGCCTCGACCGAGCCGCACATTCAGCCCCTGCTCCAGGACTACGCCCGGCGCGACGCGCGCATCAAGGTCGTACGCAACGAGCGCAACCTGTACATCGCCGGCGCTACAAACCGTGCCCTGGCATTGTGCAGCGGCGAGTTCGTCGGGTTCATCGACAACGACGACAAGCTCTTCCCCCATACGCTCTACGAATGCGCGGCCCTGCTCCAGAACCGACGCGACTGCGACATGATCTATACCGATAACATCCTCATCGACGAGAACAGCCATGCCTTCGGCCTGTCGCTCAAGCCGGCCTGGAGCCCTGAGTTCTACCTCGCCACGAACTACGTCATCCACTTTTGCCTCTATTCCCGGCCCATTCTCCAGGCCGCCGGCCCGATGCGCGAAGAGCCGGAATATCGCGCCGTGCAGGATATGGATCTGAAATTCAAGGTCATGGAGCACAGCGACCGCATCGCCTTCATTCCCAAGCCGCTCTACCAATGGCGCGTGATCCGGACCTCCGTGAGCACCTGCGCCGGGGCCAAGCCCTTCATCATCGACAACTCCATCCGCTGCGCCAACGATCATTTCCAGCGCATCGGCAAACCCGGCGTACGTCGCGTCCGGCCCGACCATTTCGTCAAGGCCGACGTCGGCGCCTTCAAGCTCGCTTTCGACGCCCTGCCGCCCCGCCCGGTCGCCCTGCTGCTGCGTTGGCATGAGGCTGCCCC
>CAZGAH010000037.1:0-21701 GCA_964523295.1 uncultured Desulfovibrionaceae bacterium | reverse complement strand
TCTCAAACAGCCGTTCTCCGGCCGGGCGCCAGGCGTGCGCGAGGTTACGGACTGGGAGCAGGTCGTCTGCTGCGTGCTTGCTCCGACGCAGGAGGTCTTCCAAGCGCTGGCGACGCAGCCCAATCCCGCGTCGATCCAGCTCGCCTGCGTCCCGGATGCATCGAGCCTCGTCACGCTCGTGCATGCGCTCGACTGCGACTATGTCGGCCTGCTCGATTCGGGCGTTCGTCCCGGGGATCCCGACTGGCTAAAGGAACTGGCCGGCTATCTTGAGCTTTCGGAAGGGATCGGCTGCGTGGGGGGAAAAGTGCTGGGGCGGCACGGGGAGGTCCATTCCGGCGCATTCCTGCTGCTGGACGAGCTGCAAACGCTCAACCAGACCCTGCCCGACGAGGCCAGCGGCTACTGGTTCAACAATCAGCTGGCCCACACTGTCAGCGCCGTATCCGACTGCTGCCTGCTGACCCGCAAAAGCGCCTTTCTCGAAGCCGGCGGTCTGGACTACGGCCAGTTCGGCCCCTATGCCTGCGTCGACTTCTGCCTGCGACTGGCAGAAAATGGATTGCGGACCGTTTTTACGCCATGGGCGAAGATGATTCTCGAGCACGCGCAGAACTGGGGCGACGCCGGCGCACACTACCGCAACCTGAAGACCCGGCACGACGCGCGTTTCGGCAACGATCCTTTTTACAATCCCGGCTTCTCGCAAACACGCCAGTTCGAACTGGCACAATGATCCTTCCCTCTGACGGAGCACCAACGGGCATGGACACACGAATCCTCGCTGTCAGCGACCACGGGCTGATTCCCTCGTCGTACGTCCGCGTCATCAATACCTTTGAACACGCGGGATTCGACTATGACTTTCTGCCTGCCCAGAAAGCCACGATGTCGCTGTTCAACGACTTCGACATCATCGTGTTCCAGCGCTGCTTCTCGGGCCACTCGCTCCAGAAGATGTACTCAGCCCAGCTGAAGGGCAAAGCGACCATCTACGAACTCGACGACTACCTGCTGGACCTGCCGGAGCAGAGCAACTGCAGGCTGCTGCCGGTGCAAAAAAAATTCATCCGACGATTCCTGCGCGACGCCCATGCCGTGACCTGCTCCACGCCCGCCCTGGCCGCGCGCCTGACAGACGCCACGCACGCAGAGGTCATTCCCAACCGCGTGCTGCCGCGCCCTGCGCCCGACACGACGCAGCGCTCGCACCGGATACTGCTTTCCAATACGGACTACTTCAAACTGACGGACTCCAAAGCCGCCCTGTTTGAGGCGCTGCACGCCATTCTAAACCGCTATGCCGGGGCACAGCTGCTGCTTCTGGGCTCGGCGACGGCGGACTACCACCAGTTGCGCGCTGTCCATGGCGACCGGGTGGAGATCATCGACAGCTTCTTTCCCTACAACGAGTACATGGAGGCCTTGCGGCATTACGACATCGATTTCGCGCTCGTGCCCCTGGAGCATAACGAACTCCACGTCTTCAAGTCCAATATCAAGTACCTCGACTACGCGGCCCTGAGCATTCCCGGCATTTACAGCAGAACCACGGCGTACGCGGACAGTATCCGCGACGGGGAGAATGGGCTTCTCGTCGACAACACCGCCCAGGCCTGGTTCTCGGCCATGCAGACGCTGCTGGACGATGACGACCGCCGACAGGCCATGGCCCGGTCTGCCTGGCAGGATGTGGCGAGCAATTTTCACCTGGATGCGAGCGTACAGGAGTGGACCGCGCTGTTCGCGCGGCTGCTCTCGGAGCACAGGAAACCGGACGTGCGCGCGCTTGCCAGGCTCATCGGCAGGGTGCAGATTGATCGCTTTGTCGAAACGCGCGGTATTTACGCCAGCCTGTCGCAGCTGACAGCGGATGACGCCTCACGGTTCAAACACGAGCTTGACGCGGCCAACATCCGCGTGCACGACTGCTCGAACGACAGGCATTACCTGTCCCATCTGCTGCGCGAGCTCGAGGCCGATTTCACCAGCATGCTGCAATCGAGCCGCTGGAAACTGGGCAATGCGCTCGTCGGCGCGCTCAATACCCTGCGCGGGCGCAAAGACCAACGCTCCGCGGTCGATACCATGCGCAAGCATTTCAGCGACTTTAAAATGTTTGAAAAACGTTTCAAGCCCTGATATGCCCCTGCACGCGCGGCCGAAGCGACCCGGCAGCGGCCTGACGCCGTACCGGATGCAGCGGCTGCACGTATCTTCCCATTCCAACCTCACCCCGGCAAGCGATACACCTCTATGCCCAACGACCCGAAAGCATCACCCGCCGCGCGCAAGACTGCGCTGCGAATCAATTTCGTTCTGCCCCCTTCGCCGACCATATCCGGCGGGCCGCTGGCGATTCTCGAGTACGCCAACCGGCTGATCGATCGCGGGCATACGGTGTCGGTCACCACCTACCCGGATTCCCTCTGGAACGGCGATAACCCCTTTCCCTGGTTCACGTTCAAAGGTCCGATTCACTACGCGCGGCAACGTCAGCTCATCAGCCGCCAGCTCGACTACAACCGGGCCGGGCCGGTCAAACGGGCGATCCAGGGCATGTGGTTTCTGCTCCGGAACATGCAGCATTTCAAAAAGATGCAGCACATGGCCCAGGGAATGCAGGAAGACTGCCGCGAGCAGGCCTACGACACCCTGCAAACCTCGTTGCTGCAAAAGGGAGGCATTCCCGAACTTGCCAGATTCTGCATGAATCCAAGCCGAAGCCTCGATCCCAAGCCCCCGTTCGGCTTCTTTTTCAATGAATTTTTCATCTGGCAATACATCATGAACGTCATGCCGGATTGCGACCTGAACATCGCCACGCTGTGGAGCACGATGTTTCCGGTTTTCTTTTCCAAAAAGGGCAAACCGGTTTTTTTCATGCAGCATCTCGAGGAAGTCTTCTATCCCTTTGACAACGATCATCTGCTGCATCGGCTCTTCATCCGCTCCGCGTACAGCCTGCCGGTCTACAAGGTCGCCAACTCCTCCTGGCTGCAGCAGGAATTTCACAAGCGTTTCAAACAGCTCGTGCCCTTTTCCAACAATGCCATGGAGATATCCGATTTCAATCCCATGCCCAAAACAAGCGCCAGGGACGGGATTCTGCGGGTTCTGACCTATTCGCGCCCCGAGGACTGGAAGGGATTCGGGGACGCCGTAGCCGCGATGCAGCGCATCCGGAAGCTGCACGGGGACACAGTGCAGTGGAACGTGTTCGGCTACAAGAACCATGAGCTCCCGCCGGACAATCCCTTTGCGCCCTATACCTACCATCCCAGACTCAGTTTCAAACAGCTGGCCGAGCTGTACGCCACGAGCGACATCGTCCTCTGCCCCTCCTGGTACGAGAGCTTTCCCCTGCCACCGCTGGAGGGCATGGCCAGCGGCACGGCGGTTGTCACCACGGACCTGGGCACCGAAGACTACGCAAAGCACGAGCAGAACGCCCTGGTCATCAAGACCCGCGCCATCGACGAGATGGTGGCGGCCATCGGGCGGCTCATCACGGACCCCGCCTTGCGCGAGCGTCTGGCCAAGGCCGGCAGGAGCACAGCCGAGGGCTATATCTGGGAGCGCGCCGTGGACGACCGGGAACGGATTCTCCTGGCCATCCACAACAACGAGCAGGAATACGACCTGTTCACCAGCGCCCGGACAGGCCTCGACGACGGTTTCGGCCGGGCTGTGGAAACAGCACCCGCCGATCTGCCGTTCCGGGGGCCTTTGCTGGTCAGGGAGCCGCGCGGAGCGGTCTTTCTCATCGAGCATGGCGCCAAGCGCCTGGTCACCCATGCCGGCCTGCTGGAACTGCCACAGTTCAAGGACCGCGACATCCTGGACATCGACAGCCTGACCGCCTACCGTATCCCCACCGGACCGGCCATTTTTTCGGGAACGGACATCGCGGTGCATATCCCGGCCACATACGACGCGCGCGGACTCGAGCTGATCGAAAACCCCGACGGCGACCGGTACCGCATCGAAAAGGGCTGCAAGCGTCCCGTGACCGACAAAACGATTCTCGACCAGGATCAATTCAAGAATCTCGCGGTACAACGCCTGGATTACGAAGCCCTGTTTCTCATTCCCACCGGCCCGCCGATCACCGCAGCCGGCGACCCCGGCGCTGCAACGCAACCCCGGAGCGCATCATGAACGTTACCATTCTGGGCGGCGGCCTTGCCGCCGTTACGCTGGCCTGGATGCTGCAAAAACGCGACGACGTGGCCAGCATCGAGATTATCGAAAAGGAAGACCGTCTTGGCGGCCTGTGCCGGTCGTTCGATCTGCAGGGCCAGGCCTGGGACATCGGCCCGCATATTCTTTTTTCCAAAAACAAGGCCGTGCTGGAGTGCATTCTCGACGTGCTGGGCGAGAACAAACAGCAACTGAGGCGCTCGAATCGGATCCTCCACAAGGGGCGGCTCGTTCAATACCCGTTCGAGAACGATCTTTCCAAACTCCCCGCCGAAGACGTGGACTACTGCGTCAATGCCTTCATGCACAATCCGTACGAGCATTACGACGCGCAGAACATGCTCCAGTTCTTTCTCAAGACCTTCGGCGAGGGCATCACCAATCTCTATCTGCGCCCCTACAATGAAAAAATCTGGAAATTCGACCCCGCGTACATGGATACCCAGATGGTGGAGCGCATTCCCAAACCCCCGCGCGAGGACATTCTCAAGAGCGCCCAAGGCGCCACCATCGATGGATACACCCATCAACTGTACTTTCATTACCCCCTGCGCGGCGGCATCCAAAGCGTCATCGACGCCTTTGCCGGGCAGTTTACGGACAAGGTGCGCGTGCGCCCGGGCCACGCGGTGACCGGAGTGCGACGCCAGGGCACGGGATTTGTGGTTCAGACCGACCAGGGCGACCTGTCCGCAACGACGCTTGTATCCACGATTCCGGCCAACCTGCTGTGCGAGTACTATGCCGGGATGCCGGATGAACTCAGAGCGACGGGCCGATCCCTGCGCTACAACTCCATCATCATCGCCATCGTCAATGTGGCAACGGATCGCGCCGGCGACAATTTCGCCTTTATGGTCGCAGATAAAAACATCGCCTTTCACCGCTTGTCGAAGATCGATTTTCTGGGCGCCGCCTATTCCAAGCCCGGTTCGGCAACCTATATGGTGGAAATTACCTATCGTAAAGGCGATCTCATCGACCAGGCCAGCGATGCCGAGGTGCTGGAACGCATTCAGGACGGGCTGGTCTCAATCGGCTTTTGCGACGGGCCGCAGGACATCTGTTTTTCGCACCTGCGCCGCTTCGAATACGCGTACGTGATCTACGACCTGGCCCACCGACGCAACATGGACGCGCTGCTGGACTATTTCTCCAGCCAGGGCCTGCATCTCCACGGACGCTTCGGGGAATTCGAATACCTGAACATGGACGCCGTGGTGGATCGCTCCATGAAACTCGCGCAGAGGCTGACATGAAAATACTCATCACCGGAGGCGCCGGATTCATCGGTTCGCACTTATGCGATGCGCTCCTGGCCCAAGGGCACGCGGTCGTGGCCGTAGACGATCTGTCGCTCGGGCGCGAAGACAATATCGCGCATCTGGCCAACAACCCGGCCTTCGCCTTCTGGCATCAGGACATGCTCGACCTGGACCGGCTCCGGAGCCGTTGCGCCCCGGAGGGTTTCGAGGCCGTCTTTCACATGGCAGCCAATTCGGACATCGCCGTCAGCCACGACGACCCGGGCGTCGACCTGCGCAAGACCTTCCAGACGACCTGCGCCGCGCTGGCGCTCATGCGCGAGCTGGGCATCAAAAATATCGTCTTTGCCTCCACATCCGCGGTCTACGGCGAGGCCAAGGGATTGCTGTCGGAGAATCTGGGCCCCCTGCTGCCGGTTTCGCACTACGGCGCCTGCAAGCTGGCCTCCGAGGCCATTATTTCCTCCTATGCCGCGAATTACGGCCTCAAGGCCTGGATTTTGCGCTTTCCCAACGTCGTCGGCGAGCGCGCCACGCATGGCGCCATTTTCGACTTCATCCGCAAACTGCGCGCCAGGCCCACCGAACTCGAAGTCCTGGGCAACGGCGAGCAGATCAAGCCGTACCTGTACGTCAAGGATCTCGTCGAGGCCATGCTCTACGTCTGGTCCAGGGCCGACGACGCCGTCAACCTGTTCAACATCGGCGTCGAATCCCGCACGGCGGTAAAAGACATAGCCAGAATGGTCATCGAGGAAATGCAGCTTCCG
The DNA here is from genome assembly GCA_964523295.1 of uncultured Desulfovibrionaceae bacterium. Lineage (GTDB taxonomy): Bacteria > Desulfobacterota > Desulfovibrionia > Desulfovibrionales > Desulfovibrionaceae > CAZGAH01. The sequence goes on along the minus strand of CAZGAH010000037.1, from coordinate 15,463 downwards.
GCCACGATCCGCTACACCGGCGGAGAGCGCGGCTGGATCGGCGACGTCGCCGCTTTTGAATACGACTTGTCCAGAATTCACGCCCTGGGCTGGCACGCCAGGACGACATCCGACCAGGCAGTGCGCCATTCCATACGCCACATTCTGGGAAAGGGAGACTGAGCGGCATGTCCGCTCCATTTCCGGCACTCCCCACGCCAGGAGAGCGTCCATGAAGCTGGCCATCCTCGCCGGCGGCAAGGGTACCCGCCTTGGCCGGAGCGACCTGCCCAAGCCCATGATCGAGGTGCATGGCAAACCCGTGCTCGAATGGCAGATCGAGCTTGCGCGTCGCCACGGACTGACGGATATCTCCCTCCTGACTGGTCACCTGGCCCCGGTCATTCAGGACTACTTCGGCGACGGGAGCAGCCTGGGCGTCTCCATCACCCACGTCGTGGAGCCCGTACCCCTGGGCTCGGCCGGAGCCGTGCTCCAGCTCCGGGAACGGTTGGACGAGCGTTTCATGCTCTTCTACGGCGATACGGTCATGGATATCGATCTCGACCGGCTCATCGCCTTCGACAGGCAGCAGCACAGCCTGGCCACGCTGGTCGTACACCCCAACGACCACCCCTTTGACAGCGACCTGGTCGAGGCCGACTCCGACGGCGTGATATCCCGCTTCCTGTCCAAACCGCATCCCCCCGGGCTCTTTTACCGCAACCTGGTCAATGCCGCGCTCTATATTCTCGATCCGGACATCTTTTCCTGCATCCCGACCGACGGACCGAGCGATTTCGGGCGCGACATCTTCCCGGCCGCCCTGGCCTCGGGAAAGCGCCTGCGCGCCTATTGTACGCCCGAATATATCAAGGACATGGGCACGCCGGATCGGCTCGAGCACGTCCAGTCCGACTTCGCCAGGGGACAGGTGAGCGGCCGCAGTCTCCGCACCCCGCGGCCGGCCTTTTTTCTCGACCGCGACGGCGTCATCAACAAAGAGGTCGGCAACCTGAGCGACATCGACGCCTTCGAACTCCTGGACGGCGTCCCGGAAGCCATCCGCCTCGTCAACGCCGCCGGATTCCTGGCTGTCGTTGTGACCAATCAGCCGGTGCTGGCCAAAGGATTTCTCAGCGTCGACGGACTGCACGCTATCCACAACAAGATGGAAACCCTGCTCGGCGCGCGCAGGGCCTATCTTGACGCCATCTATTATTGCCCGCATCATCCCGACAAAGGCTTTCCCGGCGAAGTGCCCGAACTCAAGCGCGTCTGCGACTGCCGCAAGCCCCAGCCCGGCATGATTCTCCAGGCCGCGCGGGATTTTTCCATCGACCTGACGCGCTCGTACATGATCGGAGACCAGCCGCGGGATATTCAGGCCGGCAAGCAGGCCGGCGTGCAGACCGTGCTCATCGCGTCCGCGGCCCCGGCAAACGACGCCCCGCCTGCGACACTCCGACCCGACTTCGTCTTTCCAACCCTCGAAACCGCGGTCCGCGCCTTGCTGGAGAGGCCATGATCATCACACGTACCCCGTTCCGCATCAGCTTTGCCGGAGGCGGCAGCGATCTGAAGGAATATTATCTGGAGCATGGTGGATCTGTCGTCAGCACCACCATAGACAAATACATTTACCTCTCCATGCATCCGTATTTCAGCAACAACAAAATCTTTCTTAAATATTCGAAAAACGAGCTGGTAGAACGTACGCAGGACATCGAGCACAACATCATCCGCACCCTGTTCACAGACTACAAGATAACCGGCGTCGATTTCAACTCAAGCGCTGACGTACCCGCAGGCACGGGACTGGGGTCTTCGTCTACCTTTACCGTGGGTTGCATCACCTTGTGCAACGCGTATTGCAATACCTGCATGACGCGTGACAAGGTCGCGGAGTATGCCTGCCAGGTGGAAATCGAGCGGCTCAAGGAGCCTATCGGCAAGCAGGACCAGTACGCCGCCGCGTACGGAGGCCTCAATTCCATCCGTTTTTTTCAGGATGATACCGTTTCCGTTGAGCGTATCATTCTGGATAAGACGCGGCGTCAGCGCCTTGAAAACAGCCTGATGATGTTCTTCCTGGGAGACACGCGCGAAGCCCGGAAAATCCTGGCCGAGCAGCAGCAGAACATCCGGCTCGACGGGAAAAAGATCGACAATCTCCATAAAATGGTGCAACTTTCGGAAACATTACGTAACGCATTCTGCCGTGGCGACATCGATGTCCTGGGAGAGATTCTCCATGCCGGATGGATGTATAAAAAGGAGCTGTCGTCGGGCATTTCCAACGGCAGAATCGATCATTACTACGAACTGGCCAGAAACAACGGCGCCCGCGGGGGAAAGCTCCTCGGTGCCGGTGGCTGCGGATTTCTTCTGTTCAGCGTCCCGGAAGACGATCGCGACCGGCTGCGCCACGCGCTCGCGGAACTGATGGAATTTCCCTTCCAGTTCGAGAATACCGGCACGACGGTCATTTACTATACCTGAGGAGCAGCCCATGCGGTTTCAGAACGCCATCGACACCTATCTCCAGAACTGCAAGGCGACCATCGACCGGCTCGACCGCGCCGCTATCGATACCGTTGCCGGACTTATCCTCGACGCCTATCATGACAAGAGGCAGATTTTCGTGTTCGGCAACGGCGGAAGCGCCTCCACGGCCTCCCATTTTGCCTGCGACCTGAACAAAGGCGCCTGCCAGCACGCACGCAACCGGTTCAAGGTCATCTGCCTCAACGACAACCTGCCGACCCTGATGGCCTACGCCAACGACGTCTCCTACGCCGACATCTTCAGCGAGCAGCTCAAGAACTTTGTGCAACCCGGAGATCTTGTCATCGGCTTTTCCGGAAGCGGCAATTCCCCCAACGTGCTCAATGCCATAGACTACGCGAATCAGCAGAATGCCATAACCATCGGCATCACCGGCTATGATGGCGGGAAACTGGCCCGATCCGCACGCCACGCCGTCAATGCGAACGTCAATGACATGCAACTCAGCGAAGATGTCCACATCATCCTCGTCCATCTGCTCATGCGCACGCTCATGGAGGCCATTGCCGCGGCCGAGTGCCCGGGAGAGGCGCTGTAATCAGGGCGCATATCCGCCGGCCCCCCGGCAACGTTTACCCCCCCACAGAGAGCATGAACGACACGAGCGACAAGAACGGCTATATTGATATCCCGCGCGTGGAAGCGGCGCTGGCGACACGTGATCAGCTCATCCGCGACCTGAAATCCACGCTGAAGCGCCGCGACGAGCAGCTGATGTCGCAGCAACGCGAAATCCTGGCCAGGGATGAGTTGATACAGCTGCTGCACGTCTCGTTTTCCTGGCGAATGATGGCGCCGGTTCGCTTCCTGTCCCGCCTGCTGCGCGGCCGCTGGGACGAATTCCGCGCTCCGGGTCGCCTGGCGCAGGAGTGCGCCCTGTGGTTCTGCTCGGCCCTGCCCCTGCCACGGCGCTGGAAACGTTCCGTCATGCGCCGATCCGCCGGTCGGGACGCGGCAGTCACGCCGCGCTCAGGCGCTTTGCCCTCCCACCCCATGACCAAGGAGGAATACCGGCACGGGCTCAAGAGCGCGCTCGATCACTTTCTCGACGCGGGCACTCGGCTCTGTTTCCCCGAGACCCCGGCCCCCGTGGTCAGCATTCTGCTCGTAACGTATAATCAGGCGGAGCTGACGCTAGCCTGCCTGCAGTCGATTGTCGATACCGTCACCGTGCCCGCGGAAGTCATCATCGTGGACAACGGCTCCACGGACGACACCCGCCGGCTGTTCGGGCGTCTCGACGGCGCGACGATACACCGTCGCGCGGATAATCTCCATTTTCTGCGTGCCGTCAATTACGGCGCCGCCTCGGCAAGGGGGCAGTATCTGCTGTTGCTGAACAACGACGCCGTGCTCTGTCCGGGCGCTCTCGATGCGGCCCTCGACTCCGCGGCCAGTCTGGAGCGGGTCGGCGCCGTGGGCGGGCGGATCATTCTTCCGGACGGCACGCTGCAGGAGGCCGGCAGCATCATCTGGTCCGATGGCTCCTGCCTGGGCTACGGACGCGGTGAGCCGCCCGATGAAGGCCCGTTCATGTTCCGGCGCGACGTGGACTACTGCTCCGGCGCCTTTCTGCTCGTGCGTCGGGAGCTGTTCGAGGACCTGGGCCGTTTTGACGAGGCCTTTGCCCCGGCCTATTACGAGGAGACGGATTTCTGCGTCCGGCTCCACGAGGCCGGATGGCGCGTGATCTATGACCCGCGGGTTACCATTACCCATTACGAGTTCGGCAGTTCCAGCTCCACCGAGGCTGCCATTGCCCTGCAGCAGCGCAACCACGCCCTGTTCTGCGCGCGGCACCAGACCTATCTCGGGGGCCGGCCTTCCCCTGCCGACGCGCACGCCCGGATCGCGGCCCGCACAGCGGGAAAGCAGCCCAGGCGCATCCTGATCATCGACGACCGCGTGCCCCATCCCTCGCTCGGCGGCGGGCTCCCCCGCGCCCATGCGCTGTTGCACGCGCTGCACGCGGAAGGCTTCTTCATCACCTTCTACCCCCTGCAATTCCCCCTTGACGATTGGGAGGCCGTACGGCACAGCCTTCCCGTAGACGTCGAGGTCATGCTCGATTACGGCATTGCCCGGCTCGATGAGTTTCTGTCCGAACGCGCCGGCTATTACGACGCGCTGCTGGTGAGCAGGCCGCACAATATGGCCACGGTCCTGCGGCGCTTGAAATCGTCCCTGCAATGGCTGGACGGGTGTACGGTCATTTACGACGCCGAGGCCGTTTTCGCCAACCGGGAACTGCTCCGCATGGAGATGGAGGGGAAGCACCTGGCCACGGCGGAACGAGACCGGATCGTGGAACAGGAGATCAGCCTGGCGCGCAGCGCGGGGCATGTCCTGGCCGTCAGCGAGGCCGAGGCGGCGGTCTTTCGGCAGCACGGATGCCCGTCGGTCCACGTGCTCGGCCATACGGTGACCCCCGACCCCACGCCCCGCCCCTTCGACGCGCGCAACGATCTGCTGTTCGTCGGGGCCATGAATTACGATCCCTCGCCCAATGTCGACGCGGTTGTCTGGTTCGTCGAGGAGGTACTGCCGCTCGTACGGAGCCGGACAGGCGGAATCCGACTCTTTGTCGTCGGCCAGTGTACCGCGGCCCGGGTACTCGCCCTGCACGGCCCCGAGGTCGTCGTACTGGGGCGTATCGACGATCTGCGGCCCTGGTACGATGCCACGCGGGTCTTCATCGCGCCAAATCGCTACGCGGGCGGCATTCCCTACAAGGTACACGAGGCGGCGTCCATGGGCATACCGGTCGCGACGACCGGGCTCATTGCCGGGCAGCTGTGCTGGCGGCACGGCGTGGAGCTTGTGGCCGGCGATACGGCAGCGGAATTCGCGGAGGGGGTCGTCGCGCTGTACCGACAACCTCGTCTCTGGGCAGATGTCCGCGCTGCCGCACTCAAGGCCTTGGAGACGGACTGCTCGCAGAAAAAATTTATTGAAGTATTGCGTAGTGTTACAACGTAGCCCCCGTACGGCTTTTCCGCGTGGCCGGGCGCTGGCGACCTCGCCCGCGCAGGCGAAGTCCGGGCGTGAAAATGTGCCCGTCCCCCCTTGGATGCCGGAAAAAAATGATATAGAATCCGCAGGCAACGGGAACGCATCGTGGGGGCGAAGAAGATTGCCCTCCCCTGAAAAACGGCGTTCTCAGGCCTTTTGTCGGCGTGCGCGGTCCGGACGATCAAAACGGCGGCGAGGACTGTTGCTGCGCGTGTACCGGGGAAATCGGCCAGGCTGTTTGCTACTGCCAGGAAGTGCGTATGAGTGAGCGTGAAGTATCCGTCCGCGGCGCCGCGGAACGCAGCCTTGAGTTCGATGACCCGAAGCTGGCCAGGGAGCTTTTCGGCCCGGGTAACGACAACCTCGCCCTGGTCTCGGCAAAGAGCGGCGCAGGCATCGATTCCCGGGGATTGAAACTGGTGCTGCGCGCGGCGGACCCGGCGCAGATCGACCTGGCGGCGAATCTTCTCCTTCAGATGTACGGGCTGCTGAAGGACGGCTATCCCGTCTATAAAAGCGATATCGAATACGGGCTGCGCATTCTCATGCGCGAACCCGGCGCGAAGCTGAAAAAAATTTTCCAGGACGCGGTCTTCGTCTCGACCGGCAAGCGCATCATCGCCCCCAAGACCTTGAGCCAGAAGGAATACGTACACGCCATGCGCAGCTGCGACATGGTCTTTGCCATCGGCCCCGCCGGCACGGGCAAGACCTACCTGGCCGTGGCCATGGCGCTGGCCAGCCTGCAAGCCAGGGAGGTCAAACGGCTGGTTCTGTGCCGTCCGGCCGTGGAAGCCGGCGAGCGGCTCGGCTTTCTGCCGGGCGATATGATGGAGAAAGTCAACCCGTACCTGCGGCCGCTCTATGACGCCCTGCACGACATGCTGGATTTTCGCCGGGTACGGGAAATGATCGACGGCGACATCATCGAGATCGCCCCGTTGGCCTTCATGCGCGGCCGGACGCTGAACGACGCGTTCATCATCCTGGACGAAGCGCAGAACACGACGCCGGAGCAGATGAAAATGCTGTTGACGCGGCTGGGCTTCGGGTCCAGGGTCGTGATCACTGGCGACATCACCCAGATTGACCTGCCGGCCATACGCTACGCGGGCGGCGAGGACAACGGGCGGGCTCCGGGTTCCCCGGCCTCGCGCTCCGGGCTGGTGCAGGCGGAAAAAGTGCTTGCCGATGTCGAGGGTTTGCGCTTCATCCATTTTCACGAACAGGACGTAATCCGGCACCATCTGGTCGCCCGAATCGTTCACGCCTACGAAAGGTACGACAATGGCCGGAAAGAAGAACACTGACAGCGGCGACGCCAAGAGCGCCGTGGCCCCGGTCAGGCCTTGCGGACAACCTTTCTGCCGCCGCTGGAAAGAGGGGTCGGCATTTTTGGTGGTGGTGCTGCTCGGCGTGAGCGTGCTCTCTGGACTGAGCCTCAAATCGGGGGTCGAGCTTTTCGTGGCCGGCGAGATCGCCACCAGAGACGTGACCGCGCGTCAGGATCTGCTGGTGGAGGAAAAGGAATCCACGCAGGCCAAACGCGACGCCGTGGCCAGGGCTCAGCCCAGCGTGTTCCGGCTGCGTATGGAAAAAGCCGAGGGCCTGGAGGCCAAGGTCGCCAAGATATTCTCCCTGCTCAACGAGGCCAGCGAAAGCAAGCTGGAGCAGGTCCGCTGGCAGATAGCCGAATACCTGAACAACGAGATCAGCCAGGAGGCCTTGCAGGTGTTGCGCAACAACACAATGCAGAACCTGGTCCTCATCCGGGTCATCCCCTGGCTGGCAGCGCAATTGCGCAAGGGCGTCGTGCTCGACAGCCGCATCCTGCAGCGGTTCGACAACGGCATCCTCGTGCTGGACATGGCCACCGGAGTGGAGCGGCTGCGCCTGGACCTGCCGGCCGTGCTGGACATCCCCAGGCTGGAAGGAAGCCTGGATGAATTTCTGCGCATGGATTTGCAAAAACCGCTGCGCATACGCCGTTCCATCCTGGAATTCGTCACCCCCCTGATCGAACCGAGTCTCAACTACGACGCCGAGGCGACGCAGGCGCGTATTCGCGAGATCATGGCCGCGGTCGAGCCGGTCTACTACCACATCAAGAAGGGTGAGGTGATCGTACGCGCCGGGCAGCGCGTGGATGAACAGGCCCAGCTCAAACTGCAAGCGATCTTCAACCAGGAGCCGAATTACTTCGACGCCATCCCCTCGATGGGCGTTTTTCTGCTCAGCCTGCTCATTCTGGCCAGTTCGATGGTGTCCCTCAAGGGCAAGGCCTTCAAGCCTGTTGGAAACCGGGATGCCCTGCTCCTGGGCTGCGTGACCCTGCTCTTTACCGTCATTGCCCGTTTGCTGGCGGAAATCGACGCGCCGCTGGCGGAAAAGCTGCCGCACGTCACGGGCGAAATGTTCCGCTATTCGTTTCCCGTTGCCGGAGCGGTCGGATTGCTGGCCCTGTTTCTCGCGCCGGAGCTGTGCCTGTTCGCCAGCCTGTTGCTGGCGTTTCTCTGCTGTCGCATGGCCCAGGGCGGATTGGACATGTTCATCTTCTATCTGCTCGGCTCGCTGCTCAACATCGCGCTGATCAAGCGCGCGCAGACCCGGGCCGAGGTGCTCAAATCCGTGCTCCCGCTGCTCGGAGGCTTGCTGCTGATCTGGTTCGGAGCCGGGCTTTCGCATTTTCAGGGATTGAAATCCCTGGGCGCGGAGGCGCTGCTGGTCGTGTTCGGAGGCTTTCTCTCCCTGCTCATCGTTTTCGCGCTCTCGCAGATCGTCGAGCTGGCCCTGGGCTATACCTCCCGCTTTCGCCTCATGGAGCTGATGAACCTGGAGCAGCCCCTGCTGCGCGAGCTTATGGTCACCGTGCCCGGTACGTATCATCATTCGCTGATCGTGGCCAACATGGTTGAAGCCGGCGCCCGCGCCATCGGCGCCAATTCCCTGCTCTGCAAGGTCGCTGCGCTGTACCACGACATCGGCAAGCTCAAGAATCCCCAATACTTCATCGAAAACCAGTACGGGGGGAAAAATCCCCACGACAAGCTCGCCCCCTCCATGAGCGCGCTCATCCTCATCGCTCACGTCAAGAAAGGGGTCGAACTCGCCCAAAAGCACAAGCTGGGGCAGGAAATCGCCGACCTTATCCAGCAGCACCACGGCACGGCGGTCATCAACTATTTCTTTACCAAGGCCGTCGAAATCTCTTTGAGCAAGGGCGGAGAGACCGTACGCGAGGAAGACTACCATTATCCGGGCCCGAAGCCGCAATCACGGGAGGCCGGCATCATCATGCTCGCCGACGCCATCGAGGCCTCCAGCCGTACCCTGCCCGACCCCACGCCCAACCGCATCCGCGGCCATATCCACAGCATGACCAAGCGCATTTTCATTGACGGCGAACTCGACGAATCGGACCTGACGCTAAAAGACCTCAATCTGCTCAACGAGGCGTTTCATAAAATTCTGACCGGCATCTTCCACCAGCGTATCGAGTATCCCTCCGCTCCGAAGGAAGCCGCCAGGCCCGCACAAAAGGCCGAGCCCGCAGCAATCCCGGCCTGCCTGGCCGAGCCGGCTCCTGCGCCGGCGGAAACCCCGTCCACCGACGTCGCCGCGACGGAAGAGCCCGGAATCAGGTTTGACGACATCCAGGCCCTGAAGGATTCGCCGGCCCTTTCCCGCGCCTTGCGCCGCGAAAAACAGCGCGTCAATATCGTGCGCGGAGGAGAACGCATCCATTGATAACCATCGTGCGCAAACCCGGCATCGGCTTCTATCTCCCCCTGGCCCGTAGCGAATGCATGGACCTGGTGCAAACAATTCTCGAGGCGCTCTCCCTCGCTTCCGTCAATCTGGAGATTTCGCTTGTCGACGACGCTGAAATCGCGCACCTGAACAAGACCTTCCTGGGTCTGACCGGGCCCACCAATGTACTGGGCTTCCCGCCGGAGACCTTCGGAGACCCCTTTTACGGCGAACTCGCGGCCACGCTGCCCCCCTCGATCCCGCGGCCTGATACCTCGACCGTCGAGGATGTCCTCTCGCTGGGCAGCATTGCCTTGTCCCTGCCGACCCTGCGCCGGGAGGCCCTGCTGTACGGGCAGGACTGTCTCGAACACTTCGCACGCATGCTCACCCACGCCATCCTGCATCTGGCTGGTCATGAGCATGGCCCCGCCATGGAAGCGCTCACGGAAGACACCGTCGAGCACGTCCTGGCGGGCAATGTCGCCATTCTTCCCTGATGCCTCGCGGGGAGAAAACCAGCCCCCGATACGGACGCAGCGGCACGGCGCCAGGCCTGTGTGCTTGCGCTCAGCGCGCCGCCACCCGCAACTGTCCTGCGTTACAGAGGAGGTAACGAGTCATGGATTGGAAACTGCTGGCCACCACGTTTGCCACGCTCTTCGTGGCCGAGCTGGGCGACAAGACCCAACTGGCCTGCGTGCTGTTGGCCGCGGACTCGAAGAAACCCTGGACGGTTTTCCTTGGCGCCTCGCTCGCTCTGGTGCTGGTCAGCCTGCTTGGCGTAGTCTTCGCCCAGTTCATCTGCACCTATATCCCGGCTGAGCTGATGAAAAAAATTGCCGCCGTGGGATTCGTACTCATGGGCGTGCTGATATTCTTCGACAAATTATAGCGAATAGGCACCGGTCCGGGTCGGTGCCCCCCCTCACACTCGCACCGTGCCCACCCCGATCAGCCCTGCCTCGCCTGCTCCAGATACCGCTCCCGCAAGGGCGAGGGCAGACCCTCAGCCATGTGCAGGTACAGCAGGCGCAACCAAGCGCGATAAATGCCCCGCGCCTGCTCCAGGCGGCGCGAGACCAGCACTCCGGCGGGCTGGCTGTCCAGCCACTCCGCGAACTGCTTGGCCCGGTGCGGCGCGCGATGCCCGGCATTCACCGCAGCCAGGCCATTGCGGCCCACGCGGGCGCGCAGCTCGGGCGAGTCCAGTAGCCGCCGCAGCACAGGCAGCAGCACTCCGTTCAGGTCCTCGGGATCGTAGCAGAAGAGGTCTTCCCCCTCGCGAAACAGCTCGGCCTGGCCGTGGCCCGTGCGCGACGTCAACAGACAGGCGCCCGTACCCAGGGCCTGAAAGACGCGGAAGTTGAGGTCGCCACGCTCCGCGTAGTTGAAGACCAGGCGCGCCAGGGGAAAGAGCCGGTGATAGTCGCCCTGCAGCACGGTAAAGCCGGGAAAGGCGGCGGTGAGGCGCTGGAAAAAGGCGTAGCGCCCAGGGTGAATGTCCGGCGAAACGTTGCCCACGAACAGCAGGTCGTAGAGCTTTTCCACCTCCGGGACCTGCGCGGGCGGATGGTCTTCCAGGGCCTCAGCCCACAGGGGCAGCCAGAGGAGTTGCTCGGGCTGCAAACGCTGCCGGAAGGCCGGCAGGTTGTCCTTCAGATTCAGACAGCAGAGGTCGAAGGCCTGCGCATAGGCGGGGTGCCAGGAGTGGATGTGCGAGTCCACGCAGAAAAAGGCCGTGAGGCAGGGGTAGCGCTCGACGCCCAGGAGCAGCGGCGGCATGGAGTTGTCCCCGAGCACGAGCACATCCGGCGGGCCGTTGTTCAGGGCCAGGATATCGGACCAGGTGACCGGCGCCGGCGTGGACGGGACATGCGTCCGCACCACGCGCCCCAGGGCCTGGAGATGGGGGCTGAAATAGGGGTTGCCGATCCAGAAGATGCCCGGCATGACGCCTCCTGCGCGTGCGTTGGACCAGGAGGCGCGCTTTGACAGGCGCGGCGCCCGGGGCTATGGAATGATAACGTTATTCGCGTACGCGTGGAGGCAGTATGGAGCACATCGGCTTTTTGCTCAAGCCCGCCATCGATTACTGGCTGCTCACGGATCGTTTCAAGGATGTGGCCGGCTATCTCGACCCCATCGAGGGCTACGCCCTCTGCCTGCTGGCCGGGCTTGGTCCTGGAAACGGCGAGGTGGTCGAGCTCGGCAGTCTGTACGGCCGTTCCACCTGCTATCTGGCCTGGGGCTGCCGGAGCAACGGTCGCGGAACGGTGACGGCGGTGGACACCTTCCAGGGCTCCCCGGAGCACCAGCCCGGGCAAGCGGGCGAGCAGGAGGACATCCGCCGCGCGGGCAGCACCTTCAAGACCTTTATCCGCAACATCGCCACGCACGGGCTGACCGACTGGATCAGGCCCTGGAAAATGACCTCCGCCGAGGCGGCGGCCGAATGGCAGGGTGATATCCGGCTGCTGTTCATCGACGGCGACCACGCCTACGAGTCCACCCGCCAGGACTTCGCGCTCTGGACGCCGCACCTGGCTCCCGGCGGCGCCGTGGCCCTGCACGACGTGAGCACCTGGGCGGGCGTCACGCAGTTCTACGAAGAGCTCCTGGCGCAAGGGCAGTGGCGGGAGGTGCTTTCCGTAGGAACGGTGCGCGTGGTGCAGCGGGTGCAGTAATCGCTTTTACTTTTTGTAACCACCGGACAACTAATGCAACAGCAGAAAGGTTAAACAACCGGATCAGGCCATCAAGCGCTGGGCCTACGGCTATCGGAACAGTGACCACCTCAAGATGGTGGTCTACTTCTTTTGTGGTGGGCTGAACCTCTACCCTGCCCTTAGCAAAACCGGCCCCCCCCATTGAGAACCCTGAATGATCAAAAAAACATTGCAGATATTCAAGCAGCAATTCGAGTGATTACAATATCCATCGTATTAGAAACGAGGACAATAGAAAATATCAAGCCAACTAAGTTGCAGCAAAGACTCGCGGCATGCGTCCTTCGTCCCGAAGCGGTCTTCAAGTTCCAGCAGGGCCTTTGGGAACTCTTCCTTCATCAGTTTATTACTTATGGGGTAAATTTACAAGAGCCAAATGCATACCCACGAAAACCAGTTAGCATTTAGATAAAAAATGCAGCGAAGAAAACAAAAAGAGCGATGCTAATCAAGTATTTTTTTGTAAATAATAGCCTCTCCAGAAGATGTAAAGCTTTTAAAGCGGGCCATATCTATGTAAGAACTCTTAAATTCATTGCTAGATATTATGCCACCTAAAAGCCAATTGGCCTCTGAAAGATAAACAAAATAGTCAGGGCTTAAACTAAAAAAACCGGCTTTAAAATTAGAATTTTTTACGTACTTAACCATTTCAGGACTAACCAAACCTAAAATATCAATTATCTTATTGTCTGTATAAAAACCAAAATAACCAACTTCAAAACATGCAACAGAGCTCGTTGGCAAAGTATTTTCGGAAATCCACCTAGATAGTTCAAGGTATGTTTTTGCTTTTACATCACCAGGATAAATGTTTATTGTTTCAGTCAGCTTTAAAGCACTGCACGTAATAAAAAATAAAATAATACAAGTTGAAAAATATTTAGTGTTGGACTTTAAAAAAAATACCCTATCAAGCCAAGATTTAACCCTAATAGCACCCAATGAAAAGTATAAGTAAGCAACAAACAAAACAGGAATTAGGTACCAACCATAAACTTGAACCTGCAGAAATTGATATCCAGCAATATATAAAAATATCCACGGCAAAAATAATATAAACCTAAAGTCTTTCGTAAAGCTACAAGCAACTCCTATGATCAGAAGAAATGGTGGCAGCAATGGTAAATTAAAATAATTCGTGGCAAAAGAAGCTGGAAACCACTTAAATATAGCCTCTAAAATGTTCAATCTCATCCCTGACCATTCTTTGAGGTTATATTGAATCTGTTTTACATGAAGAGTTGAGGGAAGGAAAGAGCCAAAGTATAATTTTGAAAAAGCAAAATATACAAGCAAAACAATTATCAAACCAGTTATATATTTCAAAAAAAAGAAAAATTTATTCTTAAAATCAAGCTGGCGTAGTGGAATAAAAATTAAAAAAGAAATAACGAATGAAACCAAAATCCCCTCACCCCTTGTTGCAAATAATAACCCCGTCAAAAGCCCTGCTGTAACAAAATGTTTTTTATAAAAAAAAGTTATCATTAAAACTAAAAGAAACGAAAAGAAAAAAGACTCTTGTCCGAGCAAGTGTATCCAGTGTTGATTTACTATCACAAGCATCGCGAAAATGAAAGCTTCACTCTTTGTTAATCTCCATGTTTCTCTTTCAAAAAAGAAAATCCACGCCGTTGATACCCAACATGTTGCAGTAAAAAAAACCGCAACAGAGTTAACGCTAATATTGTGATGTATAGACTTCAATACAACGGAAAGAAAACCAATAATTAAAGCAAATAACGGGGTAGTAGTTCCGAGTGAACGGGGAAGATGATTATAAACAAATCCTTTACCTAAAACAATGTTTTTTGAATAAGTCAATGTTATATAGGCATCGTCAATCAAGTAAACTTGATGCTTATAGGCTGCATAATACGGAATGACACTCAGAACGATCAGCATAAGAAGTAAAATATTATCACATTGGAAAATAGTTGTTTTTTTCATTCAGAATTCACCTCCATCCTTATTATATAGTCTAAATTCCTCAGTGCGGCTACGTCAAGCACTAAAAGTAGACAGTGTAGACGATTTCGCTCTAAGCAACTAAGAAATAACAACTTGAACAAATTGGCAAATCCAAAAGCATCCCTTGGGAGCAACCGGTATTTCCATTAACCATGAAAAGCATCGCGCTCGATTGTCAGCGTGGCAAGTTCTTCGTCCGAAATCTTAATGCCCTTCTCATAGCTGTTTTCGTCGAGATCGGCTTTGATGCGTAGCCCATTGTTAGTTGTTTTGTTTCCAATCAAATTAACTACAACTTGGGGGCTAGTCAGTGGGCGTCCAAGCCAATTTGCTGTAATATGGCAGAACATGCGATGCTCAACTTTGTTCCATTTGCTCGTTCCTGGGGGGAGATGGCACACTTGTATATTCATCTATAGCTCGTCAGCCAACTTCTGCAGCTCTCTCTGCGCCACAGTCGTACGCGGTTGCCATTGCTACCACTACAATCAGCAGTAATCATCAATCGACGTGCCTTATGATAGGTAACCGCGCCCATTTCACGCCACCAGCGCTGGATGCTTTCTACTGCAAACTCGGAGGTATTGTGGTCGATGCCGGCGCTAGTCCAGCCCACGTTTGCTGTTACTTCACAGACACCGTAGAGCGCAGCCTTTCCATGCTCAGGGTCAATGAAGTCGTGGACCCTGACTTGCTCCGGCTTACACTTGGGCTGCCGTTCCTGGCCGGCATTCTTGAAGTCGCCTATCAACTCCTTTTTCTTGGCATCGACCGAAATGACTGGGTCTCTCGTCCTCTGAAACTCGGTAACCATATTGACGATCTGAAAAAATTGAACGTCTCGATCTGGATGCTGCCCGTCTTCTCGGTCTTTCGCGTGGATTGCAGACTGTAGCCGGCCTGGTGCAGCAGATCACAGATTGTGCGCTGGCTGACCTGATGGCCCCGCTGCTTAAGCTCCTCAGCCAAGCGACGCGTACTTTTACATGTCCAGCGCAGAGGAGACATTGGGTCGCCACGCGTCATCGGTTCGAGTAGGGCGTCAATATCGCTGTGCAAGCAGGGGGTCTTGTCGGTCAGCTTTTTCCGTCCGCCACCGGCCGCGAGCACTCGCCCACGCTTACAGCGTCCGTCTATGGGCGGTGTGGCCGCTTTCAACTCAGAAAGGCCGGCATGAATTGTCGTTCGAGACAGGCCAATCGCCTTCGCAACCAAGCTGATTCCGCCGTGCCCAAGGCACCGGGCTTCCGTTGCCGCCCACACACGTAAAGTAGCTTCATCAAGCTGCGAGGACAAATCTCGGTATTTGGATTCAATCGTTGCCATGCCCTTCATAGTTTCAGAATAGCCGAGAACAAAAAAAAGTTCAAGATTTTTTTGTTCGACTCCCTACACCCCCAGGGACATTTCATCTGCTTTTGGCGGCAACTCGGCATCGCCGATGCTTCGGC
>CAZGAH010000036.1:0-39677 GCA_964523295.1 uncultured Desulfovibrionaceae bacterium | reverse complement strand
ATTGCAAACGCCGTAGCCAGTCCTACGCTCCGGAGTCGGGACGTCTACCAGTCCCTGGCTCCGGCGGTCCAGAAGCCGTAGGCGAAGCACCGTCGCTGCGGATCCACGAGTCCGGGCTGTCGGGCTTCGATGCGCGGACAATCGATTGCGCCGTGCGCGATGAGCTTGTACTCCCGGCCGTCCGAGCGGTAGAGATACTGCTCCAGGGGATTGGCGCTACGCCGCGGATCCCGGGGCAGTTGCGAGAGCCAGGTCGGGACAAGGCCGGGAATCCATTGTCGGCGCTCAACGCCTTCCGGCGTCAGCACGCCCGACCACTCCGACGTCGCCGGATAGCCGCCCGTGTCCTCGCGGTAGCGTTCCAGTGCACCCCGCAGTTGCGTCAGATCCGCCAGACTGCGATGATAGTCCCGCCAGAAGGGCAGGGCCAGGCTGCCGCAGACGAGCAGCAGCGACGCTGCAGTGAACGCCTGACCGAGCCGGACCTGGCGGGTGCGGAGCGCGGGAATGGCCAGGGCCGCACGAGCGGCGAGCATCGCCAGGGCGTAGAGCGACAGCGCGTTGATCAGCGTACGCGCCTGCATGGTGTGCCTGTCCGGTTCGTCCATGCCGATGGTCGTGGTGACGACCGTTAAGACGAGCACGGAGGCCGCCAGCGCCGCGACGCAGGCGCGGTGTCCGCGACCAGGTTGCAGCGCGAGCAGGGCCAGACTCAAGGCCAGGAATATCCAGAACGTGGCCCGCCCGAAGAGCATTTGCCGGTGCTGCGGCGCAACCAGCGGAAAGAACGCCAGTCGCGCGGTCGTGTCCAGGGCGTAGGGATTGATGACGTAGTAAAAGGGATCGTTCCAGAAGACGGCGAATTTTTCCCGGGCCAGACGGAAAAAATCTCCGGGATACGCCCGGATGGTCAGCCAGCAAGCCCGGCGTTTCAATTGATAGTAATCGTAGTAATCCGTCATGCCCAGATCGCGCATGGTCTGCTCCTGGGCCTCGGTGAAGACGAAATCGCTCTCTCCGCCGCCGTATTTGTAGGCCAGCACGTTGCGCTTGAGCGTCTCCAGCTGCGGATCGTTGGATACGTCCATGGCAACGAGGCGCGGGCCGGCAAACAGCTGCATGGTGAATACCGCGTTGGTCGTGACCACGAAGTGTCCGATCCCGAAAACGAGGTGCACCAGCCCCCAGCACAGCGGCAGCGCCGCGCTCGTGGCCAGGAGCAGGCCTGCCTGGCGTACGCGGGCCAGGCGCGTTTCATGCCGGGCCAGCCCCAGGAACAGGCCCAGCGCCAGACAGGGTGCGAACAACGCCAGAGCCGGGCGCACCATCACGCCCAGACCCAGGGCCAGACCGCAGAGCAGGCAGCGCCACAGGGCAGGGCGGCGCATACTGAGCACGAACAGCCAGAGCGCCAGCCAGAGCAGCACGATCGAGCTGAACTCCGCAAGGACGACGTGCTGGTAACTGACGGTCGGAAGGTCCGTATAATACGCGAACGATACCAGGAAGGCGATCAGACCGTTGCCCGACAGGGCGAGAAAGGTCAGAAAAATGAGCACCGGAAAGGCGGCAGCCATGAGCTGCTGATACAACAGCACCCGCTCGACGAGCCGCCGGCCTGGTTCGTTCAGGGCGCTCGGCTCCAGAGGCGGCATGGACACCGTCTCCAGATCCACGCCCGTGTCCCAGGCTGCCAGGAGAAACAGCGCCGGATAGCCCGGCGTGCGCAGGGGATCGAAAAAGTGATCCTTGCCTTTCCAGGCCCGCTCGATATTGCGGGCCAGATCGACGTAAAAGGAGCTGTCGATAGTGAACGAGGCGGGACTGATGTGCGTGGAATACGTGTTCCAGTGATACGTCAGGGATACGCAGAGCACCGCGGCCAGAAACAGGGCACGCCACAACCGGCTGCCCGGATCGTGCAGTTGCTCCCCAAGCCGTCCCTGCCCGGCGTCCGGCCGTTCCTGGTCGGGAAAGTCCGGCGTCGTCGGCCCGGAAGCGCATTGACGGAATACCTTCCACATACCTCTTCTCTCCCCCTCGTCGGGTTCAGCACCCGCCGCCAAGCGGCCACGCCTCCCGTATCGGCGCGTAACCTACGGCAAAAAGAACCGGAGGACAACGCCAGCAGCGCCGGAATTCCTCCCCCCTGTTGGCGTCATTCAGGGCAGGCTATGGTCGGGACAAGGGCGGCCGGACAACACGAAATCCGAGACGGGAAAGACAGTCCGCGTCGATGGCGCCCTCCCGGAGCAGGTGCAGGCAGGGTGGGGCGTCGTCGGCGTGTACGGCGACAAGCGTTGATGGCAGGCCGCCAGCAGGCGGAGGCCCCTCGCTGCAATACCCCCCGGTCGCGTCGATGAGCGCGGGGTCGAGCTGCTCCGGCCTGGCGGCCGGGGGCTGTCCGCTGGCGTTGGCGCTGGTCGCCACCAGCGGGGCGCCCAGATCAACACTGAGGCGGCGGGCTATGGGGTGTGCGCTGAGGCGCACGGCGACATATCCGCTCCCCCCGGTGATTTCAGGTCCCAGGTCCGGCGCCGCCGCGAACAGAATGGTCAGCGGTCCGGGCCACACGTGGCGGATCAGGGATTCCAGCAGGCGCGCGCGCGGCGCGTGGGCGATGGACGGGGAAAATTCCGGCGTGAGCGAGGCCAGCTGCTCCGGCGCGCCGATGATCAGCGGCAAGCCTTTGGTCATGGAGCGCCCCTTGAGCGCAATGACCCGCTCCACGGCCCTGCGGTTGCGCGCATCGCACCCCAGGGCGTAAAAGGTCTCCGTCGGATAGAGGCAGACGCCTCCGGCAGCCAGCGCGGCGAGGGTTTCCTCGTAGCGTAACCGGTGAACAAGAGGATGAACTGGCATCATGAAATCCATACGGTTTGTCTGGGTCGGTCGCCTGAAAACGCCCTTCTGGCGTGAGGCTGCCACGCACTACTGGAATTGCCTCGGACGCTATTGGCGTCTGGAGGAGCTTTGCGTCAAGGACGGCGACAGCCGGCTCCCGGAAACCGGGCGCGTGGAACGGGAAGGGGAGAGGATACTGGACGCCTTGCGCCCCGGGTCCGCCTGCGTCGCCCTGGACGAGCGTGGTGAGCAGTACAGCTCGCGGGAACTCTCCTCCATGCTGTCGTCGCTGTTGCAGGACACGAGTTCGCCGTGTTTTGTCATCGGCGGCCCTTTTGGCCTGGCGGATGCGGTGCTTGCGCGCTGCTCCCGTCGCCTGAGCCTGAGCCGGCTCACCTTTCCCCACGAACTGGCCCGGGTCATGCTCCTGGAACAACTCTACCGGGCCACGACGATTCTCAAGGGCTCCGGTTACCATCACGATTGAGCTGGAAGTTGTCCGGTTCGTGCGGGCGTTTCACCCGGTTCGTGGAGGTTTTTCTGCTCCTGCGCTCCCGCTGCCCGTGTCTTCGTGGTCAGGATGCACGCATTCTACGCCTTCTCGATGCGAGGGATATCGTTAAGTGAATGTATATGGTTGAAGAATGACAACATTTGTGTAATCGTCAACGTTTTCATGATTTGATCCGATGCATTAAGCAGATACAGTTTTTTTTGCTGTGAAATGCATTTTGTTTTTATGGAGACCAGCAGGCCTATTCCGCTGCTGTTGATTGTCTGGACATCGGTCAGTCCGATAACGAGATGCGTGAAATGAAAAGATTGCAGCGCCTTGTTTGCCGCATTTTTCAAGTCTTCAGTCAGCACATGATCGAACTCTTCAAGAAGTGAAAGAAGGACGATGTCACCTTTCGCTTCTATGCGGACTGTATCCATTTCTCCTCCGGGATCTCATGCTTCATGCAGACAACAGTGGCGTCATTTTCTCGGGAAACGGACAAATGGGTAACAAGCTGGGATATGATATACAATCCGCGCCCTTGCTCTGCGTCAGGAGGAGGGTTGACGAAATTTTCCGGGATTGCCTTGAAGTTATTTCCAAAGTCACGGACTTTGATTTGAAGATGCTTACCATGCGACAAATCAAGAAGAATCTGCAAATCTCCGGTATAGCCAGGTGAGTAGGCATGGCGAGCGACATTGGCGCAGGCCTCAAAAAGAGCCAGATCAAGATAATAGAGCAACTCTTGATCGTCAATACATAATTTTACTATGGTCATTGCTGCTTTGACAAGTTTGCGGACCGCAAATGGGCTTGCTTCTGATTGCAAAAAATAATGCGTTTGCACTCGTTCTCCTTTATTGCAAAGGCACATTGTGCAGAGGAATTTCTTGCTGTATTTCCCGGAACATGTCCCGACATACAATTTCAAAGAATCGCAAAAGCATGTTCATCGTGCGCGCTCTGTCTGCTGTACTCGTCTTCAGCCTTTGAATTCCAGGGCGATGGCGGTGACGTCGTCGTCGAAGTGGTTCACGTTCCAGTCTTGCACCGCCGTATACAACGTCTGGAGACTCTGTTCAAGCTCAAGGCCGAGCGTTTCAGCCAGCAGATTCTCCAGCCGGTTCCAGCCAAAAAGTTCTTTGTCAGGGTTTCTGGCCTCGACGATTCCGTCGGTGACGAAGTAGAGTCTGTCTCCGGGGAGCAGGTCCAGGCAGCGCTCTGAGTATGTGACTTGACGCGTCAGGCCGATGGCCATGTTTTGCGCCTTGCAGGTAAACGTCGTCCGACCCTTTCTGATGAGCGTCGGCCCGGCATGGCCGGCGCCGGAGAACCGGAAGTGGCCGGTTTGCAGGTTCAGCAGTCCGTAATTCAGGGTGAAATACTGGAACGTCTCGGGGTTCATCTGGAATTGGGAATTCAGGAGCTGGCAGACCTCTGGCGGGCTGAGCAGCCGGTATCCGGGTTCCTCGGCGATCGCTTCCTTAAGCACGGCGCCCTGCTCCAGGCCAGGCGTCAGCAGCCGGGAAAGGGTCACGGAGAGCAGGGCAGCCGGGACGCCGTGGCCGCTGACATCGAGCACGTACATGCCCAGATGCTGCTCGTCGAGCATAAACAGATTGAAGATGTCGCCCGCCAGTTCGTCGCACGGGCGAAAGAGCGACGCGACGCCAAGGCAGGGAAGGTCGGGAAAGCGCTGCGGCAGCAGACTGCGCTGCAACGCCGCCGCGGCCTGGAGCCCTTTGGACATACGCTCGTTCATCTGCTGGATGGTGCGTAGCGATTCCTGGATCCGGGCGATGTATTCGAGGTTTTCCAGGTTCTGAACCACGCGGCTGTAGAGTTCCTCGCGCTGAAAGGGTTTTGCCAGGAAATCATTGGCGCCGCCCTTGAGGAATTTGACCGAGAGCAATTCGTCTTCATAGGAAGAAACCCCGATGATGGCCAGTTCGGTTTTTTTGTACGTGGCGCGCACTTTGCGACATAATTCGAATCCGTTCAGCCGTGGCATTTCATAGTCCGTGACGATCAGCCTGATGAGCGGATCAGCAGAAAGCCTTTCCAAAGCCTCGACGCCGTCAGCCGCCTCGACGATGCGAAATCCGTAAAAGTTCAGGTATGATCTGGTGATCTGGCGTATCGGGTCCGAGTCGTCGACGACCAGAACAGTCGTTTTCAGGTTCTGTTCCCGACGACGGATGAGCGTGACGACCTCCTCCAGGGCCTCCGGTCGTTTAAGTACGTAATCGACCACACCTTTAGAGAGAATGGTCGCCCGGGTTGCCGAATCGAGCGTGGAGGTCAACACCAGGGACGGGATGCCGTAGGCCAGCACCAGGTCGACGACCTCGCCTCGCGGAGCGTCGGGGAGCGTCAGGTCGAGCACGGCGAAAAAGAAATCATGCCCTCCGGCCTCGAGGATGGCTTTGGCCTCGGCCATGCTGGCTGCCACCACCGGCTCGTAGCCCGCCTCGTCGGACAGGGCCAGTTGCAGGCACATGACAATGGTTCTGCTGTCATCGACGATAAGAACGCGCTTCATATCCCCTCTTTCCGGCAGCTGGTTCCATACCTGGAATTGCGCCTTGCTCCGTGTTATTACCGCTGCCTTTCCGGCGACGCAAGATGGAGCTTGGCGATATGCGACGAGTCCGGAGGCGACTGGATTGACAGGGTACGCCGGGTCGAGTTGCTGAAGAGCGCGAGCGATCAGGAGGATGTGCAAAAATATCGGGGCGGGGAACCCGCAGGTTCCCCGCCCCGATGTGATACTCCGACGGACGAACTGCTTGCCGTTACACTTCTTTCTTGACCTTGGACTTCTTCATGGACAGGCCCAGGCCCTCGAAGACTTCAAAAATCCCGAAGCCGTACCATAAAGTATAAATGACGTAGAAGGCGAGCAGAAACAGCACGGTGCCGGCCTTGGTCTTCACCGATTCTGTCGGGATGCCGTAGAAGTTATAGGCAGGTTCGATGCCTTTCTTGACCACGGTGTTGATGACCTTGGCCTCTTCGATCTGTCCCTTTTTCTGCAAGGGAATGATCATGTCGTTGAGCACGTTCCAGAGTATCGTCATGGCCTGCTTTTCATCGGTCTTGTAGAACTCGGAGACCTTTTTGCCGTCATTGTCATACATGTTGTGCGCCGTTACCAGTATCTGGCTCAGCGACTTGCCCGCATCGCCCTTGACCGAGAGTTTTTCTCCCTCGACCTTGGCGTACAGTCCGACCGCTGCGAGCAAAGCCGGCGCTTTGTCCAGGTATTCCTTCTTTTTCAGCGCGTAGGTGACGTCCAGTTCCTTGCCCTTGAGGGTGTCGATCTGGGGCTCGATTTCGGCAAAGAAGTTCGACGAGCCTTTGGACAGTTTGTTGAACAGGTCGTCGGAATATTCGAGCCCGGTCATGCCGTCGCCGAACCAGGGCATGAAGAGGATGACGAAGACGACGCTGAAGGAGATCAGCAGCGCCAGGCCCTTGGCCATAGCTTTCTTGCGGTTGTTGTTAGCCATGTCTTACTCCTCCGCGCGCAGCGTTCCGATGTTGGCGAAAAACTTGCCGAAAACCCAGATGCCGAAGACGGCGACCACGATCCAGAACAGAATGTTGCCGCCGGTCTCCACCCAGTTGCAGATATCTTTGGGTATGTCGACCATCTGCAGCTCGACCAGCTTTTTCGGCAGCGTCGCCGCGCGGTTGATGAAGCCAGCCAGAATGGAGATGGCGTAGAAACCGCGGATATGAATGCCCTTGACCACCTTGGTGGTCAGAGCGCCGATCTGGATGCCCAGCAGCGAGCCGATGAGCATGCCCATGGCCAGCGTGTAGAAGACGAAGCCGTAGATGGCGTACTGGGCGATGGCGGCCAGGCCGGCGGTGAAGATGATCTGAAGGATGTCGGTGCCGACCGTGGTCATGGAGGAGACGCCGAAGATGTATACGAACATGGGGAAGGTGATGAATCCGCCGCCCACGCCCATGATGGCGGCAAGTATGCCGACGATGACGCCGCCGGCGGCGACGATCCAACCGGAGATTTTGCGACCGCCCGGGACCAGGTCTTCGTCGAAGGTGATCATCGGCGGCACTTTCATGTTCTGTACGCTCACGGCCAGCGAGGTCATCCCGCCGGCGGGGCCGCCGTGGGCGTCGCCGCCGGAGGTGCCCCTGGAGGACTTCAGGAAGTCGAACAGGGCGTAGAATCCCAGGAATCCAAGCAGGATGGCATAGATGGAGCTGATGAACAGCTCGGAGAGCAGGGGATCCTTGTTGTATAGCCCCTTGTTGATGGCGCCGCCGATCACCGTGCCGAAGCCCGAGCCTACGAGAAAGGCCACGGCCAGCTTGACGGACACGTTGCCCAGCTTTTTGTGTACCGTCGTGCCCATGATGGCCTTGGCGAAGATGTGGAACAGGTCCGTACCGACGGCGAGTATGCCTTTGACGCCGGCGGCCATGAGCGCAGGCGTGATGATGAAGCCGCCGCCAGCGCCGATGCAGCCGGTGATCAGGCCTGCGGCCAGGCCGACGAAGATGGAGACGATGAAGATTTTGGTCGTGTAGAACGCCGGGGCATAGGCCGTCTTGCCGCCCAGCATGTCGCCGGCCTCGACGAACGTGACGGCCAGGATGGGCAGAAGCAGCAGCATCAGAAACAGCATCTTTTTTCTGTTTTTGATGATGGACATGGACACTTCCATATCCCACTTCGCGTGGGCGATGGATGCCGCTTTGAGGAATTCAAACACCTGACGCGGAAAACTCATGTGCTAAACCTCCCTTGATGATGCATTGATTGTCGTTCCTCTGTCTCGTGCGGCTACGGTGCAACGCCCCCCGCCCCACAGCCGCTTGTTTGTGTGAACCCGATAGTATGTCTGTCTAGTGCTGTTTTCCCTCCTTTTCCTGTCTGGCCTGTTCGTTCAGCTGCCTTCGCTTGTAGGCGTCCTGGAGCTTGAACAGGATGACGTCGATATCCATGGGTTTCATGAGATAATCGAAGGCCCCCTGCTCAAGTCCGTTTATGGCGGCCTCCATGTCGGCGTGGCCGGTGAGCATCACCACTTCGACGTCTGGATGCAGCCGCCTGATTTCAACCAGTGCAGCAACGCCGCCCATGCCCGGCATCTTCACGTCCAGGAGCACCACGTCGGCCTGATTGCCGGCCAGGTAGTCCAGGGCCTCTTCGCCGGAACCTGCGTCCGCTACGTCCAGTCCGCGGTGTCGCAGGCGCTTGAGCAGCGTGCTGCGAAAGTCCTTTTCATCGTCCACCAGCAGCACCTTGAAGTCCGTCACGCGCGTGTCCTCGCCTCGCGCACCAGTTCAAGGATGCGCGCCAAAAGTTCATCGAAATCGCACGGTTTGATCAGATAATCGCTCATGGGATCCCTGTCGCGCTCCAGAGCGGCCAGTTCGTCCGAGCCGTGTCCGGTCAGGATGATCACCGGCAGGTTCGGGTCCATTTTTCGAAATATACGCAATACCTCAAGACCATCCATGTCCTGCATCTTCAGGT
The DNA here is from genome assembly GCA_964523295.1 of uncultured Desulfovibrionaceae bacterium. Classification (GTDB taxonomy): domain Bacteria; phylum Desulfobacterota; class Desulfovibrionia; order Desulfovibrionales; family Desulfovibrionaceae; genus CAZGAH01. The sequence goes on along the minus strand of CAZGAH010000036.1, from coordinate 30,816 downwards.
CGAGTACCACCAGGTCGAAGAGTCTGGCCCGAAGCTTGAGAATCGCCTCCGAGCCGCTCGGTGCGTATTCGACGGAAAAGCCCCGTCGTGCCAGCCGTTTTTCCAGCACGCTGGCAAAGCCCTCCTCGTCGTCGACGAGCAGTATCTGCACCCCGCGGGCCTCCGGCAGTTCGATCTTTCCCATAGCTGTACTCTGCCCCGGCTACGCGTTACGCGCGGCAGTACTGGCCGGCGTTGCTGATCGAGCCCCAAGCGGCAGTCGGACCCTGAATGCCGTGCCCTGACCGATGATGCTGTCCACGCTGATATCCCCGCCCAGGTTTTTGACGATGCCGTAGCAGATCGACAAACCCAGGCCGGTACCCTTACCTACGGGCTTGGTGGTGAAAAAAGGCTCGAAAATCCGGTTGAGATTGGCCTGGGGTATGCCCGGTCCGGTGTCGCTGACCTCGAAGAGTACGGCGCCGTTCTCCAGGCTGGTGCTCAATCCGACTTCGGCGCCGGCCCTGCCCTCCGTGGCCTGCAGGGCGTTGGTGACGAGATTCATGACCACCTGCTGCACCTCGGCCTGCGAGGCCACGATCGGGGGCAGCGTCGGGTCGAGATCGAGCTTGAAGACGACGTCGCCGTAGCGGGTCTTCTGCTCGGAAAAGGCCACGACCTCGCGGATCATGGCATTGAGCTGCACCGGCGCCCGACGTGGATCGGTCTTGCGGGCGAAGCTGAGCAGCTTGTGGGTGATCTCCTTGCAACGGGTGCCCTGCGTCTTGATCTGATCCAGAGCCCGGCGCATTTCCTTTGACGTCTCGGCGGGTATGCACTCGCCTTCCTCAATGAGCAGGTCCTTGGCCCAGCCGGCCTCTTCGACCATCACCGCCACCGGATTGTTGATTTCGTGGGCGATGCCGGCCGCGAGTTCGCCGATGCTCGCCAGCTTGCCCGCCAGGATGTGCGACAGGATCAACCGCGACAGCACGATCACGGTCGCGGCGATGGTCACAATGCCCAGGCACAGCACCGCCAGAGAAACATTGCGCGCGCGGCCGATGTCGCTGAACAGTTCGGCCTTGTCCTGCTGGTACACCAGGGTCCAGCCGCAATCCTCGAGCACGGTCATCAGGCACACCGTCTCGCCGCCGTCGGCCCTGGGCAGCAACAGGGACAGTACCGGGACATCCTCCGGACCGCGCAAGGGCTGCGACCGCGTCAGCCCCTGCCTGAACTGGCGCGAACGCTCCAGCACGGCGGGAAGGGTGGCGGAGACATCAATGCGTGGATGGGTCTGTAATTCGCCTTGGGCACTGAGCAGATAGGCCTGGCCCGTATCCCCGCCGCGTAGCGACTCCACCAGTTGCGAAAATGATTCGAAATCGACCGTGGAGCGCAAAATCCAGGTCCGGCCCTGCCAGCTCCGCTTCACGGCCACGATGAAATGCGGCAGCCCTCGTACTCCCAAAAAGACGTCGCTGATATACTGCCCGCGCTCTATGGTCGCTTTGAACCAATCGGCCTGACCGTACTGTACCTTGTCCAGCCGGAACGGACCGGCGTAGGAAATTAGCGAGCCCGCGTCGTCCACCAGCCCGAGATCAACCCACGAGCTGTCGCGCCTGGCCTGCAACTCCTGCAGCAGCCGATTCAGGCCGCCGGCATCGCCCAGCTTCTCGAAGGGAGCCGCCTCGGCGAGCAGTGCGATGTCCGCCAACTTCTCCTCCAGGAACATGTCGATGAGCCGCCGGTGCCGGAGCACAGCCTCTTCCAGCAACGACAACACCTTCCTGCTGTACACCGAATGAAACTCGTACGCCGTGATCCCGGCGATGAGCAGCAACGGCGCAATGGCCACAGCCAGCACTGCCAGCTGGATCATACGCATGATGCGATTGACGTCGCGTACGCTGCTCATGGACTCCACCCCGGGTTCAGGCGCTCTCGCGCAGCGCCGCCGCCAACAGGCGCCGGACAACCGTCTTGAGCGTCGTAAGATCCGCACTCTTTTCCACTTGCGCCGCCGCCAGCGCGACCAGCGGATGCTGCAACTCCTCGAGCGAAAAAACATGCAGCACCACCGGCGCCGCCATGCTCACCCGTAGCAGCCGATCCTGCACGGCGCGCTCGCCCAGATACGGGGCGTCCATATCCAGCACCACGAGGTCCGGCGTCGCGCTTTCCAGGCCAGCACACAACTCGCGCGCGTCGCGCGCCAGACGAACCTGATACCCTTCAACTTCGAATTCGCGTTTCAGCAGTTCGCGGACATTGGGATTACGATCCGTCAAGAGTATGATTGGCGCGGATGCGGACATGTCAGCTCCTTTGACCTGCCCCCTTTAAGCAAGGCTGATGCCAGTTCTGATGATTTTAAAAATCTTCAACTTATCGAATTAAAACACTTTTTTTTCTGCGTTTCAGGCCGCCTCCTTTTGGGATGTCCCAAGGTGTCAGCAATTTTTACAGCGCTGTAAAAGGATATGCTCAGGAGACGACCTTTTCACGCGGGGCAACACGAGAATGCATTGGGCAAAGCCTTGAAGAGAGCGGTGGTGATTGGTTGGCAGGAGACGATCAATGTCGCCTCGTGGAGCCGGCTTGTATCTTGACAGCTCTTGCTGTCGTCAGCTACCCGTACAATGACCATTTAGCGTGGGGTGTTGATATGCCTACCTGTTTCGATGTCGCTCATTTCTACTTGTCCAAGGCCAAGCCGGATGACGGCGATTTCATGACGAATATGAGATTGCAAAAGCTGGCTTATTATGCGCAAGGCCTCAGCCTGGCAATCCTTGGTTGTCCGTTGTTCGAGGAGGAATTTGAGGCCTGGGATCTTGGGCCGGTGATTCCTGAGCTTTGGAAGACGTATCGGCATTTCGGAGCACTGCCGATCCCGCAGGAGTCCGAGGAGGTCGCCCGGTCGCGGTTCAGCCTGGAGCAGCTTCAGGTGCTCAATCTCGTCTATCAGGAGTACGGGCAATACTCCGGCTGGAAGCTGTCAAAAATGACGCATTCTGAACCGCCATGGCTGACAACGCCCAAAAACAACCGGATCGACAAGGACACTTTGAAGGCGTTTTTCTCCGAAGTCGTGGCCGGGTTGCGCGAAAGAGGGGCGGAAGAAGCAGAACGACGGCTCGAAAGCGACGCCAAACGCGTCCCATTTGAAGAGGTCTGGGCACATGTGGCGCGTCGAATTTGAAGCCGCGGCAATAGAAGACCTTGCCCGGCTGGAGGCGTACGAAATTAATCTCGTGAAAGACCTCTTCGCGGGATTGATTCATACCGCAAATCCACGCATCGTAGGCGGTTTGAACGGCAAATTCTGGTGTTACGGACTTGGCATCAAGATTATTCGCTGCCGCATCCACGACGACATCAAGACGATTCACGTTGTTGCCATTTCTCTGTAGCCTCTCCCAGGGGCGTTGGCGATTCGTCATGGATTGGCTCCGTTGTCATTGACCACTGCAGATGCGAACCATCAGGCGGCATCAGACGTCGACGGCGCTTGACGCCTCACCCTGCAAGGATGATACTGCAAAAAACTGTGCGCCCGCAGCAAGGCGGCGCATGGCAATCAGCAACCCGAGGAGCGACCGATGCAAGCCATTGACATTTTGCAGCTGGGGCTGGGCGCGGCCTTTTTGGCCAAGGACAAGATCGAGGAATTGCTCAAGGAAATGGAGCGGCGCGGAGAACTCAGCCGGAGCGAGGCGCAAAAGTTCGTCGCCCAGGCCAAGCAGCGGGCTCAGGACGAGCGCGACGCACTGGATGCGCGCATCGAGGAAAAGATACGCAAACGGATCGATGAGCTGGGGCTGGCCACCAAGGCCGATATCGAGGAGTTGAAAACGTTGCTGCGTAAGGATTGATGCTGCGCAATTACGCTCCACGCCGCGTCTGGAAGGCATTCCAGTTTTTGCTGACGATCTTTTTGCTCGTACGCAGGCAGGATCGCTTTCTCGGGCTGGCGCCTCTGGCACCGTCCCAGCTCAAGGATTGCGTGCTCTCTCTGGGCGTCTGCTTTATCAAACTGGCCCAGGTACTGGCCACGCGCGCCGATTTCTTTTCCGAGGACTACCTGCGGCAGCTCAAGACCATTCTCGACGAGGTGGAGCCCATGTCTACGGCCGACTTTCGGGTCATGTTCGGTCGTGCCTTCGGGGCGGACCCTCCATTCATCGAATTCGACGACGAGCCTTTGGCCAGCGCGTCCATCGGCCAGGTGCACCGGGCGACCCTGCTGGACGGTACGCCCGTTGCCGTCAAGCTGCGCCGACGCGGCATCACCCGCCGCGTGGCCAGCGATCTGCGCATTCTGCGCACCTTTCTGCGGCTGTTCAAGCCGTTTTTCACCTCCTACACCAAGAACTCGCTGGACGCCGTCATCAACGAGTTCTCGGCCATGATCCGCAAAGAAGTCGATCTGGCCATCGAGCTGGAGAACATGCGCAAGTTCGCCACAACCTACGCCGACAGCGGCGTGCGCTTTCCCCAGCCCTACGCGGCCAGCAGTTCCAACCTGGCCCTGGTCATGAGCTTCGAGACGGGAGTGCGCATCGACGATATCGCAGAACTCAGGCGTTGCGGCGTGGACTTCGCCGACCTCATGGAGCGGCTGATCGTCTTCTATACGGAACAGATGCTCGTACGAGGCTTTTTTCATGCCGACCCGCACCCGGGCAACCTGCTCGTGCACCCGGACGGCACGCTCGTGCTCCTCGACTTCGGCATGGTCAAGCGTCTGCCCAAGTCGGCGCGGGTGGCTATGATCGAGCTGGTCAAGGCGGCGAACGAGCAGGACTTCGAGCTGTTCATCACGGCTGCCAAACGCCTGGGCGTGGTTGCGGCCTCGGCGCCCATGGACCAGATGCTCGAGCTGGCCGAGCGCATGTTCGACATCTTCAACAACGAGAACCTGAACGCCGTAAGCATGCGCGTGTTGGCCTTCGAGACGCTGGCCTCGATGCATAACCTGCCGTTCAAGCTGCCGCAGGAGATCGTCTATGTCATGCGGGCGAGCACGTTGCTGGAGGGGCTGGGGACCGGGTTCAGCGATAACTTCAACGGCGTGAAGGATATTTTACCCATATTGCGCCGCAACATGCACCGCGCGCTCGGTGCCGAGGCCAGGTTGTTCCCCACCATAACCGGCGAGCTGCGCGATCTGCCGCTCACCGTACGCCGGATCAAGACCGTTATTGCCGATCTGAGTGAGTCCAATCTTGAGGTACGCGTGGCGCAGGAGTCCCTGGAGTACCTGGCCGACCGGCAACGAATCATGCTCAAGGGACTGACCGTGGGCGTGATCCTGATCCTGACGGCCTTTTTCATGCTCCAGCTGAACATTTCCTGGCGGCACGAGGCCGCGGTCCTGCTGTTTCTCGCCGGTGTCCTGCGAGCCCTGGTCGCCCTTCGCTGAGCGTCCGTGGCGCAGGGCCGGAAATCATCCTGACGGCGTCCCATTCCTTTCGAATCCGGTTGCTTGCGATCGATTCTTGTGCCATAGTGCATGCAAAGGCCCGCTTCAGATCACGTGGGCGTCATCCGACGATTGAACAAGGAGGGTAGCCGTGGAAAAATCCAGCGCATTTATCTTGTGGTTCAACGAACTCGGTATCGAGGACGTACCCCTGGTCGGCGGGAAGAATGCCAGCCTGGGCGAAATGTATCGCAACCTCACGCCCAAGGGCATCACCATCCCCAACGGTTTCGCCATCACGGCCACGGCCTATCGCCATCTCATGGACACCACCCAGTCCACGGACAAGATCAAGGGCATTCTCGACGGCCTGGATACGCACGACATGGACAATCTCATGGAGCGCGGCAGCCGCATCCGTTCACTCATCCGCGGGCTTGAATTCCCGACCGAACTCCAGAGCGCCATCATTCAGGCCTACCGCAAACTGGAAGAACAATACGGCACGAACGTCGACGTGGCCGTCCGCTCTTCCGCCACGGCGGAAGACCTGCCCGACGCCAGTTTTGCCGGTCAGCAGGAGACCTATCTGAACATCCGCGGCATCGAGGAACTGCTGGATTCCTGTCAGCGCTGTTTCGCCTCCCTGTTCACCAACCGGGCCATCTCCTATCGCCAGGACAAGGGCTTTGATCATTTTTCCATCGCGCTCTCCATTGGCGTGCAGAAGATGGTCCGCAGCGACCTGGCCTCCAGCGGCGTCATGTTCAGCATCGATACCGAGACCGGATTCAAGGACGCGGTCTTTCTGACCGGGGCCTACGGGTTGGGCGAAAACGTGGTGCAGGGCGCTGTCAATCCCGACGAATGGTACGTATTCAAGCCGACGCTGAAAAAGGGGTTCCGGCCCATCATCATGAAACGCACGGGCGCAAAGGCCATCAAGATGGTCTACACCACGGACGCCAAACAGCCCACGAAGAACGTGGCCGTGCCCGAGGAGGACCGTCGCCGGCTGGTTCTGGACGACGACGAGGTCATCGAACTGGCAAAAATGGCCTGCATCATCGAGGACCACTACTCGCAGCACCATGGCTCGTTCACGCCCATGGACATCGAATGGGCCAAAGACGGCAAAACTGGAGAACTTTTCATCGTGCAGGCCCGGCCGGAGACCGTCCATTCGCTCAAGGACCTCACCACGCTCAAGAAATATCTCCTTAAGCAGAAAGGCGACGTACTCGTTCAGGGGCAGTCCGTGGGCGAGCGCATCGGGCAGGGCAAGGTGCACGTCATCAAGTCGGCCCAGATGATTCACGATTTCAACAAGGGCGAGGTGCTCGTCACCGACATGACCGACCCGGACTGGGAACCGATCATGAAAATCGCCGGCGCCATCGTCACCAACCGCGGCGGTCGCACCTGTCACGCCGCCATTGTCAGCCGCGAGCTCGGCATCCCGTGCATCGTCGGCGCCGGCAACGCCACCACCCGCCTGGCCTCCGGCGAGCGCGTCACCGTGGACTGCTCGGAGGGCAGCGTAGGAACCGTGTATCGCGGGCTGCTCGAATTCGAAATCGTGGAGACCGATCTGCATTCCCTGCCCAAGCCCAGGACCAAGATCATGATGAACCTGGCCAGCCCGGAGCAGGCGTTCGAAAAAAGCCTCATCCCCAACGAGGGGGTCGGACTGGCGCGCGAGGAGTTCATCATTAACTCCTACATCAAGATTCACCCGCTCGCGCTCATCAATTTCGACGAACTGCCCGACGAGATTCTCAAGCGGGCCATCGCCGACATGACCATCGGGTATCCGGACAAGGGTGAGTTTTTTGTCGACAAGCTCGCCGAAGGCGTCGGAATGCTCGCCGCCGCCTTTTATCCCAAACAGGTCATCGTCCGGCTTTCGGATTTCAAGTCCAACGAGTACGCGAACCTTATCGGCGGAAAATTCTACGAACCCAGCGAAGAGAATCCCATGATCGGCTGGCGCGGCGCCTCGCGCTACTATTCCAAGGACTACAAGGAGGCCTTCGGCCTGGAATGCCGCGCCATTCTCAAGATACGCGAGGACATGGGACTGACCAATCTTGACGTCATGATTCCCTTCCCGCGGACCGTGGAAGAGGCCAGACGCGTCATCGCTACCATGGCAGAGTTCGGGCTCAAACAGGGGGAAAACGGCCTGAAGGTCATCGGCATGTGTGAAATCCCCTCGAACGTCATCCTGGCCGATGAGTTCCTGGACGTATTCGATGGATTTTCCATCGGCACCAACGACCTGACCCAGCTTATCCTCGGCGTCGACCGCGACTCCGCACTCGTGGCCCACGTCTACGACGAGCGCAATCCGGCTGTGAAGCGCATGGTCAAGCAGGTGATCGACGTGGCCGTACGCAAGGGCAAGTACATCGGCATCTGCGGCCAGGCGCCCAGCGATTATCCGGAATTCGCGGAGTTCGTGGTCGAATGCGGCATCCAGTCCATGTCGCTCAACCCCGACACCGTGCTGAAAACTACGCTGATCGTAGCGGATCTGGAAAAACGACTTGGCATTGCCTGATCAGGGTCGACGGGGCTGCGGTATAGGCAGATCGTACGCCGGAGAAGGGGCCTGAGGGTCTCTTTCTCCGGCACTGTCCTATAATTATTACTCAAAGAATCAACTTTATAAAACTACTTATAAATTATTGTAAAGTGTCGTTCGACACATCGGAATTGGCATGCCTTGAATATCTCATTGTCTCTGATTTATTTTTTTCACCAATTAGCAAAGGCCGGCACAAGCCGGCCTTTCAACGTTTGCCGCAAGGCCGCTTACAGATCACGGCGCACGAGGCGGACCGCGTTGTGGATGCGGACTATGTCGCCCTGGGGGCCGCGGCCTTGGCGGAAGTTTTCGGGATCACCGGCCTTGGGGTCGCTGCGTTGGGAGCCGGCGCCGTGGATGTCGACGTAGCGGCGTCCGTCCGGTCCCTGCATCCACCCGGCCGCGCGACCGAAGGCGATGTATACGGCATTGCGGCCGTTGGCGATGCGTCCGCTGTTGTTGGCCGGCGCCTGGGCGATGTGCGTGGTGCTGGTCCAATAATAGGGGTAGTCCTGCTGCCCGAGCTCATTGCGGAGCGGCGTGCAGCGGAAGAGCGGATCGATGGCGGGCGAGCGCGTCGCATCCGGGGCGCGGCCGTAGTCCACGATGCTTTGTAGCTCCTTCGCGTCGGGCAGGCGCCAGTCGTCGTATCCGCGGTAGCGCTGCGCATTCTGCTCCTGCACCCAGGCCAGGGCGGACTTCCAGTTCATGAGCCGGCCGCTGTCGTCCTTGCTCCAGGTCAGACCGGTGGCGCGGTCGAGAATCGTGCCGTCCTCGTTGTCCTGGAAGTCGTTGATTCCGTACTCCGGATTGCCGCGCACCAGTTGGACGAAGAAGGTCTTGGCGACGCTGCGGCCGGGCATGAGCAGGTCGTAACCCTTGATGCGGCCGTCGGCGAAGTTGACGCCAAAGAGCTTGCCGCCTTGTCCGGATTCGCCGACGTAGCGCGTGCTCGAGGCATACTGCGCGTCGATGAGCCGCTCGCCCTGGCTGGGATCGCCGTAGGCGAAGGCGAAGTGGCGGGTGTCGATGAACGGGCGCTGCCCGGTCGTGGCCCGGGGATCCGGATCGCGGCCTGAGAACAGGATCAGCGAGTAGAGCTGCTTGATCGTGGGCAGGCGCCAGTCGTCATACCCGCCGTACCTGGCGGCGTTCAGTCGCGAGGGCAGGGTCCTGGCTTGTCGCCAGGTGAGCTTGTCCCGACTGGTGAGCACGGCGTCGCCGTCGGTATCCGGACTGCGCTGCCAGGTCAGGCCGGTGACCCGGTCGTAGACGGTCTTGCGGTCCTCGCTCGGGACGTAGCGCGGGGCCGCCCGCTGGACTTGCGCGTCCTGCCCGAAAAACGGTTCCCCCGGATGCGGCGGCTCGATCCGGCCCTGGTCATCGAAGCAGGCGCCCTGTCCGGTGTCGACGACGGCGTAGGACAGGGTGGTTTCCGCGCAATGGGCCGTGCTCGCGATCAGCAGGCAGAGAATACACAGGTAATACATGACAGCCTCCTTTGGTTTCGAGTGCGTCGCCAGGAATCAGCCTCTGAGAACAGGAACGCAGGCGCGGAGCATTTTCTACGGGCGCGGAATATTTTTTTGTCGGCCCCTTCCACTCTTGCCCGAGACGCCCTTGACGACATAGGGTGCCGCGTATGGACTGGTTCACCACCTCACGCGGGCGGAAGCGATGACGCCGTCCGGTCCGACGCCCGGGGCGCCCGGGGCGGACGACCTGGCGGCCGGCGCGGGCGACCTGGCCGCCGAGCTGGAGCGACGCTGCCGCGCGGGCGATCGCCAGGCCCTGGCGTTGTGCTTCGAGTCCCATCGGGAGCGACTGCTGCGTATCGTGCATTTTCGTATCGACAGGCGGCTGAGTCGCCGGATCGCCGCTGAGGATGTGCTCCAGGAGGCCTATCTGGCTGCATCGCAGCGTCTGGAGTATTTTGCCCGCGAATTCGAGGGCCCGGTATTTCTCTGGTTGCGGATGGTGCTCTGCCAGACTCTGACCGATACGCATCGTCGGCATCTGGGCGCAGCCCGCCGGGATATTCGTTGCGAGCGCGCCGCGCAGCCGCTCCACGCCTCGCGCACGGCGAATTCCATCGCCGACGCGCTGTTCGGTGTCGCCAGTTCACCGAGCGGCGCCGTTGTCCGGGGGGAGCTGCGGGGCCTGGTGCATCGGGCCATCGAGACCATGGAACCACTGGACCAGGAGGTGCTGGCCCTGCGGCATTTCGAGGAATTGAGCAACAGCGAGGTGGCCGCTGTGCTGCACATCGGGCAAAAGGCGGCCAGCATCCGCTATGTCAGAGCCCTGCGCCGGCTCAAACCGCTTCTGGAAGCGTACTCGCTGGGATAAGCGACGGGGGATAGCGATGCCGGATACGGACCTGATGCGCGAGCCGGTCGAACGCCTGGCCACAGAGTACGCCGAGCGGCTGCGGCGGGGCGAGAACCCGGCCATCGAGGAGTATGTCCGGCAGTATCCCGCGGCGACCCGAGCGCCTGGGGGAGTTCCGGATCATTCGGGAAATCGGTCGCGGAGGCATGGGCGTCGTGTACGAGGCCGAACAGCTGTCCCTGGGGCGTCGCGTGGCCTTGAAGGTGCTGCCAGCCCTGCCGGCGCACGGCCTTGCTGGGAATGACGAGCTGCGGCGGCGCTTCCAGCGCGAGGCGCGCGTGGCGGCGAGCTTGCAGCACCCGAATATTGTCCCGGTCTTCAGCGTCGGCGAAGAGCAGGGCTTGCAGTATTATGCCATGCAATACGCGCAGGCCGTGAGCTGGGACCGGTTGATCGCCTGGCTGGCCCGGAATCTGCGCACGGGCGAGACGCCGGATCTGGCGGCCCTGGTCGGACGTTTGCGCCACGCGTCGCCCGGTGGAGAACTCGAGCCGGAAGTCTTGCCGCCGCGGCCTGGTCCTGGCTTCTACGTGAATATTGCGACGCTCACGGCCCAGATTGCCGACGCTCTGGCCTTCGCGCACGCCCAGGGCGCAGTCCACCGCGACATCAAGCCGGCCAATCTTCTGCTCGACGCGCGCTCCATCGCCATGATCACGGACTTCGGACTGGCCAGATTTCTTTCCGCCGGGTCCGCGGTTCAGACTACCGGATTGACCGGCACGCTGCGCTACATGGCTCCGGAGCAGTTCGACGGCCAGGCCGGGCCGCGCAGCGATATCTACAGCCTGGGGCTCTCGCTCTACGAGTTCGCGACCCTGTGCCCGGCCTTCCGGGGGCGTACGGCTGAGATTGTGCGGAGCATTTTCGACGGCACCCTGCGCCGTCCGCGCACGGTGGCACCCTGGGTTCCCGAGGAACTGGAATCGATCATCCTCAAGGCCGCGGCGCATGACCAGGACGCACGCTACGCAACGGCCGCGGATATGGCCGCGGCGCTGCGCGCCTTCGCCGCCCGTTCCACCGACGGGAACCCGTCGAGACTGGACGTCCGCGACGCTGACGGAGCATTCCGCCCGACGCGAAAGCCCCTGTTGTGGCCCCTGGTCGCCGCGGTCGCCCTGCTTGGGCTGCTCCTTTTCGTCGGATTGTCGCGTACGAATTGGATGTCGTCGCAGAGCGCTCCGCAGTCCGCGGCGTTCCCGGCCGCGACGCCGCCCCCCGCAGCTCAGACGCAATCACCCCACGCCTCGACCACGACGCAGATAACGGAGCCGGAATCTGCGGCCACGAGGCCGGAAGCGGCATCAACGGCGTCTGCGCTGGCGCCGGAGGTGGAGCGAGAGCTCCCGTCCCGGGAGGCGTCTCCGGAATCCCCCGGGCCGGTCCCGCCACCACGCCCGGACGGGCGCGACCGGGATGAACCATTATCGCCGCGCGACGAGGCTTTTCCGCCCGGTCGCCCCCCTGGCGACGACGCAGGCCCTGCCGGAAGACATCCGCCAGCCGAGGCCGTTGCCGCCTGCCAGGGCAAGCGCCTGAACGATGCCTGCCGGGCGCACCGACGCAGCGGCGAAATCGTGCCCGGCATCTGCAACCAGCCCCCCGACGGTCGCGCGCCCCTGGCCTGCCAGCCGCGCGAGCGGCCGCACTCGCCGCCGCCGGAGGCGGTCGACGCCTGTCGCGGGTTGCGCCAGGGCGCCCCCTGTCGGCTGACCGACCGCGAGGGCGCGTCGTTGCGAGGCTTCTGCACAATGCCTGGCGGTGGCGGCGCGGGCGTCTTGTTTTGCCGGCCATAGCCCGCGGATGCGGTCGTTACGCAAGGCCCACCGCATCGGCCTGTCCGGTGCTGATGTCCATGCAGGCGATACGCGCCACCTTGTCTTTGGCCAGGTACCGCGCCGAGATGGTGGTGCAGAGATTGCCCGAGGCCAGGGAGATGTATTCGTCGGTGGTAAAGCGCTGTAGTCCCGCCTGCAAGGGCAGGAAATAATCCTTGAGCGAGTGGTCGGTGCCGCGCTGTGCGGGCTGGTAGAGAAAGCGTTTGTGCTCGGCGATGCGAAACGGGTTGCAGATGGTGTCGCTGCACTGCAACCCGGCCTCGTCGAGCACGTACAGGCACTCCACGTTGGGATAGGCGGTGAGAAAGCCTATGAGCGCGGACTCCGGGCTTGCCGGATGCTCCGTGTTTTCCAGCGACCTGAGCAACTCGCGGAGTATCACCTCGTAGCGTTCGTGACGGCGCCGGCGTTCTGAAATAGAGGCCAACCGGTGGCGCTTGAACGACTCGGCCAGAGCGTTCACCGTCTGCGGCGCTTTCCGGCAGGCTTCGCCGGCCGGAGCAGGCCGGGCGAAATAGAATCCCTGAAAGACGTCCACGCCAAGCTCCAGCAGTTGCATGGCCTCCTCTACGCGCTCCACACCCTCGGCCACGACCAGTGCCCCGACCTTTCGCCCCAGACTGGCCAGCGATCTGGTGATTTCGAGTTTGCGGAATCCCTTGTCTATGTCGCTGATGAGCGAGCGATCCACCTTGATGACGTCGGGCTTGATGAAGGCCACGCGATCCAGGTTCGAATGCCCGGCGCCGATGTCGTCGATGGCGATGAGAAAACCCTGCGCGCGATAGAACTCGATGAAGTCGAGCAGGGACTGCGTGTCCTCGACCTCGGATTCGATGATCTCGATCAATACGTTGTTCGGGTCGATGCCGTACTGCTGCACCTGCCCGAGCAGGACTCTCGAGCACGCGGACTCGGGATTGAGCGTGGAGACATCGAGATTGATGCTCAGAATCAGACTTTTTTCCCGCTCGTGCAGGGGCTGAAAGCTCGCCAGGGCACACTCGCGGCAGAGTCGGTCCAGCTCAAGGCGACGCCCGGCAGCTCCGGCCGCGGCAAATAACACTCCCGGTGCAACGAGGCCCTTTCCGTCGCGTGACAGCCCGCGACTCAAGGCCTCTACGGCGAACACCGCCTTGCGCTTGACCGAGACCATGGGCTGAAACACCGTCCTGATTCTCCGCTCGCGCACGAGCGCTTCCAATTCAAGGGCGTCAAGGTTCATGATTAGTCACTTCGTGGCGTTATAGCAACGCAGCCTCTGTGTCCTGGCAGCGTCGTGTTGTCATAGGCGACAAAATTGTCAACATTCATTGTGGAGAGCAGGGACGCACACGGCGCGTACAGCAGGTTCCCCCGCCTGTGCTGATCGCCCCGCACAATCTCCTTTGCTCGCAGAGCAATTCCCGGGCCAGCATGAGTCGGAGCGGCAGGCCGCGTAGCCACACATCCTGCGACCGGATGCGAGGCGAGGAGGAGGAAAAAAATTTAACAATTTTGATACATGTCAAAAGAATGGGTGTACGAATTTGAAAAAAACACGGGGAGCATGTCGCCTGCGGCGAGTGATCTCGTGGTGCGGGTGTTTCAGGCTGTGGCAGGAACGGTTGCGGGTGTTACAGCTGCGACTTGAGCACCAAATCGGTGATCGGGCCGCGGGATTTGTCTCCTTTGAGTACGATGTGGGCGAAGTTGGTGTAGCCTTTGAGTTTGCGGACGATCCAGTTCAGACCGTTGTTCGATTCGCTGAGATAGGGATTATCGACCTGGCGCGTGTCGCCCAGGCAGACGCACTTGACGTTTTCGCCCATGCGCGTGAGCAATGCCCGGACTTCGTTGCGGGAGAGGTTCTGGGTTTCGTCGATGATGACGAAGGCGTTTTCGATATTCATTCCCCGGATATAGGCCAGGGGCAGGATTTCGAATTTTTTGGGGTTGTAGCGGGGTATCTCCTCGGTCGGGTTGAGGAACAGGCGGTTGGCGGGACGCAAGGCGTTGAGTTTGAGCAGCAGTTCGTGGATGTATTTGACGTATGGTTCCATTTTTTCTCGGACGTCGCCGGGCAGGTAGCCGAGTTTGGTGCCGAGCTCTATGGTTGGCTTGACCACGTAGATTTTTTCGAAGCTGCGTTTTTCCAGCACCAGATACAGTGCGGCCGCCAGGGCCAGGAAGGTTTTCCCGAAACCAGCCTCGCTCTGGATGGAGATCAGGTCGATGTGCGGGCGCTGCAGCAGGAGCAGGGCCAGATTCTGGTAGACGGTGCGCGGTTTTACGTTCCAGACGCTCATGGCGTAAGAGATGATCTCATCGCCGTCCGGGCCATGGAACACCGGTTTGCCCTCGACCCAGGAGAAGCTGTTGGGAACGGGCTGTCCGGGCGGTTCCACAAAACCGGTAAAGAGCTGGGACTCGGATTCGAACGGTCGAGAGTCCTTGAATTCCTCGTTCTGAATGCCGGCAAGCGAGGCCTGCAGCTGCAGGAGCCGGTCGTTGGTGACCAGGATCGGGTCTTCGATGTCGTGGGAGGCGAGAATTTCTTTGAGGATGAAGTTGTCGACGATGGCCTCGGAAAAGGGGGACGTGCTGGCGTCGTTGCGGATGAAACGGATGGAGTCCTTGTTGCCGAGCAGGACGTCCACGACCTGGGCGACGATGTGGTGCAATCTGGGATTGTTTTTGAGCTTATTCAGCTCGACGAGCACATGGAAGGGAATGTAGATGGTATTGTCGTCGCCGTTGCGGAGGTTGACGATGCTCAAGGGATTTTCGATCAGGACATTGGTGTCGAGAATGTAGTTTTTTTTCACCTGATATGATCCTGTTGCGGGTGAACGGCCGCGTACGGTGAGGACAACAGATGATGCATGCGTCGGTACGGGGCTTTACAACTGAGGCAGGCATCGGATGCGCGTGGACGGAGTGGTTGACTCGTCAAATTTAACGCATCCTATTCCGGATTCTTGCCCGCAGGTAGATGGCCAGGAAATTCATGCCCAGGACGAGCACGATGAGTACCAGCGCCGAGCCGTACTGCAGGGGGCGGGTTTTTTCGATGTCCGTGCCCGCCGTGGCCAACACGTAGATGTGATAGGGCAGGGCCATGACCTCGTCGAGCAGCGAGGTGGGGAGTTCGCGGTTGAAGAACACGGCGGCGGTGAACATGATCGCCGCGGTTTCGCCCGCGGCCTTGCTCACGCCGAGGATGGCGCCGGTGAGGACGCCGGGCAGGGCGGCCGGCAGCACCACCTGGGATATGGTTTGCCATTTCGTGGCGCCCAGGGCCAGCGAGGCCTCGCGGTAGGTCTGGGGTACGGCGCGCAGGGCCTCTTCCGAGGCGCCGATGATGAGCGGCAGAATGAGCGCGGCCAGGGTACACATGCCGGCCAGCAGGCTGACGCCCATGTCCATGAGGGTGACGAAAAAGGCCAGGCCGAACAGGCCGAAGACGACGGAGGGCACGCCGGCCAGGTTGTTGATGGCCAGGCGTATGGCATGGACGATTTTTCCCGGCCGGGCGTATTCCTGGAGATAGATGGCCGTGCCCACGCCCCAGGGCAGGGCCAGGAGCAACGAGCCGTAGGACAGCAGCACCGTGCCCAGGATGCAGGGGAAAATGCCGCCGGCGGTCATGGAGTCCCGTGGTTCGGCGCTGACGAATTCCCAGCTTATGGCCGGCAGGCCCAGGACCAGGATGTAGCCGCAGATAATGGCCAGGGCCACGCCATTGACTCCGGCCGCGCAACGGAACAGGGCGAACCAGAAGCGTTGGATCGGACGTTTACGCCGTACGCAGCCCTGGTCCTGAAAGGCCTCCATGGCTTGCAGCGTGACTTCGTTCGGCTGGTGCATGTTTCTCCTTTGCATCCGCGTGTTGAGCGGATTGCGGGGCTGGACTCACCCGTTCGACGCTCCGGGGGCGCAAAACGCCTCCGGGGCTGGTACGGCCGGGAGCATCGTGTTCGATCGGAACACAGGCTACAGCGTGGCCGTGCCCACCTGTTTCTTTTTTTCGGCCACATAGGCGGCCAGCGCGTTGAAGGCCAGCGTGAAGAAGAAGAGCACCAGGCCCGTGGCGAACAACGCGTAGTAATGGTCGCCGCGGAACGGCGCCTCGGCCATCTCTGCGGCGATGCTGGCCGGCATGGGCCTGATCGGGTCGAATATCGAGGTCGGGATCATGGCCGCTCCACCGGCCACCATGAGCACGACCATGGTTTCGCCGATCGAGCGCGACATGCCCAGGATGACCGCCGTGCTGATGCCCGAGAGCGCTGCTGGCAGCACTACGCGCCGGATGGTCTGCCAGTGCGTCGCTCCCAATGCCAGCGAGGCCTCGCGCAGTTCGTTGGAGACGCTGAATATAGCGTCCTCGGACAGGCTGGTGATCGTGGGCACGGCCATGAAGGCGAGCATGATCGAGGCATTGAACATGTTCAGCCCGGTCGCCAGGTCGAAGGTCTCCTGCAAAAACGGCGCGACCACGACCATGCCGAAAAAGCCGATGACCACGGACGGCAGGGCGGCGAGCATCTCCACGAGCGGCTTGAGAATGTCGCGTGCGCGCGGACTGGCGATTTCGGCCAGATAGATGGCGGTCATGATGCCCAGGGGGATTGCCAAGAGCGAGGACAGCGCCGTGACGGACACTGAGCCGACGATCATGGGCAGGATGCCGAAGTCCGGCGGGTCTTCCGTGGGGTACCAGAGCTTGCCGAACAGAAAGTCCGTGACCTTCACGAACTTGAACAGCGGCAGGCCTTCGATAAAGAGGAAAAACATGATCAGGAACAGGACGATGATGCACGAGGCGGCTATCAGAAAAAAGCCGGAGTGGATCATTCGGTCTTTTTGTCGGCGTTCCATGGCTGGCCTGTGGCCTCGTTGCGGGGCCGGTTGTCGTTATGCCGGGTGCGGTTTTACGCCCGCGGCCCGGGGCAAATCCCGGGCACGCGGGCGGCGGGCAAAGCGGAAGGCTGGCGAATGCGCCATTTCCGGTTATTTCTTCAAGGGAATGAACCCGGACTCCTTGACCAGCTGCTGGCCTTCGGCCGAAAGCAGGAAGTCGATCAGCTTTTTGGCGTCGCCTTTGGCATCGCCGTTGGTGTACAGCTGCAGCTCGCGGCCCAGCGGAAAGGCGTTGCTGTATACGGTTTCCATGTTCCCCGCCACGCCCTTCACCTTGAGCGCCTTGACGGTCTTGTCCACGTAGCCGATGCCGTCGTAGGCAATGGCCTTCTTGTTCTTGCTCACTTCGGTCATCACCAGGCCGCTGGAGGCGAGCAGCAGTGCCTTGGGCGTCACCCTTTCTTTTTTGTCGCCATGTTCCATGACCATGTCTTTCCAGGTGCCGTAGGTGCCGGACGACGAGTCGCGGGAGATGACCACGATCTCTTCGTCATTGCCGCCGACTTCCTTCCAGTTAGTGATCTGTCCGGCGTAAATGCCCTGAAGCTGCTCCAGGGTCAAATCGCTGACCGGGTTGGCAGGGTTGACGATGGGCAGCAGGGCGTCCAGAGCGATTCTGTATTCCACGGCGTTGACGCCCTTATCGGCGCCGGCCTGTTTTTCTTTGTCCTTCATCTTACGCGAGGCCATGGCGATGTCGGCGGCGCCGTCGAGCAGGGCCTTGATGCCATTCGAGGAGCCCGTGCCCTGAACCGTGACGTTGATGTCGGGGTTGGCCTTCATGAAGGCCTCGACGGCCTTTTGCATGATGGGCAGGATGGTGGTCGAGCCGTTGACAGTGAGGTTTGCCGCCCAGGCGTTGGTCGTCAGAACCAGGGCGATAAGGGCGATGAGCGCGATCAGTCTGTTACGCATGATGGTGTGTCCTCCATGTTGACGTTGTCGAAATTGTTCCTGAGTTCGTTTCCAGGACAGTAGGTTTCGTTTGTTACGGCTCTGTGACAGGGGCAAAGACAATCGGTGACATTGGCCGGTGAGGCCTGCTTCCGAGCGTCATAGCAGAGATTTCTTTGCGTTTCAGCATTTTTTCCGCCCTTAAGGGTATTTGCCCGCGGCCCTGGCTTCTGATATGAGTGCCCCGTTCTGTAATTTTCCGACCCTGGAGAGGAAGATGGCTAAAAAAGTCGCCAACGATCCGAGAGAGATGCGCCAGGAAGCGCTCCTGACCGCCCTGACCACCATTGAACGCAAATACGGGCAAGGCTCGGTCATGCGCCTTTCCGACGATGCGCACGTTCACGTACCGTTTATCCCCACCGGATCGATCGGCCTGGACCTCGCTCTGGGCATCGGCGGCATTCCGCGCGGTCGGGTGACGGAAATCTTCGGTCCCGAGTCCTCGGGCAAGACCACGCTCACCCTGCACATCATCGCCGAGGCCCAGAAACTGGGCGGCGTCGCGGCATTCATCGACGCGGAGCATGCCCTGGACGTCAATTACGCCCGCCGCCTGGGCGTGCGTACCGAAGAACTCCTCATCTCGCAGCCCGATTACGGCGAGCAGGCCCTCGACATCGCGGACATGCTCGTGCGCTCGGGCGCCGTGGATATCGTCGTCATCGACTCCGTGGCCGCGCTCATTCCCCAGAGCGAGCTCGAGGGCAACATGGGTGAAACTCAGGTTGGCAGTCAGGCCCGGCTCATGTCCCACGCCATGCGCAAGTTGACCGGCACCATCCACAAGTCTCAGACCTCCATGATCTTCATCAATCAGATCCGCATGAAGATAGGCATGACCGGCTACGGCAACCCCGAGACGACGAGCGGCGGCAATGCCCTCAAGTTCTACAGCTCGGTGCGTATGGATATACGCAAGATCCAGACCCTGAAGGACAAGGACGAGGTCTACGGTTCGCGCGTCCGGATCAAGGTGGTCAAGAACAAGGTCGCGCCGCCGTTCCGCGAGGCCCTGGTCGACGTGCTCTACGGCACGGGCATTTCCCGGGAGAGCGAGTTGCTGGATATGGGCGTGGAGGCCGGCGTGCTCGAGAAAAGCGGCTCATGGTACGCCTTCGGCTCGGAGCGGTTGGGGCAGGGCAAGGAAAACGTCCGGGCCTTTCTCCAGGAGAATCCGGCCATAGCCCAGAGCATCGAGGCCCGTTTGCTCGAGCACCTGGGCGCGGCGCCCGTACACGTCGGCGCCAGCCAGGACGACGAGATGATGGAACCCGACGAATAGACCGGTTCCACGGTCGCGCACCGGAGGCTAGGGCCGGAGCTGTCCCTCCGGCTGCCGCGGCGTCCGCGTCGTGGCCTGTTTATGATGAAACGACAATCGACGTCGCGGCGTCGTACTACCCCACTTACGCAGGAGTCCGAGGTGATCAGCGCACACGAAATCAGGCAACGCTTTATCGAGTATTTCCGCAACAACGGTCACGAAATCGTAACCTCGTCATCGCTGGTACCCCGCGACGATCCCTCGCTGCTGTTCACTAACGCCGGCATGGTTCAGTTCAAGAAAACCTTTCTCGGCCAGGAGCAGCGACCTTACAGCCGGGCAGTCAGCTCGCAGAAGTGCCTGCGCGTGGGCGGAAAGCACAACGATCTGGAGAATGTCGGCCGTACGGCCAGGCATCACACCTTCTTCGAGATGCTCGGGAATTTTTCCTTTGGCGATTATTTCAAGGAAGACGCCATCCGTCTGGCCTGGAATTTTCTCACCCGCGAGCTGGCTCTGCCCCAGGAGCGTCTCTACGCTACGGTCTATCTGGACGATGACGAGGCCTATGGCCTCTGGCGTACGATCACCGGACTTCCCGAGGAGCGTATCTACCGCCTGGGCGACAAGGACAATTTCTGGTCCATGGGCGATACTGGCCCCTGCGGCCCCTGCTCGGAGATACTCTACGACATGGGCGAGGCCGTGGCCTGCGGACCGGATTGCGGGATCGGCAAATGCGACTGCGACCGGTTTCTGGAGATATGGAATCTCGTGTTCATGCAATACGACCAGATCGAGCCCGGCCGGCGCATACCCTTGCCCAGGCCCAGTATCGACACCGGCATGGGGCTCGAGCGTATCGCGGCCGTGTGTCAGGGCGTCGTCTCCAATTACGACATCGATCTGTTTCGCGAACTGCTGAATCATACGGCGGCCAAGGCCGGCATCGCCTACCGGCAGAACGACGACGCGGACGTCTCGTTGCGCGTCATCGCCGACCATAGCCGCGCTATCGCCTTTCTGGTGGCTGACGGCATTTTACCCTCCAACGAGGGCCGCGGCTACGTGCTGCGTCGGCTCATCCGCCGGGCTTTCCGCTTCGGCCGGCTGATCGGACTTACCGACCCCTTTCTTTTCGAGACCGCGGCCGAGGTGGTGGACCGGATGGGCGCCGCTTTTCCGGAACTGGAGCGGGTCAAGGATTTCATGCAGCGCGTGGTCCGCGAGGAGGAAGAGCGCTTCAGTCAGACCCTGGACAAGGGTCTGCTCATGCTTCAGGACGAAATCGACGCGCTGCGCGCCTCGGGCAAGACCCTGGTTTCCGGCGATTTCGCCTTCAAGCTCTACGATACGTACGGTTTTCCCCTGGACATCGTCAACGACGTGGCCTGGAAGCACGGGCTCCAGGTCGACGAGCAGGGCTACACCGCCCGGATGCTGGAACAGAAGGAACGCGCGCGCGCGGCCTGGAAGGGTTCGGGCGAGGCCGGCCTGGCCGCCCGCTTCGGTGTACTGCTCGAGGAGGGGCTGCGCAGCGAATTCGTGGGCTATTCCCAGCGCAACGCCCAGAGCCGTGTCATTGCCCTGCTCGATGCCGAGGGCCAGCGCGTGGAGCGTCTCCGCGCGGGCGAAACGGGTTATCTGGTTGCCTCGGTCACGCCGTTTTACGGCGAATCCGGCGGTCAGACCGGCGATATGGGTACGGTGACAACGCCGACCGGACAGGCGGCGATCCAAGATGCGCTTAAGCCGGCGCCGGAGCTGACCGTCCATCGCCTGTCCGTGGCCGAGGGTGAGGTGTGCGCGGAGCAGGAGGCCGGTCTGGTCGTCGACGAAGAGAACCGACTGGCGACCGAGCGCAATCATACGGCGACGCATCTGCTCCACGCGGCGCTGCGGAGCGTGCTCGGCGAGCATGTCAAACAGGCGGGCTCGCTGGTGGGACCGGATCGGCTGCGCTTCGATTTTACGCATATCGCCGCCATGACGGAGGAAGAAATCAGCCGGGTCGAGCAACTGGTCAACGAAGCCGTGCTCGCGGACATCGGATTGCAGATCGCCTCGATGCGTCACGAGCAGGCCGTTGCCAAGGGCGCCATGGCCCTGTTCGGCGAGAAGTACGGGGATACGGTGCGCGTGGTCGAGGTGCCCGGGGTCTCCGTCGAACTATGCGGCGGAACGCATCTGCGGGCCACGGGACAGATCGGTTCGTTTTTCATTCTGGCAGAAAGCGGCGTGGCGGCCGGCGTCCGGCGCATCGAGGCCGCAACGGGCTGGAACGCCCTGCGTCAGGCGCAGCAGGGGCGCGCCGAGCTGGTGGAAATCGCGCAGGCCTTCAAGGGCCAGGGGCAGAAGCCCGGCGAACTGGTCGCCCGGGTCAAGGCCATGCAGGCCGAATTGCGCAAGCTGACCAAGGACATGGAACGCCTCTCGGCCAAGGCAGCGTCCGCAACCGGGGGCAGCATCATGGATCATGTCGAGACCATCGCCGGAGTGCCCGTGCTCGTGGCCCGGGTAGACGCCCCGAACATCAAGGCCCTGCGCGAGCTGATGGACGACGTGCGTTCCAAGCTGCCGTCCGGGATTGCCTGCTTGGCGAGCGTATGCGACGGGAAGGTTCCGCTGATTGTGTCTGTGAGCAAGGATTTACACGCCCGCTTCACCGCGCCGCAGTTGATCAAGGACGTGGCCGCGCTGATCGGCGGCAGCGGCGGCGGCCGACCGGACATGGCGCAGGCCGGCGGCTCGAACCCGGACGCATTGCCTGAGGCCTTCGAGCGCTTGCGAGCGCTGGTGCGGGGGTAGGGCGTAGCACCGTTCCGCCGTGCCTTTCGGGACAGGGCAGGGGCTGTTGTGCCGAATCGTGGGCCGATGTCGATGATTGCAGACGGAGTGCGGAAGCGAAGCCTTGCGTGAGCTTCGCTTCCGCGTGGAAATACGGGCCTACTGTTTTTTGCGCCGTTCCCAGAGCTTCATGGATTTCATTTTTTTCCGGCGCTCACGTTGCAGCGACTTGCAGACGAGCGGGGTATTTTTCTTCATGCCCCATTTTTCGCGGTAGCTGTCCGGGTCGAGGCCGTGCGTGCCCAGATGCTTTTTGGTGATGACCTTGAAGGACTTGCCGCACTCCAGGCAGGTAATCGATTTTTCCTTGATGGCTGTTTTCGGGTCCCCGAACGATTCCTGCGTGTCGACCTTGCCGCCTTCGCTGATGCAGCGAATGCCATCGGAAAGTTTTTGTACCATCGAGGTGATTTCTTCCTCGGTCATTGTTCGAACGCTCGCTTGCGCCTTGACAATCTCGAGCGCTTCCTTGATGTGATCTTCCATCCCTTTTTCCTCTTTTCGCGTGATTAAAGATTTCGAGGCCCCCCGACTCATCAATTGGTACCCGTCCAGGGATCGCTGCTGCAGCAATAGACACGAAATACACAGCTGTCGGCGTACACTGAGAATAAAGTCCTCCCGGCGCTACGACAGCGACGGCGTTGCCTTTGCCTCATCGATACTATGCAACGTGAGGTAACTGAAACGGGTTCCTAGCAAGTTGCATGAAACTCGTCAACAACGCATTTCACTATAACGGAATATTTTTTCAAGGAGTAGGCCTTTATTCCTGTTCCCGGTCTGTTCAAGCCGGGTTGTTTCCTGACAAAGCGTCAGGTACTGCCGCATTCTCGAGTGTTTGAAATCAATACTAAGAAGAATCAGGGGGAGATTGTCAACCTTATTGTTCCACCGGCAAATATGATCACGATGTTTCGGATTGGCAATGACACCATACCACGTGCTCTTGATAACGCCAGGAATCCTTCACGACCAGGATGTGCGAAAATGGCCCAGCGGGGCGTCAGGAGGATATGAGGAGGAGGGGGTGTGGTCGGGGGGGGAGATGCCGCCGTTCGTTCCTGGGTTCCGAGCCGATGGCCGGGGTCGATCAGCTCTTTCCTCCGGGCGTGGCTCACCGTCCGAAGGCCTTTGCTAAAAAATCGCGTTCTACGGTAAGCTGGCCGATCTTGGCATGCAGCTCCTTGACTTCGTCCTCGTGGCTCTTGACCTTGCGCGCCGCGCCATTGGAAAAGACTTCGACCATGCTTTCCTGGGCCTTGGCCTTCCACTGCGCGATCATGTTTGCATGCACGCCATACTTGGCCGCAAGCTGGGCCATGGTCCCTTCGCCCTTGAGCGCCTCCAGCGCAACCTTGGCCTTGAACTCAGCTGAATACGACTTTCTCTTTGCCATCGTGGTGATTCCTCCTTGCGTGTGGAATCCACCATAGCAGGCTGTCTGAATTTTGGGGACCACTTCACTTCGGATTCGTAAACAGAGGCTGAACAATAATTCACACAGGCCGGGCTTGGGAAACGTACCTTGTCCTTGAACAATACAAAGGAGGCAATGGTCATTGTTATTATGGCCGCTTGACGGAACTAGATGATTCGTTATAAAAGAAATGCATATTTCATAACGCACGCCATTTTTGTTATGTTTTTTTGGTGTGAAATTTATTGCTGTAAACATTAACTAAGGTAATTTGTTAGTATATTGAGCAAAGAGTTAAATTTATATTTAGTACAAAAAATAAGGAGTAGGTTTTGTGATTGATTATTATTCTGTTGTTAACGCGCCTTTAAATATGGATGTTTCAGAGAAGATGCTCCTTGCTTTGGTGGCATCCAGTTTGCCTGAACGGAGTACTATTGTAGAAGTTGGAACCGCGTTTGGGGGGTCGGCCAGGTTGATGGCTGCGGCAGCGCCACACAGTATGCTGCACACGATCGATGTGCGCACGCTATGCTCGCATGTCTTTGAAGGGCTTACCAATGTGCAGTTTTTTCATGGAAACACAAAAGAGTTTGCGTTGCGCTTTCCAGATATTCAAATACAGTTTTTGTACATAGATGCTGATCATTCTTTTTCCGGTGCGTTGAATGACTACATGAACATGGTTGACAATTTACCGGATGGTGCGCTGGTAGGTTTCCATGACGTAGACTTTGGCCACTATGGAGTAAAACTGCTCTGTGACACGCTGTTGGCCAACGGTAATCTTTACGATGCCGTCCAGGTCGACAAGCTCTTGGTAGCTCATCATAATAAATCCAGGAAACTCCCCGAGGCAGGGATGTTTGCTGAAAGTATTGCGCAGCACGGTGAAATCTACCGTCATCACCAGCTGATTGAAGAATTGGATAACTTCGAATCTCCATTGGCTGATATGTTTTTCGATCCAGTCAGACGAAATGGTAAGATTTTTTATATAGGACGAGGTTCTTTCGGGGCGTTTATACAACGCCATTTTGACATTTCTGCAGGTTGTTTTATAGATTCAAATCGGGCAGTTGATCCCACGGCACAGTATATCGTCTGTAGTAGCTCACATAATGAAATCCTTCACATGCTGACAAATGAAAAGCAAATACCATTGTCTCATGTTCATTTATTGTCAAATTCAATTATTTCCTGGTGGGTGTTGCAGGACGCTTTGTACAATCATGCTGCTCGCATTTTGAAGCATGCGCAAAATGACATTGAAAGAGAAATACTTAAGTCGACTTTTTTGTTTGCTTCACAATTTATGATATATGCTTGGCATAAAAATGGTTTTTTGACCCAATTTTTTACAAAATTTTGGTATAGCTTGTAATGTTATAATCAAGTTCATGGATCTGGATTCATCGTTGTAATTATAGCGGTGGATTTGTTTCATGATGGGAATTACGATGCAGAACATGCCAATGGCTGAGTGGAGACGGATGCGTCGGGTCTGATCCGGCGGTCTCGCACGTACACATTGCCGGGTTTGCTCTTGGCAAACTTTTTCATCTCTGCGGCACGTCTGACAATATCCGCCAACTGACAGGGCCCCAGGCAGTCGACAATGGCCAGGGAAATGCTGACCAGAGGAAAACGGCGCGGCGCGCCGTCGCGATCCTTGCCATCGATATACCCGCGTTGGCGGTCCCGCGCGTCGTATGCAGCGAGGATGCAACGGCCGAAGAGGCGGGTGACGGAGTTGCAGACGGCCTCGGCCCGGTCCGGCGTGGTGATGAGCACGAAGTCGTCGCCGCCCACGTGACCGACAAAGGCGCCAGGCCCGCCGTAGCGCCTGGCCGCCCGGCTCAGGACTCGGGCCTGCAACAGCAGCACGTCGTCACCGCTCTTGAAGCCGTAGGCATCGTTATAGACCTTGAAATTGTCGAGGTCGGCGTAAATGAGCGAGAACAACTCTTCTCGCTGAAGCAGTTCTTCCATTCGCTGTTCAATCGCCACATTGCCAGGCAATCCGGTCAGCGGATTGGCGCCTTTGGCCATGCGCACCTGTACCGTGGCCAGCGTGTCGAGCATCTTCTGCACGGACACCAGGCCGTAGTATTCGCCATTCTCGGTAACGACGATGTTATCGTATATTTTTCGCTTTTCCCGGCTCATGGCCAGACGGGCAACCTCCTCAACGGGCGTGCCGCCCTCTACGACGACCGGAGCGGGGTCCATGATCTTGCTCACGTCGCGCTGGTAATACAGGGACATGCCGTATTGCATGCTTAGCGCCCGGTCCAGATGATGGCTCATGATCAGGCCCACCGGGCGCTTTTCCTGCACCACGGCCACGGCCTGCGACGGTTCGTTGTTCCTGTCGCGCATGGTTTTCACCTCGCTGACCAGGGCCAGAGGGGGCACACAGGCATCCAGCTGGACCAGTTCGCGTATCGGGATGGAGCACGTGCTGCCGCCGATGCTCACCTGTCCGCGCCGATGCCGTACCCAGTTGCGCGCGGGCAGTTGCTCGAGCTTGGGGAACACCGGCCGGGCCAGATAATACCCCTGCCCATAGTGTACGCCGATGGACAGCAGCGTGGTCAGCTCGGTTTCGGTCTCGATTCCCTCGGCAATGATCCTGGACCCGATCTTTTCCGCGAAGGCGACAAAGGTTTCCAGCAACGCGCGCTTCACCGGATTGCTGTCGATGCCACGGATCAGGGTCGTGTCGATTTTGATGAAGTCCGGCCTGAGTTCGGCAATGGACCACAGGCCGGAATACCCGCTGCCCACGTCGTCGACGGCAATGGAAAAACCCTGGGCCCGGTAATGCTCGAGCGTACGGTGAAACAGGGTAAAATCGCGTATGGGATGCCGCTCGGTGATCTCGATGACGATGTCCCGAGGCGAGAGGCCGTGCTCCTGAAGCAACTTGACCGTCGCGCCCGGCGAAAATTTCGGGTCGATCATCGTCCTGGGGTGTACGTTCAGAAACAGCCGGCTGCCTGGCGGGTGCGGTCCGAAATGCCGGATTGCCGACTCGCGACAGCCCTTCTCCAAAGCAAATATCTCGCCCGCCTCCTCGGCAAAGTCGAACAGCGCGACCGGGGCCTCGAAAAAGCTGTGCTCCGGACCCCGGGTCAAAGCCTCCCAAGCGGCAATATCGCCGGTGACCAGCTCGACGATCGGCTGGTACAGGCTCCGGAGCAGACCGGCATCCGTGATCTTGCGAAATTTAGCTATCAGTCCCAAGCGGTTGCCGTCGAGCAGTCCCAGGGCCACGCGCTGCGCGTCGCACAGGGCGTGATACAAGGCCTGTTCCAGCTCCGACTGCTCCATTTCCGGAAGTTGCGCGTAGCCGACCGCGAGATCGAGCATCTGCCCGGTCAAGGCCAGAGCCTCCTGCATCATCCAGCGCTTCAGCGTCGAGCGCAGACTCAGGGCCATGTCTCCGAGCGTGGCGATCCGCCGCGCCGCCGATGCCTCTTCCGCATCGTGCTGCGCGTGGTTCACGCATATCACAACGTACTTCCCGGGCTCCGGGCGCTCCAGGTGCCGCTGCATTCCCCGCAGCACGCGCCCCGCCTCGGTCCTGAGCGCCTCGGCCAGCCGGTCGAGCAACAGGCCCGTCAGCTCGTCGCCGAACACGCTCCGAAAGGCAAAAAAGTCCTTGATCTCGAAGTACAACACACTGATGCACGCGCCTTCGGACCAATACTCACGCAGGCTCCGCTGCATGAACGACGCGGCGGGAAGCAGCGAGGGGGATAACGCTCTGCCAACCGTATCCCCGAACGCCCGATTCACGCCGGAATGCCAGGACGACTCCAACCGCGCAACCACCATGGTGCCCCTCCATCGCTGCGCCAGTCCGGGTCTCGTTCCCCGGATGCGGCGGTTTCATTCTCGTATAAAGCCTGTCTAGTCTGGCGGGAGTGACGATGCGGCTGCCGAATCATGACATTCGAGTGACAGGAGGCGGGCATGATGGCATTGATGGACAGCGGAACACAGCCTGGAGTGAACGTTTAATGATATCTATTGGTTGGGCCAAGCGACATAAATCTCTCTGCAAAAAGCCTCGGTACTCTCTGACTCAGTAAAAGAAAAAAGTTGACAACAGAGAGTTTGGAAATCATCGTCATGGACTCCGGGGTGGAATGGAGACCGAGATTTGCCGCTCAATCAGAAGAAATACATCATGAACGCTAACGAATTGGTCGCGTTAGGGACACCTCGAAAGGGCGGTCCCTAACGCGCCCGAAGATGTTACATTTCAACCTGGCGGATTTAGACATTATCAGGTTACCCCTGGCACTAGCGCATTCTCGCCTTGAAACAAGGGTACCTGGCGATAAGCTTCTTGATTTGGCCTACTGTTTCCTGAACTCTTCCGTGCAGTAGTTCGAATTTCCCGTCTACAATCAATTCATTGTCGTTGGTGGCTTCACCGACGACCTCTTTGATCACGCCTTTCACTTGGAGCATCGTGCCTTCAGCGTTATCCTGTGCGCTATGTTTCATGCGTTGTCACTCCACTAACACATGTAGGAAAAGAAAATATACTTTAATTCAAGTCAAGCTCAATGTAAATAAATTATTTAAAGTTTCCCCATTAACAAAAGAACTATCAACACAATAACTATAATCCCAAGAATTCCACTTGGTCTGTACCCCCATGATCGACTATAAGGCCAAGCAGGGATAGTTCCTAAAAGTACAAGAACCAGAATGATGATTAAGAGTGCGCTCATGGACATGATTGTTCTCCCGCGTTAGAATGTTGATAAATTTATGAAGTGTGTAGTTGACAAGCTTCCTCTACGGCAAGCCGGTAGCTCCCGCATGGAAACCCCATGCCGGAGTCGTAAAATGCCAAAGCCCTGTCAACACCCGCCCCCGTTTGGGCAAGTGACGAAAATCTCATGGCATTAATTGCATTG
The DNA here is from genome assembly GCA_964523295.1 of uncultured Desulfovibrionaceae bacterium. Taxonomy (GTDB): domain Bacteria; phylum Desulfobacterota; class Desulfovibrionia; order Desulfovibrionales; family Desulfovibrionaceae; genus CAZGAH01. The sequence continues at coordinate 2,245 of CAZGAH010000036.1, read as the reverse complement.
AACAAAGCGTTAATTGACATCGATAGTATTATAATTATTTTACACATTGCATGACGCTCATATGATATAGAGTTCAAACACCAGGTATAACTACAATTTCGTGTATTACTTGCTTATTTACACATTGCTAATATTATTTAATCTTGAAGTTCATCAATTAGTTGCACAAAGCATATTTTTGAATATGAAAGAATGATTACAGCGACAATGAAATAATGCAAGTTAAAATAATACTTCATGGTAAATTCCTATTAAAAATTTCATGACATGTATGTTATTCGTATATAAAGCAACAAGCTATTTAGGGTATCCCCCTTCCCCTCTGTTTGACTCATGCATTCCGTCCTTCACGTTGCTTCAACGTCTTCTCAAGGGGGGGACTCTTAGCATGAGCGTATGACTGAAAAGGAGCGTTTCGTCTGTACGCTAGCGTACGCAAAGCTGAAGATCACAGAGCGCGAGTTGCGAAACACTGCCAATTGCCCAGTCTCTTTGGACATTGTAGATGCCACGTTCTTCCGGGTGCGGTGGTCGACTGTCTCGGGCTCAGAGACAATGTGTGAGTCGCCACGGTGTTCTGCGGTCGACCGAACACCTGGCTCGGCAACAGGCTTGCGTTACGCGGCGCGACTCGATGCGGTCCACCGCCCCCGGAATCAAACCGTTCCACACCTGCCGTGGTTCAGGCTATGGCCTTACTCTTCGGTCTCGGCCACGTGCAGGGGAAGTGCGAACAGGATTGCAATATATCCATTCCAGTCTCCACCGGATTCTTGGCGTAACGCAGCGGCCAGCAGGAGATTCCGTGTCTCTCTGTCGTCGACCCCGATGACCTGATCTCTTGGCACGCCAGACCAGGCAGAGATATTCCTCTTATACTCCTCTATCCTTCTCCTGCCCACCGGCCCAACGTACGTGGAGACATATTTGTTGATTGTATTGTACATGGGGTTCGAAAAATAGTAACGGCCTAGAAGTTCATCCATGGCCCTGACACCTTCTTCCAGGGTGGCATAGGTAAACGGCCCTCTTGACCCGCGCAGGCCGCCGGGATTCAGATTGATGGCGTAATTGCTCCCCCAAATAGGCGTTGGTGCATCATTGACAAAGCTTGCGCCTTCGTTTGGCTTCAACTCATGCACGAGTGTCCTGGTAAGTGATCTTCTGTATCGTGTTCTTAGACGGTCATTGATTCGTACACAAATACGCTGTCTTGTTTTCACTATCTTAACGTAGGCAACATTTTCACCATCATTCGAGATGACTCTGACTCTGGCTTTTTTAGGCAGTTCTTTAATTTCTTGCCCAATGCACTCTTGTACAGTTCTCTTAGAATTATTAAGTTCATCTTTGTCAATGGCATTTTCCATCTCTTCTGCGGCAGCTGAGGAGAATAATGAAAAAGTCATTATAGCCAGTGAAATTAGCAATGGAAACAAATATTTTGTATTCATAAATACCACCATGATAAATAGTTCGTTGATCGTGTCTGTTGTTCAGATATCTTTATTTGTAAAATTGTCGATTTTCACAATTATAATGCCTGCATGGACTCACATTTAACCTTCATCCGCATTTGTGTTCACTTGACGCCGGATCATTGCCTTTGGAAGGCCATTGGCCTTGTACTCGGCAAATGGGCCACGCAATCCTCTCTGGTTATTGTCTGGGTTGTTGCACTGCGTATCAACGTCGCGAGGACTTGAGATACTTCGATACGACGTCTTCACACCGCGCAACTTCTGCGATTTCAAAGAACGAGGCGTATCATGCGGAATGGCGAAGCCCGCTTGAACCAGACCGGGCAGCAGTCTTCACCGGTCTTCGGGGTTCCCGTTTTCTCCTCGTCTCAATCTCGCGTGGAAGTCTTGGCCGGCGTATCGTGGCCTTGCCGCCATGGGCATTTCCGCTGCTCCACGCCGGGGGAGGCTCGCGGGCTATTCATCTCATATCGAGCAGCTGACGAAACCCTTGCCGGTGACATTGGTCCCGTTTCGACCGCTGCCTCCTTTGTCGGGGCCTTAGATTCCCCTTTGCGTTTCTGTTGAGTGTTTCAGGGCACAGGCTTTTCCGTACCCTGCGAAGAAGTTGGACCGGAGGGAATTCCCTTGTCGTCAGCTCAGGAAAACACATTTCAACCACGGGCGCGATCATGACTGCCTTCGGATGTCAAGCGACACCAGGAATTAACCAGGGACATTTCATCTGCTTTTGGCGGCAACTCGGCATCGCCGATGCTTCGGCT
>CAZGAH010000035.1:35919-40987 GCA_964523295.1 uncultured Desulfovibrionaceae bacterium | reverse complement strand
GAGCCGAAGCATCGGCGATGCCGAGTTGCCGCCAAAAGCAGATGAAATGTCCCTGCCCTTTCCCGGGTCTTCATTTGACAGTCTGGCCTGCTTGCCCTTACTATGAGACTAAAGGGAGCACGGGTATGTCGCGCTTGGAAGAGTTCACCGATTCTCTGGCCCAGGAGACCATGATCGAAATGGCCGAGAGTTTCTTTGGGGCTCGGAAATCCATAGACGACGAACGGGAGTTGTTCGAAGACAAGGTCAAGGCGATTGCCTCGATTGCCGACGCGGCGCTGGCCAAACTGAATCTGCTCCATGCGCTTCTTTTGGAGGAGGGCCTGGCGCACGAGTTGTATGCCGAGCTTGGCGTACGGCCGGGGCGGCTGTTCCAGTGGGTCGATCCCGCGAAGGTTACCCTGTTTCTGGACATCCCCTTTGCCCTGACCGGGGAAGGGCGGTATGTCAGGCTTGTCTGTAAAACCTACGATGCCGTGCAGCAGGCCTTCGATGAATACCTGCATGGCCGCTACTACGCCGATCCGCGCACTCCGGGGCGCAAGCGGTTGAGCCTGCATTTCGAATTGCTCAAAGACTGGGCCGGGCACATCAATCGCCGTATCCGCAACGTCAACGAGGGCATGGCCCCGTCCTGCGTGTTGGGTTTTTTCAAGGGCCTGCATCCGGGCGAGGTCGATAACGAGCGTATCACCGGGGCGACCATCCCCGGCTACTCCTGCGCCCTGGACGACGACCTGGCCATCCCGCCAGTCGATTGTCTGGCCTTGGGGCTCAAGGAATTTCCGGAGCTGCCTCCGGCGGAGGCGGTGAAACCCCGGGTCGAACGCTTCGCCCACGCGCTCTATCCTGATAACAAGGAACGCATCAACGCCTTGCTCGAGCGACTGACTCGCTGACAGGCCGGCCAGCGTTTTCTCCACCCGATCGTTTCCCATGACAGAAAAATCAAGCTATCGGATTTGGAATAAGTTTGCCTACCTGTTCAGTGCGCACTGGATACGGGAGTTGTTGCAGACCGCCTTCATGATTTATCTGGCGCGCAAGTACAGTGCCACCTTCGGGGAATTCTCCCTGGCGCTCAATGTCGGGTACATCGTCCGTTTCATTGCCGAGTGCGGCCTGAATCAGCACCTGGCGACCATGCTGGCCCGCAAGAGCGATTACCCGACTACGCTGCTGGCCCAGTTCACCATACTCAAGGGCGGGATTCTGGGGCTGTCGCTGCTGGGGATGCTCGGCTTCGTTTTCTGGCAGGATTACGATCCGTCGCTACGCCTGCTGGTGATCCTGATCGGCACGGCGGTCGGGCTCGAGGCGTTGAACAGCTCCTTTTTTGTCGTCTACCAGATTCTGGGGCGGCAGGATGTCGAGGGGCGTTTGCGCTCGGCTGGCTCCATCGCCGGCTTCGGGTACGGCCTGCTGGCGTTGTTTTTCAACGCCTCGCCGCTGCTCATCGCCCTGTTCAAACCCATCGAGACGGCGGTGAACCTGTTCGGCTCGTGCTACGGCGTGCTTTCGCGACTGCGGTTGCGCCTGGATATGGCGCAGTTGCGCCTGGTCTGGGATACGTGGAAGCAGGGTTTCGTCTTCACGCTCATGGCGGTGCTGGCCATTTTTTATAACAAAATCAACGTATTTTTTCTTCAGAATTCCGCCGGAGCCGAGGCCGTGGCGCAGTACAGCGTGGCCTGGCAGACCGTGGATGGCATTTCGACCATGGTGTCGGCTATGCTGCTCGGGAAGGTGATGTTTCCCATTTTTGCCAAGCTCTGGTTCGGGAATCGCAGCGAGTTCGGGCGGCTGGCGCAGCGTTCCGGCCGCTGGCTCCTGGTGGCCGGGCTTATCCTGGGCTACGCGCTGGCCATCGAGAGCGATCGCATCATCCTGGCCATATACGGCACGCAGTACCAGGACGCCATCTGGATGCAGCAGTATCTCGCCCCGGCGATCCTCTTTGCCTTCATGCATAATCTCGCTGCCTACCTCATGATCAGCGCGCAGTGTCAGGTGCAGCTGCTGCTGATTTACATCGTCGGCCTGGCCGTGAATCTGGCCTTGTGCATTCTGATCATTCCGGGAAGTCCGCTGTTGGGGACCACGCTGGCCATTGTGCTGACCAAAGGCTTTGTGGCAGTGTTGAGCGTCGGCTTTTCCATCTGGCGCTATCGGATGCTCGATGGTCGTTCCCTGCTGCATTTGGGCCTGACAGGACTTGCCGGCTTAGCGCTCTACGCCGCAGGTCGCGAGCTGCTGTTCCGTGAGGCTGCCGAGTTGCTGGGACTGCTGCCGACCCTGTGGCTGGCCTTGCGCTGGCGCAAGGGAATGCTTGCGACCCGCCAGGAAGTGACCTCGGGCACCGCCTGATCGCTTCGCAGCGGTTACGGACCTGACATACAAACCGGGATACCCGGGGGAGGCCAGGACGATGGAAGATGCAACGCGTCGCGGACGAAGCCGTTGCCTGGGAATCGTGGTGCTGGCGGTCATGACGTTGCTGCTGCCGCTGGAGGGCTACGGTCAGCAGGCCTTTCAGGAGAAGCGCGTCATGTACGGGTTCGACCGTGAGTTCCCGCCGATGTCGTACGAACGGGAGGGAAAGCCGGCCGGGTTCGATATCGAACTGCTCACGACCATACTCCAGAACCAACCCGTCAAGCTCGTCTCCAAACCCATGAACTGGGAAAACGTGCTGCTCGATCTTTCGGCCGGCAACATCCAGATCAGCTCCGGCATGATCAAGACCAAACAGCGCCTTTTGCTCTACAATTTCAGTGATCGCCCGCTGCTTCCGCTCAAAGCGCGGCTGTTTACCAAAAACAACAAGCGCATCGGGAACGTCTCCCAACTGCGGGGCAAGCGGGTTTCCGTCAAGAAGGGAACGCTGTACGAGGCGATACTCGGAGAGCTTGGCGGCATCCAGGTCATGCAATACGACACGGAAGTCGATGCCCTGCGGGCCTTGGACAATGATCTCGTGGAGGCCTTTTGCGGCGCGGATCGGGTGACGTTTTTCCTTCTGCGCAAGCTGAACATCCCGGGCATCAGCGCCGCAGGCACGCCCTTGCGCGTAACGCAGGTCTATTACGCGATGAACAAAGACCAGAAAGAGCTGGTGCAGTGGGTAAATGACGGCTTGCGGCGCGTACGCGAGTCCGGCGAATACAATGCCATTTTCCGGAAATGGTTCGTGCAGGAATTGACGGAAAAAGAGCAGGCCGAGCTGCTGGCCAAGGCCCGCCAGGCGTCTATCAACGCCTACGCGCCGTATTCGAAAGTGGGGATCGGCGCGGCGGTGTTAGGGTATACGGGGGCGATCTATACCGGCTGCACCGTTGAGAACGGACTGCCCGGACTGAGCGTCGGGGCACTTCAGGTCGCCGCCTTCAACGCCGTATCCAATGGTGAAACCGATATCCGGGCGGCGGTGGCCGTGCAGCCGAACGGCCGGATCGCCTCTCCCTCGGCCGAAGAGCGCCGCGTGCTCTATGAATTCGGTCCTGAGGTGCTCGTCGTGGCCGAGCCGGAGCCGGGCAAGTACATCACGCGCATGGTCATGGAGCTGCTGCCGTATCCCACGGATCTGGAGCCGCAGGGGCAGGGGATAGAGACGCTGGAAGAGTGAGCGCTTTCGCGACTGAACGATCGGTGAGCGCTATCGATCTCGGGCCTGATAGCGATTGATGTGCTTTTCCAGCCGCCTGGAAAAGGCGGTGAGCACATAGCAGACGATGAAATAGAGCACGGCGATGGCGATGAAGATTTCGGAGGGCGCGATCAGGGTGCGGTTGTTGATCTGGGTGGCGGCCTTGGTGAGTTCGTTGACGCCGATGATGAAGGCCAGCGAGGTGTCTTTGGTCAGACTGACGAACTGATTGACGAACGAGGGAATCATATTGAAGAGCGCCTGGGGCAGGATTACGTGGCGCATGGTCTGGTACCGGGACAGACCGGTTCCTCGGGCAGCCTCCCGTTGGCCTTTGGGCAGCGCCTCCACGCCGGCGCGGACGATTTCGGCAATATAGGCGCTGGTGAAAACGATCAGGGCAATGATCGCGCTTTCGGCCTCGGGAATGGACGTGCCCAGGAGTATGGGACAGAGAAAGTAGAACCAGAAGATGACCATCAGCAGGGGCGTTCCCCGGATGATTTCGATGTAGGCGATGGCTGAAAACCGTATCCAGAAATTTTTTGAAAGCCGCATCAGACCGAATGCCAGGCCGAGCCAGAAGGCCCCCAGAATGCCGCACATGGCCAGAAAGATGCTCATGGCCAGCCCGCCCAGCGGACCTTCCGGGTAGGGGCCTATGAGCAGGTAACGAAAGTTGGTGGTGACGACCTCCCAATGCACGTTTTTTCTCCAGCCTTAATGGGGAATCAGGCGTAAGACCCGTTTGTTGTATTGTGTGATGACAAAGGAGATGATCAGCGAAAGGCTGAGATAGATGAGCGTCGATACGGTAAAGGCCTCGAATCCGTGGAAGGTGTGCGATTCGATCTGCCTGGCCATGTAGGTGAGATCCATGACGCCGATGGTCATGACCAGGGACGAGTTCTTGATGAGGTTGAGGAACTGCGAGATCAGCGGCGGAATGACGATGCGGAAGGCCTGGGGGAGAATGACCCAGCCCATGGCCTGCATAAACGAGAGACCGCAGGCGCGCGATGCCTCCAGCTGTGTTTTGGGAATGGCGAAGATGCCGGAACGGATCTCTTCGGCAATGAAGGCCGCAGTGTAGACGGTCAGGGCGATTACGCCAGCGGCGAATTCAAAATCCTGCTTGTAGAGCCACTTGTTCACCACGTCGGGCAGTATGGCGTAGGACCCGAAATACCAGAAAAAAATTTGCACCAGCAGCGGGGTGTTCCGGAAGAATTCGACGTAGGCCGCGCTTAGCCAGACCAGCGGCTTGACTCGTGAAAGGCGCATGATTGCCACGAGCGTGCCGAGTAGCAGGGAAAACAGGATGGCGATGGCGGAAATATGCAGCGTGGTCCATAGGCCATCGAGCATCCATTGGCCATATTCGCCGCTGACAACAAGAGGAAAATCAAATTTATACGCCAC
>CAZGAH010000035.1:10454-35909 GCA_964523295.1 uncultured Desulfovibrionaceae bacterium | reverse complement strand
ATACGCCACGTGTTTCGCCTGTCAGAGGGAGTGCTCCGGCCGGCCGAAGCTGCTTCGGCCGGCCGGAGCCGGAAGGCAAAGCCGGAAGGCCTAGGGCCACAGTTCCATGGTCCAGGTCAGCGGGATGTAATCCTTGGTCTTTTCCCCGAACCACTTGTCGTAAATCTTTTTGTATTCGCCGGAAGTCCACAGGTCCATCAATGTGGTGTTGACGAAGTCTCTGAAATCGGAGTCGTTTTCGGGCAGGCCGATGCCATAGGGCTCGGGGGAGATGTAGTCGCCCACGATGGCCCAGGCCTCCGGATTGTCGTCCTTGTTCTTGATGCCCACGAGAATGCTTTCATCGGTGGTCACGGCCTCGACCTTGCCCTGCTTGAGGGCCAGAAAGGCCTCGGGGTAGGTCTCGAAGGAGATGACCGTACACTCGGGCTCGGCCTTCTTGACGTTCTGCTCCGAGGTGGAACCCTTGGCCGAGCCGACTTTCTTGCCCGCCAGATCGGCAACGGACTTGATGCCGCCGTCTTTCTTGACCAGCAGCTTCTGCCCGGTCATGAAATAGGTGATGGAGAAATCGATCTGGTCCTCGCGCTCCTTCTTGTGGGTCATGGTGCCGGCGACCAGGTCGATGGCGCCCTGCGTCAGCATGGGAATGCGCGTCGCCGAGGTGATGGGCTTGAGTTCGAGCTTGACGCCGAGCTTGTCTGCCAGGGCCTTGGACAGGTCGATTTCGAAGCCGACGATCTGCTTGCTCTGCTCGTCGACATACCCGAAGGGCGGCTGGGAATCCTTCACGCCGGCGATAAGCGTGCCGCGGGCCTTGATGTCGTCCAGTTTGCCGGCCTGGGCCAGAGAAAAGTTTGCCAGCAGGGCCAGGGAGATCAAAGCCAGTAGTGCCAGTTTTCTCATCCTATGCCTCCATGTTCCGGTTTGGGGTTGCTGCCGTTCGCAGTGCCAATGCCATGACTACAATATTTCCTTCAGGAACAGCTTCGTGCGCTCATGTTTGGGATTGGTGAAAAATTCTTCGGGCGCCGCCTGTTCGAGGATTTCCCCCCGGTCCATGAAGACGACGCGGTTGGCGACCTCGCGGGCAAAACCCATTTCGTGCGTGACACAGAGCATGGTCATGCCGCCGCGCGCCAGGTCCTTCATGACGTTGAGCACCTCGTTGATCATCTCTGGATCGAGCGCCGACGGCGGTTCGTCAAAGAGCATGACCTTCGGCGTCATGGCCAGAGCCCGGGCAATGGCGACGCGCTGCTGCTGTCCTCCGGAAAGCTCGGCCGGGTACTTGTTGGCCTGATCATGGATGCCGACACGCTCCAGCAACTCCATGGCAGTCCTGACGGCCTGCTCTTTCCTGATCTTGCGGACTTTCATCGGGGCCAGGGTAATGTTTTTAAGCACCGTCAGGTGGGGATAGAGATTGAACTGCTGAAAAACGATACCGATTTCGGAGCGCAGTGCGTTTACATCAATGTCTGCGCCGTGAATATCCTTGCCTTCGAGGAGGATGTGCCCTTTCTGGTATTCTTCGAGTCGGTTCACGCAACGGATCAAGGTCGACTTACCAGAGCCTGACGGGCCGCAGATGACCAGCACTTCCCCTTGCTCGACGTATTCGTTGATATCCTTGAGAACGTGGAATTCCCCGTACCATTTGTTCACATTGTAAAATTCGATCATCGCCATGAAGCGTATCCTGTTCCGTGCCGGCCAAAAGCCCTGCTGTGGGACTGCGTGGGCTGACGCAAAGAATATGGACGCCCAATCTGCGTGAAAGGCGCCATTCTGTCAATGGGAATTTCGCCGCCGGGCGGGAACCATTAGCATAATATCGGGTTAGACTTTATCGAGAATGTGTCACAATGTAGTTTGACAAGTATGCTGAAATAGTAAAATAGTGCGCTTGTAGGGATTTTCTAAGGATGAGCTTCTCTATGTCACCGGCTGTGCGGTTGGTAGTTGAATCACCTCTCTCGTTCGAGAAAAGCGGCCAGAATGACCTTCGGGCCGAAGCCGGGGAAATTGACCCGGTATTTGTCCGGGCCGACGGTGGCGATGATCTTGCCCCGGCCGAAAATCTTGTGCCGGCAGTAGCCCAGCTCTCCGGGCGAGCGCGGCGGCGCCGGGGCCGGGGCCGGGCGGGGCACAGGCGGCTGATTGAAAGAGACTTCTTCTGTCCGCTCCGTGGCGGCCGGCATCGGGCACGGAAACGGCTCGCGCCGCGCGCCGGCATCGGACTCCGGAGTGTTCCTGCGCACCAGGCCTCCCAGGCGGTTTTCCTTCAACTCCTCGTAGCGCCCGGCCATGAGGTCTTTCAGGAACGGGCTCGGTTCGGCCGGCTCGGCGAATTCCTGTGCCCGGCTGTAGAGCGCCTGCGGCGACAGCAATCCCAGGTATTCCTTGGCGCGCGTACACGCGACATAGAGCAGGCGGCGCTCCTCCTCGAAGTCGTCGGCGCTGTTCAGGGCGTGGCGCGAGGGGAAGCGGTCCTTGACCAGGTCGATGATCAGCACGGCCGCCCACTCCAGGCCCTTGGCCTGGTGGATGGTGGTGAGGGTGATCGTCTCCCCGGACTCCTCGCGCTGCTCCGGCGTCTCCAGGCACAGGTCGGCCAGGAGCTGGTCGATTGCCGCGTAGGACAGGGAAATCTGGATGAGTTCCTCCAGCCCCCGCTGTCGGCGAGGGTAGTCGTCCGGAAAGGCCTGCTGCAGAAAAGGCTGGTAAAAATCCACAACGCTCCTGAGCAGCGAGGACGGCGAATGCCGCTCCCGGCGCAGGGTCTGGAGAAGGGCGAGCATTTCCTTGAGCTGCGGCCACTTGCCGCAATACTTTTCCAGGCAGTCGCGGTCGCCGGCCAGGTGCGCGTCGTGCAGCTTGCGGGCGGTCTTTTGTCCCACGCCGTGCAGCAGTGCGGCCGCGCGGTCCCAGGCCAGGACATCGGCCGGATTCTGCACCAGGCGCACGAAGGCCAGCACATCCTTGACATGCGCTGCGTCGGAAAACTTCAGGCCGCCGTACTTGCGAAAGGGAATGCCGGCGCGCGTCAGCTGGGTTTCGATGTGGTAGGACTGGTAGGCAGCGCGGAACAGTACCGCGATTTCCGAGGGCGGATACTCGCCGAGCAGCGTTTTGACCTTCTCGACCACCAGTCTGGCCTGGGTCAGGTCGCTCACCGGCCGCAGCAGCTCCGGCCGCGGCCCCTCCTGCCGCTCCGTATAGAGCGCTTTGCGGAAGTGAACCGGCGAGGCGGCCAGCACGTCGTTGGCCAGATCGAGCACGGGCTGCGTGGAGCGGTAGTTGCGCTCCAGTTTGATGATGCGCGCATTCGCGAATTCCGAGGCAAAATTCATGATATTGCGGACGTTGGCGCCGCGGAAGGCGTAGATGGACTGCGCGTCGTCGCCCACGACCATGACCGCGCCCTGCGGCGGGGCGAGCAGCTTCACCAGCCGGGCCTGGACCAGATTCGTATCCTGGTATTCGTCGACCATGATGTGCCGGAAGCGTCGGCCATACGCCTCGCGTAGCGCCGGATCGTCGCGGAGCTGCTCCTCCAGCCGGAAGAGCAGGTCGTCGTAGTCCATGACGTTGTGCTGCTGCCTGAACGCCGCGTAGGCCTTGCCCAGTTTCATGAAGTCGTCAAGATAGGCCAGCAGGTGGGCGCTGTCGCGCTCGACCGTTTCCTGAAGCGACAACTCCTTGTTGCGCGCCTTGGAAATGTGCTCCACGATGGTCCCGGCCTTGGGAAACGAGCGGTCGCCCTTGCCCAGGCGGAGCGTGCCCTTGAGTTCGCGGATGGCCGCCTCGGCGTCGGCGCGGTCGATGATGTTGAAGTCCTGGCTGTAGCCCGGCGGAGGATTGCGCCGTAGCGCCCGATAGGCGAAGGAATGGAAGGTGCCGCCCTGCACGGCGCCAAGGAGACCCGCTCCCGGAAACGTCTCCGAGTCCAGCAACTGCGCAGCGCGCTGGAGCATCTCCTGGGAGGCCTTGCGCGTGAAGGTCAACAGCAGGATCGCCTCCGGCGGCACGCCCTGTTCGGACAGCCAGGCCAGGCGATAAACGATGGTGCGGGTCTTGCCCGATCCGGCGCCGGCGATAACCAGTACGGCCGGGTCCTCGGCCAGGGCTGCCTCGCGCTGCGCGGGATTGAGATGACGGTCGTAATCTATGGTCATGATGCGATATGGGCTCTTCCAGCGCCGACGAGCAGACCGGGCCGGACGCCGGCAGCGTTGCCCGCGGCGTCGGCCTCCACGGCCAAACCGAAATGCCGCAGCACCTCCTGGCCCACATCACGCACGCGCGCCGGCGCGCTGCCCTGTGAGTCCCAAAAAAAGGCGTCCGCCGCGGAGTGCGTGCCCAGCCGACCGTAGAGGCCGAAGACCTCGTTGCGATCAAACTTGGCCTTGAGGTCGAATCCGGGCCGCGCCAGGCAGACCAGGTCCGGCGGCACGTCGCCGCGCCATCCCGGACCAAAGCGCTGCGCCGCCCCCGGATAGAGTTCATCGCCGAAAAACACCTCTTCCATGACCGGCTCACCCGCGCAGGTCAAGCCCAAAAGCGCCTCACGCAGCTCCCGGAGCAGTGCCCCGGCCTCGGACTGGCGCAGCTGGCCCCGGCTGAAGTGATCGCGCACGTGGAGGTATATCCGCCCCGGATCCAGCGCAAACGCGCGCGTCTCCGGCAGCACAGACCGGGCGTCAAGCTCGTGCGCGGGCGGCGCGCCAAGCCTGAGCCAGCCCTGCCGCCGCAGCCAGGCGTTAAGGTCCACCTCCTGACGCAGCGCGGTGAACCCGTGATCGGCGAGCACCAGCAGCCGCTTAGGCGACGGCAAGGCCTCGAAGCGCTCCAGCAGCTCGGCAATGAGGCAATCCCAGGCCGAGAGGAAGTCCAGGCAGGCGTCGTGCAGCGGGTGCGTTGCGTCGAGCACGGCCGGATAGAGAAAATGAAACAGACGATCGGTCTCGGTCAGCACGAATACAAAGACATCCCAGGCCAGGTCCGGCCAGAGCAGATCAAGGGCCCGGCGCCGCGACTCCAGCGAGGCCTGCAATTCGGCCAGCAGAAATGCATGATCCCTGGCGCCGCGTACGGTGTCCGGCTCGAGTCGGTAGCCCAACCGGGTCAGCTGCGCGGCCAGGAACGGCGGATAGGTCGCGCGCGTCAGCTCCGGCGCCACAAACCCCGCGATCAGCATCCCGCGTAGCGGCCGCGCCGGATAGGTGTTCGGCAGATTGATCACCCGCGAGACCAGACCGCGCGCGCCCAGAAGCTCGAAAATGGTCGGCGCGGCCACAATGGACGAATCGGCTATGCGCAGCACGTACTCGACCGGATCAAGACGCGTGAATCCGAACACCCCGTGCCGCTCCGGACCGCAGCCCGTGGCGAACGAGGTCCAGTTCACGGGCGACAGCTCGGGCAGCTCCGAACGCATGGACCGCGCCTGCGCCGCAAGCATGGCCATGGCCGGAAACCGCTTCCCCTGCCCCGGACCGTCCATCCCGGCCAGCCGCCTGGCCAGCTCCAGCGACAGCCCGTCCAACCCGAGCACAACCAAACGGGAACGCGCGCACGACATCATGCCGGATACGGTATCACGTCCGGACCCGGGGGGCAAATCGGGAGAGAGACCGGGGGGGGAGAAACGTCGCGGGAGGGGAGAGAACACCCTTTTGAAAAAGGGTTTTCTCTCCCCTCCCGCACCCTCCCCTCTCTTTCCGAAAACTTTTACGGTTTGATGCGAGAGGAAGTGGGGGGATAGTGGAGTATATCGTTGACTGTATTTGAGAGGAAGGCGGAGAGGCTGGAATTATGCACAAGGAACTCAACGATGCTTGGGATATCGGGGTGCCTGGACGAAGTCAGCGCGCAGCGGCGAGCCCCGATGCTGCGCGAAAAAGAATGCATTGCCTACGGAACGATCAGCGATGAAACGGGTATTCGGCAAGCAGCGCTCAACAGAGGACGGCAGAAGAACGCGGCCAGGGAGCAGGCAGGCGGAGCCTCACCTTCCCCCGGGAATCGACGCCACGCTCAGGCTGCGTACGTTGCCGGCGCGCGGGCCGGAAGAAACGGTTCGGATTCGGGCTCCTGCACGGGTGCCGGCCGCCATTCCTCAAGATAGAGCGCGCGATTGGTCTCCAGCGTGCGCACGAAGGCGTTATTCAGGGCGTGGCCGGAACAGAAGGCCTCGAAATGACCGTGGAGCGGATAATCGAGCACGGCGAGATCCCCGATGAAATCGAGAACCTTGTGCCGGACGAATTCATCGGCGTAGCGCAAGCCCTCGGTATTCACGATGCCGAAATCGTCAAGGACAATGGCGTTGTCCAGCGAGCCGCCCAGGGCCAGCCCGTTGCGATGCAAGGCCTCGACCTGCTTGAGAAAACCAAAGGTGCGCGCCTTGGCCAGCTTTCTGGCGAAGGCTTCGGGCGTAAGCTCCAACGAGAGCGACTGCTCGCCGATCAGCGGATGGGGGAAGGCGATCGTACAATCGATGCGCACGCCGTTATAGGGGCGGGCCTTGATCCATTTGCCCTCGGATTCCAGGGAAAAGGGCTGCCTGAGACGAAAAATCGTTCTCGGACGATTGAGCACGCGAACGCCAGCCGTATGCAGCAAAAAAACAAACGACGCGGCGCTGCCGTCCATAATCGGAATCTCGCCGCCCGTGACCTCGATCAACAGGTTATCGATATGCAGCCCGCGTACCGCGGCCAGCAGATGCTCCACCGTGGCAACGCGTGCGTCGCCCTGGCCGAGCGTAGTCGATAACTGCGTCGCCACGACAGCCTCGGGCGACGGGCGCACAAAGCGGGTGGAACGCCCGGTACGCAGACTGAACAGAATGCCGCTGTCCGCCGCCGCGGGCAACAGCCGCAAAGAGACCAATTTCCCGCTGTGCAGGCCAATTCCGGAGCATTCCACGGCGTGATCGATTGTCGTTTGATGCATACGTCCTCCGAAACCGCGTGAAGCAAAAAGCGTGCCGTAAATTTCGGCAGTCTATTATATTGATTTTACAGTCGATTTGATTTGTATCATGGAGGCTGATCTGTGGTTTAAACGCAACTGTGGCGTATTTTTCACAAATCGGCTGTTCGCTGGAACACGGCAACCCGGTCGTGGCCGGCCAGGTCGGGCAGGATTTCCACCGAGTCCCAGGGGCCGCAGGCGTGCGCGGACGTCGGGATGATCAGGCCGCGGACGTCGTCGGCCTGGTCGAAACCGATTTCCGCGAGCAGCAGGCCGCGGGGGCGCAGCGCGCGCGCTGCCTGGGGCACGAGCGCGCGGTAGGCCTCCAGCCCGGTGGCAGGGTTGCCGTCCGGCGAGTCCGGAACGAGCGCCTGCTGCGGCTCGAAGAGGCGGATTTCGTGGCTGAGCGTCGCGTAGGCTGCCTGCGCGACATAGGGCGGGTTGGCGACGATGACGTCCAGCGACGCATCGGGGCAGGGCAGGAAGCCGAAATCGGCGCGGAGGAACAACAATTGGGCCGCCGTACCATGACGCCGGGCGTTCGCACGGGCCACTTCCAGGGCAGCAGCGCTGCGGTCCAGGGCCAGTCCGCGGCTGCTGGGAAAGTGCGCGGCCAGGGTTACGGCCAGGATGCCGCTGCCTGTGCCACAATCGGCGAAGCGCAGGCGTTCGTCCGGCGCGAACCGGGCCAGGAGCGCCTCGACGAGATGCTCGGTCTCGGGTCTGGGGATGAGCACGGCCTGGTTCACGATGAAGTCCCGGCCGTAGAACTCCTTTTCGCCCAGCACGTAGGCCGCGGGCTCGCCACCTTCCCGGCGGGCGATGAGCGCCTCGACGGTGGCGAGTTGTTCGCCCGAGAGCGTCTGCTCGCGCCGAAGCAGCAGGGCGACCTGATCGAGCCCCAAAGCCCGCCCGATCAGCAGCCTGGCCGAGAGTTCGGGGCTGTCCACCAGTGCAGCGCGCAGGCGCAACGTAGCCGCACGCAACACGTCGCGCAGGCTCGACCCCGCCTCCGGCGCGGGCGCCGACGTCATCTAGGCCTCGGAAGCCTGCTGCTTCAAGGCCTCGGTCTGGTAGTGAGTCATCAGGGCCTCGAGCATTTCGTCGATATCGCCCTGCAGAAAGGTGTCGAGCCGGTAGAGGGTCAGATTGATACGATGATCGGTAATCCGGCCCTGGGGATAGTTGTAAGTCCTGATCCGACCGGAGCGGTCGCCGGTGCCGACCTGGGCGCGTCGATTCTCGGCCTCGGCCTGCTGCTGCTTGTCCGTTTCGATCTGCAGCAGGCGCGAACGCAGCACCTTGATGGCCTTGGCCCGGTTCTTGATCTGGGATTTTTCATCCTGACAGATGACCACCATGCCGGTGGGAAGGTGGGTGACGCGCACGGCGGAATCGGTGGTGTTCACGCTCTGGCCGCCGGGTCCGGACGAACGGAACACATCGACGCGCAGTTCCTCCGCACGGATATCGACGTCAACCTCTTCGGCCTCCGGCAAAATAGCCACGGTGACGGCCGAGGTATGGATACGGCCCTGCGACTCGGTAACCGGTACGCGCTGAACCCGGTGCGTGCCGGATTCGTACTTCAAACGGCTGTAGACTTTGTATCCGGCGATGAGCGCAATGACTTCCTTGTAGCCGTGGATGCCGGTCTCCGAGGCGCTGAGTATCTCCACGCGCCAGCTTTTGACTTCGGCATAGCGGCAATACATGCGGAACAATTCTGCGGCGAACAGGGCCGCCTCATCGCCGCCGGTGCCGGCGCGTATTTCGAGGATGATATTCTTTTCGTCCAGCGGATCGGCAGGCAGGAGAAGGACCTTGAGCAGCTCTTCCAGTCGCGGCAATTCTTCCTTGATGCCCCGGGCCTCTTCTTCGGCCATACCGCGCATCTCGGGATCCGGATCGTCGAGCATCTCGCGGTTGTCGACCAGATCGCGGCTGAGCTTGCGATGCCGGCGAAAGGTTTCGACAATTTCCTTGAGATCGGCATGGGCCTTGGCCAGTTTGCGGTAGCGATCCTGGTCGGAAAGCACGTCCGGACTGCCAAGCTCCTGCTCCAGACTCTCGTAACGCCGCTCCAGGCTTTCCAGCTTGGCAAACATCAGATTGACTCGACAGGTTTATCGGCGCCAGAAAACGGCGGACCGACGAGCGTGCCATGCTCCTCGACCTGGTCCTCGCGGGCATGGGCTACCGGTTCGGCAACTGCTGCCAGCAGTGCGGCCGTAGCGACCTCCAGCTGCCCGTCGTCCGGCTCCTGCGTGGTCATGAGCTGCAAGAGCAGACCCGGGCCGTTGAAGATGCGGCAGAGCAGGTTTTCGCTGTGCCGGCCCGCGAAACGGATGGCCTCGTAGGCCAGGGCGCTGATGGGAATGACCAGCAGCAGCTTGACGAAGACGATATAGACATGCTTGAAGACCACGTTGTCCGGAGTCCAGAAGTACAGGAGCGAAGGGACGAGCACGGCGTGCAGAACGATGGAAATGGAGAGCACGAACAGCAGAAAGGCCGTGCCGCAGCGTGGATGCAGCCGGCTCTCGGCACGCGTGGAGGCGAGATCGAGCGGCTTGTCCTTTTCGTAAGCCCAGACAACCTTGTGCTCGGCGCCGTGGTACTGAAACACGCGCCGGATATCAGGAATAAAGGAAATTGCGCCGAGATAGCCGAGGAAAATAGCCAGCTTGAAGAAGCCGTCCCAGGCGTGAAAGCTCAGCCCGTCGACATCGCCGCCAAGGCCGAGCGCCTTCATGCCCAAAGAAACCAAGTGCGGGGCCACTACGAACAGCCCCAGGGCCATGGCAATGGCCGCGGCGAGCGTAAGCACCAGATGCCAGGGTTTGAGTTCTTGCGCTGGCTCCGGACCGCCCTCGTCGATCAATGCCTGGCTTGCGGAAAAATTCAAGGCCTTGATGCCGTTGATCAGGGTTTCCACGAGCACGGGAAAACCGCGGACAAACGGCTTGCGCATCCAGCTGGCCCGGGCCAGGGAGTACCAGGACCAGGTTTCAGTGTGAATGGTACCGTCAGCGCGGCGTACGGAAATCGCCAGCCGGTCCTGGTTGCGCATCATCACGCCTTCCATGACCGCCTGCCCGCCGATGCTCGGGCCGGCCTGAAAGGCCAAAAGGCCGGGCCTGGAAAACAGACCCGGCACCCTGCCTCGAAGCGTTCTTTTCTGCTGCTGCAACGCCTGTACCTTTTCAGAAGTAAAGGTTCTTGCCACCGCTACGCTCAATGTCATTACGCCCGACCCAGCGGAGCAGCACTCCGGATCCGACATCCGGCCCAACAAGACGGCCCGGCTCAGGCCTGCTTGCCGCCCTTGTCCAGATGCGCGTACTTGCGACGAAAACGGTCGATGCGACCGGCGGTGTCCACAAAGCGCTGTCGCCCCGTATAAAACGGGTGGCAATTGGAGCAGATTTCCACTTCCACCAACGGCCCTTTGCTGGATACGGCCTCGATTTCATTGCCGCAGGCGCAGCGGATCTTGGCCTTGAACACCTTGGGATGAATATCCTTCTTCATGATGCCTCCCGGGATTGACGCTCAAAAGAAGATATAATTATCCATTGAATCGCCGTTTGGCAAGAGGGTAGACTTGATTTTTTTTCCAATACCTTCGTGCCCGGGAGAATTGTTGCTGGAGGAATCCCCGGGAGGACCTTGGCCCGCACGGGGCGAGCAGCCGTGCTGAACCAAACCCCTCCCGGGCCAGTGAAGCTGTTGCGGGGTCTCTGCGTCAGTCGCAGTGCTGCGAAAGAATCTGTAAAATGCGTTCCGCTGTCCGACCGTTGCCGTAGGGGGTGGCACCGAAATCGGGTTGCCGTTGGCCATTTTCCAACCGGGTATAGGCGTTGAGGATACGCTCGGCGGTAGCGCCGCACAATTCATTGGCATCACAGGCTATCGTTTCCACCCATTCCGTTTCCTCGCGCAGGGTAATGCACGGGCGCTGCACGAAAAAGGCTTCCTTCTGGACTCCGCCACTGTCTGTCAGGATGGCTCGGGCGTTGCTTTCGAGTTCGATCATCTCCAGATAGGAAACAGGATCTATCACCCGGACATCCCTGGCAGGATCCAGGCCGTAGCGTTTCATGCGCTCTTTGGTGCGCGGGTGCAGGGCAACGATGACGGGGTACGAGGCTGCCATGGAGGCGAAGGCGGAAAAAATCATCTCCAGCCTGGCCGGGTCGTCCGTATTTTCGGCACGATGCACCGTGGCCAGGAAATACGCTCCGGCTTGGAGTCCCAAGCGCTCCAGACAGGCGCACGAGGCACACAGCTTGCTCTGATAATAAATCATGCTGTCATACATGATGTCACCAACCAGATGGACACCCTGTGTGACGTTTTCGCGCTCAAGATTGCGTACGGATTCCTGCGTAGGACAAAAAAGCCATGTCGAGATATGGTCCGTCAACACGCGATTGATCTCTTCAGGCATTTTTTTGTTATAGCTGCGCAAGCCAGCTTCTACGTGTGCGACGCGGATATGCATCTTTGCCGCTGCCAGGGCACCGGCCAATGTGGAATTTGTATCGCCGTAGACCAGGACGACATCCGGTTTTTTTTGCAGCAGAACATCCTCTATGCGTTCCAGCATGCGCCCCGTCTGCGCTCCATGGTACCCCGAACCTGTTTCCAGAGTATAGTCCGGCTCAGGAATATCCAGTTCATCGAAAAAGACACGACTCATGTTGTGGTCGTAATGCTGCCCGGTGTGAACGATAATTTCTTCAATCACCCCTGGCGTAGCGGCATTCTGCCTGGCAATGGCCCTGGAAAGCGCGCCGGCCTTGATGAATTGAGGCCGCGCTCCGACTACGGTAACGATACGCACGTTTCAGGTCCCCTTCTGGCTCTGCATGACAGCCGCAATAATCCGATCAATTTCGTCATTCGACAGATACGGATGCATCGGCAGGCTGAGTATGGACTGCGAACAGCGCTCGCTGGCAGGGAAGTCGCCTTCCTTATAGCCAAGATACGCAAATGCCGTTTGCAGATGCAGCGGTTTTGGATAGTAAATGGCTGTCGGTATATTCTTTTGCTTGAGTGCAATCTGCACTTCGTCACGCCTGTCGGTAAGTATGGAATACTGGGCCCAGGCACTGACCGAGTCGGTTGACGCCTGCGGGGTAATGACCTTGGAAATCAATCCCTTCGTGTAGCGATTGGCTACCCGTTGACGCTCTTCGAGTTCCTCGGGAAAGATGGCGAGTTTGGCCAGCAGGATGGCTGCCTGCATGGTGTCCAGCCGGGCATTCAGGCCGATCCGCGCGTTGTCGTATTTATGGCTGCCTTTACCGTGCACGCGGATGGACTCCATGGCGTGAGCCAGGTCGTCGTCAGCGGTAAAGACAGCACCACCGTCCCCGTAGCATCCCAACGGCTTGGCGGGGAAGAAGCTTGTTCCGGCAGCATGGCCGAAGCTGCAGGTACGCCGCCCCTTATACGAAGCGCCAAAACTTTGCGCCGCGTCCTCAATCACGAAGAGTCCTTCCGCATCGGCTGCGGCCATGAGCGCATCATAGTCGGCCGGCAGGCCGAACATGTCTACAGGAATGACCGCCGCGGGGCGCAGTGACTGGCTGCCCGCCGGCAAGGGATAGGAGTGATCGCCCTTTTTCAGGGCCTGTATGGCGCGTTGCAGATGCGTGGCGTCGATATTGAATGTCCGGGGATCGATATCCACGAAAACCGGCGTAGCGCCGAGAAGAGCGATGACTTCAGCCGTCGCGGTGAAGGTAAACGGGGTGGTGAAAACCGCATCTCCGGGCCCGACGCCCTTGGCCATCAGCAGCATAAGCAAGGCATCCGTGCCACTGGAACAGCTGATCGCGTGCTTTGTACCGGCAAAACCGGCCAGTTTCTTCTCGAGTTCCTGAATTTCAGGCCCCATGATATATTTTCCGTGCGCAAGCACGGTCCTGATATTCTGCTCCAGCGCTGGCCGGATTCGCTCTTGCTGCCGGCCGAGGCTGATAAACTCGAGCTTCTTCCCTTCGACCGCCGCCGCCACGCCCGGAACAAGCTCATCATCCTTGACCAGGCTGTACCCCTGCCCACAGGACTGACATTGCAACGCATCATCGAGACGCACCCCGCACGAACACATCCAGTGCGAGCGCCGGGCAGGATTGCCCATCATCAGGGCATAGTTCGGGACATCGCGCGTTACGACGGCCCCAGCGCCGATAAAGGCATATTTGCCGATGGTGATGCCGCAGACAATCGTGCTGTTGGCCCCGATCGAGGCCCCCTGGCGGACCAGCGTGGGCCGGACCTCGTCCATGCGGCGAATGTTGGCGCGCGGGTTGAAGACGTTCGTGAACACCATGGAAGGCCCGCAAAAGACATCGTCTTCGAGGGTTACCCCCTTGTAGACGGAGACATTGTTCTGAATCTTGCATCCATTGCCGATGGTCACGTCCGGACCGATCACGACGTTCTGGCCGATAGTGCAACGCTCGCCGATGCGTGACCCACGGATGATGTGCGAAAAATGCCAGACCTTGCTCTCTGATCCAATGCTGACGCCAGCGTCGACGTATGCTGATTCGTGTACAAAAACATCCTGACGCGTGTGGAAGGATTCCAGATATCCAGAGGCTGCTCCGGCTTTTCCCTTCAGCCTGATCTTGATTCCGCCTTGATCCAACGACGCCTGGGCGGCGTTGAGTACCTGCAACACGCGCACCCCCTCTCGGCCGTCGGTGGTCGGTTGTTTGCCGGTTCGGATGCATTCGAGAAAATGAATGCATTCGTTTTTCAACGGCTCGCATTGGGGAAAGGTGAAGCGTTCGGGTTCGGCCTTGCTCGGTACCGGCATATTCCTCCGCCATGTAATTTCATGAGGATACGCCAGCAGCTTTTGGTCCCAATTCATTGTGTCATCAAATACGACCATTTTACGGTCACCTACAACAACGAGTTTTTGTTCTTTGAACGGATGCAACCAGGAAACAAAAATATGGGCTTTAAGGCCAGATGAAAACTCCAAATGTGTTGTCGTGACGTCGGCGATACGCTGATGAAGGTTGTTGATGCCAGTCGCGAGAATGGATTCGGGATCATCCGCGGCGAGGGAAAGTATCATCGAGATGTCGTGCGGGGCAAAAGACCAGAGGATGTTTTCTTCGCGGCGAATTTTACCAAGATTCAACCGGTGCGAGTAAATATAATTTATACGACCAAATTCTCCGGACAGTGCCATCTCCTTGAGACGCACAAAGACCGGATGATAATGTAACAAATGACCGACCATAAGTATACGTCGATGCCTTTCTGCAAGCGCGATGAGTTCATTCCCTTGCGCCTCACTTAAAGCCAAAGGCTTCTCGACAAAAACATGTTTGCCGGCCAGCAGCGATTCACGGGCGATACGAAAATGGGTTTCAGCGGGAGTCGCGATGGCAATTCCGCAAATATCCGGATGGCTAAGGACCTCCGACAAGGCCAAGCATGTTTCTACTTCAGGATAATGTTGCTGAAAATATTGCAACGTGCTTCGGTCACTATCACAAATCAAGCGTAGCGCGCTAAGGCTGTGGTAATTGCGAACAAGATTTTTACCCCAGTAACCTGTACCGATAACGGCAATAGAAGATATGCTGTGTGGTGAGATGTTTGTCACGTTTGGTTCCTTTGCGATATCAGGGGGGTAGAAATAATCACTGGGGCCACACAAGGCAGGCCACGATGGTCACAGGGCAAAAGCATGGAATGTCACCATGAGTCTCTTGTATCTGGTTGTGTCCCAAAAAAAATCATTATTTATATAAATATACAGAAAAAAAGGCTCATTGCACACATAATTGGAGGTCTGATTTGCTCTTCTGAGGGTCGTGTCAAAATACTGCTGTAATCTTGGTGTTTGATGAATACGGTATCAGTTCGAACTTATGAGGATTCATATAACAATTTCACTAAAGGAAAGGAGCGATAGCCGGCTTGAAAGTTAGCATAACACGGAAACTATTGCCAAGGCTGCTTAACAGCCTGGATGGATTGGCTAATGTGGTGGAATTCATGTCAAGCAGGTGTTGGAGGCTCGTGCGTCGCATTGCTCGACGTGTGCAGTGCTGTGAGATTGCCTGTGCGTCGTATTCGCAGCCCACGGAGCGGCGTTCTGTGCCCTCGCCCTGGGCCATGGCGGTCAAGCGGTCGCGGGCGGCGGGCGTTTCCGTCAGATACCTGTAGAAGCCGACCGGGTCAATCATACCGTAGCGTACGTTCGTGCTTCTGCCAGCTTCTTGTCCGTGCGCAAGCCGTCGTCCGTGCTCTCGTACTCTGTCCTGCCGCCGTCCGTGCCGACGATTGCTGAGGCGAAGTATTACATATTGTCCACATCGTTATAGGTCGTTAGTTCGCCCTCTGCCGTGATCTCGTTTTGGCGCCAGGCGCTATTGACCTCGGACAGCCCCCCAGGTCAAACAGCCGCCCTCGGGATCGCGTATGGTCGTTACCAGTCCGTTTTCGTCGAGCTCATGCTCGAAGCCGCTGCTCCGCGAGTCTGTTTGGCCGTTATGAGCGCGCCATGATCATAGACGAACATATATCAGTGCCTTCGGCATACTCTACAAGCACGAGCCGGTTCTTGTCGTCGTGAGTGAGCACGGAACGCTGTCCGTCCGGGGCCACGATGGCCGCAGCCCGGGCCTCTGCGTCGCGCTCGACTACGAGCGCGTTGCCGGAACGACCAGTCACGCCCGCGAGCCGACCGGTGGCGTCGTAGTTGAAGCTTTCGAGCGTGTGCCCGGTCTCGAGGTGGCGCTTGCTTTGATTGGGGGCAGTGCGGTCGAGCACCCAGGTCCTGCCGGCCTCGAAACAGATCCTGTCTCCGGCCTGGGAGAAGTCGATGGCGGGCGTCGAGGGATAAACGCGCAACACACCGTAATCGCGCGCAATATACAGCGACGTCGCATCCGGCGCCACGTCAACCCGATAGGCCATATTGCCCCGCACGTAACCCATGGCAGGCAGCGGCGCAGTGATCGGCGTCGTACTCATTGTCGCCGTTTACGGATCGCCGGCAGGCGAAGTGACGATGCCCGAGACATTCAGCGGTACAGCTCCTTATGAATTGTTACATATTAGTAGATTGGTCAGGTTCAACGCTAGTATAATACATTTTGGTGTTAGAATGTATATTGCTATGGGCATAAAACATTGAACAATACTGACTTTGCGTAGGCCAAGTGCTTCCCCTCGAAATATCGCTTCACAGGAATTGGCTGGCGCTGACGGCCACGCTGAAAACCGTGGAGCATGCCCAGCAGCATTGGCTTGTCATCCGAACGTCCAGTCCGGAAGGGGTTGCTCATGATGTCCTGATTCGCCAGTTAGTCCGGATTCCGCTCTGGGCTATAGGCCGGAAGAAAAAAGCCGAATTTTTTCTATTCGCCGGGCCAAGCTTTGAACTTCCATAATCCAGGCCATCCATCTCTGACATAAGCAACATATTGACAATCAATGGCATGAGGGCATAATAAAATTGTGGATCATGTGAAATCAGCGATCAAGTCAATTTCCGAACATTCAAGTCTCGCGTCAAGGTGCCATCTCTTTGCCGAGCTTTCCCCTGCGAAATGAACGTACCTTTATTCCTGGGATTTAACGTTATGCAATGAAAAAAATAAAGTTATTTTTATTAACTGATCCATGTTAATAAGTTTGTTATTTTAGTGTTCGAGTGGTTTCCCTCGTTGTGATATGCCTTTCAGATATTATTTGGGCTTCTGGGTTGGGGGCGGCAAGTTGGTACAACAATCGCGAGAGGTTCTGTCATGAGGCAAAAAATTAACACTGGCTCATCATATTCTGTTTTAACGGGAAAATGCGCTGCTCTCGGTTCCATTGCGATAGTAATTGTTTTTTATTTGAATTATACATATATTTTAAATCACTTCTACGGAAACGGAGCATTTCTTTATGATAGCGGCTGGATTGCTGGGTTAATCCATAGCAAAGATCTCCTTTTGCATAGTCCTTCGTCTGTTGGTAACGAAACATCATATTATACTGTCCACTTCACGCCACTTTTGGGTCTTATATCATTGGTCAGTTTTTTTGTTCCCGTTGGGATGGTGACATGGTTTGCATCCTTTCACGCCTCCATTTTTAGCCTTTTGAGCGCAGCGGCGTGGCTTCTCGCCGGCGACCAATGCCGCCGCTCAGGCTGGCCTGCCATTGTTGTTGCCAGTCTTTTGGCCGTTCTGTTCGGTCTTAATGGGATAGCCTTGGGTCAGGTTTGTTACCCGCATTATGAATTTATTGGCCCATCTTTTATTTGTCTTGCCATTGCCCTCTACTGTACAAAATGGAGGAGGCTGGGGTTTATTTGTCTCGTGTTGGGTGTGTTGAGTCGCGAGGATGCCGGATTGCACGCAGCAACACTCTTCGGGCTATTGTGGGGGTACGAAACGCTGACTGGACGCAGCACGGGCCTGCTTCCACGTCGTGTGCTGGGGCAGTTTACGATCATCTCGCTACTGGCTGGAATCGGATGTATGCTATGTCAAAAGTTATTTTTTCCTGGCAGCGGAATTTTTTCGCAATC
This sequence comes from uncultured Desulfovibrionaceae bacterium, assembly GCA_964523295.1. GTDB lineage: Bacteria > Desulfobacterota > Desulfovibrionia > Desulfovibrionales > Desulfovibrionaceae > CAZGAH01. The sequence continues at coordinate 18,355 of CAZGAH010000035.1, read as the reverse complement.
CTTTCTCGGCGATCCGGTCTATGGACATGTGAACGCCAGTTTTCTGGCTACGCGAACGCTTGCCTTGTTAACAACGACCTTAAACGTTGTCTTGCCTTTCCTTCTGGCAGGCATTACAACCATCGTGCTGCGAGAGCCGGTATTTTTGCTTGGTTTTGTTGCCTTTATTCCGTGGTTATTGCTTAATTTTTTGGGTCCGCGTGATGCTCCAGGCGCTTTACAGTTATACTATGCTTTTCCGTTCGCATTGAGTCTCTTTGTGGCTATGGCCGCTGCGTTGCACTCCCTGCGGTTGCAACAATTGTCCGGTCCGGCTGGCCGGTTGGCTCCTTTGCTTCTGGCCCTGGCTTTTCCGTTAATTTCAATAATCGGTTTCGGCGCCTCGCCGCTGATCAGCCTGCCGCATGTCCTGTCGGACATGAGCAGCCTCAAGCCCTTCGATGCGCCGTGTCTGGAGTCTTTTCTCACTGAGCTGGTCGCCGAGAAACCGCGTCTGGGCCGCCTTGTCGTTGACGACAGCATCGCTGCACTCCGTCCTTTCGACTTTCGTCCCGAGGAGACTCTTTCGAATGTGAAAACGTCCATCCCAGATCTGCTCGTTTTCTTTCCGAGCGGCTATGAGATGGACGCCGTCATGCGCGTGATACATACCTCAACAACGCGGCAATTCTATGGTTTTCGATGCGCCAATCTCGGTCTGGTCGCCTTTCGACCTCTGCCGCCTGATTCAGCTTTGCCCCGTTGGCTCGTTCCATTGGATGCAAATCTTCAGCCTTTGGCGCAATAATTCAACGTCCGTTTGTGTTAAATCGTCTGCAGTTAATGGTGTTTAAAATAATAATAATGATCATAATTTATTGACCGGATGGAAAATTAACTACGATCGAGATGGAGATTGTTATGTTGCGCATGCTGATACTACTGTTTTTGCTGACTGGCATAGGCATGGAGGCGCTGGCAGAAGTCCCTGGCAGGCCCATCCCTATCGGTGTCGTCGTGTCTGTGACCAGTGACGCGGCACTGTTCGGCAAGGAGCAGGCTGCCGGCGCCATGGTTGCGATGGCGTACTGCAACGCGCGCGGCGGCGTGAACGGGACGCCGGTCAGACTGATCCTGGAGGACGGAGGCGGCGACGAGGCCAAGGCCGGCGAGGCCTTCCGCACGCTGATCGATGCCGGCGTGCTAGCCATTGTCGGGCCTACGCTGTCGCAGCAGGCCTTTGCCGCCGATCCGCTGGCCGTGAAGGCCGGAGTGCCCGTGGTCGCGCCCTCCAATACGGCCAAAGGTATTGTTCAGATCGGCAAATACGTCAGCCGCGTCTCTGCGCCCATGGCCGTGGTCGCTCCCAATTCGGTAAAAAAAGCTTTGTCGAACAATCCCTCGCTCAAACGAGCCGCACTGCTCTACGCACGCAATGACGCTTTTTCCGTCTCCGAAGCCTCGGTTTTTCAAAATGCGCTCAAGGCGTCAGGATTGGAGACCGTCGCCTTGCAGACCTTTCAGACCACGGACACCGACTTTCGTGCTCAGGTACAGGCTGTGCTGAGCGCCAAAGCAGATATGGCCGTCATTTCCGGGCTGGCCGTCGATTCGGGCAACCTCGTGAAACAACTGCGGCAATCGGGCTTCGATGGCGTTATCGTGGGCGGCAACGGTCTGAATTCACCAAACATGTTCCCGGTCTGCGGGCCGCAGTGCGAGGGCGTGCTCGTGGCTCAGGCCTACAATCCGCAGGCGGATTTCCCGGTAAACAAGGAATTCGTGTCCCTGTTCGAAAAGTCATATCACAAGCAACCGGGGCAGTTTCCGGCCCAGGCCTTCACCGCGGTACAGGTCATCGTCGAGGCCCTGAACAGGGTCGTGACGGCATCGGGAAAGGCAATCCCGGACATGCCCCTGGCTGAGGCGCGCGAGGCCTTGAATACGGCCTTGCGTCGCGGGCCATTCCTGACGCCATTGGGAGAGATCAGCCTGGATGCGGAGGGTGAAGTGGTGCAGCGCGATTTCTTTGTTTCCAGCATCCAGATGAATCCCGACGGTCGGACCGGTGCCTTTGTGCTCGAATAGCAGCCCGGGGGCTGCCCCAGCGACTGCGTTTGCGCAGATACTCTGCTGAAGGAGGGGCGCTCAGCTATGCCCGATTCGCTACGACTGGACCTTGACGAACATCTGGACGCCGCGCTTGCCCGGGCTGCGGCCCGTACCGGCCAGTCTGCGGAGTCGCTGGCGCTGCAACTCCTCCGCCGCGGCCTGGCTCCTGAACCGGGGCGGGTGCGCCTGTTCTGCTCGGCGCCGGTCAATGCCCTGGTAGAGGGAATCTACCAACAGGATACGACCATTGCTGAACTGAAACGCCACGGCGATTTCGGATTGGGCACCTTCAATGACCTGGACGGCGAAATGCTCGTGCTGGATGGCCAGGTCTTTCAAGTGCGCGCCGATGGCCATGTCTACGCCGTGGACGACGCCGAGCGTACCCCTTTTGCCTGCGTCACCTTTTTCACTCCCGATACCGCAGAGCCGCTTCCCGGCCCGTTGGATTTTCAGGCCTTCACCACGCTGCTGCTGGATCGACTCATCCCCTCGCTGAACATGCTCTACGCGATACGCGTCCAGGGCGATTTCTCCCACGTGAAGACCCGCTCCGTTCCCCGCCAGGAAAACTACAGGCCGCTGGTCGAGGTGGCCAGGGAGCAGCCGGTCTTCGAGTATACTAATATCGAGGGCACGCTGGCCGGATTTTACACGCCGGAGTATATGGCCTCGATAGCCGTGCCGGGAATACATCTCCACTTTCTTTCGAAAGCAGGGGATTGTGGCGGTCATTTATTATCGTGCAGCATAGAGCGCGCCGTCGTCAGCCTCCAGCACGTGCCCAGGCTCGAGCTGGCCTTGCCGCTTACGCTCGACTACCTGACGGCAGCATTCAGCCGGGATACCGACCGGGATCTCCAGCAGGCCGAGCGATAAGCCAGCGTAGCGCGATGGTCTGTGCAGGGAGTATTTCAGATTCTCCGGTCAATTACGGCAGCCGTCCCGCCCGGGCCAATGCGACGAAGCGCTCGACAAAGAAATCTCGCACCGCAGGATTGTTTTGCGCCTGGACAGGACCACCTGCACGTCGTGAAAAAATGATGCGGTCCACGTCTTCGACGTGTTTCAATTGCACCAAGCGTCCGGTTCGGATAAGCTCCTGGTCCACCGCGCCCTGTTGGCCGGTAAAAAACGAGAAGGCCGGCACGCCCAGAGACAGGGCCTCGCGCACCATGGTCCCGCCGCCGCTGAAGACCATATCCGCGCAGGCGATCAAATCCAGTCCTTGTACCGGCTGCTGCAGGCGGCGGATAGTGGGATGACGGCAAAATTCATCGAAGGCGGAGTCCCCTTCGCGCACGTGCAGTATGGCCTGAACCTCGGGATTCGCGGCGATGACTTCGAGCACGCGCCGACAGATCGCCTCGCTGGAGTGCTCGTGATAATGCGCCGTGGTGGCCGGAGGACGCACCACGGCGACGATGCGCTCGGGGTCCAGGCCGAGCGTAGCGCGTAACCCGGGGGTGGGCGTGAACAGGCCGGTGTAGACTTCCTCCTTGAGGCCGGGATAGCGGACCAGTTTGTCCGCGTTGATGTTTCGTGAAGCGAAAAAGGCGTCCGGAACCTCGCCGGGAACGAAGATGGCGGTGCAGAAACGAGACAGGGCTGCCGTAGAAACGTGCTCGTAATCGAAGATGGTGGCATTGGTCAGGCGCATGAGCCCGCAGGCCACGGCCAGCGGCCGCGATCCGAAGCCAGCTGCCAGCGACACGCCTTTGCCTCTGGCCCAGGCTGCGAGTTGCACGCTACGCAGCAGTCCTATAGCGATCTTCATGGCCTTGCTGGCGCCTCCGTAGCTGCCGACAACGTCGTAAGGCAGGCCGTAGAGCCGCGTGACTTCGGGCACGTTGGCGTAGCGACGCGCCGTGCAGAATACCCTGTGCCTCAGCTCTTGCAAGCGCGTGGCGATGGGCTGAAAGAACAGCACGTCCGGCAGGTTTTCCAGGTCGAACCAGAAGGTGAGGGGGGCTTGCATGAGCTTATTCCTTTGAAGGCGATTCGAAAGGACCAATGTCCGGGGCCTTGCCGCGGGGGCGGGGATTGCCGTCGAAATCGGCGTCCAGACCGGGCGCCGCGCTGTCGACGAGGGCTTCCCCGGCATCGACGGCCGGACTGCCAGGCCGCAGGTGATAGTCGCCCTTGTCCGGCGCAATAAATAGCGGATCGGCTTCCAGATGATTGGCGCGCTTGGTTACCGCGACGTCGCCGCCGTCCTTGAACACCTCGTCGTAGGCCTTGGTATTGCCGTAGAACAGATTGTTCTGGAGCAGCAGCGAGGCGAATCCGGGAGGCCAGGGGCCGCCGGAGTCGAGATAGCTCGATTGTACGCCGAGCGTGTTGCCGACAAAGAGATTGTGAACGACCAGCACGTCACGCCCGGCATTGACCTCGAGCCCGATACCCGGACCAACGGCGGGCGTGTTCCGGTCGAAGTTGTCCAGGAACAGGTTGTTGGCGAACACGACGTTGTTGCTCGTGTAGCAGTCTACCCCCCAGCCGGATCCGGCGATGAACACGTTGTTCAGAATCACGGCGCCGTGCGTCCGCTGCAACAGGAGGTTGCCCTGGCGATAGGTGAAGTCGCCCAGGATGTTCACGATGCCGCCGCCGTTGCCCTCGAAGCGCGACGCCTCCACGCGCACCCCGGTCAGGTCCCCCGGCGCCTCGGCCATGAGCAAAGCGCCGTAGCCGGGGTGATCCCGAACCAGTATGCGGCGGAAAACGAGACCATCCGAGGCGCCGGCCTCGAAGGCGTTGATGGCCGTGGTTTGCAGGCCGGTGCTGGTGAAGCGCGTATCTTCGACCAGCAGCGCACGTACCGGCCCCTCCAGCCATAAACCGATGGAATTGCCGGGGCCGTTGTCGTCGATGCTGCAGTTGCGGATGGTGGTATTCGTCGATTTCTTGAGCCGGATGCCTTCATGAAAATTATTGTGGATGGCGCAATCCTGCAGCACAACGCCGGTTCCGGACACCTCCGCGCCGAACATGCTGTTGGCCAACTCGAAGCCCTCGATCCGGACGTGATCTCCGAGGATGGTGAATGCCTTTCCGCCGGAATTCTCCACCAGGGGACGGCCCTGACCCTGGAATACGAGCGGGGACGCGGGCGTGCCGGAGCTGATCACAACGACGCCCTCGTAATAGGGCCCGCCCTGGACGATGACCGTATCACCAGCGGTGGCGATCCCCGCCGCCTTGACCAACGTCAGGAACGGCTTTTCCTGGCTTCCGGGATTCTCGTCCGAGGCCGCAGGCGCGCCGTGAAAGACGTGATACGTTTTCGCATGGGCAATCCCGGGCGTCGTCGCCAGCGTCAGCGCCGTAAACAGCGCGAACGCGACAAGGGAAACGCGCCGTGCGTATCCTGCGCTGTGTGTCGTGTTTCGGTCATTTCGTGCGGTCATGATCGCTCCTTGTGGACGTCGGCGGGCAGGTCCGTCGCCTCCGTCCGTTACTGTCGGGTCCTATGCCCGGGCTCGGCACCCGTGCAGAGCAGTTTCGCCAAGGCCACGAAGGCGAAGACGCTTTGTTGGAAGCGCAACCGGTTCCGTTCTTCGCGTGCTGGCCGGACAAGCCGGAGCGCGCCAAACCCCAGGATACGCAGGCCTTCATGGACGAGTAGCAGCACGGTCATATACCAGGCGCCGGGTCGGCCATGAAATTTGCGCCAGTAGCGTACCAGGCTGATTTTCAATTCGGCGTAGAAACGGACCGGCTGACGCGCGGAGCTGCCGCCTCCGTAGTGGATGATTTCCGCCGCCGGATCGAAGAGTATGGTCCAGCCCGCGCGCCGGAAGCGGGTACACCAGTCCATGTCCTCGGAGTACATGAAAAAGCTTTCATCGAGCGGTCCTACCGCGTCTACGGCTGCCCGGCGGACCAGCCAGAAGCAGCCAACGAGTACGTCCACCTCGCGCATGGTCTGGTAGTCCCAATGGCGCAGCAGCAACCCGTTGAACCAGGGGCTGCGTGGGAAGAGCGTATCCAGGCCCAGGGTCCGGCAGAGCGTGTTCCAGACCGTGGGCTCGCCCAGGCAGGAGGGTTGCAGCGTGCCGTCGGCATTGAGCACGCGCGGTCCGATCATGCCCGCCTGCGGTCTGGCTTCGAGATGCGCGAGCAAGGTCTCGATGCACCCGGGTTGCAACAGGACATCCGAATTGACGAGGCAGAGGTAGCGGCCGCGCGCAATGCCCAGTGCCTGGTTGTTGGCAATCGCGAACCCGAGGTTCGCGGTGTTTTCGATCAGCCGGACGGATGGGAAATCCTTCCTGAGCATGGCCTGGCTGCCGTCCTCCGAGGCATTGTCCACGACGATGACTTCATGGGGAAGCTCGCCCGTGGTTGTCAGTATGGATTCCAGACACTGCCGCAGCAGGTCTTTGGTATTCCAGTTCACGATGCAGAAGGAGAGCAGCGTCATCGGGCTTCCTTGTCGGACATACGGCGCGTCGACGCATAGCCTTGGCGCGCGGCGTGGAACAGGAACAGTTTCGCAACGGGCAGCCCCAGAGCCGGGATATGGTCGAGCAGCCAGGCGAGCAGGGGCTCTGCGAGCGGCTGTGCGAGGGGATTGCCAATCAGCGCGCCGGCACATCGCTTGGCCAGGGCGCGCGGGGAGGACTCCACGAGCCAGGATTCGGTGGCCAGGGTGCGCAGCAGAGGGTCAGGGGAATCGCTGAGCTGGGCCAGCGCCCTGCCGTATCCGCGGCTCTGGGCTACGATCTGGTGAAACGTGCGCGGGTGATAATGATAGCCGATGGCCTCGGGCAGGTAATACAACGTCATTCCCAGCCGATGCAGCCGGGCGCCGAGCTCGGTATCCTCCATCCTTTGCAGCTGTTCGTTGAATCCGTTGGCCTGGCGAAGGAAAGCCGTCCTGGCAGCAATGAGTCCGGTATAGAAATGCTGCCAGGATACTGTCGCCCCGCTGGTCAGGCCTTGCCACATAGTGGTCGGGTCCATCAGCGAAAACAGGGCCGTGGGCGTCCATTCGGGGGGGAAGCGAACCTGTCCCAGCGCCACGGTTTCGTTTTGCGGTGTGCGTTGATGAAAATCCCACAGCGTTGCCAAGGTGTCCGGGCGGCAGACAACGTCTGCGTCCACAAAGACAAGCACAAGCCCGCGCGCCCGGGCCAGGCCGACATTTCGGGCGACCGCCGCTCCACCATTGGCCGGCGTCTGCACGGCAGTCAAACGCGGATGTCGCCGGGCGAAGTCACGCAGGAAAGACCAGGAGCCGTCGGACGAGCAATCGTCGACCACGATGATTTCATACGGCACGCTCAACTCCTGGGCTTCAAGCGCCAGGAGCGTCCGCTCGAGGGTATCGATGCGGTTCCAGTTGGGCGTGACCACGCTCAGTACAGGCGATTGTGCTGGATGCGTCATTGTCAACTTCCAACGGTTACGCCGACGGGGATTGGCGTGGAAAAGAAACGTTGAGGCAAGCCTGAGCATGCCTTCAAACAAGCAGCCACGTTGATTCGAAAAGGGCAAGAGTTGAACGATGTCGAGGTGTTCATGGTGTTTTCCGGATGAAACGCGTGAGCAATGGACGAAACAACCCCTCGATCAATTGCATAACCTTGACGATTTCTTCTTTACGCAGTTCCAGTACCGCAACGAGTGCCAGAACGAAAATCGCCCCTCCGGCCGGGATGAGCGCCAGGACGTGGAATCCAGCCCTCAGACCGAGCACCACGGCGACGCACATGATCGCGGCCGCACTGCCTACCCGCAGGAAGGTTTTAAAAAGGGAGGCGACATCCAACCGGGGCGGATCATCACCATCGACTATGTTCCCG
>CAZGAH010000035.1:0-10444 GCA_964523295.1 uncultured Desulfovibrionaceae bacterium | reverse complement strand
GTACAATAACGTCAAGTAGATAACGCAGATAATCGATTCCGCGCTCAGCCAGGCCAGGCCGCCGCCAAAGGCGCCATAGCGGGGGATGAGCATGCTCGCGACCACCAGCGTAGACATCGCGCCGATGGCAGTCGCTACCAGGGTGACGCGTTCGCGGTTCATGCTGATGAGTACGACTGCGCACGTGCTGTTGAAAAAGTCCGGGATCAGGGAAAAAGACAGCAGGCGCAGAATATGGGCGCTCTGGTTGTAGTCCGGCCCGAACAGCAGCTGCACAGCCGGGCCGGACAGCAGATACATACCCATGGCCATGGGAATGGACAGCAGCAGCACGTAGCGGAATGACTTGATCGTGGTTTGGCTGAATGCAACGCGATCCTTGCCGAAACTGACCGACAGCGACGGAAGGGCCGCCCAGGACAGTCCTGCCGGGATGATAGCCAAGGGCTCGATCAATTTGAGCGCCGCCGCGTAATAACCGGCTTCGGCGTCTCCTGCCCACAGCCCTACGAGAACGGTGTTCAGGGACATGTAGACCATGATGCATACCGAGAACAGGGCCAGCGGTGCGCTCCGGCAAGAGAGCTGGCGGACGTAGCGACGCGGCACCCTGGTCCAGATACGGCCGAACTCCTGGCGCAGCGCCCGCAGGGCGCCCCACATGCTCCACCCCAGCACGCCAATGCGCGACAGGGTCACGGCCACAAGCCCGAAGCCGCTCAGCAACAGCGGCGCGCAGGCCAGCAGGGAGACCAGGGCCAGCACGAAGCGGATGCCCAGCTCGCGTTCGGTTTTTTGAATGGCCCGGAAAAAGGTGCAGAGAAAAAAAAGGTGATTTTGCAGCGCCGCGGCGAGAAAAATGAGCAGCACAATCGCCAGACGCGGCCATGAGGGCGCGTCATACCAGGCAACGGCCGCACATGCGGCGCCGGCCGGCACAATGAGCAGTATCTTGAACAGGGTTGTGCCGGCCAGCAGGTTGACGGCGCGTCCGGGCTTGCGGGCGACCTCGCGCACGGCCAGACGGTCGAATCCGAACTCCGGGATGACCAGGACCAAACCAGCGATCGAGTACGCCCAGGAGTATAGCCCGAACATCTCCACGCCCAACAGCCGCGCGATGAGCAGGGTCGTGACCATGCCCAGCAGCTTGGTCAGTACCTCCGAACTCATCAGGAGCACGGCATTGCGCTCCATGACGCCGGCTTTTCCCCCCATGTTTCCTCTCCTGGTCAGTCCAGCTTCGCAGGGGGAGCTGGTGTTGTCCTGGGGGTCGTGGCCAGGATGAATCCCGATAGCGCGCAGAGCATAAGATAGCGGTTGCTACCCAGGCTGACGTCTTCGATCATGGCGTACATGAACAGTGCGGCCAATCCGCCCAGGGACCCTTGGGCAAAGGCCGCCATGGTTGTATCGGGTTGCCTGGCATTGCGTCGCGCTTGCCAGTACACGGACAACAAAAGCAAGATGAATAGCAACCCTCCGGGCAGGCCGGTTTCCGCCGTCAGATTGAGCAGCAGGTTATGCACCGCCAGCGGCAAGTCGGTTTCCACGTCAACAAACGCTGAGGAATCGTAATCCGGAACTACTTTTTTATAGTTACCCAAGCCGACGCCCATAATCGGATTGTTCAGAATTATTTTAATTGCAGTTTCTGCCAGGGGGATGCGAGAATAGGCCGAGCCGTCGTCGTCGGTTTGCACCCGGGACGTCAGCCGGCTGCCCAGCGGGATGATCAGCAGCCCCGCGACGGGTATGGCCAGAAGAACGCCAATCAGCACCTTACTCATGTTTCGGGTGATCAGCCCGGCGTTGTAGTGCATGACGATAAGCAAGCCGATCGCCAGGCCGATCCAGCCGCCGCGGGAAAAGGTCATCAGCAGGGCGCCAAAGCCCATAATGGACGCCGTCAGACACCAGCGACGGAGCTCGGGTCGCAGCATCGCGAAGAGCATCAGCAGCGGCAAGGTTGAGGCCAGATAGATGGCCAGGTCGTTGGGGTGACCGCTCAAGGCCGTCACCCGGATCACACTGTCGTCCCAGTACGATACCAGGCCCCCGAGCTTCTCCCCCGCTCCGGGGCCGGCTGCATACTGTATCAATGCCAGCGCTCCGCTGAGTATGACGGAAAAGGCGATGGATTTGATTGCCAGGATCAGATCCTGCTCGTCGTCGATGAGGTTGGCCAGGTAGAGCAATATGGCTGCGCCGCTCAACAGCCCGGGAACCTGGGCCCGAAACCATAGCGGGTAAGGCGCGAAGCTTCCCGTCAACAGCGCCCAACCGATCAGCAAGCCCAGCGGCAGACTTATCCAGGGATAGAGACGCAGCTGCCAGCGGTTCTGCATCAATCCGAAAAAACGCTCCAGCAACGACGGGAGCATAATCAGGGCCGGAATCGGCACCGGCATGCCTGGATCATCTGAAAAAAGCGGATTCGGCCTCCAGGGATCGAAGCTGAATACCGGGGTGGACAGACTGACGATAAACAACGACATCAGGACATTATGCAGCGAGCCCATTATCCTGGCCAGCAGTGGCAGGCAGATGATCAGGGCGAAACCAGCAATCCAGGTCGGTTTTTCTATCCCTGTGGCGATGGTGTATCCCGCAAAGGCGCCGAGCAGACAAAACAGGGTGAAGGCCAGCCCCCCGTGCGCTTTTTTCCGCTGCGCTCGGGGCTGATGGCCTGCGAGTGGTGCTTTCTGCCCGACGCTCATGCGTCATCCTGCCTTCGGGTGTCAGTATAGGGCAAGGCCGTTGCCGCGCAGCCAGTTCGCCCATGGTCCGGCGCCGAGAACAGCACCAGGCCTTTGAAATCGTTGCATGTCGAAGCGTTCCAATGCGTACGGGTCGCGAGCCCGCTGCGCCATGTCGGCGGCGCAGGCCGAGGCGTACGACGCTTTGGCGGCCAGAGCCTGCACCCGCGCGTCGTAGCGGCCGAACGGGTAGGCCAGGTGGCGAACCGGTTGCGACAGCGCCTGCTCGATCTGCTCCCGGCACCGGGTAAGCTCTTCCAGCACCCGGGCGTCATCGCAGCGGGTCAGGTCGGCGTGGCTGTGGGTATGGGCCTGGAGACCATGCCCCGTGCGGGCCATTTCTCCGGCCTGGGCCCAACTCATCAGCGGCGTAGGTCCGCCCTGCTCCCAATCGGTCGTTTTGCCCATTTTTCCGGACACGAGAAACACCGTGGCCTTCAATCCGAATTCCTGGAGCACGGGAAAGGCCAGTTCAAAGGTATCGGCAAAGCCGTCGTCAAAGGTGATGGCCGCGCGTCCTTTCCATGGGCCGGTGCGCAAGCCGCTCGCCACTTCGTCGAGCAGCAGCGTCCGGATGCCCTGTTCGGCCAGCCACTGCATCTGGCGCCGGAATGTGCCCAGGGATATGGCCGTATCATCGCCCGTCACCCCGCCCTCGTCCGGGCGGAGATGATGATACATGAGGATGGGCACCGTTGGCGTCGGAAGCAGTCTGCCGAGTCGGCGAACGAGGTTCATAGCGTGTTCCGGGCCGGGCTTTCTGCCCGAATGACGGTGCGGGCAACGGCTCCAGACATCAGCGGCCGTCTAGCGGCTTCCGACGCGCGAGGCTGGATGCGAGCCCATGGTCGAGGCCAGGCCGTCCGGCTCGGTATCCGGATGCAGGATTTGCTGCACGATGACCAGCGGCGTCAGGAACAGGATTTTCAGGTCCAGCCAGAAACTCATCTGGCGGGAATAGCGAATGTCCAGCCGGGCCATCTGCTTGAAGGTCAACCGGTTTTTGCCGCTGACCTGCCAGAGTCCGGTGATCCCGGGTACGGCGTCGAAACGGCCGTTGTGCCAGGCTGCGTAGCGCTTCAGCTCGTAGGCGATCGGCGGTCGCGGACCGACCAGACTCATGTCGCCAATCAGAACGTTGAAGAATTGGGGCATCTCGTCGATGCACGACTTGCGCAGAAAATTGCCAAAGGGAATGATGCGGGGATCATTTTTGATTTTGGTCATAGGCACGCCGTCGCCATCCTCCTGCGCGCTCTCGACCATCTGCTCCAGCAGCTTGCGATGGACGCTGTCGTCGGCGTTGACGTGCATGGTACGAAACTTGAGGAGGGTGAAGGCCTCGCCGCCATAGCCCACGCGTTGCTGGCGAAACAGGACCGGCCCCGGGGATACGCACTTGATGAGCAACGCCGTAGCCAGCAGAAGCGGCGAAAAAAGCATAAGGAAGCTGGCAGAAACGAAAATATCCATGGTGCGCTTCCACCAGGGCATCGCGTTGACATACAAGGGGCGAAGCTGTTGCAGCGGCCTGATGCGAATGGGAAAGGGAGCCGTGGGTGCGGGCCGTCTGGTCTCTTCCTCGTCGTCGACATCTGGCGCGCCGAATGGGTGGATCAGCCGCCGGCGTTCCTGTCCGCCTGTATCGACGTCCGCCTTCAGGAGACTTCCCAAACCCTTGCCATGTGGTGCGTCTTGATCGCCATGCCCCTCTCCTGCGTCCGTGGTGTCGGCGCCGTCCTCGGGCAGCATGGGAAAAACATGGATGTTGCACTGAAGGCTTGGCCAGGAGGGGGTGAGTTCCTTGACCACGCTATCGGCCACCAGCTTCGCTCCGTCAACCGGCGTTCCGAACAGCAATACGCCGATGTGCTCGTCGTCGATCCAGCCTACTTCATCGGTGTTGCGTAAGCGGGTGGATAAAAATTGCAACAGTCTAGTGACCCGATCGCCGTCCTCAACGGCCTGTCCGACAAGGAACTCCAGCACAGAAAAGGAAATTCCGCTGCGCTCGGCCCGGGCGTGTTCCCGGGTAATCAGGCTTGAGAACTCGTCCTGGGAGCAGATGGTGGTCACAATGCGGTTGCTGGCGCCCCCGCCCAGCATACCACGAAGACCAAACCTCAACTTCATGACCTATCCTCAGATGCGATTGTAAAGCCATTTGGGAATGGGAAAACGCCGGTTGTTCAGCACCACGCCGAGGACTGTGCCTCCCTGACTGTATATTTCGTTCGCCATCAGCTTGGCAACCTGCCAGCGTGTCTTCTCGGCTTCGACAAAAAGTATTGCCCCGTCGACGTCGCTCGATGCCAGGAGGGTTTCCTGAAACGCACGCTCTGAAGCGTGAAAAATGATAATCATGTCATACGAATCGTAGAGATGGGTAAAGAGCGAACGCAAGAAAGTATTGTCGATGTCCATTTGTAAAATGCCAATATGAAGTGATGTGTCCGGAAGGACGGATATCTCTCCTATCGGCGATTCACGCTGCTCTGGGTCCACGACTGCGCTGGAGTCCGAAACAGCGTTGCGCACTGAATAGCCTTGTTCTGCTGAGAGAAGCAGAACCTTTTTATTCATTTTTTCCGCAACAACGCGGGCAAATGTCTTGATGATGGTTGTCTGGCCGGGCTCACCGCCCGTTCTGACGCACTGGACGACGCGACAGGATTTCTCAGGGATCAGGCTGACAATGTTGCGGTAGAGAACAGTAAATGTTTTTTGTAATCGAGTATCAATGGTGGTACGATCCACAACAAAGGGTGAAGCAGCCTCACCACCCTGCGGCGGAGTCGTCTGGTCTTTATCCGCTTGCGCCAAGGCTTCATATATCTTGGCCATAATGCCCCCCCGGCAAAAACAACCCTGTTCAAATCTGCCCCCCCGCGAAGTGAATCCATGAAGACGCGTTCAGATTTGAAGCAAGCGTTCGCTGTTTGGCGTAGCAATGATTGCTGCAAGCTGTTGCCTGCACGGAAAGAATGCCAGCTCAATGGTTGAAAATCAAGGGGAAAAAGCGCTTCAGGCGATGGGGTGAGCCCATACACGGGGCATTGGCGGGGACTAATTCCCGCCGCCTTTACCAAGAAAACCCGGAAACCGCTCATCCTGCGGGACGACGGTTTTTTTCGTGGTATCCTGGGAAGGGTCAGCGTCGGTTGAAGGAGCGGTCGTCGCCACTGATTGCTCCGCAGCAGGAACGAGAGGCGCTACGGCCGCTTTCTCCACTTTACCTCCCCATACCGCCAACGCGTCGTCTTGCCGCGCGGGGGGGGAGGCTGCCGGCTGCGCCGGAGCCGGGGACGGTGCCAGTGGTGCGGTCGCCTCACTGGACGAGGTCATGGCCTTTGGTGCCTCGGAAGCGAGAGGAGAACTGGGCCGGGGGGGGGATTTCGGCTCCTGAAACTGAATACTGACCGGCTTATGGGAGTTATTTGCAGCAGAGGAAACGTCAGGCGCGCGCGACATGTCGGCCGGCCTATTGCCCTCCGTTTTTGTCGGTCGGGACGCCCGCTCCGTCTTGCTGTTGGGGGAGCGTTGCAGGCCGGCTTCTGGAATGCTTGCCGTCTTGGGCGCATTATCCGCACCGACGGTCACTTCGGGTACGGGCGTCGCAAGTATGGTTGGCGGGGGCAGTGGAGAAACGGGCGCGCTTTCAAGTACGCTGACATCCGTTTCGGTGAACCCCGCGGCTGAATCGGTTTCAGATTGTCTCTCGATGCCGGTTTGGGCAGCGGCCACTGCGTTGTCAACAGACGTCAGCACCTGACTGTCAGCTTCGGCCCGCGCGGTAAACTGGTCCGGGGCGGAGGGGGTAGCCAGATCGAGGGCCGATCCGCCCTCAGGGTCGTCATCGGGTCCAGGCTCTGCGGAGGGTTGCGTTTCTGGAAGGGGTGAAAAAAGCTCTTCCTGGTTGCCTTCGGCATTCTGTACGCCCTGGGCATCGCCGGCGGACGGCTCTTGCCCTACCCTGGAGGGTAAGGGCGGGGGCGACGGCAAGGACGGCTGGAGCGGGAGGACAACGGGTTGCGGCTGCATCGGGTCTGGCTGGGGTGCAAGCTCCGGAAGAATCCCGCTCCGCCCAGTGGGGACGGTCTCGGATGGAGCCGACGGGGCGCCAAAGAATTGGAAAACGCGGTGGAACGTCGCCGGATGCAGCTCGGAGTTACCGGATATGGGCATAAGCTGGCCGAGCATCCAACCCAGTGAAAAGAGAAATACAATCCCGAAGCCCGCGGCAGCGCCCATCATCCAGCGGCGCCGCGCCTTGCGCACCGGCACGACCTCCTCAAGGAACGGCGCATCGTCTTGCGAGCGCACCTCCATGAATTCCTTGAGCGTTTCCGCTACGATCTCACGAGTGACCGGACGAACCTGGGCCGCGTACGCGGCGATCATCACGTTTTCGCACAGGATATTCACCACGCGCGGAATGCCCAGCGAGCCTTTGGCCAGCAGGTCCAGGGCCTCCGGGGTGAAGGCGTTGCAGTGCCCGGCACAGGACAGGCGCAGGCGATGCAGGATGTACTCCTTGCATTCCTGTATCGAAAAGGGCAGCAGCCTGACCATCAGCACGATGCGCTGCCGTATCTGCCGCAGCTCTGGCCGCCCAAGCATGATTTCCAGCTCCGGTTGCCCCACGAGCAGTATCTGGAGCAGCTTGTCCTTGTTCGTCTCCAGATTCGTCAGCAAACGCATGTTTTCCAGGGTCTCAGCCGAGAGGTTTTGCGCGTCGTCGACGATGAGAACGACGATCTTGCCTTCGCAATAGCGGGCAGTCAGCTCTTCCTTGAAGAAATTGATCAGGGAAAAATTGCTGTCGCTGTCGGCGCTTTGAGGCGCGGGTTTGCCCAGCTCGTTGCAAATGAAGCGGATCAGCTCGTTGAACGACAAATCCGGGGCGTAAATGTTGATCGGGATGACCTTGGAACGCGAAATCTTCTGCAGCGCCGATCGGACGACGGTCGTCTTGCCTGTGCCGACGTCGCCGGTAATGCAAATGAACCCCTTGCGTTCGGAAATCCCGTAGACGATGGATCCCAGGGCGTCCTTATGGCAGCTGCTCAGAAACAGATACTCCGGATCGGGGGTAATGTGAAACGGGGTACATGTGAGATTGAAAAAATTCAGATACATTCGTCTGTTTCCTCGCTGACGCGCTGGCTGCTCTGCTCTTCGTCAGGAAAAGAGGGCGAAACGGCGTCGATGCCCCTGCACGCCGGTGCAGGCCTCGAATTCACTTTCCGATATGGAGGCCAATACCGGAAGGCCCAGACGACGTTTCACGTCTTCGATGGATTTGAGCGAGTCGTCGAAATAATCCATGATAAAGGCCAGTCCCACGCCGCCGAACAGGCCGAAGAAAATGCCCAGCGCGATGTTCAGGAATATTTTCGGCTTGATGGGTTTGAAGGGCAGGCTTGGCGGCTCGACGATGTTGACGTTGGATATCTTGCCTTTGTCCAAGGCCGAGTTGATGTTTGCGCGCAGGAGGTTCTCCCGATATTGGGTATATTCCTTACGCAACAACTCTATCTCATGCTCCAGGCGGGTGACGGCAACATCAATGCTGCTCAGATTCGTCAAATCCCGTTTCCGTTCCGCCATCTCCCGCATCAGTGAGTCCTTGCGGGCGATATGACCTTGCAGCGCTATGCGCAAATTGTCCAATTCGAGTTTCAGTTGCAGATAGTTCGGGTCCACTTCCCGGAATACCTGACTGGACACTTCGTTTTCATTGGCTACGGCCTTTTGGGCGATGCGTATCTGCTCGCGGACGTTCTGCAACGGACGGTAATCGTCAGGATAGCGTGCCATCAGGTCAACTTCCTTGAGCTGCAGGTCCAGGAGGCGCCGTTTGATGTCGTTGGTAGAAACGCCGCCGATTGTCTGTGTTGATACCGTTCGCGTGTCTATCTGCGTCGGGTGCGTTTTCAACGTCTTTTCCAGTTCGGCTATCCGGGCGCGGGTTGCGCTGATCTGCGCCAACGCGCCTTCGATTGGAGCATTTATTGAGCCGCCGCCAATCTCGATCTGCAGGTTCGATATCTGTTCCTGCAGTTTTTCCTTCTGTAACTTCAAGGAAGTTATGTTGTTTTTTGTCTTGAATGCCTGCAGTTCGTCTTCCTTGTCTTTGAGCTGGGTCAGGATCGTTGCTGCCTGCTGCTCGAAAAATCCGGGTGAGGCCTGCGAACTATGCACCTGGATATGATGCTCCAGGTAGAGTTCGATCAGGGTTTCCAGGCAGGTCTGGGCGAATTCGGGATTTGTGGATTCGTAACTGACGTTGATAATGTTGCTTTTCTTGTTGACCGTCACTGTGATATTTTTCAGAAAGGTAGCCATAGCCTTGATTTTGATCTTTTCTGTGACCTTGGCCGTCTGTCCCGGCTGACCTTTGAGAATGGACGTGGCGCCCAGTATTTCAACCGCCTTCTCGGCCAGCACGTTGCTCTTGAGAATGGCCAACTCGGAATTGATTTCGTTTTCCCGGTCCTGATTTACTGGTAGAGTCGGCCCGATAACTGACGGATCCGCCGCAACGCTCTGACGACCGATGCGGATGAGTAGTACGGCGTCCGACTGATACACATTGGGCATGAGTAGCGTGGCGATAACGGTTGCGCCGACAACGAAGAGAAAGAAAAGCACAATTTTCGAGTTGTTGCGAAAAATGATCGTCAGAATATCCCGCAAGGAACTCTGCTCCGGGGCGATAAGCGCGGCTTTGCGCTCCTGAACGATATCTCCGGCGACGCTCATAGATTGCTCCCGTAACCGAATTGCTTGGAAATGACGCCACCGGATGTGCCCCAGGAGTACTGCAGCGCCGTGTTGGGAATCATCTTGTTGATGTATTGATCAACATATTGATTAAGTTGGTCGATCAGTGTCCGCGGGACAAAAACGATATCGCGCGGTTCCAGCAGTACCAGATCGCTCTGTTTCTTTTCGATCTGGTCGTTCAGGTTCACGGTCGCGGCGTAGCGCTTTCCGTCCTTGTGACGAAGGATGACCACGTTGCTCAGCTCTGCGCTCTCCTTGAGGTGGCCGCCGGCGGCCATCACTGCCTCCAGTGCTGTCATGCGTCCTTTGAGTTCAATCATGCCCGGGGATTTTACTTCGCCGCCAACATAGACCTTCTGTTCGGCAAAACCCCGCACAATGACGGTAATATCCGGGCCCTTGATCCGGTTTTCGTAGAGTTTGTGCAACGATTGGCTCAGTTCATCCGGCGTGAGTCCGGCAGCCTGCACCTCGGGAATAAGCTGCAACGAAATTTTCCCGTCCGGACGCACCACTTGCGTATCGTTCAACTCGGGCCAGTACCGGAACATGACGTCCAGCGTATCGCCCGGCTGCAACAGAAAGGCCGGCTTGACCGGCGGGGCGTGCTCGGTGCTCTCCGCTATTTTGGGAATATCCTTGACACAGGCCGCAGCCAGCAGCGTGACCAGACAGATCAGTCCCCACCTGCGCAGCAGTCCCCCCATAATTACTCCTGTCGGCGAATCGACGTGTATGCTAAATTTGTTTGTTCATTTCTTATAGAATCATAAGTATAAGCAATTTTGTTAGAAAAAATCTACACAATTCAGGCCTGATTGTCAACGCGCATGAATTGCTTACCCAGGGACATTTCATCTGCTTTTGGCGGCAACTCGGCATCGCCGATGCTTCGG
>CAZGAH010000034.1:22807-41209 GCA_964523295.1 uncultured Desulfovibrionaceae bacterium | reverse complement strand
GCTGGTTTCTGGAACACCATCCCAAACGCAGCGAGGCCGGTGTCAGGGTCCATGCCTGGCTGGTGTTCACCTGTTCTCCGGCCTCCCGCGCCGCTCCGCACGATGTTCGGCATATACGCGGTTCGCCGCCCGCTGGCAAGACCGACGAAACGGCCAGGCCGCAGGACGGAACGGAGAGGCACGGGTGCGACGCGCGTCCCTAGTGGAAGCCGTCCGGGTCGTTCGTCGTCGGTATTCCGTGCCCCGAGGCCTGACAGGCTGCCGCTTTGGCGTTTTGCTGCACGGGGATTTTGATGACCGCGTAGATGTCATTGTCGCCGGAACCGACGCCCGGCGCATCCGGCCCGCAGCACGGGCGAAGAATGCCATTCTTTGGGGTGGAATTCGGGACGGAGGTTCCGTCGTCTGCGAGACGGGACAGCGTGAAGGTGTGCGTGGGCGCAAGAATCATGCTGCGTGGGTCCTGCTTGGTGGTGACGCAGCACCCCATCGCGTTTTCGAGCAGATGGTATTTGACCATGCCGCAGGCGTTGGCCATGATGAAAAAGGAGCTTTTGCGATTGAAGACGCCGGGGTGCAGGTCCACGAACTCCTGACCGTTCGCGGTCAGGGCCGGACAGCAGGAGATGACCGGCCCGACCTGGCAGAACTCTTGCCAGGCGGGCTCATTGCGAAGGAAAAGGAAGTCCTTGCAAATGCCGAAGGCCAGGACGCCGAGGGAGGTTATCAGGTAGGTCAGCCCTTCGCCGGGAACAAGCTCTTCTATCCATTTCTTCTTGCGATGAGCATACGGTATCACCTTGCGATGTTCACAAATACATTTCAGACCATCGATCGGACTGGCAGCGTATACTTTAAGGATGTTGGTGTACCTGTCCCCTCCGATATCTTCATGCCAGGTCCCCGCAGCGACGAGCATGGCGGATCGAACTTTTTGCAAAGCGGCTTTCATGGCGTCTTCAACGAGAGGAGAGCGTATGTATTCCGGAAAAACAACGAGGTGAATGCCCAGTTCGATGCACCGTTCCAGGGCACGCTCGACCGTTGCGGCGAGGCTCTTCGCCAGGTTCTGGTCCTCGACGAAGCGTATGCAGTCGCCGCCGGCCCGGCTGGGGCCGCTTTGGCTATGCTGTTGATAGACGGTTGGAAGTAGCGAGATGGACGCTACGCGCAGGCCTTCGTCGGCCTTGATTCCCGCGAGCGTCATGTCCATTTCCAAAGCCAGGGTTGCAAGAAAATGCACTCGCGAGCGCATCGAGGCAGGCAACACCAGCACATGAGACGGGCAATACGCCGGTCCGTACGGATCGTAGCCATCCCCAACCCAGTCGGAGGACGTGAAGTTATTCTCCATATCCAGGCCGTCTCTGAACGGAGTTAACTTTCGGGGGACAAGCATACAGGCGACGCTCAGGCCAATTGGTGTCGCCCAGTTGGGAAGAAAATATTTTTTCCGGAATAATGGGGATAAGTTTTTGTAGTAGATCTGTAACGCCATGGACAGCCAAAACCCAAGCTGTCCAGCGACGTTCAAGGCGAATTGAGCGACAATGCTCTGCTCGTTCTCATTATATATTTGCTTATAAAGATCTTTTACCTGAATAAAGAAATCAGCTGGAGGTTCAATTTTGTTGCCAACCCTTGTCTCGGGACGAAACCTGAACGTATACTCCCCCGTATAATCCTTGGTAGCAGGATGAACGCTTTGCACGTGCAGCACGGCACCGGCGTAGAGCAGGGCGACGTGCCGCCATTCGGGCGTGTCAGTCGTCTTGTGCTGACGCAGGCTCTCCAGGGCCTTGAGCAGTTCGCCGGACATAGTCCCTCACTCCAAGACGTTGCAGGGCGGGGCCGATGGCAACCGGGTTGATGTCAGGCCCGCCTGACGGCGGCGAAAAGTCACCTAGACATTGCTCCAGCCAGGCAACGGCCTTCGCCCGGACCTGTTGCGGCACCCTGTCCGCCAGCAGGGCGACCATGTCGGCGAAGGCTTCCACCTCGCAGGCCGGCCATGCGCCGGGCGCGCAGTCTGGCCACGGGGCATCCGGGAGTCCTGCAGCCGGGCAGAGGAAGGCAAACCAGAGTTGCTGTTCCTGCGTAAAAGCCGCCGTGTTCAGCTGCCCGAGTATCTTTTTCGCCGTGTCCTCGTGCCCCAGGGCCAGAAGCAACGCGCATTGCAGCAAGGCCCCATCCGTCGTCCCGGGCCGCTCCAAATCCTCGACCCATTGCTTCGCCTCTGCCATAACTTTTTCACGAGTTCGCCCATCACCTGAACGGAGAAAAGCCAAGCAAAGCAAACTATAGATACCGTATACCGAAGTGCTTTTGTCTATGTCAATAGCCCTGCGCAATGCCTCTTCGGCCTCAACGTATCGCCCCAGATGCTCCTGGAGCAGGTTGCCCAGACCGTTCCAGGGAGCAGCATTCTTCGGATCACACTCAATGGCCTCGCGGTAAGCCTGCTCCGCCTCCGTGTATCGCCCCAGATAATCCTGGAGCAGGTTGCCCAGGTTGTTCCAGGGAGCGGCGAACTTCGGATCACACTCAATGGCCTCGCGGTAAGCCTGCTCCGCCTCGGCGTATCGCCCCAGATGGTTCTTGTGCAGGTTGCCCAGATTGTTCCAAGGATAGGCCTCGTTCGGAGCACAGGCGATGGCTTGACGATATGTCGACTCCGCCTCTACGTATCGTCCTATCTTCTGGAGTAAATTGCCCAAGTTATTCCAGGGACGGACGTCCTTCGGATTGTGCTCAATGGCTTCGCGATAAGCCTGCTCCGCCGCCTCGTACTGCTTCAGTTGGTTCATGCGCAGGTTGCCCAGGATGAACCAGGGGTAGGAAGCCTTCGGATCGCGCCGGGTGGCCAGGACGAGGAGTCTTTCCGCGACATCCGGGCGCGCGCATTGTTCCGTTGCCTGCTCGGCAGCCTTCAGGAAGCCGTTTACGGAAAAACTCTCAGGGCCAAGGGCCGCGGTCCAGGCCTCCAGCCAGGAGGCCCCATCGGGGAGCGCGGCGAACTGCGCCATGTTGATGCGCAGCAGAAAGAGCAGGCCCAGCTCGGGCATACTGTTCGTGTTCGCCTTTACACTCGCGAAGACTTTCACGACAGTATCCGGCGTGGCTGCCCGACGTATCCAGGCCAGGGAGAGCACGGGCCAGGGTACGGGCGCATCGTTCGCGGGCTTTTCATTCAATATTGCATCGAACAATTCATCCTGCTTTCGCAGTGGCGCCCCTTCGCGGCGCAGGGCCTCGATCCAGTTGAACAATGCCTGGACAATCTCATCGGCAATTCGTTCCTCTTCGCCGCGCAGGGCGAGGAGTTGCATGCGTTCCTTTTCGAACGTTTCAAGCAGCTGCTCGATCTGATCCCCCCAAAGGCGGCGGAGCTTGAGGTCCGCGAGGATGGACTCGCGCGAGCCGTCAGTATCGGCGGAGATGCTGACCGACAGGGCGTCGAAAAACGGATCGGCCAGTTCGGACGGATTGACCCGGGCCTGAAATTCTCTTTTAAAACTGTCAGCCTGATCATCGTTCGTGGTAAAGGGCGGCGTCAGGGGCCAGGCCCAGTGCGGTGGTTTCCGCAACACTGTGCGCAGCCAGGCAAAGGCGCCGGCGTAGTCGCGCCATGCCCGGGGCTCCGGGCGTGGCAGGGTGAAGGTCTCGGTGGGGTCGAGCCGCTCCGGAGACGACGTCTTGATGCCTGCCTCGGCCAGCTTTTCCTGGCTTTCCTGTTGCACGTCTTCCCGTGTCTTGAGCATCGCGTCCACGATATCGCGGAGTTCCCTGGCGACCGTGCTGTCCGGATAGCGCGCCAGGACCACCTCTTCGCCCGCGCCCAGGTAGTCCGCGTAGTGAATGAGGGGAATATCGGGCAAATATCCTTGCCGACGTCTGACGCTCGCGAGCTGGGGCAGATTCAGGCATAGCCGCGAGCCCTGCTCCACGAGCCAGTCGTTCTTTTCAAGCAGCCGCCCGTAGGCAGACCAGAGTCGATCCTCGACCAGCCCGTACTCCCCGACAGGCACGGGCGAGAAAACCACCTTCACGTCGATGGGCCACCTTTCTCTCGGCTTGGCCTTTTTATGAAAGGTATCCAGGGCGCAGAGCATTCCCTGCACGTTCTGCTCGTTCAGGCCGCAGACGATGACCAGCTCGTCGAAGAGTACCCCGATGGCCTCGTCGGCCAGGCCGGTCAGACCGGTACGCAGGTCGGAAAGGAGAAAATCGAGGTGGATTGTTTCCTTGACATCTCCCTTCGGCCCGCGGTCAATAACGAATTCGTGCTTTTCGACCACGTCCACGAGATATCGCAACACATCGGCCCCGATGCTCCCTGGCACCCTCGTATTGTTGAAGGTATGCATACGCACAAGCCGATGGTAGATTTCTCCGACGTTACGCGTGCGTTGTGGCTCCCCGGCATAGCCGGCGGCCGGGGCGAGCAGAACCGCGCCCAGGGAATCCATGGCCAGTTTTGTCTGGTAGAATATCTGGGTGACGGACGGCGGCGGCGCCATAGTCTCTTGGGCAAGGAAGGCCGAGGCGCCGTCCAGATAGTCGACGAGCCCCTTGTCGGGACGCGGGGTGTGCCCGTAGGCCGGCTTCAACGCGTCGAGAACGGAAAGCCCCGGCGCTTCGAGGTCGAAATCGAGCAAACCGACTTTATAGCCTTTCCTGGCCAGATGGTACGCGGTATTCAGTGCGCAATTCGTCCGCCCGACGCCGCCTTTAAAGGAATAATAACCGATTCTTCGCGCTGGCATGGCGGAACCTCATTGCAATTTCTGACTTGACGTTTCATTGTAGAACGCATTGAAAAAACTTCTATCGCTGGGAACGATAAGAATTTCGTTTGCATCATCCTCCGACCCGGCACCTTCGGCCTGGGGCGTCTCCGTCCCTCGGGCTTGAGATACGTTCTTATTCTCAGGTGAAGTGCCAAAAAGATCATTGGAGTCAGAAGGCCCAGATTGAATAGATTCAGACCGGTCTTGACCTCTGCCAGCGATGGATGATTGTTCCCCGGCGCCAGGCTGCGTCGTAGGTCCCTGGCCCAGCAGTTGCTCTCCCGCCTCCAGAAGCAAAAACCTCCGGGCATTGGTCATGCCCGTGCGCCGGACAAAACCAGCGGCCTCGAGGGCAGTCAGCAGGCGGGAGATCGTGGCCGGTGCCATGCGGTGCGACTCCCCGCTCTGCTCCTGAACGTAGCCGGCGATCGTGTCCAGCGTTACCGAAGCGCCGAATAGCTGCAGCGCGCGCAGGATGCGTTCGCCGTGGGTGATGCGTTTGATGGCCTCCTCTGGCCGGACCAGCTCCAGCTGAACCAGGCCGGCGCCGATGACCGCCATCAGTCCGCCCAGCTCCGCCGCCTGCCAGCAGCCGGCCGGGACCTTGAGCCGTTCCAGCTGATCGGCCAGGCTGCCCGCATAGGGCAGCAGCGCGCGGTTCAGGGTCTCCAACAGGGCGTAATCCCTGTCCAGAATGGCGTCCACCACCAGTCCGACCACGTCGGCCATGGCCTCGGGCGTGACGTCGTCGCCGAGACTTTCCCCGGCCGCGCGGCACCAGGACCTCAAATCGCTCACGGACTTCGCGACCAGGCGCTCGACATCGCTGCCGGACGCCACCTTCGGCTCCGTTGCGTACCTGTCATTGTCGGGCATAACGGATCGATCCCTTGTGTTGTTCCGCCCCTGTATGCCAGGTGCATGGAGCGGCTTGCTGGTTGTGAAAGAAACTGGAAGAACCAGAAGGCGAAACCGTACCAAAAATGGGATGGAAAGGCAAGTGGTGAAAGAATCTGAAAGAATAGAAAAGGGCATGAACCACAAAAAAAGCCTCCACAGCACATCATGCCGGGAGGCTTTTTCCGGTTCGGCCCGCGGAACGGGCTTTCTCTCGGGGCGAATCAGAAACGATCTTTCGGCCGCGGACCGCAGCCGGTGTCCGGGCCTCAGCCCTTGATGCCGAGTTTGGGCAGCACGAAGCGGCTGAGTACGAGCCAGGCCACGACCACGGCCACCAGGATGAGCAGTCCTCTCATGTGGTTCTCCTCTGCGCGCCTGTGCGCGCGGCATGGGAAAAGAATAGTATCTGCGCCGCGGAATGCAAGTCTTTCCTGCGCGAATGACGCCGCGCGCTCAGGTTTTTTTCGGGCCCGTGGGCTGGGCGCAGGCCTCGGCGTAGGCGCACCACTCGCGGCAGTCCGGGTCGAGCTGCGGGTTGAGCACGAAGGTCCCGCAGTTCGGGCAGGGCAGGGCGCGGTCGATCTTGAAAAACTCAATCTCCTCGCCGCAGACCGGGCACGGGGCCTCGGCGATGTCTTCCGGTCGCCAGTTGCGGCTGTCCTGGCCCGGACATTTCGGTGTCGCTGGCATGGCGCTCCCGGGATGTGTTTTTTTCGCCCGGTCGGCGGTCAGGCCGCCCGCGCGCACAATTCCCTTGCGCCGCGCGGCCGGATACGTCAAGGATTCGTTGAGGCCGGCCCGGGACAGGACGCCGGCGCAGAGCGGGGAGCGGGGAGCGGGAGATGGCGATTCTCGACGACGTGGCGCGGGTGAATCTGTTTCAGGGGCTGGCGAGCGGGCAGATCGCCGGGCTGGCCGGCATTTGCGCGCTACGTGGCTACAGTCGCGGGGACCCGATTTTCGAGGCCGATACGCCGGCTCCGGGATTCTGGGCCGTGGCCAGAGGTCGGGTGCGGATCTACCGGGCGTCCCTGTCCGGCAAGGAGCATATTCTGCACGTGTTCGGCCCGGGCGAGGCCTTTGCCGAGGTCGCCGTGTTCGAGGGCCGCGACTACCCGGCCAGCGCGCAGGCCCTGGAGGACAGCGAGCTGTTGTTCTTTCCGCGCGCCGCCTTTGCCGGACTGCTGCGCGCGGACCCGGAGCTGGCCATGCGCATGTTGGGGCTGCTGTCGCTGCGGCTCAGGGTGTTCGTGAACAAGATCGAGGAACTCACGCTCAAGGAGGTGCCGGCCCGGCTGGCCACGCACCTGCTGCTGCTCAGTTCCACGCAGGGCCGCGGCGCGGTGGTGCTTGACCTGCCCAAGGGGCAGCTGGCCGCGTACCTGGGCAGCACGCCGGAGACGCTCTCCCGTGCCCTGAAGCGTCTGGCGGACGAAGGCTGCATCCAGGTCGACGCGAGCCGCATCACCCTGCTCGATCCGCAGCGTTTGCAGGACATCGCCGCGGGTAACTGACCGTCCGGACGGGTCGCCCATCCCCTGGGGCCTTGTCGGGCCGACGCCGTGACATCCGGCCGCTTTTCGTATAGCTTCTCGCCGGTTGGTTTCGCGCGTCGGCGCCACTTCGAACGTATCGCGAGGAAGCATGCCTGTTATCGATCCTGTCATGGCCCTGATTTTCGCCCTGTTGCTCGGCCTGGCCCTGGGGAGTTTCTATTCGGTGTGCGTACACCGCTACCTGACGCGCGAGCCCATTGTGTTCGCGCGGTCCAAGTGTCCGCTGTGCGCGCATCAGCTGGCCTGGTGGGAGAACATCCCGCTGCTGAGCTATTTGTTGTTGCGCGGGCGCTGCCGTGCCTGCAAGGGGCGGATCCGGCTGCGTTATCCGGTGCTCGAGGCGCTGTCCGGGCTCTGGTCCGTGGGATTGATGCTCAAGTTCGGTCCTTCCGGTCCCTACGCGCTGTACATGGTCATCGGGGGCATCCTCTTCGTGGCCAGTTTCATCGACTTCGAGGCCTACATCCTGCCGGACGTGCTGACCTTGCCGGGCGTGGTGCTGGCCCTGGCCGGGGCGCACTTCGTGCTCTTGCCGGAGTTGGGAGTGCCGACGCTGCGCGATTCGCTCATCGGCGCGGGCGCTGGAGCGGGCTTTTTCTGGCTGTTGCAACAGCTCTACCGCCGGCTCAAGGGCCGCGAGGGCCTGGGCACGGGCGACATCAAGCTCATGCTGCTGCTGGGCGGGCTGCTCGGTTGGCAGGCCTTGCCGATCATGGTCACCGCGGCGGCGGTCTCGGCGCTGTTCGCCAGCGTGTATTACATGCTCAAGCCCAACGCCCCGGCCTTGCAGACCATGGTCCCCTTCGGCCCCTTCCTGAGTCTGGGGGGCATGGTGTACGTGCTGTTCGGCGATTATTACTGGATGTGGATGCTTCACCGTTGAGCCGGTCCTGCGCCCCTGTCCCTTCCCGCCCGGCCGTGACGCCCGACGCTCCGGGCTCCGCGCGGCTGCGCGTCGTTGTCAACGCCATCCCCATGGTCAACGTGAGCACCGGCATCGGTCGCTACATCCGCTCGCTGTATACGGCGTTGGAGCAGGAGCACGGCGACGAGCTCGAGATCGGCTATTTTGACGGCCACTGCGCGCGGGCGACTATCCCGGCGCCGTCCGGGGATATTTCGGGCTGGGCGCGGATGGTCAAGCTGCTCTGGAAGCTGCCGCCGGCGGTGGCCTGCGGGGTGCGGGTGTTCATGCACCTGCGCCGCGAGCGCAGATTTTCCCGCCTGGCCGGCGGGTTCGACGTGTACCACGAGACCTCGTTTTTCCCCTTTGCCGCGTCCCCGGCCCTGCCCGTGGTCTTTACCATCCACGATCTGTCGCTGTTATTGCACGGCGACTGGCATCCGCGCGAGCGGGTCCTTTTCCACCGGCTGTTTTTCCGGCGCCGGCAACGCAACGTGCGCCATTATCTGAGCGTTTCGGAGTTCACGAAATCGGAAATGCTCGCGCACCTGCCGCTGACGTCCGCGCAGGTGACGGTCACGCACCTGGCCTACGCCGGGGAGGTGTTCCACGAGCAGCCGGCGGCGGAGCTGGCGCGCGTGCGGCAGAAGCACGGATTGCCAGAGCGTTTTTTTCTGTTCGTGGGCAGCGGGGACCCGCGCAAGAACGCGGCGATCATCCCCCGTGCCCTGGCAACGAGCGGCCTGGACCTGCCCCTGGTCTCGGTGGGCTGGTCCGGCTGGGCGGCGGGCGACGAGAACTCCCGGCTGCTGCGGCCATTGGGTTACGTGAACGACGCGGATCTGGCCGGGATTTACGGCAACGCGCTTGCGCTCGTCTATCCGAGCGTATACGAAGGCTTTGGCTTGCCCGTGCTGGAGGCCATGGCCTGCGGCTGTCCCGTGGTGACCACGCGGTGCGCCAGTCTGCCGGAAGTGGCCGGCGAGGCCGCCCTTTTCATGGACGACCCCACCAGCGCGACCGGGCTGGCCGATTTGCTGGTCCGGCTGGCGGCCGATACGGAGCTGCGCGCGCGGCACAGGCAGCTGGGCCTTGAGCGTGTCAAGCATTTTTCCTGGTCCACGACTGCAAAAAAAACGTTAAATGTCTTCCGGGCGCTTGCTCCCGGCAACGCCGCCGCATAGACTCTCTTCCGTGCAATCATTTATGACGCCACGTATGAAAGAACTCGTTTCTGTGATCGTTCCCACGTACAATCAGGCCGGCTATCTGCCGACCTGTCTGGACGCGCTCATGTTCCAGGAGTATCCCTCGCTGGAAATCATCGTAGTCAACGACGGCGCGCAGGATGACACCGCGGCCGTGCTGGAGGCCTACATCGCCGGGTTGCCCGTGGAGCAGGTCTCCTTTGCCAGCCGCTACGACGAGGCGACCGACCGCATCGAGCGGACCTGGCATCCGCGCTATCCCGCCGTTGGCAGAAGCCTGCGGGTCATCACGCACGAGCACAACCGGGGCCTGGCGCCGGCGCTGAATACGGGGTTTCGCGCCGCCACGGGCGCCTACTGCACCTACGTGCCCTCCGACGATGTCTGCTATCCGGCCATGCTCGCCGAGATGGCGGCGGTTCTGGATCAGGGGGCGGATTTCGTCTACGCGGACATGTTTATTGTCGATGACGCGGGCCGGATTCTGCGTCGCTTTGCCCTGCCGGACTACAGCATCGAGCGCTGTTTCGCGGACTGGTATCTGTGCGGGGTGGCCAAGCTGTACCGACGCGATTTGCACGAGCGGGTGGGCTGGTACGACGAGGCGTTGCTGGCGCACGATCACGACCTGTTCCAGCGATTCGCCATGCACGGCGCGGTGTTTTCCCATCTGCCCAAGGCGCTCATGGCCGTGCGCGATCACGACCGCAGCCGCGAGGTGGATATCCATTCGCCCGAGAACTGGAAACGCCTTCTGGAGGAATCCAAGACCCTGGTACGCGCGCTCCGGGCCTGGCTGGCCGCAGGACGCCCTGCCGGCGAGGACGGGAAATGAAATACGCCTATCGCGCGCTCAATGCCAAAGGCGGCGTGGTCACCGGCGATATCATGGCCAAGGACCAGCGCGACGCGGTACGGCTGCTGCGTAAGCAGGGGCTCACGGTGGTCGAGGTCAAGGACGTCGCCGCGGGTGGCGGACGTCTGGCCGCCGCGGGCAAACGGCGCAAGGCCTCGCGACAGGACTTGCAGATGTATATGCACCAGCTCGCCACGCTGGTGGAATCCAAGGTGGCACTGGAAGAGACCGTGGACTCGCTGGCCGAGTCGATCGGACACCAGGCCGTGGCCAAATCATTCGCCGACATCGGGGCGGCGATCCGCCGCGGGGTGACCTTTTCCGAGGCCTTGAAGCAGAGCGGCCTGCCCTTACCCGGGTATTTTTATCCGCTGGTGGAGGCGGGCGAGCTGACCGGCAAGCTCGGCGCTGCGTTGCGCGACGCCGTCGAACAGTGGGAATACGACATCCAGACCGCGAACGAGCTGCGCGGGGCCATGACCTATCCGGTCATTCTGATCGTTTCCGGCGTTGCCGCGGTGCTGCTCATTTTCGTCGTCGTGGTGCCCAAATTCACGAATCTGCTGGAAAAAACCAAGGGAGAGGTTCCGCTGCTGGCAAAGCTGGTGCTCGGCACGGGCAAGATCGTGAACGACAATCTCCTGCTCGTATCGCTGGGGGCCGTGGCCGTGCTCTTGTTTCTGGTCTACAGCTTCGCGAACGCGGGGATGCGCACGCGCGTGCGTGACACCTGCGGCAGGCTGCCGTTTCTGGGCGCCTGGCTCATGGAGTCGGACGTCGGCCGCTGGTCCGCCATGCTGGCCACCTTGCTGGACAACCGGGTAAGCCTGCTGAAGTCGCTGGAACTCGCGCAGCGCTATGTCAGCATGACCAGCCTGAGGGCCAGGCTGATGCACGTTACGCAATCCGTGAAGAACGGGGCGCGCCTGGCGGAAGCGCTGCAGGAGGCCGGGGCGATCACCCAGATGGGATTCAATCTCGTGCGCGTCGGCGAGCATACGGGCGAGCTGCCGGTCATGCTGCGCTCCCTGGCCAAGCTGTACGCAACGAGCGTACGCAACCGGACCAAACGGTTTCTCACGCTGCTTGAGCCCTTGGCCATCATCATCATCGGCGCCGTCATCGGCCTGATCATGGGCGGCATCGTGCTGGCCATAACCAGCGTCAACAATATTTCGCTGTAACGGCGAGACAACAGGGCATCGGAACCGCTCGCGCGCGGGCGATCAATGGTCGATTCGGTACGTAACCGCAACAAGGAGTACTGACGTGAAGATGGAGAAAAAAGCAATGCCAAGGGAGCGTGTGGCAGGTTTCACGCTTCTGGAAATGCTCGTCGTTCTGGTGATCATCGGCCTGCTGGCGGGACTGGTGGGGCCGCGACTGTTTTCCAAGGTGGACGAATCCAAGATCAAGACGACCAAAGTGCAGGTCAAGATGATGAAAGGTGCGGTTGAGACCTTGAAGCTGGACATCAACCGGTTTCCCAATACCGAGGAGGGGTTGAGCCTGCTCTGGACGCCCCCGCAGGATGAGCGGCTCCGGTCGCTCTGGCACGGCCCGTACCTGGACGAACAGATCCCCGCCGACCCGTGGGGCCGCCCGTATCAATACAGTGTGCCCGGCGCCGATGGCCAGCCCTTTGCCCTGTATTCGCTGGGCCCGGACGGCCAGCCCGGCGGAGAGGGAGAAAACGCGGACATCGGGTATCTGCCGGCCAACCGCTAGCCATGACGCCGGGCATGAGCGATCGGCCTGCTGACGCGTGTTTTCCGGACAGGAAGCGCGGCTTCACGCTGCTGGAAATGCTTGTCGTGCTGGTGCTGCTCGCCGTGCTGGCAGGATTGGCCGTTCCGCGGCTGATTACCATGTACGAGGCCGCGGAATGGCGGCTCGAACGCGACGAGGCGCTGAAGAATCTGGCCACGCTCAGTTACATGGCCTACATCGCCGGCGCGGAGTTCGAGCTGGTTCAGTTTCCCGGAGCAGGAGGCGACCGGTTGCCCCTGACGCTCCCGCCCGGCTGGCAATTGACCGCCCGGCGACCGATTCATTATTTTTTCAACGGAGTCTGCACGGGTGGCGCCTTGCAGCTGACAGGCCGGGGACGCAGCATGGAGGTCATGCTGGAGCCCCCGCTCTGTCGTCCGGTGGTGCTGTGATCCGAAGGCACTCCTGCGCCGGTGTTGGATGGCAGATGAAAAACGATGGATTTACCCTGCTGGAGGTGATCGTCGCCCTGGTGATCCTGGCTTATATCGGCATGGGGGTCTATGGCTGGATCAACACCAATGTCACCAGCCTGCAACGGGCGCAGGACCATCTCTACCGGCGTCAGGTCACGGAAAACGCCATTTCGCTGATGAAATCCATCAATCCCATGGTCACGCCCTCGGGTCGGCTGAACATGGGCATATACAGCGTGCGCTGGAGTTCGCAGCTTATCGACGGGCCGAAGACGAGCATCGAATCGAACCGATTTCTCGTGGCCATGTACCAGACCCAGGTTGAGGTGTTTGCCGAGGAGCAGCCGTTCAACGCCTTCAACGTGCTGCTGTCGGGCTGGGCGAAGCAATGAGCAGCGTGCTGTCGGGAGGGCGGGGCAGGGCGCTGGCGGCCGTCCGCCGTCTGCTGCCTGCCGGCGTCGCGGGCCGACCGGGTTTTACGGCCATAGAAATGCTGGTCGTGCTCATCCTGGTGGCGCTCGTCACCGTGTTGCTGATGCAGGGGTTTTCCGAGACCATGACCCTGCGGTTCCGGTTCATCGCCTTTCTGGAACGGCAGCGTCTGGAGCAATTGCATGAATTCTGGTTCCGGGAAGTCGTGTCCTACCTTACGCCGGACTTTGAAAGCGGAGGGGGCACGTTTGCAGGAAACGAGCGGATGCTGACCGGATTGACCCTCTCGGCGCTGGGCGGGCCGATCGGCGCGCCCAAGGGGGTATCCCTGACGCTGGTTCCCAGGGATGCCCGGGTATATATGCAATACGCCGAACAGAGCGGCGTATCCTGGGAACTCGGCAGTTGGCCGGCCATTGCGGGGAGATTCTCCTATCTGGCGCCAGACGGGGAATGGTATCCCCAATGGCCGCCCGAGACGCTGCAACGAGAGCAGTTCATGCAGCTTCCGGTGGGAATTCTGCTCGAGATCGACGACGTGCGCAGGCCCGTGGCCTGGTTCGTCAGCATCGAAGGACGTCGCGAGCCGTGGAAGGACCGATTGTACACGCCGCTGGATTGATGGTTATGGAAGAAGCACGCCAACGCGACAGACTCGCATACGGAGAATCGGAACATCCGACCTCCGGGCTGAAGCGGCGGGGGGAGCCTTGCTGCCCGTGCGTCGGACGCGCGGCCCGACCGGAGTCGGGCTTCGTGCTCGCGGCGACGCTCTGGATTCTGGCGGCGATAACCATGGCGGCAAGCTTTTTCGCCTTCTGGACTGCGCAGGCTCTGGATATGGCCAGCCAGGGAAACGAGAGCCTGGCCGGCGAAATCGATATGCTCAGCACCCGTTCGGTGCTGATGTACTTTTTTGCGACCCAGCGCCTTGTCGACCGGGGGCTGAGCCTGCCCGGGGAACCCGTGCCCATGGAAATCACCTCTCCGGCGCAGGGTTCCGGCGCCGAGCCGACGACGAGTCATATCATGGTCCAACCGGGCCTGTATCTGGACGACCAGCCCTATTTCGGGGTCGGCCTGGCCCGCTTTTCCATCCAGGATGAAGGAGGCCTGCTGAAGCTGGTCTTTCCGCAGCGCCTGGCCGAGCTGATGCTCAGGATGAACGTGCCTGGCGGGTTCGTCAATCCGCTCATCGCCAAATTGCTCGATTATACGGACGCGGACGACATGATCCGCCCCAACGGAGCGGAAAGCGGCTCGTACATTGAGGCGGGGCTGCCGCCGCCACCGAACAGGCGCCTGCTGACCACGTGGGAGACCAGGAATATCCTTGGCTGGGGGACAATTCCAGAGCTTTGGATTGAACACCGCTTCCCCAGGCTGACCACGAGTTGCAATATCGGCGGAGTCTTGAATTTCAATACGGCACCCAGGATTCTGCTCAAATTGTTCGATGGGATCGACGATGAAACGGCCGAGCGGATCGTCATCGCCCGACGACAGAAGCCGATGATGGACAGCGACCAGATTCACCAGGCAGCGGGCAAATCCCTGGGCCTGGCCAATATGGAAATGGAGCTTGACATCATGCCGTCGATATATCAACGGCTGACCATCTGGGCGCACGGCTACCCCCGTATGTGGGAAATACACCTGAAAAGCACCTATGCCGACCCTCAGGCTCATACGCCGGTGTTCTTGGATTATGCCTTGACCGTTCCGCTGACACAGGAGCAAAAACGTGCGGTTTGCCAGACCAGTCCGGTCCCTCTTTTCTCCACGCCGGTATTACCAGGCGCGCAGTGAGGTCGCTCCCCCCACCCGTCGGTTCGGACGACGGCAGTGGATCATGGCGCGAGGTCTCTGTCTGTACCGGCTGTTCGTCATGGCCGACATTCCGCCGGCCGAGCGTAAAAGCGCGCTGAACGTGCGCATTTTGCAGTGGAGCCCCTACGCCGAGACCGGGCAGTACGTGGCCTGGATCGGGGACGCCGCGCTGGTGTGGATATGGGACGAGGGCCTGCGCCGGGGCGCCATGCTCGAATTCGGCATCGGCTCCGCGGCCGCATTGCCGGAGTCGGTGCTCCTGCCTCTGCTCGAGGAGGACGGCTCGCAGCTCGTGCCCTGCCGGGAAGGCTACGAAGGCCAGATATGGCAAGGGGGACTGCTCGTCGCCAGCCACTGGTGGGAGCACCCGCCGTCAGCTGCCGAATGGACACGTTTTCTCGTCGCCAATGACTTTGCCTCGATGGACCTGCCGGAGACGGCTGAACCGCAGCCCTGGCTGGTCCGGCCGTGGGGCAAGCGGGCCGCGGGAATGATGCGCTTCGATGTCCGCAGTGAGCAGCATTGGATCGCTGTCGGGGCGATGGTGTTCTCGTTGTTGTTCATCTGGCAGGCCACGGGGATATGGCGCTGGTCGGAAGCCGCTGACCGACTGCGCGAGCGCGTGGAAAGGGAGAACGACCAGGCCCGCCCCCTGCGTAGCGCCCGCTCGCACGCCATCGACGACAAAGACACAGCCGAACGCCTGCTCGGTCTGATCAACGGCCCCTCGCCGCTGCTCCATCTGGCGGTGGTTGCCGAAAACCGCCCCCGGAAGGACGCCGTCCTGTACGAATGGCGCTGGACACGGAACCGGCTTTCGGCATTTTTCACGGGGAAGGACCTCGATCCGCTGGTGTACATCGAAACCTATCAGCGGCTGCCCTGGTTTCGCGACGTCGTTGCCGAAAAACAGGGCGACAACCGGCTGGTTGTCCACATGAACCTGAATCACTGAGGAAACGATGGCGCCCGAAGCATCCGCATTCGCACCGCTGCGCGAAGAATGGGATAAAAATCCGAGACTGCGCCTGGGGGCGTGGCTTGTCATCGGCATCATTCTCATGTATTGTGTATTGGTTTTAGCCGATTGGAAACAGGCTGTGGTCAACGAATACGATCAGCTGGAGTCCGACCTGGACAAGCTGCTCGCACCGGACAGCCGGGAAGACTGGGTGGCGCGTCAGGAAAGCGCCCGACTCAGACGGAAACAGGTCGAAGAGCGCTTCTGGAAGGCAGACAGCCGGGGAAAAGCCAAGGCCATGGTGCAAACCTGGGCCGAGTCCGTGGCCAAAGAGACCGGACTCACCAATGCGCGCATTCAGGTCGACAACGCCACGGATATTTCCCATTTTCCAGGGTATTGGCAGGTCGTGGTCACGATCGAATCCCTGGAACAACCGAAAAAACTCCCCGACCTGCTCAAACGTATCGAAACGAATCCCCAGGCCGTGGTCTTCGAAAAGGTCTTTGTTACGGAACAGGGGATGGAAATTATGGACCCGAAACGATTCTCCCTGATGCTCAAGGCGCTGTTCAAGGTCGAAACGGCCGACAGCCAGGGGGCAGCCGGATGAACAGGAGCCCGCGACACCTCATGGTATCCCTCAGTGTTCGATACCGCACCGGCATGACGTCCGGATCTGCGGCAACGCTGCGGCGCGCAGCCAGTATCATGCGCCTTGCGGTCCTGGCGGCCCTCCTTGTGCTCGTGCTCGCCGGTTGCGACAAACCGCCGCGTCAGCGGGTAGAATTCCCGGCACCCTTGCGCGAACCGGCCGCCGTTCCCACCGAAGTGGAAGTCAAGGAGACCAAGAAACCTGAGCAGCTGAAGACGAAGTTCGTTCCCGGACCGCAGCCGCCGATCCAGCCGCCCCAGCCGCCCTCGGCCACGCAGAGCAGCGGCAGGCTTTATGCCGGCGAATCCGTTGCCCTGAACATTGAAAGCCTTCCCCTGCCCGCATTCATCAACGAGGTGTACGGTAATATTCTTAAGAGCACCTTCGAGATCGCGCCGCAACTGCGCGAGGTCAAGGATCTGGTGACCGTGCGCACGGCCGACCGGCTCGCTCCGGCCGAACTCGACGCCCTGGCCCGCCAGGTTCTGGCCAACTACGGCGTCGGCGTCGAACAGCAGGGAGCGTTGTTGCGCTTCGTCATGGGTAAGGAAGGTGCGATTTCTCCCGAACCGCCGCTGCTCGTCAGCGGCAAGACCTTGCCCGACGTGCCCATCACGCACCGCCCCATCTTTCACCTCGTGCAGCTCAGCGTCATCAGCAACGCAAAAATGGCGGAATGGATCAATCAGGCCTACAAAGGATACGATGTTCGCGTACTCAAGGACCCCACCCGCAACGGTCTGCTGCTCATGGGCTCGCGCACGGTGCTCGCCCAGGTCCTGGAGGCCGTCGCCGCCCTGGACCAGCCCAGCATGAAAGGCCGGGCCAGCGTCCGCATCGAGCCGGCCTACCTGAGCCCGGAGGAATTGGCCAAGGCGCTGGTGGATGCGCTCTCAGCCGAGGGCTATGCCGCCTCGTCCAAGGTCGGCAGCCAGGACAACAGCGTCATTGTTTTGCCCCTGCGCTCAGTTGGCGCGGTTCTGCTGTTCGCCTCGGATCCCGCCTCCATGGCCCACGCGCAAAAGTGGGCAGCATCGCTGGACTCCCCCGGACAAGGGTTCCAACAGCGCGATGAAATTGGCATTTTTTTCTATTCGGTGCAGAACACCAAGGCCGTTGAAATCTTCTCCGTGCTCAGCAACATGGTCCCGAACATGGACCGGATCGGGAGCGCAGCGGCAGGCGGCGCGGTCGCTGGCGCCGGTGTAACCTCCTCGGGCAGCCTGAGCGGTTCGACGGCCTCGTTCACGGCCCCTTCCGGGCTGAGCGGTGCGCAATCCTCCCCCTTCTCGAGCGCGGCAGGCGGTGATTTCGGCACCCCGCGGACCATGAGTTCTACCTCGGGCGGGATGGGCTCGTCCTCGGGCCTGGGTGGATTGAGTACTACGCAAGGCGGCCTCGGCGCCGGGTCGACGCTTTCCAGCGTGGGCCAGGGCGGCGCCGGCTCCGGAGCCGGAGCAGGGGCGGCCAGCGTCAGCTCGCCCCAGATCGGCCAACTGGTCATGGACCCCGTGCGCAATGCCCTCATATTTCAGGGGCGCCGCAAATACTGGAACCAGCTGCTGGCCATCATCCGGGAAATGGACAAACGGCCGCGCATGGTGCTCGTCGAGGTCACGGTTGCGGAAATCACCCTCGAAGACAACGAAAAGCTCGGCATCGAATGGCTGTTTTCACAACTCCCCTTCAGCAATGACTTCTTCCAGGGCAGCGAGGAGTTCCTCAAGAGCTCCTTCGGTACCCTCGGGGGACTCGGCGCCGGAACCCAGGGCTTCAATTTCCGCCTGAACAACGCCGGGACCACGCGCGCCCTGCTCAATGCCCTGGCCACGATGAACCGCATCCACATTCTGTCGACGCCGCGCGTCATGGTTAAAAGCGGCAGCAAGGCCACCATCGACGTCGGCGACGAGGTCCCGACCATCACCAGCCAGACCGCCGGGACCCAGCAGAACGAAAAAATCTACCAGCAGGTCCAGTACCGCAAAACCGGCGTGCTCCTGGGAGTCATCCCGGTGGTCCATTCCGGGCGACGCGTCGACCTGGAAATCTCGCAGGAAGTCAGCCAGGCCCTGCCCCTGGCATCGACGGCGCAGGTGCAGAGCCCGAGCATCCGCACCCGCC
>CAZGAH010000034.1:0-22797 GCA_964523295.1 uncultured Desulfovibrionaceae bacterium | reverse complement strand
CGCCGCATCCAGACCTCCCTCGGCCTCGAGGACGGCGGTTCCATTCTGCTCGGCGGTCTCATCGGCTCGGAGCGGACCCACGGCTATTCCGGGGTGCCCGTCTTGAGCAACATCCCGGTCGTCGGCAGGCTCTTCCGGGTCGAATCCGAGTCGCAGAACCGCAAAGAGCTGGTCATGCTCATCATTCCCTACGTCATCGAAAGCGACCAGGACGCCTCGCTCATCACGGAAGCGGTCAAGGGCCGGCTCGAGGGCATCGGCTCCGAAGAGCTGCCCAAGTCGCTCAAGCGAGGCCACGAGCAAACACCGGCGATCCCGGCTCCACCACCGGCCACGACGCCCGAGTCTCACGTTCCGGCGGAGCATGAGGGCGCCATTGCGCCGCCAACGAGCCAGTATCCCGCCGATACACCGGCAACGGCTTCACCGTCAGCCCCGGCAAGGAGCAAGACCCGCCCCGAGCCCTGGACGCCGGCGCAATGAGGTCCGGTGCCATGCGACCGTGTCCATGGCATCGGGCTGTAGGCCGACCATGAAGGTTCTTCACGTCTTCAAACGCTACCTGCCCGATTCCTATGGCGGAATCGAGCAGGTCATCTACCAGATTTCCACCGCCACGTCCGGCATGGGCGTGGCCAATACCGTGCTCTGCATGTCGCAGCCGCCTGTCCGGGAGCGCGTGCTCCAACGGCCAGAGGCCAGGGTGGTGCGCTGCCCGATTCAGTTCGACAAGGCCTCCACGCCCATGGGCCTGGCCTTTTTCCGCGAGTACCCGAACCTGGCGCGCGAGGCGGAAATCATCCACTACCATTTCCCCTACCCGGTCCAGGACCTGCTCCACGTGCTCTATAACGTCCGGACTCCCTGTCTGGTCACCTATCACAGCGACATCGTCCGCCAGAAACTGCTCAACGTGCTCTACGCCCCGCTCATGCGCTGTTTCCTCTCCCGGGTTCAGGCCATCGTGGCCACGTCGGAAAACTATTTCCGCACCAGCAATACCCTGAACCGCTACGCCGACAAGGTCTCCATCATCCCCATCGGCCTGAGCCGGGATTCGTTTCCCCCTCCGACGCAAGAACGCCTCGACGCCTGGCGCAAGCGCGTCGGTGACGATTTTTTTCTCTTTGTCGGCGTGTTTCGCTATTACAAAGGCCTGAACATCCTGCTCGAGGCCGCGCGTACGCACCGTCACCCCATTGTCATGGCCGGGGTCGGACCGCTTGAAGCAGAGCTCAAGGCCCAGGCCAGGGAGCACGGCCTGGACAACATCCACTTTGCCGGCTGGGTCTCCGACGAGGACAAGGCCGCGCTGCTCACCCTCTGCCGGGCCGTCGTCTTCCCCTCGCACCTGCGCTCGGAGGCCTTCGGCGTCACGCTCGTGGAAGGCGCCATGTTCGGCAAACCGCTCATTTCGGCGGAAATCGGCACCGGCACCACCTTTGTCAACGAACACGAGGTCACCGGGATCGTCATCCCCCCCTCCGATCCCTACGCCCTCGGCCGCGCCATGGACACCCTGGCCGCGAATCCGGAACTCGCGCAGCGCTACGGCAAAAACGCCACGCAGCGCTACGAACGCTTCTTCACCGCCGAACGCATGGCCCGCCTCTACTACAACCTCTATACCTGGCTGCTCGACAGCCAGACGCCACGCACCGCACGCTGATTCCCTGACACCTGCCATTGCCACTTGCGGAAAGACGCCCCCCCCTGACAGGTCGGTTCGTCTGGCTCCGCCAGGAGGACGTACGCGAGTCTGCCCGACCGCTCCGTCCTCAACCCTTTTATGGGGCAGAAACAACGAGGCTCCATTACCATCGCTCTTATCAAGAGGACGCGTTCGCCGGCAAAGGCAAGGGACACACCGCGCCCGTGTCGACCGCGCCTCATAGCCCGAAGTTTTAGTCTTATCGCCCCCTTTTATGCTTATAACCATCAAAAATTATGAGTAGTTTTCAGCAGAGCCATGTCAAAAATGTGCCAAGTAAATGTTGGCATTTTCCATGACATCATCGACTCGCGTGGTTATTCGAAACCCATGTATGTCAAGCGACATCATCATTGTACGCTATGCCGTTGATTTCGTTCTTTAATTCCAACAGTGTCATGAACCCGAGCGGTTTCGTGTCGATCTCAAATCACGGCTGGAACACTTCGGTCTTGCCCTTCACCCGGAAAAGATCCGGCTTATCGAATTCGACAGAAAGAGGTCTTGCGCATGCGTGCATGACCCCATCGAAGTAGTCGGTGAATGGCTACGGCGAGTCGTATTGGGGTCCTACCGGTACCATGCAGTACCTGGGAATTGTGACGCATTGAACACGGTGCGCGAGGAACTGAGCCGATACTGGCTGAAAGTACTCCGACGTCGCGGGCAGAAAGGTCGCATGAACTGGGAGCGATTCGGTCCCATCGTCAGAAGTTGGATACCATGCCCAGAGTAATGCATCCCTATCGAAACGAGCGTTTCTAAGTCGCCATGACCAGTTGGACACCATGATGCATGAAACTGGGGTTTGTCACCGCTGAATGGCATCTCGCCTTAACCATCTGAATTCATTGCAGTGATGATTTTGTTTCTTGGTAGATTCATGTGTATTTCAAAATTTTCGCCATCAAAACATGTAGTTACCGTCACCTAAAGTCTAGATTTTTCCCCAGAAAAACTTCACTCTGCGCTCTGCCTGTTTTTGAAAGGAGCCCCCCCCATGCGTCTCGCCTTCCTCTTCCACAAAGACCCCCTGCACGCGCCGGCGAGCATCGATCTTATCCGATTGCGGGCCTTGGCCGCGGGATTGCGGGCTCGGGGCGTTGAGGTGGCTGTGGTTGCGCCGGTGCGGGCGTCGGCCTGGCTGCCGGGGCCGGTTCCGGTGTTGCCGCTTGCGGTGCTGGGCGAGAAGGGGCGGTTTGACGTGCTCAAGGCCTGCTATCATTTTTCTCTGGAGCTGCTCGGCGACTATGACGGGCCGCTTGTTTGCCGGCTGGTGCGCGTGGTGGATGAACAGTTGCCCGAGCGCGACGCGTCGGTGCGGGCGCGGCTGCTGGCCTGCCAGGAGCTGGCCCGGGAGCGGGCTGCGGGCATTGTGCTGAACAACCGGCTCAACGCCGAGCGCTGGCGCGTGCGCTATGGACGGAGGCAACGGCTCTGCCTCCTGCCCGCCGGCTGCCCAGCCACGCTGCCGCCTCCGGGGCCGAGTCCCTACGCGCCCGGCCTGCCGCCGCTGTTGTTTCTGGGCTCGGTCGCCTCCGCGCGCACGGCCCTTCTGCTCAACGAGGCGGCTGAGCGGCTGTCGGGCCGGGCGGCCGTACACCTGGTTGGCAGGAACAAGACCGCGCTCTACGGTGCGTCCTGTGGCCTCTCGCCGCGCATCGCGCAGCACGGAGAGCGGCCGGAGCCGGAGGTCTGGGACTATGTCCGGCACGCGCGCCTGGGCCTGGCGCTCGCGGCCGGTCCGGAGCCCTTTGATAACGAGTTGTCCAAGATCATCGCCTACGTCCGCGCCGGGCTGCCGGTGCTTGGCGAAGAGCGCTTGGCCAATGCCGGACTCTTTCTGCGTCGCGATTTCGGCGCCCTGTTCCGCTACGGCGACGCGGCGCACCTGCGGACCCGGGCAGAGGAGCTGCTTGCACGCGACTTCGAACCGCGGCGTCGCGAAATCATGGTCCGGGCCGCGGCGACGCACTCCTGGGAGCGCCGGGCCATTGTCCTGGAGCGCTTCCTGCGCGTCCTGACGGGCAGAGTCGGCAGATTCGCCGAGAGTGAAATGCCGGCAGGTATTTGACGCGCGCGGTAAACCCGTGTAGCCTGGAACTGATCCATTCCGGATTCTCGCGATTGTTTCCCTCGCGCCGCCGGTCTCGTCCGTCAGACGTCCGGCGGTCAGCCCCCAGGGGCAAGGAGCCTGCCAGATGGCGCAAATCGATGCCTTTTTCAAGATGCTGCACGAGAACAAAGGGTCCGACCTTCACCTCTCCAGCGGCTCCCAGCCCATTGTCCGGATTCGGGGCGAGTTGCAGCGGGTCAAGTTCAAGATGTTGCAGCATGACGAACTTAAGCAGCTGCTCTACGAAATCACCCCGGAAGACAAGATCAAGGAATTCGAAGAGACCGGAGACGTGGACTTCAGCTACGAGGTGCCGAATCTGGCCCGCTACCGCGTCAATTTTTTCCTGCAGAGCCGGGGCATCGCCGCGGCCTTCCGCGAAATCCCGGAAAAAATCCTGACCATCGAACAGCTGGGACTACCGGCGATGCTCAAGCAGATGGCCCTGCTGCCCAAGGGCCTGGTGCTCGTCACCGGACCGACCGGCAGCGGCAAATCCACCACCCTGGCCGCAATCGTCGACTACGCCAATACCGTGCGCAAGGACCATATCCTGACCATCGAGGACCCCATCGAATTCGTACACCCGCCGAAAAGCTGCCTGGTGAACCAGCGGGAGATCGGCCGGGACAGTAAATCCTTCAAGAACGCCCTGCGCGGGGCCCTGCGCGAGGACCCGGACATCATCCTGGTTGGCGAAATGCGCGACCTCGAAACCATCCAGATGGCCCTGGAAGCCGCCGAGACCGGCCACCTGGTCTTTTCCACGCTGCATACCATTTCCGCGCCGAAAACGGACGACCGCATCATCGAAGTCTTTCCCGGCGACCTGCAGGAGCAGATACGCAACGCCCTGGCCGAGTCGCTGCGCGCCGTCATCGCCCAGACCCTGTTCAAGCGCATTGATGTGCCTGGTCGCGTCGCTGCACTGGAGATACTGCTGGGCATCCCCTCGGTGCGTAATCTCATTCGCGAGAACAAGACCTTTCAGCTCAATTCCGTCATCGAGACCAGCCGGAACAAGGGGATGCAGACGCTTGACGACGAGATACGCCGCATGTTGGAAAAGAAGATGATCGATCCCAACGACGCCTACAGCAAGGCCGTGGACAAGAAGAAATTTCTCCAATATCTTACCAAGCCGCCCGAAGACTTCACGGAACAATAGCCATGCTGCGCTCGCAACTCGACCACCTCATCGGCCAGGTACTGGACTTCGCTCCGGAAACCTCGGACATCATCTTCACCGCGCACAAAAACCTTCAGGCCGAGATACATGGCAAGCTGCGCGACGTGCCCCTGCGGCCGGAACTGGGGCAGCTGCTGCCCTATCATACGGAGGCGGTCTCCTTCGCCCTGATCGGCCAGAACGTCCGGCTCTACCGCGACCTCATCAACCGCGGCTCCTGCGACCTGGCCTACCAGCTTCCGGGCCGTTCGCGCTTTCGCGTCAACATCTTCAGCCAGCGTGGTTCCCTGTCCATCGTCATGCGCCAGCTTTCCTCAAAGGTTCCGACCATGGAGCAACTCAATCTGCCGCCTATCTTCGAGGACATGGCCAGAGAAAAATTCGGCCTGATCCTGGTCACCGGCGCGACCGGCTCGGGTAAATCCACCTCCCTGGCGGCGCTTATCGACGGCATCAACACGAATTCACCGGTACACATCGTCACGCTCGAGGACCCCGTCGAATACGTTCACCCGCACAAGGCCGCCACGGTCAACCAGCGCGAGATGGGCGCCGACTTCGACAACTTCGCCTCCGGCCTGCGCGCGGCCCTGCGCCAGGCGCCCAAGGTCATCCTGGTAGGCGAGATACGCGACCGCGAAACCATTGAAATCGCCATGGCCGCTGCGGAGACCGGTCACCTGGTCCTGGGCACGCTGCACACCTCGGACGCCGGACAGACCATCAACCGCATCATCGGCATGTTCGAGCTGGCCGAAGAGCGGCTGGTCCGGCAGCGGCTGGCAGAAAGTCTCAAGTACGTCGTCTCGCAGCGCCTGCTGCCCAAGGTCAGCGGCGGGCGCGTGGCAGCCTTCGAAATCCTGCGCAAGAACCTGCGCATCACCGATCTCATCGTCAACGGTGAACGCGAGGACAAGAACTTCTACAACGTGCTGCAAACCAGCGAAACCTATGGCATGATCACCTTCGATCAATACATTTTCAAACTCTACGAGCAGGGACTCGTCACCGAGGAAACCGCGATGCTTGGCGGAACCGACAAGTCCCGGCTTGGCCAGATGCTCGACAAGCTCAAGTCTTCGCGAGGAGAAAAAGTTACCGACATCGAAGGACTCGTGCTCGACGTGGAGTACGGCACGTAGCACTGCCGCCCGCCCAGGCCCGGGCCCACGTCCGTCGCCGTTTGCCGCACGGACCTGCCGCCCGCTGCCGGCAGCGGATCATCGTTCAACGACGCCGGCCCGCACGCGCCGGAGAGAGTTCGCCCATGCGCTTCACCTGCCCCGACTGCCTCAAGGAACTGAACATCCCCGACGACAAAATGCCGCAGGCGCCGCGTTTCAAGGTCAGGTGCCCGCATTGCCAGCACGCCATCGTGCTCGAACGCGACGCCGGGCCGCCGCCAGCCCCGTCCGAGCAGCCCCGGACAGCGACGGAGCGCGGCGACGACCTGGCCTCCATGACCGCGCTCGAGCCGGAGATATTTCCCCCGGGCGCGCGCATTTTCTTTCATTTTATTGTGTCCGACCAATGGCGACAGGCCGCGGAAAATTTTTTCCAGGACATGGGCTTTTATCAGTCCACGGCCAAGGATCCGGGCCAGGCCGTGCTCAAGCTGCGCATGAACGACTACCATTTCCTGCTCATCGACGACGCGCCCCCCTGTCAGCCGCTGCTGCGCGAAATCGCCACCTGGCCGGGAAACCGGCGACGCAGCATCAACCTCGTACTGCTCGGCGACTCCGCCCAGAGCCTGGACCCGCACGCTGCCTTTGTCAAAGGCGTGAACACCTATCTCAACGGCAGCGACGTAGAACGCGCCTCGGAGCTGTTCTCCAGCTGCCTGCGGGGATACGAAGAGGCCTATCGCTACTTCGGTATGGCCCAGGGCGAGGCCTGATACCGACCCGGCGCAGCCGGAGGATTCGCCTGTATTGCCCCCCATCATGTCAGAACATCGTTTTCGCTTAGCGCTATCCAGACCCTGGGCGCAGTTTCTCGTCGCCGGGCTCGGATTGACCTTGCTGATCGCCGCGGCCTTCTGGCGGACGCCGGAGCTCGGCTTCGTTCACTTCGACGACGACGACTACGTGCTGCGCAATCCCGTCGTGCACGCCGGATTGAGCTGGCAGGGCCTGCGTTGGGCCTTCACCACGCAGGCAGCCTCCAACTGGCACCCGCTCACCTGGCTCTCGCACATGCTCGACTGCCAGCTCTACGGCCTCGACCCGGCCGGGCATCACCTCAGCGCGGTTGTGTTGCATCTGATTGCTGCGCTGCTCCTGTTCCGCTTTTTTCAGCGGACCACCGGGCGCGCGAGGCTGGCTTTCGCCCTGGCCGCGCTCTTTGCCGTGCATCCGTTGCGGGTTGAGTCCGTGGCCTGGATCGCCGAGCGCAAGGACGTGCTCAGCGGCGTGTTCTGGTTCGCTACGCTGTGCGCCTACGCGTGGTACGCCCGCCGGCCTGACTGGCGTCGTTATGGCGTTGTGCTGCTGCTGTTCGGGATCGGATTGCTGGCCAAACCCATGCTGGTGAGCCTGCCGCTGGTGCTGCTGCTGCTCGATTACTGGCCCTTGAACCGTCTGGCCTCTCCATATCCGGCCGTCCTCCGGCTCGCGGGCGGAAATGCCGGACTCGGGCCAGGGGTTGTGCCAGGCCCGCCGCGCAGCCTCCGGTTCCTGCTTCTGGAAAAAGCGCCCCTGCTGGCCCTGGCTGCGGGCTCGTGCCTGGCGACCGTCGCGGCGCAGGAAGCGGCCATTGGCGCCTGGGAAACCTACCCGCTGCCGTATCGGCTGATGAACGCGCTCTCCAGCCTGTTCGCGTACCTGGGAAAATGGCTGTGGCCAATGCGGCTGAGCGTCTACTACCCGCACCCGGGGCCGGAGCAGTCCTGGATCGTGGCCGGCGCCTGCGGACTGGCGCTGGCCTGGATCAGCACGCTGGCCGTGCTGGCCGCGCAGCGACGGGGCTGGGCGCTCGTGGGCTGGTACTGGTACCTCGTCACCCTTGTTCCCGTCATCGGCCTGGTTCAGGTCGGTCCGCAGGCCATGGCCG
The DNA here is from genome assembly GCA_964523295.1 of uncultured Desulfovibrionaceae bacterium. Classification (GTDB taxonomy): domain Bacteria; phylum Desulfobacterota; class Desulfovibrionia; order Desulfovibrionales; family Desulfovibrionaceae; genus CAZGAH01. Next base: position 14,727 of record CAZGAH010000034.1, on the reverse strand, counting down.
ATCGCTATACCTATATTCCGCTGGTCGGCATAACCGTGCTCCTGGTCTGGGGCCTGGCCGAGCTGCTCGGACGCACGGTCTGGAGCCGCCGGGCCGGGGTCGTCGCCCTGGTCCTGCTGCTGGCCTGCCTGGTCTGGCGCACGCAGGACCAGACCCGCCACTGGAAGGATGCCGGAGCCCTGTTCCGCCAGGCCCTGTCGGTCGCGCCCTCCGACCTGGCCCACAACAACCTCGGCAACGCCCTGGCCCGGCACGGACGCGACGCCGAGGCCATGGAGCAATACCGCCGCGCCCTGACGCTCAACCCCGGCCACGCCCCGGCCCTGGCGAATCTGGGAATCCTGCTCGCGCGGCACGGCCAATGGGCCCGGGCCGCCGAGGCGCTCCGACGCAGCCTCGAACTCGCCCCGAACTCGGCGCCAGCTCATGCCTGGCTCGGCATCTCCCTGGCCGGCCTGGGCGAATACACTGCGGCCCTGGAGCATCTGAATGCAGCCCTGCAGCTCGATCCTGATCTTGAAGATGCGCAACGGGCCAGGGCCAGGATGCAGCCGGCGCAAGACGGGCGTCTGGATTGAGGCGCGAATGAAAGCGCAGGAGCGTCGAGGACAGTACCGCACGTTGGCCTTGGCAAACCTATACATTTACAGCGTATCAACAGTACGACAGCTCTTATTGAAACATCGTCGACAGCCTCTACCTGGAAACAAAATTCCTCGCCTTGTCAGGTGGGGATTTTTTGGCCTGCGGAAAGATCAGGATAAGACCGTTTCATGCATCAGGGTGTCCCCCGCTCATGGCGACTTAACCATTCGGGCATGGCCCGTTTGGAACAAGAATCAATCATGCGGTTGAAAGCAGCGGAGGGGAAGTACTCCCCGACTGACGGGCCGGTCTTGTCCTTGCCCTTGGGACGGTCGCATAGATCAACTCGACCAGTCCAACCTCCTGGTCAATGAGGTTTCCCAGCCAGAGTGCACCGAACTCCTGAGCCTGGAGCCTCTCCAGCCCGGGTTGCCCTCCGGTGGCCATCCCCAGAATGCGCCCGATTGACCCGAGATAAATATGGCTGACAACTTTCGGTTTGCCATCGCCCCGTGCCATCTCGCGGATGTAGTAATAGGGCCTGCCCTTTTTTTACTTTTTTGTGCAGATGTGCCATGGGCCGACCACAGCAGTAGGGTCGCACATTTTCAAGAAATTTATTAAAAATTTTAAGAAAATGCCAGGTAGATTTTTTTGGTTACCCTGGGGGGGGCTTACAAAACCTTGATAAGCAACGCTTGAAATTATTGAATTATAATTGATTCAAGATGGGATTGCAGCGAAAGTGCTGAGGATGGCCTGTCGACGGCGACTTTAGGGGCAGGAACGCATTGACTAGCCGCTTTTTACAACTATGGAAACTAAATAAATTTACAGTGAATGAAAAGAAAACTTGTTTAAAACTTTAAAATACTTTTAGCATCTAAGATCATTAACGATAAAATACAATGAATATGGAGCAAAAAACTAGATAAAGAATACGAATGACAGGAGGTTGATGGCAAAAAATGAACAGGCCATGATCCGGAAAAAAAACCCGCCCGAGTTCTTTGATTTTCATGGCCCGAGCCCTTGGGAAATTTTTGTCGTCACGATCTTGTCCGGCCAAGTGGCACGTAATCGGGCCGGACGTAAACGATCCGTGCAGGCTGGGGCGGTCTTCAACGCGCCCGGCCAGGCCGACGCCCCTGTACTTGCCGTAACGCGTGTTTTCCGGCAAGTGCTTCGCGTGACCCATATTCGCGTCGGCATGGCACCCGATGCAAGCGGGAGACCTCGGAGCATGGTCCCTGGGTCGAAGGAGGCGGGATGAACGCGAGCGGGCAGTATTGGATCGGATTCGGCGATATTCACGACGACATCACGCGATTGAAGGATATACCGGGGCTTGAGGCTGCCAGGGGCGTGATCGTCAGCGGGGATTTGACCCTGCGCGGCCGGGAGAAACAGGCCCGGCGCGTCATGGAGCCCATAGCCGGGCGCAACCCCTTCATTTTCGCCCAGTATGGCAATATGGACCACGCGGACGTCGATGCCTATCTGGAGCGGCAGGGCTGGAACATTCATGCCCGGACGCGTTTGCTTGCGGCCGCGGATGAACTGGGCCCGGCGGCGGGAATCATGGGCACGGGGACATCCACGGCGACGCCCTTCGCTACGCCGAGCGAATACGACGACGCCCGGCTCCGGGACTGGCTCGAGGCTGGCTTTTCCCAGGCAAGGCCGTATGCGCAACTGCTGCTGGTCGTCCACAATCCGCCTTTCGGGACAGCGCTTGATCGCCTTGACTCGGGGCGGCACGTGGGCAGCCCGGCGGTCCGGGAATTTATCGAGCGCGTGCAACCTGCTGTCTGCCTGACCGGTCATATTCATGAATCCCGTGCAGTCGACCGTATCGGGAAAACGACGATCATCAACCCCGGTGCCTTGCCCCAGGGCGGCTACGCCATAATCCGGCGTACGCACCAGGGCCTGGAGGCGACGCTGGGGCAGGTATGACGCCCGGATCACCATGACCACGATGCGACGCTACTGTTTCGACGGCCGTACGGCCCAGGCCCATTTTCCTGGCATCGGCCGCTACGCCTCCAGCCTGGTCGGCGCCATGGCCGCGCAGTTGGACCCGGACGAGCAGCTCCTGGTCCTGCGCGACCCGACGCGTCCGTTGCTGTTCACGCCGTTTGATAGCGACAACCCGGCCTTGCGCTATCTCGATCTTCCGTTGTCGCCCTTTTCCCTGCGCCAGCAATGGGTCGTGCCTTCGGTGCTGCGCCGCCACCGGGTCACCGTGTACCACAGTCCCTATCTGTTGATGCCCTTGTTTCTCCCGGCTCCTGCGGTGGTAACGATCCATGATTTCATTCCCCTCCGGTTTCCGCAGGAGAGCACGCTTAAGGCACGCTGGCTGTTCCGGCTGGCCCTGTATCCGGCCCTGCGCCGTGCCGCACGCGTCATTGCCGTCTCCCGGTCGACAGCGGAGGACCTGCGCCGCTATGCGCCCTCGCAGCTGTCGAAGTCGATCGTCTGCCTGGAGGCGGCCGGTGAGCACTTCAAGCCGGCCTCGGATCCGGCCGTGGCAGAGCTCAAGCGCAGGCTGTCCTTGCCCGAACGATATGCCCTTTACCTGGGCTCCAATAAACCGCACAAGAATCTCGATCGTCTCATTGAGGCCTGGCAGAGCCTGTCGCTGCCCGTGCCTTTGATTCTTGCCGGGGTAAGGATTCCGGTGTATCGGGTACCCGCTGGCGTCGGTGCAATGACCAGCGAGGCGCCGGTCCGGATCCTGGGCGAATGCCGGGAGCAGGACCTGGCTGTATTATATAGCGGAGCAACCCTGTTCGTATTTCCGTCTCTATATGAGGGGTTCGGCCTGCCCGTGCTGGAGGCTATGGCTTGCGGCGCGCCGGTTGCCTGCTCCGATCGATCGAGTCTGCCCGAGGTAGCGGGTCAGGCCGCGGTCTATTTTGACCCGACAAGTCCGCAAAATATGGCTCAGGTTTTGCAGAATGTATTGACGGACGAGTGGCGCATCGACGCCATGCGCTCCGCCAGCCTGCTTCGCGCCGCTACGTTCAGTTGGAGAAAGGCTGCGCGGGAAACCCTGTCCGTTTATCGCGAACTGGCGCGCGGGCTGTCGTCGGGGACGCCGAAAAGGAAGCGATGATCGATAGTCTTCGAGGACCACTGCTGGGGCCGTGTCTGGTATTCGTCGCCTCCTGGATCCTGACCGGCCTGTTGGCCGCGCTCTGTCGGCGTTTCGGCTGGGTAAGCCGCCCGCGCTCCGAGCGGTGGCATCGGAAGCCTGTCGCGCTGCACGGCGGCGTCGCCTTTGCCCTTCCGTTTCTGGTCGCAGCGGGCATGGTCCTTTCTGCGGACAATCCCTCCAGCACGCTGGGCGCCTTTCCTTCCAAGAGCACGCCGCAGGCGATCTCTCTTGCCCTGGCGGCCCTTTTTAGCGCCTCGCTGCTCCTGTTATGCGGGCTGTGGGACGATCTGCGCCAGATTTCCGCCGCGACGAAACTTATCTGCCAGTTGGGAGCAACGAGTATTTTTGTCTATGCCGGCGGTGTGTTTCCGCTCACAGGGTTGGCGGTGCTCGATCTGCTCGTGACGTATCTGTGGTTCGTCGGCATCACCAACGCGGTGAACATGCTGGACAACATGGACGGGTTGTCGTCGGGCATGGCCATTATCTCCGCTACGGCAGTCGTGCTGTTATCGATCAAGGGAGGTGCCGTCCCCTTTCCGTCCTCTACGCTGGGCCTTCTGTTCGCGGCGTCGGTTCTGGGCTTCTGGCTGCATAACAAATGGCCGGCCAGAATTTTCATGGGCGATTCAGGGAGCATGTTTATCGGCTTCATGCTCGCCGCGTTGACCATGCCCAGCCCCTTGAACGGCTATCTGGGCATCAACATCCACGGACAGTATCCGTTGATTCAGGGAATGCTGGTGCTGATGCTGCCGGTAACGGCGCTCGCCCTGCCGATCTTCGATACCACCTTCGTCACGCTGGCCAGATTGCTTTCGGCCAGAAAGGTTCACGAGGGCGGGTGCGACCATACCTCCCACCGGCTCGTACTGTCGGGATTTTCCGATCGCCGTTCGGTGTTTCTCCTCCACACGCTGGCCGGTCTGGGCGCACTCGTCGCGGTGCTCGTTCAGCGCTTTCCGGACCAGGCCCTGCCGCTGTTCGGGATATTCGCGCTTATCGTGTTTTGTTTCGGCGCCTATCTGAGCCACGTTACTGTCCCGGCAGACGACGCGGCCAGACACTTGCCTCTGAGCGCCAGATTTCTGGCCGGTATTCTCCTGCGTCGCAATGCGGCCCAGGTTCTTCTGGATACCATCCTGATCGTCACCTGTTTCTGGGGCGCCTATCTGTTGCGCTTCGATTTCAACCTGCAACCCTTTCTGCGTCAGGCCGTGCTCCAGGCCTTGCCCCTGGTCGTGGCCAGCACCCTGCTCGGACTGCGTCTGGCCGGCGCCTACGGCAGCACCTGGCGATTGAGTTCGGTATCCGACCTCCCCAGCTACGCCCTGGGGGTGTTTATCGGCACCACGCTGACCTTCGCGGTGTCGACGATCGTCAGTCGCTTCGGGGAAGGGTATTCCCGCAGCGCGTACATCACATTCGGTTTTCTCCTGTTTCTGGCAATTTCGCTTTCACGCCAAAGCTTTCAGCTTCTGGACACAGCGATCCGCCGCCGTGCCATAGCGCAAAAAAAGCTCTGCCTCCAGCCGGTCGTGATCTACGGCGCCGGAAAAGGCGGCCGGATACTCCTCGAAGAAACCCTGTTCAACGAAGCGCTGGCAGGCGTCTGCGTGCTCGGCTTTGTCGATGACGACCCGAACTTGCCAGGTCACACTGTCGGCAGTTTTCCGATCAAGGAAAAGCCGCGTTGGCGCCAGGAACTCTCCCAGGCGCCCGAGATATGGATATCCTCCAAGGCCATATCCAACGAGCAAGCCCAGACCTTTGCCCGGCTTTGGAATCCCATGGCCACGGTCCGCCGCCAGGTTTTCAGGCTGGAAACCGTCGTAGAATGATCGCAGAACCGTTTTCGACCAAGTATTGTGCATCATGAAATCCAAAAAAAAGCAGCGCACGTCGTCGGTTACGTCCTCCCGAACGAGACCGGTCGCGAAGGTTTCGATCCGGCCTGACGGAATACGACGGGCTTTGACCTATGGCCTGGTGGCGTATGCCGTGGCCCTTGCGGCCAAACTCCTGGTTTATCCGGCCTGGAGCCAGGATCCGGCGATACGCTTCGGCGGCGAGTACATCATGAATACGCCGGACGCCTACCACTGGCTGGCGGCAGCCGTTGGCGTCGGCGTGGACCAGAACAACCCGCTGGCACTGCTCGCGCGGTATTTCACCGAATGGACGGGCCTGCCCGCGACCGGACCAGGTTTCTGGCTGCCTGTATTCCTGAGCAGTCTGGTGGCGACGATAACGGCGCTGTGGGCCTGGACCCTCGGGGCAGCCGAGGCAGGGCTCTGCGCCGGCGCGCTTGCCGCGTTGACCCCCGGCTTTTTCGGCCGCTCGCATCTGGGTTTTTACGACTCCGACATGGTGACGCTGCTTTTTCCCCTTGTCGTGGCCTGGGCGCTTGCTGCCTGGCTCCAGCAATACCTCCGGCCTGAGCCTTTTCTCCCCGCACGACTGGCGAACACGTTTAGCAAAGCGCTCGGTGCAAGTCCGACCCCGGACGCCGTTTCGTCGAGCCCTGGGCTTACGCCGCGACAGGCCCTTTTCCTCGTGGCGACCGGCGTCTTTGCCCGCTTCGCCAACCTGTGGCACGTGCGTATCGGGGACCTCAACCTGGCACTGTTTTTTATCGCCCTGGGGCTGTTATGGCTACGCGGCAAGCCCGCTCTGCGCAAAGAATCCTTCTGGGGATTGCTGCTGTTCGGCCTGTCCGCCTTTCTCGGCTGGCCGGGACTGTTCTTCAGTCTGGTAATTGTCGCCGTCCTGACCTTCCGGCACAACTGGTTTTCACTGACCGCGCAGAGGCTCTGGCTTGGCCTGGTCGTGTTGCTCCTGATACTGCTCAGTTTTGATCTCGAATTCCTCTGGCATATGACCTGGTACTACTTCGAGCGATACCTTGCGCCTGTCGCGCCGGTGAGAGCCGCTTTCGACGAGGGGAAATCGCTCCTCTATCCGTCGCTGGCGCTGAGCGTGTCTGAAACCGGAAAGCTCGGGCTCGAGTTTCTGAAAATGTTGCACGTATGGTCCTGGCCCGCGGCCCTGGGAATAGTCAGCTCGGTTATCGTGTTCGTGCTCAGGCCGGCGGCATTGCTCCTGCTCCCGCTGGCCCTGCTCGGTCTGGCCGGCTTTTCTCTTGGAGCGCGAATGGCCATGTTTATGAGCGCCGCATGTGGTCTGGGCCTGGCCCTGCCGATGAGCTGGTTCTGCCGCTGGCTCGTCGCCCGGACCGGCATTCGGGCGCGCTGGTGCGTGATCAGCCAGATTGTGTTGACATTGCTGCTGATCTGGCCCTGTTTTTCGGAATACGCCGAGTTGCCTCCCAAACCGGCCCTGACGTCGCAGATGGCTTCAGCTCTGGAATCGCTCAGGCGGCATTCCGAACCGGACAGCATGGTCTGGATATGGTGGGATTATGGCTATGTAGCCAACTATTTCGCCCGCAGACAGAGTTTCGCCGATGGCGGGAACCGCAACAACATCGGTTTCATCTATCCTCTGAGTCTGGCCCTGGGAACGACGAACCCGTTGCTGTCCAGTCAGTTCATTGCCTACAACGCCTCCCGGCAACGTGGCGTCTGGCCGGAGTGGGAAAACCAGAGTCCGGAGCACGTGCATACCTTTCTGGACGATCTGGGAGCGAAGGAACGGACCTCCGATGCAGCGCCGGCGCAGTACCTTGTCGTAGCCCTGGAGTTTTTCGATGTCCTGGATTGGATTTTGCATTATGCCACCTGGGATTTTCGCAGCCGCAGCAGTACGGGAGCGAGTGTCATGACTCTGGAGGGAACGAGCGCGCTGGATACGACGTCCGGCCGCCTTGTCGAACCGGGACGCAGAGGCGGCACCTCACTGCGTAGCGTGGACCTGCTGCGTGCCACGGGTTCCCGACGCTACGACTACCCGACTAATACCGGTCCTCGCCTGGTAGTGAATGAACTTGCCGGAAAATCCTATTTGCTCGACGAGCGCGCCTATTCGAGCCTGGCCGTGCGCCTTTTACTGTGCGCGCCGGATGATGCAGAAATTGGCAAGCATTTTGCATTAAAATACGAAGGGTTTCCATTTGTTCGTATCTATCAGGTACGTTGAATGAGGGTGCCCCCCCCGACATGATGGCCAGCTGTTTTGTTTTCCGAACAGCGGACAAAGGACATGGTCCTGACGTTTCCGGTGAGCGTTTTTTGGGATGATATCGACTCCGCTCCCAACACAAGATCATTTTCTTGACAGAACCCGTCGGATCGTATAAATAACTGTAAAATCAATGAAGGTTTTTTGGATATTTCGGCGGGGAGGCGCCGAAACCCTGAAAACAGTTGACCAGACGCAGGCAGCTGACTTCAAGAAAAACTGATCCGGGATCGACGCAGGGGGAGAGCTGTGAAATGTAGTGTCAGCTCGGTGGGAATTTCCGTTCCAAGGGGAACGATTCCGCAGGAATCGAGAATCTGTGCGTCCCTGGCAGCGGGGAAAAGTTGGTAAAAGGCGGTGTTTTGGGCTTGACAGTCTCACGAAATGCGGGCTATAAGTGGCCCGTCATGATCGGGGCGGTAGAGCACGAATACTATTAAACCTAAAGGAGCAAGGAATGGCAAGGAACGGCAAATCGTTTTGGCAAGGACTGGGAAAAATCGGCACGGTGGTGACGCTCGTCGCCTTCACCGTGACCCTTTTTGCCCAGCAAGGCATGGCTCGTGACAACGACCAGATGGTCATCAACAATGCAAGCAACGGTAAGGCCGCTTTCTGGGTCCTGAACTCCAACGGCACCCTGAAAAATCGCACCAAAGGCAATGCCCGCGCCAGCAATGACTACGGCTGGGATATGGTCAGCGACTGGTACCTGGCTGGTGGCTGGTACGTGGCTGCGATCCGTGAAGGTGGCGACGTCCGTGAAACCGGCAGCGCCTTCCCCGGCAACCAGCTGATCTGGCACAACAGCACCAACGGCAAATTCTGCTATTGGACCCTCAACTCCAACGGCACCCTGAAGAACCGCACCAAGACCAACGGTTGGGATCTCCTCTCCGATTGGAACCTGGCTGCACCGTGGCGTGTCGCCGGCATCGGCAGCGCCGTAGAGGGTTCGGCGGCCGAGACCTATCTGCAGCTCAACAATACCACCAATGGCAAGACCGCCTACTGGGTCCTGAACTCCAACGGCACCCTGCGCAACCGCACCAAGGGCGACGCCGCTGGCAACACCGCCTATGGCTGGAACCTGAACAGCGACTGGTCCCTGGCCAGCGGCTGGTACGTGGGCGATATCCGCTCCGCCGGTAACAAGGCTGAAGTTGACGCCGGTTTCCAGGGCGATCAGATGATCTGGCACAATAGCACCAACGGCAAGTTCTGCTACTGGACCTTGAACTCCAACAACTCCCTGAAGAACCGCACCAAGTCCAATGGTTGGGATCTGATTTCCGACTGGAACCTGGCTTCGCCCTGGCGCATCACCGGAATGGCTGGCACCGTCTCTGGGTCGTCCGCTGAGGGGTACCTGCAGATCAACAACCCCACCAATGGCAAGGCTGCTTACTGGGTCCTGAACTCCAACGGCACCCTGCGCAACCGCACCAAGGGCGATGCCGCTGCTGGCACCGGCTACGGCTGGAACCTGAACAGCGACTGGTATCTGACCGGTGGCTGGTATGTGGCTGACGTTCGCCTCGGTGGCGATGTCCGCGAAACTACTGGTGGCTTCGCCGGCAACCAGCTGGTCTGGCACAACAGCACGAACGGCAAGTTCTGCTACTGGACTCTGAACTCCAACAACTCCCTGAAGAACCGCACCAAGACCAACGGTTGGGATCTCCTGTCCGACTGGTACCTGGCCCCCTGGCGGGTGAGCGGCATTCAGGACAACCTGAACTAAGCCGCACCACAACCGACTGACAAAGGGGCCGCGCAAGCGGCCCCTTCCATTTGGTGCGACCGGCAGGGCGCACTCACCTGGAGGTGTACGTCCTCTACGGACCCGGCAGGGGGAACCGTTAGCCGGACGGGGGAATACGTCGCGCGGCGGAATCCGAAGGGCTTGAGGAGAAGTACCGGCCATATTCAAGGGGGCTACCCCGACGATGAACCGGTCGGCCAACGATGGGGCAAGGTCGAGCCCTCACTATGGGGGCGAAGGCGCTACTCATCCACCCATCGCACCAAGGTGTTTGCGGACGGCACGGTACAGAAGTTCTGAGCGTGACCCCCATGAGAACTTGCCGTATCTCCACGTGGCATTGGAGTAAGCAACCCTCTAAGTCGCCATGACTGAAGGGCACCCTGATGTGTGAAACGGAGTTGGCCTGTCCTTCCCAGAGCCTGGAATACCCCGCTATTTCTGACAGTAAATTTTGTTTCCTGGTAGGGGGCGCTGATCAGCAGTTTGAGAACTTCCGAGTCTGTATCCGGCAGAATGGCTCGCACGCCGAACACATAGTACGCATGCGTGAGTTCCTGTCTCTCGCTCAGTCCCCTGGATGTCGGCGCGACAGTGCCCTACGGCGCGACTGCGACAGCAGGATGTTGACCAGGGTGAGCAGGGCGCCGCCGAGCAGGGCGGCGCGGAAGCCGGGGTAGAAGGTTTCCGGCGTGGGGGTCGGGCCGGGCAGGCGGAAGGACTCGTAGACGGTCACGGCCAGGGCCACGCCGCAGACCATGCCCAGGTTGCGCAACAGCGCCATGACGCCGCCGGCCAGTCCCAGCCGGGTCTTGGGGGCGTTGCTGAGGATGCTGTTGTTGTTGGGCGACTGGAACAGGCCGAACCCCGCGCCCAGCAGGCATTGCCCCACGACCGCGCGCCAGTGCCCGGGCGCGAGCCCGAGCAGGGCGTTGTACGTCAGACCCAGGGCGATGACCGTCAGGCCCGTTGTGGTGAGTACGGCGTGGTTCATCCGCTCGGAAAGGTATCCGGACAGCGGGGCGAGCGCGGCCATGGACAACGGGAGCAGGGCCAGCACCAGGCCCGTCCGCGTCGGCGTCATGCCCAGAACCGTCTGCAAATAAAAGGGCATGAGCAGGATGTTGCCCAGCAGGGCCATGAAGGCCAGGCAACCGGAGATCGTTCCCGTGAGAAAAACCGGATGCCCGAGCAACGAGAAGTCGAACAGCGGCGATGCGACGCGTCGTTCGTAGAGCACGAAGGCCGTCAGGCCGGACAGGGCCAGTCCGAGACCGCCCAGAACCGGAAGCGACGTCCAGCCCCAGTCATGGCCGTGGATGATGCCCGTCAGCAGCAACGCCATGGACAGGGCAAAGAGCACGGCGCCAACGATATCCAGCGTCTGCTCCGCCTCGGGTTCGTCCGCGGGCAGGAAACGTCCGGCCAGGAAAAAGGCAGTCAGGCCGACGGGGATGTTGACGTAAAAAATCGACCTCCAGCCCAGGAGTCCCACCAGCAGGCCGCCCAAGGCCGGGCCGATCATCGATCCCAGCCCCACGACGAGCCCGATGACACCCAGAGCCCGCCCCCGCCTGGAGCCGGGAAACGCGCTCATCACCAGGCCCGGACTGTTGGCCATGAGCATGGCGCCGCCTATGCCCTGGAGCACGCGCGCCGCGACCAGCCAGCCCACGGACGACGCAGCCCCGCACAGGGCCGAGGAGGCGGTGAACAGCAGAAAGCCCCAGGCATAGACCCGCCGGCGCCCTGCGATGTCGCCGAGCCGGCCAAAAAACAGGAGCAGGCTGGAAATGGTCAGCAGGTAGGCGGAAACCACCCACTGCACGAGCGGCAAAGGCGCCTGAAAGGCCTGGCCGATGGTCGGGAGCGCCACGTTGACGATGCTGCCATCCAGGGTGGCCATGAAGGTCCCCAGGCTGGTCACCAGCAGCGCCCTCCAGGGCGTGAAACCGGCGCGACTGTTCATGCGGTGCAAGTTACGTGGAGTCTCCGGGACGCGCAATCGGGATTTTCGACCATCCACGGAAGGAATCCGGTCGGCGTCGATGATTGTCTTCTTTACAATGGCGCAAATACTGGGCTAAAATTAGTGTCGTTGTCGCAAGGAACCGAGGGTCGTCCTTACGCCCGCGGCATCCGACTCCGACGGTATAACCTCTGCCGGCCAGGGCCCCATGACCACGGAAACGCTCCCATCCAATTATCCCCTTCGCGCTTACGTCATCCGCAGCGTTCTGGGCAAAGGCGGATTCGGCATCACCTATCTGGCGCTGGACACCATGCTCAAAAGCCTGGTGGCGATCAAGGAGTACTTTCCGGCGGATTACGCCAACCGGGCAGAGGACATGTCGGTGCGGCCCAAGTCCGAGCTGGCCGGAAGCCGTTTTGACTGGGGCAGAGAGCGTTTTTTGCTCGAAGCGCAGTTGCTGGCGCAGTTCAAGCACCCGAACATCGTGCGCGTGCTCTCCCTGTTCGAGGAGAACAACACGGCGTACATGATCATGGACTTCGAGCAGGGCCAGAGCCTGGCCGCCATGCTCAAGCAGACGCCGACGCAGGAAATGGCCTTTATCGACCGCATCCTGCCGCCCCTGCTCGACGGGCTGGAAAAACTCCACGCCGCGGGCTTCATCCATCGCGATATCAAGCCGGACAACATCTACATCCGGGCCGACGGCTCGCCCGTGCTCCTGGATTTCGGCTCGGCCCGTAACGCTATGGGCGCCAAACCCCAGGCGATGACCGCGCTGCTCACCCCGGGTTACTCCCCGCTGGAGCAATACTACAGCACGAGCGACGATCAAGGCCCCTGGAGCGACATCTACGCCCTGGGGGGCGTGCTCTACCGGCTCATCTTCGGCGAAAGCCCGCCCGAGGCCGTGCTGCGCAGCAGCTCCGCCCTGAGCGGACGGTCCGATCCGCTGATCCCGGCCGCCGTCGTCGGCAAGGGGCGGTACCGGGTCTCGTTTCTGGAGGCCATCGACCAGGCCTTGAGGGTGATCGAAAAAGAGCGACCGCAAAGCATCGCCCAGTGGCGGGAAATGCTCTACCCCGGCATAAGCGTCAAGCCCGTGACCAGGGCCGCCCACCCCAAACCGACGGGCACGGCGACGCAATCCACAAACCGTTCTTCAGGCACGGCGACTCCCCCCTCGCAGCCTTCCGGCGTTGTCGAGGAATCCGAACTGCTGACCTGCGACGTCGGCCCGATCGTGGATCTCGCCGATACGGCCGATCTCGATCTGCTCTATCTTTCGGGTCAGGCGAACCTCGCCGGTCGGGAACAGCAATTTTTCCGGCGGGCCCTGGTGCTGACGGACGTGGATACGCACGCCCGCATGGATCAGGCCACCCTGCAGGGGCTCACCGGCGCCACGGTCGAAACCCGGTCCAGCGGGAAGGACGGCCTGGCCTTTCTGCAGCAGTCGCCTGTGGACCTGATCATCTGCGACACGCATCTGACCGACATGAGCGGCCGCCGCTTTTTGCACCAGATGAGCGCCTGGACACAGTTTCCGCCCGTGCTCATGGTGACCTACGAAAACCGGCGCAGCCGCATTCTCGACGCCATCTCCCTGGGTGTTGCCGGCTATCTCCTGCGACCCTACACCCCGGAACTCTTCCAGCTGCATCTGCGTCAGCTGCTCGACAGCGTCAGTTTCTACAACGAAGAGCGGCTGCTGCTGGGCCGCGGCGCGGACCGGCTGGCAAAGGGCGATCCGTCCGCGGCCATGAAGGCCTTCACCGAGGCGGCCGGTCTGGTCGAAGATCCGCTGGAGTACTACGACGAAGGCTGCCGCGAGCTGATGGGCATGCAGTACGGCAAGGCCATGACCGCCTTCCGTCGCATGGGCCGGATCAGCCTGATCCACATCGAGGCGCTCTCGGGCCTGTCCCGTGCCTGTGTGGTCGCGGACGACGGCAAGGCAGCCAAGGAGTACGCCCTGGAGGCGGCGGAGAAACGGGCCGCCTTCAACCGCCTCGAGCGTAACCGGCGCATGTTCATTGATGTCATCAAGCGGCAAGACGACCTTCCCAACCCGTTCAACACGTTGGGCGTAAAACTGCGCCGCAAAGGCGATTACGCCGGCGCAATCCGGGCCTACGCCCAGGCGCTCGAACTCACGCCAGACGACCCGCGCGTGCTGCATAACCTGGCCCGGGTCTATGCCTCCACCTTCGACCATCAGCAGGCTCTCGAACTCGTCTCGCGCTCGCTGGACCTGGACCCGGGCTTCGCGCAGAGCCTGTCGCTGTACAAGCTGCTTACCGGCAAAAACTGGCAGCCCACGCCCGGAAACGAATCAAGACCGGCCTTGCCGCGCTCGGAAACCCTCACCGACGACTGATCTTCCCTTGTCTGGCTATTCTTTGGTGAACCGTCACCGTAGCGGAAAGTAATCCCAAGTTGATCATTATTCGTGCCATGGGCGGCCCCTAAAAGAATTCACGCAACGGTCAAGCAACATATTCGGACGCTGTAGGGACCGCCCTTTCGAACGGCCACACGCACAGGTCCCGGTGTGCAGAAGTACCGCACCAGGCTCCTACCTCAGGTGTTTGGCTTAGAAACGCCCGTTTGGAAAGGGATGCATTACTCTGGGCATTGGTCTCCAACTTCTGACGATGGAGCCGAAGCGCTTCCAGTTCATGCGACGTATCTGGCTGCGACGTCGAGTACTTTCAACCAGTATTGGCTCAGTTCCTCGCGCACCGTGTTCAATGCGTCACAATTCCCAGGTACTGCATGGTGCCGGTAGTACCCCAGCACGACTCGCCGTAGCCATTTGTCGACTACTTCGATTGGGTCATGCATTCACCTGCGCAAGACCACCTTCATCCTCGCACGCAAGTCCTTGAGCCTCTTGCAGAGGTTCTCCTGATACTGCACCCACGTAACGCCATTCACTATCGTGGAGGCCTGATGCTATAAGGCCTGGATGCTTTGGTCGAGAGCATTAACCGTGACGTGATGCAGCAAGGCGGTGAACAGTGGGTCCTTTCCTTGCGAGTTGAAGTGGTCCCCAAAATTCAGACAGCCTGCTAAGGTGGATTCCACACGCAAGGA
>CAZGAH010000033.1:45133-45510 GCA_964523295.1 uncultured Desulfovibrionaceae bacterium | reverse complement strand
GAACATGGCCGACAGGCGCACGAGCACGACCACGGCGCCCAGCTTGGGCAGGGTGGCCACGTAGGCGGCCGTCTCGTTGGCCGAGCCCTGATACACGTCTGGACACCAGAAATGAAAGGGGATCAGGGCGAGCTTGAAGAACAGTCCGCAGAGAAACAGGGTCAGGCCGACCACGGCCATGGGCGAGCTGGCAAAGGACCAGTCCAGGCTGGACAGCGTGGCGATGTCGCTGGCGTGCGCTCCGGCCAGGATGTACGAATAGCCGTACAGGGAGAGTCCGGTGGCCACGGCGCCGAACATGATGTACTTGACGCCCGCTTCGGCAGAACCGCGGTCAGGGGCGCCTCCTTGCCGTCGGTCAGCAGGGTCAGCAGCAC
>CAZGAH010000033.1:0-45115 GCA_964523295.1 uncultured Desulfovibrionaceae bacterium | reverse complement strand
AGGGGCGCGCAACGGGATCAGGGCGTAGAGGCTGTAGGAGGCGATTTCCATGGCCAGATAGATGGTCAGCAGCTCCACCGCCGAGGCCAGCAGCATGAGCCCCCAGGCGCTGAGACAGAGCAGCAGAAAGTAGTCCGTCTGTAGCCGGCGCTCCAGTCCGGGCAGATTCCGGGCATTGGCCGTGGCCAGGCAGAGCCCGATGGCGACGGCCAGCTTGAAGAACTGCGACAGCGCGTCGACGCGGTACGCTCCGCCGAACAGCAGCGCCGTGCGGTCCAGGCTGAAGACGGATACTGCCGCCCCAACCAGAACGAACGCGGGCAGCCAGGTCAGCACGACGTCTTCTTCGTCGTTCATGACAGCGTTTCCGGCGGTCACGAGTCGCGGGCATACGACCCCGGCGACGCTGCGGCCGAACAGCAGCACGACCAGCCCCAGAAAATACAGCTCGGGCAGACAGGCGTTCACATCGTGAAGCACGCGCACTCCTGTTACGGCATGGCGGAGGGTCCGGAAGCGACCGGCATGACCATTATTGCCGGTTCCTCCGTACGGACGGACGATACGAGTCCGTGTTCCTCAGGTTTCCACCGTGGCCGTTTTGTTTTTTTGACAACTAACGGGCGAAGCGTTTCCAGGGCCTGAGCCAGCAAACGCATTTCCTCGCTATCGCCTGCCTGGCAGCGCCGGACCGCGAGAATCCGTTCCGCCTCGGCCAGAACGAGAGGCAGCAGCTGCGCCGGCCAGGGATTCGCCGCCAGAACCGGCAGCAGCGACGGCCCCGGATACGGACTGTCGTCATAGCCGGACGCCTCGGTCCCGGTCGACGGGAGCGGCCAGCCCTGCAATCCGGACAGCACCGCCGAGCGGCTCCCCATGGCCATTGCCAGCGTATCTTCTGGCCACCAGATTCGCAGCAGGGTCAGCCCCTTCAAGCCCAGGGGCGCCGAAAAGGCCGGGGCGTCCATTGCTGCGTAGCGCACGGCCAGGACCTGCGAAGCAGCAGCCAGGGGCGATGCTGCGGCGAGAAGCGGCGCTTCCGGCGCGGGTGCCGATGCGCGAACCGAAAATTCGGCCAGCATCCTGGCCGTAGGCGGTCCGACGATCCGCAGCAGCGGACCCGGGGCCAGGCCGAGGATGATCGTCATTGCTGCCAGCGGCAACAGGCTGATCCATTCCCTGGGCAGGAGATCACTCCAGCCCTTCCCGGCGACCGACGACGGCTGCCCCCAGGCCAGCTTGAGTCCCAGCCGAAGCATGTACGCCGCCCCGAGCATGGCGCCGGGTATGGCCAGCGCTCCTATCCACGTACTGTGAACAAAGGCGCCGGCAAGAACCAGCAGCTCGCCTACGAAGCTGTTCAGGCCGGGAAATCCCAGCGAGGACAGGGCGAACAGGCCGAAAAAGCCCATATAGGCGGGAAGGTATTTCCCCAGACCCAGGTTGGACGCAATCTCGCGGCTGTGGCTGCGCTCGTAGATCGCCCCGACCAGGATAAACAGGGCGCCGGTGACGATACCGTGGTTGATCAGCACCAGCATCGCGCCGTCGAGTCCCTGTTGATTGAGCAGAAAAATGCCCAGCGTGGCGAATCCCATGTGCGCCACCGACGAATAGGCGATCAGTTTCTTGACGTCCTGCTGCCCCAGGGCGATGCACCCGCCGTAGAGGATTGAGGCCAGCGATATCGCAATCATTAATGGCGCAAAGTACTGGCTCGCCGCCGGCGTGATCGGCAGGCAGAAGCGGATGAACCCGTAGGCGCCCATTTTCAGCAACACCGCAGCCAGGATGACGCTGCCTGCCGCCGGCGCCTCCACGTGCGCGGCCGGAAGCCAGGTGTGCAGCGGAAACATGGGCATCTTGATGGCAAAGGCCAGGGCCATGGCCAGAAAGGCCCAGAATTGGAACCGGAACGGGAACTGCCGCTGCATCAGCTCCGGGATGGAAAAAGTCTGTCCCGCCGGATGCAGATAAAAGGCGATGATGGCGACCAGCAGCAGCGTGCTGCCTGCCAGGGTGTACAGGAAAAACTTGAGCGAGGCGTAGCGCCGTTGAGGACCGCCCCAGACCGCGCTGAGCAGGTACATGGGCACCAGCATCGCCTCCCAGAAGACATAGAAGAGCACGAAGTCCAGGGCTGTGAACACGCCAATGCAGGCGCCGGTCAGCAGCAGCAGACAGACGTGAAACTCCTTGGCCCGCTGTTGCACCGAACGCCAGGAGCAGAGCACGCACAACGGCAGCAGGCCCACAGCAAGCAGCACGAGCGGCATGCTTACCCCGTCGAGTCCCAGGTGGTAATATAGCTGCCAGTGGGGAATCCAGGGGGCATGTTCAACAAACTGGAAAAGGGGGTCCTGGGGCCGGAAGCCGAGCAGCAGAGGTACTGCCAATGCGCATTCGATGAGACTGGCGTACAGCGTATAGACGCGGCTGGTCCAGGCGTCGGCGCGCGCGACCATGAGCCAGAGCGCGGCGCCGAGCGGAAAGAAAATCAGCAGGCTGAGCAGGGGGTACTGTTGCCAATCCATCGCGTCAGGCCTCGTTTCTCCCAATGACAACGCCGGAGGTACGGCGTCCGATACGCGGCCAGCGGGGCCGCACCGGGTTACAACACCTGCCAGATGAGAACGAACACTCCCAGTCCGACAATCACTGCCGCCGCGGCATAAGTCTGCAAGCTGCCGGTCTGCAGACGGGCCAGCCCCCGGCCCAGGCTGCCAATGCCGTAGACACTGTTGTCCAGCACGCCGTCAATGCCTTTGCGGTCGAAAACGGTGGTCGCTTTTCCCAATCCACTCAGCGAGTTCAGCCCCACGCGGGCGTACACTTCGCTCCAGAGCGAATCCAGCCAGGCCAGGGGGCGGCTTACCAGCGCGACAAACAGCTGGCCGCTCAGACGGTACAGGGCCTCGAAATCAAGATTGCGACCGGCATGGGGCTTGAGCACCTTGATCATGAGCCAGAACCCGAGCCCGCAGAATCCCAGCAGCAGCGAAGCCTGCAGCACGTGCCACAGCGTGTAGGGGTGGAATTCGGTCGGGCCGGACACGAACGCGGTGTACGGGACGCTTTCCGGGCCGAAGGGCAGCAGGCGGTAAATGGCGTAGGGATACAGGCCGGTGAACAGGCACAGCCCGGCGGCCAGTGCCATGGCCAGGTACATGTTCCAGGGAATGCGCGTCAGTGGCCGGTCAGTGGCCGGTTTGGCATAAAACGCGAAGTAGGGCAGCTTGAGTCCCACCGAAAGGAACGTACCCACGGCCGCTATCTCCATGCCCATGGCCAGCCAGGTCCGGTGCGCCTCGGCAGCGCCGGCGATGGTCATGGTTTTGGATACGAAGCCATTGAAAAAGGGCATTCCGGAGATGGACACCGCCGCAACCATATAGAGCACGAACAGCCAGGGCAGCCGGCGCACCAGTCCGCCCAGTTCGTCCAGTTTGGCCGTGCCCGTGGCGTGGAGCAGGCCGCCGGCGGCCATGAACAGCAGGCCCTTGTACAGGATGTGCGCGTAGGCGTGCCCGCAGGCCCCGTTCACGGTCATTGCCGTGCCGATGCCCACGCCGGCGACCATGTAGCCTACCTGCGAGACGATATGGTACGCCAGGATCCGGCGCGCGTTGTTTTCGATGGTCGCGTAGGCGACACCCCACAGACACATGATCACGCCCGCGATAGCCAAGACCTCGAACCCGGCGAAGGAGCGGGCCAGGACATACACGGCGGTCTTGGTGGTGAAGGCGGAAAGGAACACCGCGCCTGGCACCGTGGCCTCCGGATAGGCGTCCGGGAGCCAGGCATGGAGCGGTACCACGGCGGCATTCACGGCAAAGCCGAGCAGGATCAGGTAATCATACCAGGCTGCTGCCGAGGGATCCACCGGCCCGAAGGCCAGGCTGCCCAGGTAGCGATAGCGCAGCAGCAGTCCGCCCAGCAGCAGCAACCCGCCCAGCGCATGGAACAGGAAATAGCGGAACCCGGCGCCGTTGGATTTCGGCGTGCGCCGCAGCCAGATCAGCAGCGTCGAGGCCACGGCCATGATTTCCCAAAAGATGAACAGGGTCAGGTAATCGGCCGCGAACACGCACCCGAACGCCCCTCCCACGTAGCACAATGCCGCCGCGTGGTGCAGCTTTTCCGTGACATGCAGGCTGTAGATCAGCCCGAGCAGTGCCTGAATGGAAAAAACACTGGCGAAGAGTATGGAAAGCGCATCCACGCGGCCCAGACTGAGCTCCTGACCTAAATAGGCGAAGACACCGTGTACGCCGTAGTCGATCGGACCGAGACGGAAGACGGTCAGTATGGCCCAGATCGCGGGCAAGGGCAGCAGCACGCGCACGAGCGCCCGCGGCAGAATCGGCAGGATCAGGGCCAGACCGAAAAAGCCCACGGCCGGATTGAGAAAGCTAGTCATCGCGGTCATAGCAGTCCTCGGGCCGGCGCAGCAGCGGCGCGACCATGCGTTTCAGCACAAAGGCCATGGCCAGGGCGCAAAGCAGGCCGAACGCCTGCCAGAAGCCGGGATACGCATCGAACACGAAGTGCGGCGCGTCGATGAGAAACAGCGCGTTCAGAAACCCCTGCGGCACGGAAACGGCCTCGGCCCCGTGCGCCGACGCCGGGCCGTGAGCCACGGGTTCGGCAACCGACGCGCGCTCCGCTGCCGGGCTTTTCGGCGGGGCGACGAGCGGTTCCGCGCCGGGTCGGATCACGATATTGAGCAGCGTCAGGAGGCCGAGCACGAGCAGCAGCAGGCGCAGCCAGAACCGTGTTCTCGTGCGTTGTGTTTCCAGCCAGAGACCGAGACCGCCGGTGTTCATGGTTTGAACCCCCCGAGCGCGTAGACGAAAGAGGAGAAGGCCTGTGGATAGAGGCCGAGGAGCACGGACACCAGCGCCGTGAGACAGAAGGGCACGAGCATGGTCAACGGGGCCTCGCCGCCCGAGGTGTCGGTCCCGGGGGCCGGGGCCTTGAAGAAGGCCTGCCAGACCACGGGTGCGAAGTAGCCGGCGTTGAGCAGCGTGCTCGCCAGCAGCGCGCAGAGCAGCACCAGCGGCGCATGAGACACCAGCCAGCGGCCCGCGTCCATATGATTGAGAAAGCTGAACAATGATTGCTCCGCTACCGGCTTGAAGGGAATGGCCATGGCCCCGGAGGCCAGGTACCATTTACTGACGAAGCCGCAGACCGGAGGCACGCCGATCATGGACAGCGAGGCGATCGCGAAGGCCCCAAAGGTCCAGGGCATGCGCCGGCCCAGGCCGGGCATCTGGCTGATGCGCCGGTAGTGCGTGGCCACGTAGATGGCGCCGGCGGCCATGAACAGAGTGATCTTGCTGAAGGCATGGTGGGCGATGTGCATCACGCCTCCCTGGACAGCAAGCGGCGTCAGCATGGCAACGCCGATGATCACGTAGGACAGCTGGCTGACCGTGGAATAGGCCAGCCGGGCCTTGAGATCGTCTTTGGTAAGGGCCACGGTGGAGGCCGCGACGATGGTCAGCGCTGCCAGCATCGCCGTGGGTATGCCCAGATAGAGCACGTCCATGAGTTCCAGCCCGAACAGCGAGAGGATGATGCGGCAGACGCAGAACACGCCGGCCTTGACCACGGCCACGGCATGGAGCAGAGCCGAGACCGGCGTGGGCGCGACCATGGCCGAGGGCAGCCAGTTGTGCAGCGGGATGAGCGCGGCCTTGGCCAAGCCGGCGATATAGAGAAAATAGGTCAAAGTGACCAGAGCGGGCGGCGCGTCGGCCGGAAAGGCGCCGCGCAGCAGGTCTCCCAGATGGAACTCCAGCGTGCCGCAGAGCACGTAGGTCAGGACCATGGCCGGGAGCAGGAACAGCTTGGAGGCGCCCATAAGATAGACCAGGTATTTTCGCGCCCCGGCAAAGGCCTCGTCATCCTGGTGATGCGCAACGAGCGGGTAAGTGAAGACGGTGATGATCTCGTAGAACAGGTACAGGGTGAAGACGTTTGCGGACAGGGCCACGCCCACGGCCCCGAAGATCGCCACGGCGAAGCAGAAATAATAGCGCGTCTGCGCGTGTTCGTTCAGACTGCGCATGTAGCCGATATTGTAGCAGGTGACCACGATCCAGAGAAAGGTGGAGATCAGGCCGAAGACGAGCGACAGTCCGTCCGCGCAGAAGGTGACGGTAACGCCCGGCAGGATCGTGAACAGCGTCAGTGTCGGAATTTTGCCGGCCAGGACGTCCGGGATGAGCGTCACGACGCACGCGCAGGCAGCTATCGCGGCGGCGAAGGACACGCCCTCGCGCAGGTTGGGTCGCCGTCGCGCCAGCCAGATGAGGTACGGCGCGACGAAGGTTATCAGCAGGGGCCAGAGCAGGCGAAAGGTCTCGATCCGTTCAGGCATGACCCTATCCTTTCAGCGACGACGCGTTCGAGGCCTGGGCCGAGCCGAAACGGCGGGCCAGCACCAGAATGATGGCCAGCGCCAGCGTGGCCTCGGCTGCTGCCAGTCCCATGACCAGCAGCGTGGCCAGTTGCGCGAGATCGGCCCGCGCCGGCGTCAGCTGCCCGGCCGCCGCGATGGACAGCCCGGCACCGTTGAGCATCAGCTCGACGCCGATAAGCATTCCCACCAGGCTGCGCCGGCGAATGAAGCAGATCAGCCCCAGCGCCAGCAGCAGCAGAGCGGCCAGTTGATACAACGTCAACGGATTCATCGCGGTCGCCTCCGTTCAAAGCCCAGCAGCACGGCGCCGGCCATGGCTGCTAACAGGGCCACGGAAATAAGCTCGAAGGCCAGCCCGTAGGTATCGAGCAGCCCACGGCCCAGGACATCCAGTGGTATTTCCGGGGGCGTCCCCTGCGCCGGCGGCGCGTGACGCAGACAGAGCCGGCCCAGGGTCCAGGCTGGTACGCCGCCAGCGACCAGCGCCAGGAGCAGCGTCAGCGTGCCGGGCCTCGGCTCCGTGCCGGCATCGCTGCCGCGGGTGAGCATGACCGCCAGAAAGATGAGCACCGTGACCGCTCCGACGTAGATCATCAGTTGCATCAGCGCCAGAAAGGGGGCGTTGAGCATCAGGTACAGACCGGCCACCCCGAACAGCGTCAGCACCAGCCCGAGCAGCGCGCGGACCAGGCTGTCGCAGAACACCGCGGCCAGCCCACCTGCGAGAATGAGCAGGACGTGGAAGCCGAAGAGGTATTCGGCCAGTATCTGCGGCTGTGCGAGTGCGTGGCGGATTGTTTCCATCTTATGCCTCTCCGGACCCGGGCGTGGTTTCGGGCGTCTCTTTCGGAGGCGCCGCACCCTGCAACCGGGCCAGCAGGTCGTAGTGAAACTCCTCCCTGGAAAAACCGACGCTGTACAGGTCGTGCGAAAACCGTAGCCCACCGGCCGGGCAGCCCTGGACGCACAAGCCGCACAGACTGCAGCGCGTGAAATCGACGGTAAAGACAACCGGTATTTTTTTCTCTTTGCCCCCGGGAAGGGCTGGCGCCTTACCAGTCTGGATCGTGATGCAGTTTGACGGGCAGACTTTGGCGCAGAGTCCGCAGGCGACGCACAGTGGCTGGCCCGGTGATTCCGGATCGGGCCCCAGCTCGATGTGCCCGCGGAACGATTCCAGCCGGTCAAAAGAGATAACCTGACGCGGGTAATGCACGGTCACGTGCGGCAGCAGGAAGTTGCGCCAGGTCACGGCCAGACCGGCGACCAGGCTGCCCAGGCCGGCCAGGGCCTTGCCGAAGGCCCGCACCAGGACAGGAGCCTCTAAGGGGATTCCCCGCTCGCCGTGCATGTCGTCCATTCCCGAATCCTCAGAACAGTTTCATGAGCACCGCAGTGACCGTCACGTTGGCCAGCCCCAGCGGTATCAACCATTTCCAGCAGACATTGAGCAGCTGGTCGAAGCGTACGCGCGGAAAGGTCCAGCGCACCCACATCATGAACACCAGCAGCGCATAGACCTTGAGCAGGAACCACCATACGCCGTCGAATACGGGGCCCTTCCAGCCGCCCAGAAACATGGCCGTGGCCACGCTGCTGAGCACGATCATCTCCGCGTATTCCGCCAGAAAGAACAAACCGAAACCCATTCCCGAGTATTCAGTATGGAATCCGGCCGTAAGTTCGCTTTCCGCCTCGGGAAGGTCAAAGGGGGCACGGTTGGCCTCGGCCAGGGCGCAGACGATAAACAGGAAAAAGGCCAGGGGCTGCGTACACGCGGTCCACTGCCAGGGCCAGCTGCCCTGCACGGCCACGAGTTCCGCCAGGTTCAGCGTCCCGGTCATGAGCGCGATCGAGAGCACGGCCAGCAGCAGCGGGATCTCATAGGCCACGGCCTGGGCCACGGCGCGCGCTGCGCCGAGCAGCGCGTACTTGTTGTTGGAGCCCCAGCCGGCCAGGCACAGCGCCAGGCCGTTCAATCCGGCAAAGGCCAGGATGAGCAGCAGGCCGAGGTCGAGGCTCAGACCGTAGAGGCCGGGCCCGAACTCCACCGGCAGAAAGAGCAGCAGCACCGGCAAAAAGGAGAGCAGGGGGGCGAGCCAGAACACGAGCAGGTCGGCGCCGCGCGGCGCTGTCAGCTGCTTGCCTATCAGCTTGAGCCCATCGGCCAGCGGTGTCAGCAGGCCGTGCGGTCCGACCTCGAAGGGGCCGGGCCGGCGCTGGATGTGACCGGCGATTTTGCGCTCGAGATAGACCAGGACCAATCCGTTGGCCCCGACAAAGGCCGCCACCGCGACCACGGCCACGATCAGGCGCACGCCGTCCGGAGGCAGTGCCCCGGCCAGGGCCGAAAGTTCGTTCAAGAGCCCGCTCATCGGTCTATCTCCGGGATGACCAGGTCCAGACTCCCCAGAATGGCCACGGCGTCGGCCAGCAGCGTCCCCTGGGCCAGTTCGGAAAACAGGCTGAGATTGCTGAAGCTCGGCGACCGCAGCTTGACCCGGTAGGGCTGGGCGCTGCCGTCGGCGCTCACATGTACGCCGATCTTGCCGCGCGCGCCTTCCACAGCGAAACAGGCCTCGCCCGCGGGCGGCTTCCACGAGGGCTTGGGCGCCTTGTCCATCAGAAACCCGCCCTTGGTGTCGGGCAGGCGTTCCAGGGCCTGTTCCACGATGCGCAGACTCTGCTCCATCTCTTCTACGCGGACGAGATATCTTGCCATGGCGTCGCCCTCCGCGGCGGTGGGCACGTCGAACCGGAAGGAAGGATAGAGCGAGTACGGTTCGGCGCGGCGTACGTCATACCCCACGCCCGAGCCCCGTAGCACGGGCCCCGTCGCGCCGTAGCGCCTGCAGGTCGCCGCGTCGAGCTGTCCCACGCGCTCAAGGCGTTGCCGCAGGATGAAATTGTCGGTGACCAGCGTGCGGTAGAGCGGAAAGCGGCTGCGCAAATGGGGAATGAAGTTCAGCACGCCGTCGATGAAGGTCTGGTCGAGATCAGCGCTGACGCCACCGAAGCGGAAATAGCAGTAGGTGAGCCGCGAACCTGTCGGCCTCTGCAGCAGGTCCAGCAGCTGTTCGCGGTCGTCGAAAGCGTACATGATCGGGGTGAAGGCGCCCAGATCAAGCAGAAAGGCACCCCACCAGAGCAGGTGCGAGGTGATCCGGTTGAGTTCGGTTACGATCACCCGGATGCACTCCGCGCGCTCGGGCACGACGATGCCGGCCAGCCGTTCCACCGCGCCGACGTAGGCCCAGTTCCAGGCCATGGCGTGCAAATAGTCCACGCGGCCCATGTTTGGCAGATATTGGGTGAACGAGCGCACCTCGGCCATTTTCTCGTGCATGCGGTGGATGTACCCCAGCACCGGCTCGGCTCGCAGGACGTACTCGCCGTCGAGTTCGAGCACGATGCGCAGGACGCCGTGCGTGGACGGGTGCTGCGGCCCCATGTTCAGGATCATGGTGTCCGGGGCGCTACGTTCGAAAGAAACGCCGTAGAAGTCGCCGGTCTCGCCGGATGGGGATTGGGTCGCCAGGTTCATGCGAGCGCCTCCCCCGCGGGCAGCAGGCTGTCGAGCGGCTTGCGCGCCTTTGCTTCCTTGCACAAGGGCGCCAGTCCGACCTGGTCGGCGTCGAGCAGCAGCGGTCGCGCGTTGGGAATGTTGTCGAAGGTCAGGCCGTAGAAGTCGGCGGATTCACGCTCGTGCCACTCGGCCCCCGGGAAGACGGCCGCCAGCGAGGGCAGCCTGGGATCGTCGTGGGGCACGAGCACGCGCAGGGCGACGAGACCGGGCTGGAGCCAATGGCTGAAATGGTAAATGGCCTCGAAGCCCTCGGCCACGTCGAGCGTGGTCAGATCGTCGATGCTCCAGCCCTCGCTGTCGAGGCGCTTCGCCGCCTCGATCAGCCGCTCCGGGGCGAGAAAGACGCTCAGGCTCAGGCCCGTGGTCGCCGGGTCGTGCGCCAGGATGCGCGAGGGTGCGAGATCGCGGAACAGCGCCTGGTCCATGCTTCAGCGCTCCTGTTCCGGCTGCACCGGGGCCGGCTCGGGCCACCAGCGGCGGCCAGTGATTTTTTTCTGGAGCACGAACAGCCCCTCGAGCAGGGCCTCGGGCCGGGGCGGACAGCCGGGCACGTAGACGTCCACCGGGATCAGCTTGTCCACGCCCTCGACGATGCCGTACTGCCCCTCGAATACAAAGGGGCCGCCGGAAATGGCGCAGTTGCCCAGGGCGATGACCCACTTGGGCGCGGGCATCTGGTCGTAGAGCCGTACCAGGGCCGGCGCCATTTTCTTCGAGACCGTGCCGGCCACGATCATCAGATCCGACTGCCTGGGCGAAGGCCGGAAGACCTCGGCGCCAAAGCGGGCCATGTCGAAGCGGGCCATGCCCGTGGCCATCATCTCAATGGCGCAGCAGGCCAGACCAAAGGTCATCGGCCAGAGCGACATGGCGCGGCAGGTATCGAGCAGGGTTTTCTGGACCAGTTTGAGCGAGATCGGCGCTGGGGTCATCATGGCCAGATCCGGCCCGGGTGCAGGCGTGATCACACCGGGGCTCAGGTCGGCTGCGCCTGGAGGCTCCTGATTTACTGTATTCGTCGCGGCCATTCGAAGACGCCCTTTTTCCAGAAGTAGAGACAGCCGGCAGCCAGAATGACGAGGAACACGGCCACCTGCGCCAGGGGCGCCCAGCCTTGACTCTGCGGATACCAGCCCGCGACCGGAAACAGATAGAGCACGTCGACGTCAAAGGCGAGAAACAGCAGAGCGTAGAGGTAGTAGTTCATGCTGAAGCGGCTCTGTCCCACCCCCATGGGACGGATTCCGCACTCGTACGGCAGTTGGATATCCCCGCCTGTGCTGCGCGGGGCGAGCAGCCGCGAGGCGATGAGCGGGCCTCCGGCGAAGAGTATGGCGACGAACAGCGCCAGAAGAATCGATAGGTGCAGCCAGCTTACGACCATGACCGTCTTCCCTCTCCCTTCGTTTTTTTTGCTCCTGCAAGTACGCTGGCATGTTCCCGGGGCCGTGTCAAGAGGTCGGGGCCAAATTTTTGATCAATTCGGGAGGATTTCGTATTTTTTCTCCCTGGCGACACGGACACGCTGAATTCCGGGCCGGCAGTGGCGAGGAAACCTGCAAGTCCGGGCAACTGCACTCCTGGAAGTGTTGTTCCTTTTCGAGGAGGGTACAAGGTGACCATGGTGCATGGCCTGTGATCTGCCGGGGGGCGATAAGCCTGCGCCAGAGTTCGCAGACCGCGGGCATCGTCCGTTTGACTCCGACGTACGGCCAGGAAATCTGTTATCGCGGTTTACGGCGCGTTGTTCCGGCGCGGGTGCGCGAAAACGGATACGGCGCTTTGCCTGCACCGTGCTTCTTGACGTGGCCGGATAATTTGCTTAGCGATGTTTGTTTGCAGCGCATTTCAACTTCTGGAGCATAATCCCTTGAGCGCGCAGGACAAGGTTCCCACGGCAAAAAAGATCAAGCTTGGCGTCAAGTCGGAGCATGTCGAACGGTTTCAGCCGCTGTTGCAGCGTTTCGCCGCGCGCGATGAACTCAACGAGGTGTTGAAGCATCGGGTCGAAAAGGCGTGTACGCTGCTGGACGCGGGCGTGCCGCTCTATCCCGACCGCTTTCGAAAAGATACGGCTGTCGACACCCTGCTGAACGATTTCAGCGAAATGGACGATGCGGCGTTGCGCGCCTCGGGGCGTGAGTTCCGGATCGCCGGCAGGGGCGTGTCCTTGCGTTCGTTCGGCAAAGCCACGTTTTTCCATCTCCAGGATCAGAGCGGCCGGATGCAGTGTTTCGCCTCGCGCGAGTCCCTGGGACAGGAGCCCTACGCCCTGTTCAAGAAGCTCGACATCGGCGACATTGTCGGCGTGAAGGGCAGTCTGTTCCGCACGCGCACGGAAGAACTCACCCTGGAGTGTGCGCAGGTGGTGCTGCTGAGCAAGTCCATGCGACCCTTGCCCGAGAAGTACCACGGGCTCAAGGACGTCGAGACACGCTACCGGCAGCGCTATGTCGATCTCATCGTTACGCCGCGGACGAAGGAAATCTTCGCCAAGCGGACGGCAATCGTGCGCGAGTTCCGCAATTATCTCGATTCGCGGCAGTTCATGGAAGTCGAAACCCCGATGATGCAGCCCATTGCCGGCGGCGCCTCGGCCAAGCCCTTCACCACGCACCACAATGCCCTGGACATGCGCCTGTACCTGCGCATTGCGCCCGAACTCTATCTCAAGCGGCTGCTGGTGGGCGGATTCGAGCGGGTCTACGAAATCAACCGCAATTTCCGTAATGAGGGCATTTCGACGCAGCACAACCCCGAGTTCACCATGTGCGAGTTTTACTGGGCCTACGCAACCTACGTCGAACTCATGGATCTGACCGAAGACCTGTTCGCCCACGTCGCGACGCAGGTAACCGGCTCGCCCAAGGTTACGTACCAGGGTCAGGTGATCGATCTGACGCCAGGGACCTGGCAACGGGTTTCGTTCCACGACTCTCTGGAGCGCATCGGCGGTGTTCCCCGCGAAGTCTATACCGACTATGGCCGCCTCAAGGCCCATATCCAATCGAAAGGGGAAAAGGTGATCGCGGGCGATAAGCTCGGCAAGCTGCAGGCTATGCTCTTCGACATCGAGGTCGAGCCGCGGCTGATCCAGCCGCACTTCATCACCGGCTACCCCGTCGACATCTCGCCGCTCTCCCGCCGTAACGAGGAGAATCCGGACATCACGGATCGCTTCGAACTGTTCATTGCCGGCCGGGAAATGGCGAACGCCTTTTCGGAGCTGAACGATCCGGTGGACCAGCGCCTGCGTTTCGAGGATCAGGTGCGGGAAAAGGAGGCCGGGGACGAGGAAGCGCACGCCATGGACGAGGACTTTCTGCGGGCATTGGAATATGGCATGCCGCCCGCAGCGGGCGAGGGCGTGGGCATCGACCGGCTGGTGATGCTCCTGACCGATGCGGCGAGCATCCGCGAGGTCATTCTCTTTCCCCTGCTGCGTCCCGAGACCGATTCAGGTTCCCATGCGCTTTGAACTGTTCATCGCCCTGCGCTATCTGTTCACCCGTCGAAGGCAGTCTTTCATCTCGGTCATTTCGCTGGTATCCGTTCTGAGCGTGGCCCTGGGTGTGGCCTCGCTCATCGTGGTGCTGGGCGTCATGAACGGGTTTTCCCGGGATCTGCGGGACAAGATTCTGGGAGTCAACGCCCATGTCATTCTCATGAGCCTGGAAGGCGGCATGGAGTCCTATGCCGAGGAGATGGAGACCGTGGCCGCTCTGCCCGGCGTTATCGGGGTGACGCCCTTCATCTATTCAGAGGTCATGCTCTCTACGGCGCACGGCGTGAAAGGGGTGATCCTGCGAGGCATCGATCCGGTCACGGCGGATAAAGCGCTCAATATCGCCAAGGACCTGCAAAAGGGCTCACTGGCCGATCTGGCTCCCGGGGACGGACCTCCGGGGCTGATCATCGGGCAGGAACTCGCGCGCAGACTGGGCCTGGACCTGGGCAGCCGGGTGAACCTGCTCTCGCCGGCGGGGCAGAAATCCGCCGCCGGTTTCACCCCCAAGGTCAAAATTTTTCAGATTGTGGGCATCTTCCGGACCGGCATGTTCGAATACGATACCTCGTTGGCGTTCATCGGGCTGGAGGCGGCGCGCGAGCTGCTCGGATTCCGGCAGGTGCTGGCCACGGGGCTCGAAGTCAAGGTGGATGACGTTTACGCCGCGGGCGATGTGGGCCGGCGTATCGAGCAGGCCCTGGGGCATCCGTACTACGCGCGCAGCTGGATGGATATGAATGCCAATCTGTTTGCTGCGCTGAAACTGGAAAAGACGGCCATGTTCATCATCCTGGCCATGATTGTGGTGGTGGGCTCGTTTTCGATCATTACCACGCTGGTGATGATGGTCATGGAAAAGACGCGGGACATTGCGGTGCTCATTTCCATGGGCGCCTGCAAAGTGAACATCCGGCGTATTTTCATGCTTCAGGGTACGATCATCGGCTTTTTCGGGACGTTGACCGGCTTTCTGCTGGGCATCCCGACCAGCCTGGCGTTGCGGAAATACCAGTTCATCAAGCTTCCTGCGGATGTGTACTCGCTGGATCATCTGCCGGTGCTGCTGGAGCCGCTGGATATGGTCGGGATAGCGTGCGCTGCGCTGGTCTTGTGCTTTGTGGCCACGATCTATCCGGCGCGCAAGGCGGCATCGCTCAATCCGGCGGAGGCCTTGCGCTTCGAATGAGTCCGGCCGGGCGGCGAGATTTTTTTCTGGGCCATGTGATTTTTTTTGTCTTATATCTCGAATAGTTTTAGAAAAGTGCGGGACCGGGTGACAACTTCCTTGTTGTATGAATTGAAAGAGGTTGGTAAGGAGTTCGCGGGACCGAACGAACGGCTGACCATCCTCAAACGGATAGACCTCAGCGTGCTTGAGGGAGAATCCCTTGCGGTGATGGGTGCGTCGGGCTCGGGCAAGACAACGCTATTGCATCTCATGGGTACGCTGGATTCGGCATCCTGGGGCCAGATTTTTTTTCAGGGCAGGGAACTTACCTCCCTGGACAGGATGACCAAGGCCAGGCTCAGGAATCGGGAGATCGGCTTTATTTTTCAGTTTCACCATCTTCTGCCTGAGTTTACCACGCTTGAAAACGTGGCCATGCAAGCGTTGATTGCCGGCCTTTCCAAGGGCAAGGCGATGTCGTTGGCCAGGGATGCGCTGGCGTTGGTAGGGCTGGACGAACGGCTGGATCATCGGGTGACGACGCTGTCGGGCGGTGAGCGGCAGCGGGCGGCGATCGCCCGGGCGATTGTGATGCGGCCGCGGGTGCTGCTCGCGGACGAACCTACCGGGAGTCTGGATGAGCATTCCGGCGAAAAAGTGGGGCTTCTTTTGTTGCGACTCAATAGGGAGTTGGGTATGACCTTGATCGTGGTTACACACAATCAGGTCCTGGCCCGGATGATGAACCGACGTATGGAACTTCGTTCTGGAGAGTTGTATGCATGTGCGATCTAGCCGTTTCGCGGCAGTGGCTGTCGTGCTGTTGCTTGGGCTCGTTCTGGCTTTTCCGGCTTTGGCCAAGAAACACGAAGGCGAAGTCACGGTCATGGTGTTGCCTTTCGAGATCAACGCCGAGGCCAAGCTCGACTATCTGCACACCAAGCTCCCGGGGATGCTTGCCCAGCGTCTGAGCGAATCCGGTATTCGCGTCGTCCCGCAGGACGAGGTGTATACGCTGATCCAAAAGCGCAAGGTCAAGATGCTCGACCTGGCAGCAGCCAGAGAGCTGGCCAGGGCCGCGCACGCGCAGTACGCGGTGTACGGCAGCATGAGCCAGGCCGGCGAGACCGTGAGCATGGACGTACGGCTGGTGGAAGCCACAGGCGATGCGCCGGCAAAGCCCATTTTCGTGACCAAATCCGGCTCCTCCGAGATCGTCCCCGCCGTGGAGGATCTGGCCAAGAAGATCAAGAACAACGTCTACGTCAGCGACATCGTCACGGATATTACCGTCCGCGGCCTGAAGCATCTGGACAAGGACGTAATCATGGCCAAACTGAAAGTTCAGAAAGGCGATGT
Organism: uncultured Desulfovibrionaceae bacterium; assembly: GCA_964523295.1. Lineage (GTDB taxonomy): Bacteria > Desulfobacterota > Desulfovibrionia > Desulfovibrionales > Desulfovibrionaceae > CAZGAH01. The sequence goes on along the minus strand of CAZGAH010000033.1, from coordinate 29,061 downwards.
CTACGACGCGGCCCAGCTCAACGATGAAATCAAACGCATCTTCGACCTGGGCTTTTTCGACGACGTCAAGATCAGCGTGGAAGACCTGCCTGAGGGCAAACGGGTCATCGTCGATGTGGCGGAAAAGCCCCGGATCATGGCCATCGGTGTCATCGGTTCCGGCGGCGTGGACCAGGAAGACGTCATCGAGGTTATGAGCACCAAGACCGGCAGCGTGCTCAATCCGAAAATTCTTGCCGACGACCTGGGCAAGATCAGGGAACTCTTCCGCAAGGAAGGCTACCCCACGGCCAAGGTCACCTACAAGCTTGAACAGACCGAGGGCTCGCAGGCACGTCTGAACATCGTCGTCGAGCACGCGGTGAAGCAATACATCGCTGAGATAAAAATCCAGGGCAATCAGGCCTTTTCGGAAGGCGATCTGACCGACGAAATGGCCATGTCCACGCGCAACATCATTTCCTGGATCACCGGGTCCGGCGTGCTCCATGAAGAGCTGCTGGACAGGGATGCCGCGGCGATCGAAGAGTATTACGCCAACCACGGCTACATCGACGCCAAGGTTGCGAAGCCCCTGGTGGAGTACAACGACGACGGCATCCACATCACCTATACGGTTGTCGAGGGGCAGCGCTGGAAGGTCGCCTCGGTCTCCTTCAAGGGCGATATCCTGGTCCCGGAAGAAAAGCTCAACGAAGTCATCAAAATGAACAGCCTCGCCGAGTATGGCGACTGGTTCAACCGCTCTGTGCTGCGTGACGACACCGAGAAACTGACCCGTTTTTACAACGACTTCGGCTATGCCTACACCGAGGCCGACATCGACATCCAGCGGAAGGAAGACACGCAGAGCCTGGACATCACCTATATTCTGAACAAGAACCAGAAGGTCTACATCCGCCGGGTGACGATCGAAGGCAACGATCGCACGCGCGACAACGTCATTCGCCGTGAAATGGCCCTCAACGACGGCGATCTGTTCAGCGGATCGCGCCTGAAGCTCTCCAACGAGCGCCTGACCAAGCTTGACCTGTTCGAATCCGCTGATATCGAGTCCGTGCCGACCGGTGACCCCGGCGAGGTCGATCTCAAGATCAAGGTCAAGGAGAAGCCGACCGGATCGCTCGCCGGTGGCGTCGGTTATTCGAGCTATGTCGGAGCCTACGTCGGCGTGAAGCTCCAGGAGAAGAACCTGTTCGGCAAGGGCTGGATAGCCGGGTTGCAGGGCTCCTTCAGCGGTATGGACTCCGCCTATGTGGCGAGCTTCACCAACCCGAGCCTGTATGACACTAAGCTGGCCGGTGGATTCGACGCCTACTACACGACCTACAGGTTTCCTGATTTCGATAAGGACACTGCTGGAGGAATCCTGCGTTTTTCGTATCCGCTCGGGGATTACACCTCGCTGTTCTGGGGCTATCGCCTGGATCAATACAACATCCGCAATGTTCACAGATACGCCGCCAAGGAGATCAAGAACATCGAGGGGACCAACTGGGCCAGTGTGCTCACGGCCACAATTACGCGCGACTCCACCAACCGCAAGGTCAACCCCTCGGCCGGCTCGCGCAACGCAATCACGCTCGAGTACGGTGGCGGCGTCCTGGGTGGCGACGATCAGTTCGTCAAGACCCTGGCAGACACCAGCTGGTATTATGAACTCCCCATGCGTCACTTCAAGGAACACATTCTGCACTTTCACGCCCAGGCCGGCGCGGTGTTCCAGAACTTCGGCGGAGGAACGGTGCCGGTGTTCGAAAACTTCTACCTGGGCGGCATGAACAGCATCCGCGGTTACGAAACCCGCCGCATCGCTACCCGCGACTCGCAGACGAACGAATACATCGGCGGTGAAAAAGAGTTTTTCATGAATATGGAGTACATCTTCCCGCTCCAGACAAAGCTGGGGCTCGTCGGCCTGGTGTTCTTCGACGCCGGCGATGCTTGGCGCGGCGACGAGTTTTCGCTCAAGAAGAGTGTCGGCGGCGGCATCCGCTGGTTCTCGCCCATGGGACCGCTACGCCTGGAGTACGGTTACGGAATGGACACCATCTACGATCAGGATAGCCATCACAAACTTGAATTCTCGGTCGGTCAGTTCTTCTAAGCCTTCCAAGCGATGCGCTGCCGGTCATTCCGGCAGCGCATCGATCAGGATGCCATCCGGTGCATCACGTCAGATCATGCATCGCAACATTCTACAACACCAATTGAAAGGAGAATCACCCCATGCGTAAAATCGTTGTCGCCGCCTTTATCTTTGGCCTGCTGCTGTCGTCGTCCGCCTTCGCCGCCGATCTCAAGATCGGCGTCGTTAACTTTGAGGCGGTCATGTCGCAATCCGAACATGGCAAGAAAGCTCGCGAGCAGATGGAGCGCAAGGTCAAGAGCATGGAAGACGCGCTTTCGAAGGACCAGAAAGAGCTTGAAAAGTTCCAGGAAGAGATCAGCAAGCAGGGCATGGCGCTGAGCCAGGAGGCCCAGAAGGGTAAGTTTCAGGAATATCGCGAAAAGGCGATGGCCTTTGAAAAGAAGAGCCGGACCATGCAGCAGGATCTCATGAAGTCCGAGCAGGACATCTTCAAGCCCATGCTGGATACGCTGGTCAAGGTAACCCAGGATTACGCCAAGTCCAAAGGCTTCACCATGATCATCAGCGCCAAGCAGACCGTGGTCTACGCGGATCCGGCCTTTGACCTGACCGGCGCCATTCTTCAGGAATTCAACAAATCTTACAAGGGCAAATAGCGCCCGTGCATCGAGACGGACATGACGCTGCGACTGACGGACCTGGCCCGGACATTGGGCCTGACCCTTCACGGCGAGGATCGCGACATCCACGGCGTGAACACACTCGAACTGGCTGGTCCGAATGACGTCAGCTTCCTGGCCAACGCCAGGTACGAGCGGCTTCTGACCACGACGCGCGCCGGTGCGGTCATCATTTCCGCCGAGCACGTCAACAAGGTCCCGTGTGCGCTGGTAAGCAGTGACCCCTATCGGGACTTCGGCCGCACGGTCGCCCTCTTCGCCAGACCCCAGGGCTGCTTTTCAGGCCGCAGCGACGCGGCCCGGGTAGCCGGGGACGCAGACGTAGCAGACGATTGCGTCATCTATCCTTTCGTGTTCATCGGTTCCGGCGCTGTCATCGGCGCCGGAACCGTCATTTTTCCAGGTTGTTACATTGGCGAGCAGTGCCGGATCGGCAAGCAGTGCGTCCTTCATCCCAATGCCGTGCTCCTGGCCGGAACCATTCTCGGTGATCGGGTCATGGTTAATGCCGGCGCCGTGCTGGGCAGCGAGGGATTCGGCTTCGCACCCACGGAAAAGGGATTGATGAAAATCCCTCAGATCGGCCACGTCGAGATTGGCGACGACGTGGAGATTGGTGCCAATACCACCATCGACCGGGCCGTACTCAACGCGACGAGCATCGGCAACGGGACAAAAATCGACAACCTCGTTCAGGTCGCCCACAATGTCCGCATCGGCAAACACTGCGTGCTCGTGGGACAGGTCGGAATCGCCGGAAGCACGCAACTGGGTGACGGGGTGACGCTGGCCGGGCAGGCCGGGATTGCCGGGCATCTGCAGATTGGCGACGGAGCGACGATCGGTCCGCAATCAGGGATCAGCAAGTCCATTCCGGCGGGGGCCGTTGTTGGCGGTACGCCGGGCATGGATCGCAACACCTTCTTGAGGACTATGACCCTGCTTCCCAAACTGCCGGACCTGGCCAGGCGGATATCCGCCCTGGAAAAAGAACTCGATCATCTCAAAGAACAACTCGGAGGAATCGCCGGATGAGTGAAAAGGTCGCACACGCCATGGATTTGCGTGAAATTCTTTCCATGCTGCCGCATCGATATCCCTTTCTGCTGGTGGACCGGGTGCTCGAGGTCGAGCCCCCCAACCGTATCGAGGCCATCAAGAACGTGACGTTCAATGAGCCGTTCTTTCAGGGCCATTTCCCCGGGCTGCCCGTCATGCCGGGCGTGCTCGTGCTCGAGGCGCTGGCTCAGACCGGTGCGTTGCTGCTCTACAAGTCCTTGCCGGAGCAACTGGAAGGTAAAATTTTCATGTTTGCCGGCATCGACAAGGTTCGCTTCCGCCGCCCTGTGTTCCCGGGTGACCAATTGCGGCTGCGCTGCACCGATATCCGCAACAAGTTCAATATCTGGAAGATGACCGGTGTTGCGTCGGTGAATGGCGCGGTCAATGTCCAGGGAACCTTCAGCGCCGCGATCATCAAGCGCGAAGAGATTTGAGTGGCCGTACGCATCCATCCTACCGCCATCGTCCACCCCGGCGCCGAACTGGGCAACGACGTTGAAGCAGGCCCTTTCTGCGTAATCCAGGACAGGGTCGTCGTCGGTGACCGGACCCGTGTCGAGGCCTTCGCCCAGGTACACTCCTACACGCGCATCGGCAGCGACTGCCGGATATTCTCCTATGCCAGCGTTGGCGGCGAACCGCAGGATTTGAAGTTCAGCGGGGAGGAAAGCTGGCTGTCGATCGGCAACAGGACTACCATCCGGGAGAACTGCACGATCAATCGCGGAACCGCCGGCGGCGGAGGGGAAACCCGCATCGGCGACAACTGTCTGCTCATGGCCTACGTGCACGTGGCGCACGACTGTCGCGTCGGCAACGGGGTGATCCTCTCCAATGCCGCCATGCTGGCAGGACATGTGGTCATCGAGGACTGCGCGGTGATTGGCGGCATGTCCGGGGTTCATCAATTCGTCCGCGTGGGGGAATACGCCTTTGTCGGCGCCATGAGCGGCCTGCCCCAGGATCTGCCGCCGTACATGCTCGCCGCCGGCAGCCGGGCCAGGATGCACGGGCCAAACCTCATAGGCCTGCGCCGCTACGCATTCTCACCGGAGTTTATCCCTGCGCTTCGCACTGTCTACAAACGCATCTTTCGATCCGACACGCCGCGCAAGGAGGCCCTTGACAGCGTCGAGGCTGAATTCGGACACTTCCCCCAGATGCGCACGCTCGTTGAATTCATCCGCTCCAGCGAACGGGGCATCCTGTCGCCCAGCGGCAAAACCGGCGAGGTCGACGATGACGACGACGCCTGGCGCGTTGCTACGTCCTGACGCGATCGACACGCATCCAGACATATCCCGCCCGGAGCCGCGGTGAGCACGTCCGGCGCCGCCGCACGCCGCGCACTGGGCCTTATCGCCGGCGGCGGGCAGTTTCCTCTTCTCGTGGCTGAGAGCGCCTCAGACGACGGCTACGCCGTCTTTGCGGTCGGATTTCAGAGGCAGACCGATCCGGCTCTGGCCAACAAGGTCGCGCGCTACGCCGAGCTGAAAATTGGCCAGCTGAACCGGATGATCGCCTTTTTCCAAAAACAGGGCGTGGAGCAGGTCTGTTTCGCCGGAGCCATCAGCAAACCGCGGGCCATGCAACTGCGCCCCGATTTCAGGGCCCTGCGACTGATCCTGGCGTCCCGGCACAAGGGCGACGACGCCCTGTTGCGCGCGCTTATACGCGAAATGGAATCCGAAGGGTTGACCGTTGTGCAGGCGGCCGATTTCCTGCCCGACCTGCGCGGCCCGGCCGGCATGTGCACCCCGCGCAGTCCCCGGCCCGCGGAGTGGGAAGACCTGCGCCTGGGCTGGGAGGTCGCCCGGGCGACAGGACGTCTGGACATCGGCCAGTGCGTGGTGCTGCGCAGCGGTATCGTGGCCGCAGTGGAGGCGCTGGAGGGGACGGACGCAGCCATCCTCCGGGGCTGCCAGCTGGCAGGCCCGGGCTGCGTGGTGGTGAAAACGGTCAAACCCGGGCAGGACGAGCGCATCGACCTGCCCAGCCTGGGCCTGGAGACCGTCCGGCTGATGCGCGAACACGGCGCCACCTGTCTGGGATACGAGGCCGGAAAAACTCTGTTCTTCGACCTTCAGCGCAGCATTGAACTCGCGGCTGCCGCGGATATCGCCATTGTCGGCCTCGATGCGTCGGTCTGGCCCGAGCCGGAAGGCACGGCCCAGGCAGGACGCACGGCGCTTATCCCGCGCAATCTCCCCTGAAACCCTACCCCAACGCGAGCACGGTCACCTGGCTGGGCGCGATGGTCATGCCCGGCGCATTGGGCAGGACGGCCATGCAGTTTTGTCCGGTAACGCTGGTCAAACGCTGCGCGGGCGCTCCGTCGACCATGATGGTAGAACAGCCGACCAGGTATTCGGTTTCCCCGGAGATCATGTGCGAGGCCACGCCCAGGAGCACGCCGGCGTCGTCGCCTACGCTGACCAGTCCCATGGACAATTGATTGATTGCGGGCATACAGTCCACGAGCACGTTATAGGCCGCGGGTGCGGACGTGGACGAATACTGTATGTCTGGATAGGGCACGGGCACGGGCACCGGGCCGACCGGCGTGAGGCAGACATCCGGAAACCCGAGATCCATCCCAGCGCCCATGGAAAGCATGAACATGACTGACTCCTTTCGAGGCGACCGCGCGGGGGCGTGGTTTAGTTCAGATGAATCTGCTCGGCGTTGACCATGACGTGCTCTTCGGCCTGCAGCATGGTGTTTTTCGCCTGCAAGGTCATGAGTTCTTCCACGAGCACGCGCTGCGAACCGGCCTGAAGTTCGTCGTGCTCATCCACATAGCGAAAGCACTCGCCCAGGCGCTGCGTCCAGCGGCGGCAGATCGTGTCCATCTGGCGGGCCACGGTCTTGACCCGTTTTATCTGACTGACTAAGCGCTCGGCAACCAGATTCACCAGTCCCAGTTTCGCGTCCGCCTTGTCAGCGGCCAGCTTCAGGGTCCGGGCCGCGCAGCTCAGCGTGCCGGCGCTTCCCAGGGACAGCTCCTGCTCCGCGGACAGGGCCAGCCGCCCGTTGCTGACGGCCAGGGTCACGTCGCCCTGGAAGGCGATTTCCGCCCCCGGCGCCCCCCCCTCGGCCCGGGACAGCACGGCGAGAACATGGCTTTCCGGTCCCAGGGACAGGAGCACGCGGTCGCCTGCGCGCGGGGCGATCAGACAACTGAGGGCAACGGCTGCGCGGACCTCGCCGAAATCGCCCTCCACGAGGCAGGCGGCCCCGGAGTTTTCGCGGACCACAGCGTATTCCAGACAGGGTGATAGTGCTTCCGGTTTCTTCAGCGCGTGGAGCATGACGGCATCCTTCGTTCGTTAGGGTTGCGGCGGTGGCGGGGTCCAGTCTTCGGCCTCGGCCTGATCCTTGTCGACGCCGCGCATGAGCAGCGTACTGGCGCCGTCCCAGACGGCGTGCTCGACGAGCGTGCGGTGCTGGCGCGCCATGTACAGCGAGCAGTTCGTGAAATCTACGGCCGTGCAGTCGGCGTGCGTGAAATCGGCGTATTTACAGTCGGCGCCGTCGAGTCTGGCCCCGCGCAGGCTTGCCTTGGTAAACACGGCGTGGTCGAGGTTGGCCTTGGAGAAAATTGCCACGGGCAATGTGGCCTTGCCGAAATAGGCGCGGGCGAAGTTGGCGCCCACGGCCGAGACGTTGGTCAGGTTGGCCCCCAGGAACATGGCGTCTTGCGCGTTGGCGTTGTCGAAGACGGCGTTGGTGAGATCGGCCTCCTGAAACGAGGACATGGACACGTCGGCCCGGCTGAAGTCCGCGCCGTCGAGTTTTGCGCCCTGCGCATTGACCTGGTGAAAGCGGGCGCCAACGAACCGCTGCCCCGAGAGTGCGCATTTGGCCAGCAAGGTCTTGAAAAAGCGCGTGTCGGTGAAAATGGCGTCGCTCAGGTCGGCATCCAGGAAAACGGCCTTGGTCAGGTCGGCGGCGCTGAGATCCGCCTTGGTGAGGCTGGCGTGGGAAAAAACGGTTTTTTCGAACACCGCCTGCCGGAACAGCGCGCCGTCTGCCTTGGAATGTTGGAACAGCGACCAGCGCAGGCTGGCATTGGAAAAGTCGGCGCCGCGCAGGTCCGAATGGTTGAAGAGGGTCATGAACAGCGTTGTCCGGGCAAGTCTGGCGTTGACAAAGGTCATGTTACGCAAATCGACTTTTGTCAGGTCCGTGCCTTCCAGATTGGCCCCAGTGAAATCGCAGCGCTTCAGTCCGGTGCGCAGGATATTGACCCCGCGCAGGTCGGCATTGCGGAAGCAGACGTTTTCGAAACGCCCGCCGGTCAGATCGGCGCCGGACAGGTCCAGGTTCGAGAAATCCTGGTCGCGCAGCGTCTGGTTGGCCTTGATGGCCGCGATGATTTCGGTTCTGTTCATCAGTCGAGGTACCTGGTCAGTTTATGGAGCAGGGTGAATTTCATGTTGGCCCGGTCGAAACGCGTTTTTCCGACAACCGCCTTGTAGATGTCCACGCCGAAGAGATTGGCGTCGCGCAGGTCGGCACCCACGAGCCGGGCCTTACGCAGGGATCCGTTCATGAGGTTGGCGCAGCGCAGGTCGGCCGCCTCGAGGTTGCTCTTGGCGAAGCGCGTGCGCGTCGCGCGGGTTCCGGCCAGTCTGGCCCGGCTCAGGTCGCAGTTCTCAATCATGGAACCCTCGATGCGTGCGCCGGAGAAGTCGGCGCCGGGCAGGCTGGAATCCCGGAAACAGCCGTGCTCCATGGCGATGGACTGGAAACTGGCGCCAGGCAGGGAGGTTTCGCCGCTCAGACGCGCCTTGTCCATATTCGCTCCGTTAAAGCTTACGCGCTCGCCCGTGGCGGCGTGGAACAGCGTGGCGTTGACCCTGGCGCCGGCGAAGCTGGCGTCGTCCAGGGTGATCCGCCGGAAGAGGCAGCGTTCGAAGGCGGCGCCCTTGGCGTCCAGTCCCTTGGCCTGGCCCTCGAATACGGTCGTCTCGGCGGTAAACCCGGCCATGCCGGCCTTGTTCAGGTTGCAGCGCTGCAGGATGGACAGTGCGAACCTCGCCTTGGTGAAGCGGGCCTCGCTCAGGTCGCATTCCTTGAAAATGGCCTGTTTGGCCGTGGCCTCGCCCAGATCAGCCTTGGGCAGCAGACACTTGTCGAAGATGGCCATATCCAGCCGCGCGCCAGGCAACCGGGCCGCAGTGAAGTCGCACTCCTTGACCAGGGCGCTGGTCAGCACGGCGTTGTCGAGCAGCGTCTTGGTGAAGCGGCAGCGCACCAGTTGCGATTTGGCAAGGTCGATGCCGCGCAGATCCAGTTCGGAAAGGTCCAGCCCTTTGAGCTGAGCCCCGGCCAGGCTGCGCCCCTCGGCGAAGCGAGCCAGGAACTCCTCGCGGGTGAAGGAACGGAAGGCATCGGGATCCAGGCCCTGCAGCGTGAGTTTCTCCTTGGCCTTGGCCGGCGGCTCGCCTGCGGCGACCTTGGCCATGGCCTCGGCTATTTCCTTCTTGCCGGCTGCGATTTTGGCCATGCCCTCGCTGTACTGCGCGTCGGCGTTGGCGCACGTGGTATTGAGCGTGGTAATGGCCTGGTCAAATTTGCCCGACAATTCCGGAGTCAGGATTTTGGCCTTGGCTGCCATGGCCTTCTGGCGCTGCAGATTATCCGTGGCCATGGCGGCGATTTCGGAAAAAGACCGCCTCGGTTCGGGAGTCTTGGCTGTCAGCTCCGCGGAGTCTTTGCCGAATTTGGCCAGGGCCTGCTGCAGCGTCGCCATGGCCTGGGGCTCGCGGGTCTTGATGGCGTCGAAGCGCGTGAGCATCGAAGCCTTGACCTCGTCGATGGCCTGCAGGATCATGCCCTTGATGTCGGGAAAGGCGAAGGGGACGGGACCGGCGGCACGGCGTTCGGCGTCCGTGGTCGCCAGCCCGACGCTGGCGGGCGGCAGCGCGTCGAGAAGGATGTCGCGCAGGCTCAACCTGTTGCCTTTGGCCTCCAGGGGGCTGTTGCCGCGGGGCAAGGGGAGCGGGACCACGTCCGGGACCAGGGCCGCCGCCTTTTTGTACAGGGGATGCCCCTTATCGGCTTTTTCGGGCAACACCACGAGCCTGACGCTCGCCGCAGCCAGGGCCTCCTTTGCGTCCTTAGAGGGTGCGCCTTCGCGGGCGAAGGCCATCACGGCGCAGAAATCGCCGGCCTCCTGATTGATCAGCAGCGCTTCGATGACGTTGTTCACCAGCACGACTGGCGCGCCAGGCAGGGAGGGATAAAAGGGCAGGTCGGTATTCGAGCCCTCGATCAGGATCGGCGTGGGCGGCAACTCGCGGCCCTGGGGCCAGTCCGGTATGATGGTTACGCGCGTCAGCACCGGGCCCGTAAATGCGGGAATCACCAGGCCAGCAGGAATTTTGACCAGATGCCCGCCGCAGGCCCTCCCCGGCGCGAGCCCCCAGGCGCAGCCATCCTCCATGGAATCGTGGTAGTTGTAGCCGACCCAGGTGCGTTGCAGGGTGCGCCGTTTCAGGCCGAATGCGTCCAGAAGGGTTCGGGTGCCGGTATTGCTGACCAGGCTCTTTCGAAAGTCCCAGATTTTGGGGAACAGGGCGTCGTGCCAGGGGTTGATCTTTTTCTTCGGGAGCAGGTTGTCCGGGTCCACGCCGGCCTGCTGCAATTGCTCAGGGGTAAATTTGGCGCGCACGGTCTCCGAGGCCCGCGCCAGGGCAGCCTGACCCTTGGCCTGTGCAGCGCGGCCCTTGGCGATGGTCTCCTTGGCCTTTTGCACGCCCTCGGCGATTTTAGCCCGGACGGCGTCGAAACGGGACAGGTCGATCTCGACGAGATGGCCGTATCTGGCGTGCATGTCCAGGGCCAGATCCTCAAGGCGTCGGACCAGCTCCAAGTTCTCCCCTTGCAGGAAGTCCGTCAGCCGTTCCGCGTCGGCAAGCTGCATGGGCACGGTCGGAGCGTTGCCCAGAGCACGCTGCTTGGCCGCCTCGATCTGCAAGGGAATCGCCTTGACCTTGAGCATTCCCCGCTCCAGCTGCTTGCGGGCGTCCTCGCCGGGGTCTTTGGTCACGGGGATCATGCGCTCCAGCGCCTTTTTCTGCTCCTCCAGATAGTAGTCGATCGACTCGGGCTGCTCGGTAATCGGCTCGGTGGCGACGAACAGCCGCACCACGTCGGCGTACTCCTCGTCCAGGATTTCCGTGGAACCGCGATGCATGAGCACGCCGCGCAGGATGTGCGGGAACAGCCAGACCGTATCGATGTGCGTGGTCACCTCCTGGAAGACCTCCTCGGCCTTCTTGGTATCCATGCTGGTCTTTTTGGTGACGAAAACCCTCATGCGCACGCCGGGAAGCCGCGACTGGATGATCTGGAACTTCGGGTGCAGGTTGGTCAGCTCGACGGACTCGTCGCCGCGCAGGTAGCCATCGAACCATTGGTCGGCAGAGGCGGTATTGAAGAATTCGAGGTTCAGATCGTCCGGAAAGAAGGGCCAGCGTTCTTTCATCCAAGCGTCGTCGTAGGTGCCCTTCCGGTCGGCGCGCGGGGACTGGAGCAGGTCCAGGGGGGCGAAGCAGGCCGGCTCGGGATGGTCGTCCGGCGAACCAATCATGCGCCCCGGGCGCTCGATGTTGGGCAGAAAGCGCACGTCCTCGCCCCAGGGCGTCTGTGCCGGAACGAACCCTTTGCCTTTGGGATTCGGCGCAAAGCCTTTTCCGCCAAAGGCGCGCTCCCAGGTCAGGGGCATGACCTGGAAGGGCGCCAGGCTGGAGATGCGGGCCTGCTGACCACTGGATTCCCAGCGGCGGTCGCCAAAGACGTACAGCTCCTTCTTGCGCTCGCCAACGCGTACGGCGACGGGCAGGGCCTCGGACTTGCCTCCCGCCGGGGCGTAGCAGGCGCCCGTGACGAGAAACTCGGCCCTGGGCTTGGGTAGACCCATGTCCAGGATGCCCCCCTGCCCGAGCTCCCCCGGAATCGTCTGCCAGAGATCCTGCTCCGAGAGCAGTCCTTCCGGATTCTGCAGGTCGAAAAAGGAAAAGACCGTGACCGTGAAAAAGAGCTTGCCACGGTAGCCGAAGGGCTTCAGAAAGAGCGAGTGTTCGTTTTTCTTGAATATTTTCATACTGCCCTACATGAAGATGCTCAGGCCGCCGATGGAGGTCAGCTCGCCGGCAACTTCAGTCTGTTCCCCGATGGTCGCGGTGTTCTCGCCGATAGCCCTGATCGACGAACCCAGGGCCACTGTTTCTTCTGCGACGGTCTTGGTCATTTCGCCGGCAATTTTCGAGTATGTGCCGAGAATTGCCGTCTTTCCGCCCGTGACATCGTTGACATTGCCAGCCATGGTGCTCACGTCGCCGGCCAGACTGCTCGTATAGCCAGCCAACCTGGACACCTGGCCGCTAAGCTTGCTTGTGGACCCAGCCAGTTTGCTCGTGGCGCCGGACAGTTTGCTCACATCGCCGGAAAGGACGTTGTGCTGGCCGTGCAGTTCCGTAACTTCCCCGTTCAACTTTTCGACTGCGCCCTGGAGTTTGAGGACTTCGGGCGATATCTCGTCCTTGCTGGGGAGAGAAATAGTCACGTCCTTGCTGAGCGTGCAGTTGAGGTTCAGTCCCAGGACATAGTTCTGCAACGCGCCGGCGTATACGTAGGTGGTCAGCCCGCCCACAATCTGGCTGCACTCGCCGCCGACCACGGCGTTGGATTCACCCAGAATGACCGAGGTGCTCATCTGTGCGGTGACGCTGAGGCTGTCGTCGGTATACAGCGTAATGCCGCCGCTGCCCGAGTCGTCGCCCGACCCGCTGCCTGAGCCGCCTGAGCTGCTGCCTGAGCCGCCTGAGCTGCCGGAGCCCCCTGAACTGCTGCCGGAGCCGGCGGAGAGATTGGTCGGCGGATCGTTCGGGGCGCCGATGCGCATGAAGGAGTTGGCCGTGGGCGAGTGCAGGAGAATGCGCTGCAATCCGGTCTGATCCTCGATATGGATTTTGTTCTGACCGGCGGTGGTGAGCTGGCTCATGCTCGGGTTGCTGCTGGTCACCAGGCTGGGGGTCTCCGGATTGGGCAGGGCGCCGGCAATGATCGGCCTGTCGGGATCGCCGTCGATGAAGGTAACCAGCACTTCCGTGCCCTTGTGCAGGGGGAAATGCAGGCCGTGGTTCGAGCCGCCGTAGGGCTGGGTCATGCGCAGCCAGCAGGAGGCCTTGCCGGCTTTGCGCCCGGAGCGATCAAAGGGCATGATGACCTTGTAACGGCCCTGATCGTCCAGCTCGGCGTACTCGCCGCTCCCGGCCCCGTCAACGCGGGCGCTGAGCGCGCCGAAGAACCGCGGGCGTGCGGTGCGGCATTCGTGCCGGAACTGGACTCCGGACGGAATGGCCACAAAACGGTTGTGGTAGTACAGCTGGTCCCGGGCGTCGGGGAGCGTCAGGCCGAGCCCGGCCGTGAGATAGGCCTCCTGGCTGCCTTCGTGCTCCACGGAAACGACCAGGTATTTTTGATTGAAATCCTGTCGGTAGTGGCGTTCGAGTTCGAAAAGATAGCCGGATTTGATCCAGGGGATGCCGCTGACGCCCTGATAGCGCTTTTCCCGACAAAGCAGCCCCTCGGCCCGGATCTTGGCCAGGTTCTTCGCCTCGGCGGCGGATCGGCAATGCAGGCCGTAGAGATAGAACGTGCCCAACCCGGCCGGCTTGACGCTGGCTTCGCCTTCGATGTCAAGACTGGGGCTTTGGTAGTTGTAGTCCTTGACGAGTACGGATTTCGGCAGCCTTTTCTGGCGCAGGGTAAAGGACTTGACCACCTCCTGGACATGCAGCCCGTCCAGCCCGGAGGGGGGGACGTAGCGGAGCTTGCTGCCACCGGGGAAATCCACATGGGCTATGGCCGTGTCCGTGATGACGACCTTTTCCTTGTCGCTCCCCTGCTCGAAATAGAAATAGAGACCGTCTCGCTCCATCCAGCGCGAAAGAAAGTCATAATGGGTTTCGTTGTACTGGCAGACATATTCCCACTCGGGATAACTGGCGCGTAGCTTGAGGTCGTAATCAACGCCCGAGTGCAAGCCGCCGTCCTTGAGCACTTCGCTGAAGAAGCCGGGGAGCGGCTTGTCGAGAAAAATCTGGTTGTGCTGCGTCTGAGACAGCCACCACAGCCGTGGCACGAGCACGGCCCGGTAGAGCACGTAGTCCATGGCCTCCTGGAGCTGCTCGAATTCGTTGAGAATGCCGTGAAACGGGAGGTCGCCCTGCTCGCTGAAGATGGTGAAGGTCGCCGGCTTCGAGAGCACGGCATCGAAATCGATATTCGGATCGCTGGCGTACAGCAGCAATTCGAAAGTATAGCACTCGGAAATCCCTTCAGTGCCGGAAAAGCGTACCACCTGAAAGGCGTTCTCCGGAAGCGTCGCCACCGTGAAGGCGAATTTGGGCTTGTCGACCCCCCCCATAGTATTCTCCCTGCGCGTTGAATCAGATTGGTTACATGAAAATGCTCAAACCCGCGACCGAGGTCAGCTCTCCGCCCACCTCGGTCTGTTCGCCGATGGTCTTGGTCTGCTCGCCGACTGCCTTGAGCGAGGAGCCCAGGGCCGCTGTTTCCGAGCCTATTGTTTTCATCATTTCGCCGGCAATCTTGGTATAGGTTCCCAGCAGTGCGGTCTTGCCGCCGGTGAGGTCATTGACTTCGCCGGCCATCGTGCTCACGTCGCCGGCCAGATTGCTCGTCATACCCGCCAGTTTGGAGACCTGACCGCGCATTTTGTTGGCCGTGCCCGCCAGCTCGCTTGTGGCCCCGGCCAGCTTGCTGACGTCGCCGGAGAGCACGTTGTGCTGCCCCTGCATTTCGACGATCTCGCCGTGTAGTTTGTTGAGCTCTCCTTTGAGTTCGACCACCTCGGGCGAAATCTCCTCCTTGTGCGGCAGCTCGATCTCGATCTTGCCGCCGATCATGCAGTCGATGGCCAGGCCCATGATGTATTCCTGCATTCCCAACAAATGGACCTTGGTGGTCAGGCCGGCCACTACGTCGTTGGACGCGCCCCCGACCATCTCGGTCGATTCGCCCAGGAGTATTTCTGTCTTCATCCGCGCGGTGATTTCCAGTCCCTGGTCCGTGTACAACTTGATGCCGAGCATCTCGTCGTCACCACCTTCACCACCTTCGCCGCCCTCGCCACCTTCTCCTCCGCCTTCGTCGTCGTCGGGGTCATTGTGTGCGCCGATGCGTACGAAGCTGTTGGCTGACGGGGATTGGAGCAGTATTCGCTGCGACCCCTCCTGGTCCTCGATGTGGATTTTATTCTGCCCGCTCGTGGTGATCTGGCTCATGGTCTGGTTGGCGTCGGTCACCAGGCTGGGATGTTCGGGGTTGGGCAGTGCGCCGGCAATAACCGGCCGGTCCGGATCGCCTTCGATGAATGAAATGAGCACCTCGACGCCCTTGTGCAGCGGGAAGTGCATGCCGTGGTCCGCGCCGGCGTAGGGTTGGGCCATGCGCAGCCAGCAGGAGGCCTTGCCATCTTTTCGTCCGGACAGATCAAAGGGCATGACGACCTTGTAGCGGCCCTGCTTGTCGAGTTCGGCGTAATCGCCGCTTCCGGCGGCGTCGATCTTGCCACTGAGCGTGCCGTTGAAGCGGGACAGGGGCGTGCTCTGCGGATGGCGGAACTGCGTTGTGGCCGGAATGCAGACAAAGGTGTTATGATAGTAGAGCTGGTCTTGCAGCTCCGAGATCTTCAGCCCCAGCCCGGCCGTGAGATAGGACTCCTGGCTGCCCTCGTGCGTGACCTCGGTGATGAGGAACTTTGTGTTGAAATCCTGCCGGTAGTGCCGCTGCAGCTCGAAAACGTAGCCGGATTTGAGATAGGGGATGCCGCTGGTCGCTACGAAGAGCTTTTCCTGGCTGAGCAGCTCCTGGGCGCGGATTTTTGCCAGCGTTTCGCCTTCTTCCGGGGTCAGGAAGTGCAGGCCGTAGATATATACCGTGCCCTGTCCGATAGGGCTGACCTCGGCCTCGCCCTTCAATTCCAGGCTCGGCGTGCGGTAGTTGTAATCCTTGAGGATGATCTGTCTGGGCAAACGCTTCTGGCGCAGGATGAAGGTTTTGACGACCTCGTCGGAATAGGGCTCGTCCAGTCCCGACGGCGGCGAGTAGTCGAGTTTGCCGGCCTGTGGCAGGGGCACGTGGGCGATTGCCGTATCGGTGAAGATGGCCTTTTCCTGCGTATCGTCCTGCTCGAAATAGTAATACAGTCCGTCGCGTTCCATCCAGCGGGAGAGAAAATCGAAGCTGGTCTCGTTGTATTGGCAGACATACTCGCGCGACGGGTAACTGTGCTGCAACCTGAGTTCAAAGTCCATGCCCTGCTGAAAACCGGAGTCCAGCAGCACGTCGTTGAAAAAGTCGGCAATGGTCTTATCGAGAAAAATCTGGTTGTGCCGCGTTTGCGTCAGCCACCAGAAGCGGGGGACGAGCACGGCCCGGTAGAGCACGTAGTCCAGGGCCTGCTGCGCCTGCTCGAACTCACAGAGTACGCCGTGAAAGGGCAGCGGCCCCTGGTCGCTGTAAATCGTGAAGGTGGCCGGATGCGAGAGCACTACGCCGAAATCGATGGAGGGATCCGATGCGTACAGGAGAATTTCGAAACGGTAATTCCGGGACAGCCCCTCGACGCCGGAAAAGCGGACTACCTGGAAGGTATCCTTGGGCAGGGAGGCAACCTCGAAGGAGAATTTTTGCTTGTCCGTTCCTGGCATAATCTGTCCCTCCCTGTAAGATACGCGCCCGAGGGCCTCCGCCGGCGCACGGTTCATGCTTATACTGTCAGCGATGCATTCTTTTTCCTCTCCTGCTGATTCATACCGTAACGGGCTGCTGTGATCAAGGGACGATTTTCGTCCTTTCGCCAGGGCCCGGCTTCTCGGTCAGGGTGCCAGGCCGTTCCCCTCGCCGCGGGCTGCCCGTGCGCGACAGGATGATGTCGAGCAGACGTTGCGTTGATCTGCGTCGAGAGAAGCGGTCGAGATTTGTCCGTTGTAATGAGCCTGGGGCATACGTCTGGAGAAAATGAGCGATCTCCTGGCGCTCGTTTTTGACCCAGAAGACGTTCGCAACATCGCGGAGCAGGTCCCACAGCGGGCCAGCCGGGGTATACCCCGGCGCCAGCACCAGAATGTCGCAGCCCATGCCGAGATAATCATACACCTTGACCGGCGTCTCGAATAAAAATTCGGAGACATAGACAATGCCGCAACGCGCAGTGGCCAGGACGGCCAGCGTCTCCGCGTGCGTTTGTGCCCCGAGACGGATCAGGGCCGGCGACGAACGGCAGCGTTCGCTCAGGCCGACAGAGGATCCCAGATGGGTAATCCGCACGTCCAGGGCCTCTGCTGCGTCGAGAAGGGGGGTCAGGTCCCCGTGCGCGTAGATTTTCCCGCAATAGACGAAGGACAGCGGGCGTAATGGAGGGATTTCCCGGGCCATGCCGGCTATCGTTCGCTCGTCGAAGCCATTGGGGATTACGTGCGTTTCGACATGTCCTGACAGCTCGATCAAGGGTATGCAGGCCGGGTTGACCGTTGTGAGGCAATCTGCCTGAAAGGCATAGCCCCGCTCGATGTGCCGGAGCGTTTCCCGAGTCTGGTCGTTGTAGCGCATGAGCGGATTGTTGGCGAACGGGTCCCGGTAGTCGAGGATGATCGTGGAGTTCCAACGCCGTTTGGCAAAGGCGGCAAAATCGAAACAGACAAATGGATTTCCGGAAATAATGATGCAATCAAAATGGGTATCCATATTCCCGAAATACAGCTCTAAAGACAATCGCCAATAATACGAGAGCGTATTGACGTATCGCCTACGCTCCCTTTCGGTGCGGGTACACTGCGCTATGGCTTTTTCGCTCCAGCCGCTTGCAAGGCACAGGTCGAGATTGCTCGTGTCCGGGATGTAATGGACGCGAGGATCGGGAGCAACGGGCCGTATTGCTGTCGCCAGATGGGTGTCGGTTTGTCCTTTACTGATGGCGTCGAGTTCGTCGAACCAATAATTTACGCGCATCGCCCCGACCGTTGGGGATGGCCCGGCAAAATAGGAAACCAGGAGTATTCTTATCCTGTCGCGTGGAAAATCGTGCGGGTCGGTCTGCACCGCGGGGACGGGCCGGTTGCAGAGGACGGGGCGGGCGCGCAACACGGCTACGGCGGAAAAAAGATCATCCGGAAAGACAATGGCCGGGACCGGCCCGAGGTGCGTGTCGAAAAAATGCTGTTTCTGTGCTTCGTTGTCAACAATAAGGCCCAGCGCAGAGCCAGCGACAGCGTAGACCTCGGGCGTGGCGGCCAGACAATCGGGCAGGCAGCACAGGACGTAGTCCATGGAAACGACATGCCGGACCACAAGGCCAAGCCCGACGAGGGGGTGGTTGAAACGCACGACCATGACTGCGTCGGGTCCGTACAGCTCCACCAGACGCAGGGCAACGTCCGCCCAGGCCTGCGCGCCTTCATGCGTTTCATGAACGATCGGGCACGACGCGTCGGGGATCGGTATGGAACGGGTCGTATCTGCTGCCATGCATTCCAGCGTAGTCGACGTACACAGGACCTGGACGAGTCCCGGGCCGGCGAGCAGGTTCACCGCGAGCGGCAGCGCGTTGTCGAACAGGAGAAGGGTCGGGCGATCCGTCATGGCGACAGGCTCAGGCGCAACAGCTGCAGTTCGCGGAAAATGGTGTTGTCGAAGCCGCACTGTTGTCGTACGCGCGTAGCGGCCATGCGGGACAGAACTTCCACCTGCTCCGGTTGCTCCTGCAAGCGCCAGATGGCCTCGGCAAAATGCCCGGGCGAGTCCGGGGGCACGAGGATTCCGCAAGACTCGTCGATGAACTCGGGAATGGCCGCAACCCGACAGCTGACAGGCACCAGTCCGCTCGCCATAGCCTCGCAGGCGCTCACGCCGTGGGAATCGAAACGGCTGGGAGCCAGGAAAACACCGTGACGCAGATGCAGCGCGCGCATTTCATGCGGGTTCAGATGCGCCTGCGCCACGTCGACATTGGGCAGATGCCGGACTCGCTCGACCTCCTTTTCGAACAGGGCACCCGTTCCCCGTATGGTAAACCGCACGCGCCCGAAACCGGAGCGGCCGGAGAGTTGCTGAATGGCCTCCATGGCAATGTCGGTTGCGTAGCTCCGCCTTTTGAAGGAGCGGATCATCAGGATATTCCGGGCACTGTCGGAGTCTTTTGGGTTAAATCGGTAAAATCCTTCATGAATGTAATTTGGAATTATATGAAAATTTTTAATATCAGAATTACAGTCAATGCTGGCAATGCGTTTTATAAAATTTGAGACAAAAATTTTTTGTATTTGAGGGTTTGGCAAAAAAAGTTGTGCGAGCGATTTCTTTTTCTGAAAAAATGCATCCAAGTGTGGCCTGCGCAGTTCAAGCTCTTCTGACGTATAGTTGAAATGGAGCCTTCGATAATCACGAATAAACGTCCCGTGCATCCAGAGAAGCAGGCGTTCATCCGGGATGGTGTCCAGCAGTATTTCGAGGACATGCGGCGCAACCTCGTGGACGGCAAAAGCGGTACAGCGTCGCGTAAGGGATGAGATGCTTCGTTCAAAAACCAGAGGGGAGAGACGCAGGCATCCGAGTCTCTCGTTTCCTTCAAGGGATAGAGGTGTATTTCCGGGAGAAACCTCGCAGACGAGAACCGAAAGGCCCCTGCGCGCGTATGCCTCGGCCCGGGTCCGAAGGAATTGTCCTCCATACGCCGCGATCCCGCGCGGGTAATGCCCACAGATCAGGGCTACATCATAGCGATTAGAGTGGCGCACGAGATGGTCTTTACATCGCAGGCATTCAGAACGAATGACCTCGTTCTGCAGGGCGTCGATCTCGTGGACTTTGTCCGTGAGGACATCGCTTTTATTCTTTACGTGCTCTCTGAGCGACTGGATGGTTTTTTCTTTGAGGGCGATTTTTTGCTTGAGCGACGTTATGACATTGATTTTGGCTTTTATACTGTTTCGTAAAGTTGCTATTGTGTCTCGACTGATAAGTAAAGAACGTTTCAGCTCTGAAATTCCATTTGCTTTTCGGGTGAGGTGGCGTCTCAGGTGGATTATTGTTGTTTGCTGGTCCGATTTATTTTGCTGTAAACGTTTAATTACTGTAAGCTGATCCGCTATTCTTTTTTTTAATTGATCTATCCGCTTGTCCTTGATGGCATTTGAGCGCTGCAAGCGTAGGAGGACGGTATTTTTTTGGGTCAACAATGCGAGCAAATACCGTATTGTCCGGATTTTCTTTAAAATTGAGAATATCATGGAATCATTGCATCATGGTATTCGTCGCAGTCAGAGTGAAAGTCAACGCGTGGTTGTGCTGCGGGGGGGGGGGCGATGCGCTCATGCGGCGCCTCGATCAGGTTCGACGGGCCGGCGGTGCTCTCCGGGACTGTGCGCCAGTTCCAGGTAGCGTTCCAGATAGTGGCCGGAGCGGGACTCCTGGAGCAGTTCGGGAAGCAGCACGGCGAGGTTTTCTGTCAGGCGCGGCGCCTCGGTTTCCAGGATGCCTAGCGCGGCGAGCAGCGAGGCGGCGTCCGGGCGTTCCATGGCCACGCCGACGCCGTTTTCCCGGACGAATGTGGCCGGATTGCCCCACGGACCGGTCAGGACCGGCCGTCCTGTCAGCGCCAGCGCCTCGTAGAGGGTATAGGAGAATGTTTCCGGCCAGATGGAGGGCAGGCATACCGCAAAAGGACGGACCTCGCGGGCCAGTGCTGGCAGGGACTCCCAGCCCTGGTAGCGCCGTATGCGCACCGAGGCCGGCAGTCCGGGGCAATCGCCCCAGACTTCGCAGGCAAAGCCGCGCGCTTCGATGTCGGCCGCTGCCTGGCGCAGGATGTCTCCGCCTTTGAGCGGCGTCAGTTCTCCCAAAAAAACCAGGGTGCGCGTACACGCGGACGCGATCCTGGCAGCCGGTCCGCCAGCCTCGGCAAAGGGAAGGAAATGGGGCAGCACGACGCAGGCAGGGCCGGCGTTGCCGACAGGGAGCGCGGTTTCCGGATGCCTGGCGAAGCCGGCGTTGACGATTTTCCAGGCACTGGACGAGGGAAACAGGAGCACGTCGCAGGCCATGAGCACGGTGCGCATGCGTTTGCGCCAGGCCAGTATCGGCCCCGAGGCAGCCTCGCCGCGGGCCAGGCAGGCGTCGCACACGGCCAGCTCGGACGGGAGCGCGCAGTAGCGGCCGTCGGCGTTGACGAGGTTGACGCGGGGGCAGAGGCAGGAGAAGTCATGGAGGGTAAATAGTTTGCGCGGGTTGCGCGCCTCGATCAGGGTATCCACGACGGCATCCGGAAGGTGTGCGAGGTGATGGATGTGCAGCACGTCGCAGTGTTCCAGTAGCGCGGACAGCAGCGGCGCACAGCGCTCGGCCGGCGCGGCGTATTCCAGCGTTGCCGAGGCGCAGGCCTCGGTACAGAGCCGGAAACGGACCCGTGCGCCTGGCGCGGGCGATTCGGGAAAAATAAACAGCACCTGGCAGCTCTGCGTGCGTAGCAACTCGTTGGCCAGCCACTGGGCGTGCCGCTCCGTGCCGCCGAAACCGCAATCCGGGCTGTTGTGCAGCACGAAGGCCAGCGTGAGCTTGTCCCTGCCGGCCAGGACGCGCAATTCGAAGAGCAGCAGCTCGCGGATGGAACGGAGCGGATCCTGGGTAGTATAGCGCTCGACGTCCAGCGCGTAGTCAGGGTAGCGCTCGTTCAGGACCGCGAGGTTGCGGGCCAGCAGCTCGTTTTTCTGTTTCAGACCGAAAGACTGGGCCTCGGCGTGGTGGACATAGGCCTCGGTGCAGATCAGATGCCGGAAGCCCTGTTGCATGGCCCGTCGGCACCAGTCGTTTTCCTCGCCGTAGCCTTGACCAAAGGCCTCGGGATCGAAGGCGCCGACGCGGTCGAGGGCCTGGCGGGTCATGTACATGCAGAAGCCGACGCCGGTAGGGGCGCCGACGGGGGGCGTTTTCCAGCGTCGGGCGGCGATGGTTGCAGCGATAACGGCTGGGGGCAAACCCCAGACGGAATCCTCCCCGTGCGGCCAGCCCGGCAGGCTGGCAATGGTCCCCCGATTGGTCAACGGGGTGACGCTGGCGATATCGTCTTCGCGGCAGGCCACGTCTTGCAGCACCTCGAAGGGCTGGCCGTTGACGAGCGTATCGGCGTTGAGGATGACCAGATCGGCATCCGGGGGCGCGTGCTCTATGGCCAGATTGATGCTGCGAACGAAGCCCAGGTTGCGCGTGTTGCAGAGCAGCTGCACGTCCGGCCGGCGCAGGAACGGGTTCTGCTCCAGAAAGGGCCGGACTTGGGGCTGCGTAGAGCAGTCGTCGATGAAGAGGAAGCGGAGCCCGGTCCGGGGAACAGGATAGGCGGCGGCCAGGCTGTCCAGGAGCGCGCACAGGGCCTGGAAACCGTTGTAGACGGGAATGGCGACGAGCAGCGGGCGTTTCAGATGGAGAATGTCAGGCCCCAGGGATATGGGGAATTCCTGCCGGTCGTGCTCCGCGGGCAGCTCGATCGAGGTGCGGGAATCCGGCTTCACCCCTCGGCGCAGCAGCCTGGCGAAGGGCAGACGGTTGCTCAGATTCACCAGTCGCTGACCGATGCGCCAGGAGGCGCTCCGTTCCATTGCGGCCAGCTTTTCGCGCAAAAAGCGGTTTTCGTAGTCCAGTTGCCGCAATCTGGCTTCCCGGATCCTGCGTTCGTCAAGCTCGGCGCGCGAGGCCCGGGCCTGCGCCTGCAGCAGCTCATCCAACGCGGCGGCCGTGAGCGTCTGGAAGCGTCCCCGGGCTTGTACTGCGTTGATTCCGGCCGGAAGTGCGAAAATCAGCCGTGGCGGGCGTCCGGGAAAGACGAAGCTGCCCGGGCTGCAGTAGATGCCGTTGGCCTGCATGTCGTCGATGACGGCGGTTTCGCTGCCGCCCGCTGCGAGGGCAAAGCGGAGAGCGTCCAGGTCCAGACGGCAGAAGCCGCCGCCGGCAAAGCTCCAGAGCGCGCGACACGGGACATCCGGAGCGGGCAGGGCGAAGGCTGCGACAAAGCGGCCCTCGAGCACGTCCAGGGTGTGTACGATGTCCGTGC
Source organism: uncultured Desulfovibrionaceae bacterium (assembly GCA_964523295.1). GTDB lineage: Bacteria > Desulfobacterota > Desulfovibrionia > Desulfovibrionales > Desulfovibrionaceae > CAZGAH01. The sequence continues at coordinate 6,089 of CAZGAH010000033.1, read as the reverse complement.
CTGGCGCCGTCGCGCCGACGGGCGTAATCCGCAACACGGTTTCGATGGTGAGAGCGTTGTTCATGACGCGGCCACCGCATCCACAGGCTATTCGTAGCGAATGGCGGTGACGACTTCAGGGCAAAGAACACGCTGAGCCCGGCGTATTCGAAAAACAAGGCCTCGGGCGGGCGGGTCTTCAGCAGCCAGCTCATGATTTCCACACCGGCGCGGCCGAGCAGGATCCCGGTTATGGCCGCGCCCACGCTCAGGCAGATGGCCTCGATAAAAAACTGGATGAAGATGTCGGCATCCTCGGCGCCCATGGCCTTTTTCAGCCCGATTTCCCGCGTGCGCGACTTGACGGCGGTCATCATGCCGTTCCAGATGCCGAAGCCGCCCAGGGTGATCGTGGCGATGATGGCGAAATAGACGAACAGCTCGACCCAGAGCACGATGCGTCGCAGATGCTTGAGCGGCCCCCAGGGCACCTCGACGAGCAGGCCGCGTGCGGATTGATTCTCGGCCACAACCAAGGGCAAGGCCTCGGATACGGGGGCGACATCGTCCCAGGTGGCGCAGCGGACGTAGAGCTTGGTGGGGATGATGAGGTCGAGGCGGTCGTTGAGCGTCGTAAAGGGGACAAAGGCGCACTCGGCCCGGTCCCGGGCGTTTTCTCCGCCGAGAACGCCGACGATGCGGTACAGCGAGCTTTTGATCGGCATGTGCATGCCGATCACGTCGCTGTGGCCGAAAACACGTTGCGCCAGCTCTGTTCCGAGTACGCAGACCCGGGAGCGGTTCTTCACCTCGGCTGCGCCGAAAAAGGACCCGGCGACGGTTCTTACCGTGGTGACATCCCAGTAATATTCGTCCACGCCGAGCAGGGTATATTGCGAAATCTCTTCTTCCTGCCAGGTGGTGTAGCCCGGGGCGAGGGTGAAAAGGCTGGCGCTGGCCACCCCGGGGATTTTCCGCACGGCCTCGGCCGTATGCTCCAGAAACTCCACCGGTCGGGCAATCTGTTCCTCGGCCGAGATGGCGTGCTCGAAGGAGCATTTGAGGACCGTGGCGCCGCCCAGCAGCTCAAGATCTTCGTTCAGCTTCTGTTTGACCGCGTCGCCCATGGTCAGGATCGCCAGAACCCCGGCCGTGCCGAAGGCGATGGAGAGCACGACGCCCAGGTACCGGCGGTGCTGCCGCAACACCTGCATGGTGCTGATCCGTAGCAGATCCATGACGCGTACGGGATCGAAGGTGTGCCGGTGGCGGGAATGGTGCGTGGCAGATAATTCGAGTTTCGGCATGATCTCTTTTGCCCGGCGCCGTGGCAGTCGGCAGAGAAACAATCCATTCGGGACGCGACCGACGCAAGCCTGCTTTCCGGAGCGACTCGCGACAGCATGGCCGCAGGAGTTCAGCTGGCCGTCACGCGCAACACTTCTTCTACGCTGGTGATGCCTTTCCAGGCTTTGAGCAGGCCGTCTTCACGCAGCACCCGGCCGTGGCGCCTGGCCTGGGCCAGCATGTCGCCGGCCGAGCCGCCGCTGAGGATCAGGTGCTGCATCTCCGGCGTCACGGCTACGAGTTCGTAAATGCCGACACGGCCTTTGTACCCGGTGCCCTGACAAGCCGGGCAGCCCTTGGGCTTGCGCCAGTTCGGCCCGAGATGCGCCTCGGTGAAGGGCACCAGCGGCTCGACCATTTCCATGATGTCCGTCAACGGCTCGCCAGGCTCAGCGCAGGCCGGGCATAGTTTGCGGACAAGCCGCTGGGCCATGACCGCGCGGACGGGCGTCGCCACCAGGAAGGGTTCAATACCCATATCAATGAGCCGAGTAAAGGCGCTGACCGCATCGTTGGTATGCAGCGTCGAAAGCACCAGATGCCCGGTCAGGGAGGCCTGGACGGCAATCTCCGCGGTTTCGCGGTCCCGGATTTCACCGATCATGATGATGTCCGGGTCCTGGCGCAGTATGGAGCGCAGCGCGCGGGCAAAGGTGTAGCCGATTTCAGCGTGGGTCTGAATCTGGGTGATGCCCTCGAGCTGGAACTCCACCGGGTCTTCCACGGTGATGATCTTGGTCTTGCGGGTGTTGATCGCGTCGAGCACGGCGTACAGGGTGGTGGATTTGCCCGAGCCTGTCGGACCGGTGACGAGAAAAATTCCGTGCGGCTCGTTGATGAAGGCCTTGAGCTGGTCCATGTGGTCGCGGGCGAAGCCGAGGTCTTCGAGCTTGAACCCCTGGCGCTCCTTGGGCAGCAGACGCAGGACGATGGACTCCCCATGTACGCCGGGCGCCGTGGATACGCGCAGATCCACCTCCTCGCCTCCCAGACGTAGCCCAAGGCGTCCGTCCTGAGGCAGCCGGCGCTCGGAAATGTCGATGCCCGAAATCAGCTTGATGCGCGAAGAAATGGCCGGATAGCGCTCCTTGGGCAGGGTGAAGCGGGTATACAGCACGCCGTCGACCCGAAATCGGGCCTCCATCACGTGCTCTCCCGGCTCCACGTGTACGTCGGAGGCTCGCTGCTCGAAGGCCTGGGTGAGCAGGTTGTTCACGAATTCGATGACCGGCGCCTCCTCTGCCAGCTCGCGTAACAGATCGGCGTCGCCATCAAGCGGAGAACGCTGCCTGCGGGAACGGGCCACGGCGTCCAGTAACCGCTCCAGATCATATCCGTGCGCCAGGCAGATCTGAACCTCGCGCTCGGGAAACTGCCGTTCCAGAACCTCGAGCAGGCTATCGTTGAACGGATCGCGGGCAATGCAGCAGATACGCTCCTCGGCGTCCTCCCAGATCAACGCCTCCTGATCCAGCCACCACTCGGCGTCGATCTGGCTGGCCTCGAAGGCACGATGGAACAGCTGCGGGTCAGACGGCAGGTCCGGGGAGTTGACGATCGGCATATCCAGCATCTCGGACCAGGCCAGGAGCAGATTGTCCTCGGAAATGGCGCCCAGACGGATCAGAATTGACCCCAGCCGTCCGCCGATACGCTTCTGGAAGGCGTCTGCCTTTTGCAAATCCTCAGCCGTGATCACTCCTTTCCGGAGCAGAAAATTGCCGAGATATGACTGACTGGGGGGATGTTCTTCCATGCCTGTCCTGCGGATACGCTGCTGTGTTCAGCGTCATTAAGGCGGTACCTGGGTCAACTTTTGACGCTAACCTGGAATATGACCAATTTCAAGCAGGAATACACCGTCCTGAAATTCGGAGTAGGCCATTTCGAAAAAAAATCATATCGTCGGCAAAAAAAGCTGAACACATCGCCGCGTAGCGTGTAAGGTCACTCCATGTCACGGAAGGTTACCAACAAGGCCGATTTCCAGACTCGCCTGACGGGGGTGTCGGAATGGCAGACCGCTACGCGCGACGACGCGTTGGTGGCCGGGGAGTCCAACGCGACGCGGTCGATGGATCGGGTTTACGCGCTGAACACCGCGAGCCGCTTTGACGAGCTGCTCCACTCCAACCGCGAGAACGGGGCCTGGCCACTGCTGGTGGGGATGGATCCGCAGGATCGCAAGGGCGCCCTGTACCCGTATATCCAATTCATGTTGGCGACGATCATGCGCTGCGTGGGGGACTCCAGAGCGCCCTGGCGATGCAGGAGGTGCTGCTGACAGACGAGGCCCTTATGACCTTGATGGATTCAATGCGGCACACAATATGAATACGCAAATGAAGGCTACAGTTTTAAGTTCTATATATAAAAAATCCAAAAAATAGAACACACACTATTGAAAATAGGTAAAACAGAAAATGCAAATGTTAAACAATTTTACATTTTTAAATTATTAAGTTTACTAAGATGGTTCATTTTTTTATGTTGATTATCCGTCACAGATTGCAAAATTTCTTCGTTGCTTTCAAGGGACGTGTTCTGCCTTCCTTGTGGCTGCCGGGTCAATCCTTCGCTGTATCATTGCCCATGGCTGAACGAAATGCAGCTGGCAATGACTCCCTTTCCTTCGGGGTCGCAGGATTCCGATCGGATGGGGAATGACTTCTCTCAAGGCAGTTCCTTGTCCGAAGCCGGGGACATCTGAAAGGGAATGGTGATAATGAACGTTGCGCCTTCGCCCGGCGTAGCTGTTACCTCGATTGTGCCCTGATGTTGTTTTGTCACAATCAGATAGGAGACATACAATCCAAGCCCTGTGCCGGCGCCGCTCCGTCTGGTCGTGAAAAACGGATCAAAGATGCGTTTACGCGTATCCTCATCCATGCCGGGCCCGTTATCCGCTATCTCTACGCATACCGATCCATCGGTCCTGGAAATTTTCAATCTGATCTGTCTGGCCTTTCCGTGATAGTCTTTTCCCGCCATGGCTTCGGCCGCATTCTTCAGTATGTTAAAGAATACCTGCTGCATCTCCTCGCCACCACAGGTCACCTTGGGGATACCGGGCTCGTAGTGTTTGCTGATATCAATCGTGCTGAATTCAAAATGTTTGTTGATGCTGAAATCATAGGAGACAAGATCAATCGCCGTGTCCAGCACGGCGGCGATGTCGAGTGGGGAATGGGTGTCCTGGCGCGCCCGACTGAACTCGAGCATATTCGTTATAATACGTCCGGCCCGGATGCTTGAGTCGGAAATGGACTGGAGAAGCGTGCGTATCTTTCGTTTCTCCATATACATCTGAATCCCTTCGAGAGACACTGCGCACTCTTTCGCGGTCTCGTGATTGCCGCTTACTTCGTCAAAAATTCGCTGCCTGATCACTTGAGCTGACACTGTGATCGCCGCAAGGGGATTCTTTATCTCATGGGCCATTCCGGCCGCCAGGCCCCCTAAGGCGAGCATTTTGTCGGACCGGGCCAGCATTTCCTCGATGCGGGTCCGCTCGGTCGTATCGTCCACGCGGATGACCACCCCCTCGATGCCGTTGGCGATCAACGGACAATAGGTCACGTCCTCGAAGCGGCGCCCCTCGGCTCCCGTCCTGGACGCCCTGGAGTCGTGTTGCGTTTTGCCTGTGGCCACGACAGACTGAATTCTTCCCTCGTCCGCCAGGTGAGGGAAAATTTCGCGTAGCAATTGGCCCTTGGCCATATCAGCCGATATCCCGGACGATTCGGCGGCGTGCCTGTTCCATTGGGTAATCCTGCCTTGCGTATTCACGGAAAAGACGACCGAGGGCATGGAATCAAAGATGCTCTCGATGAATCGTTGTTCTCTCTGCAGGGCGGTTTCGGCCTGGATGCGTTCGGCGATCTCCTCCTGTAACCGGGCGTTGGTGGCGGCCAGTTCGGCGGTGCGTTCGATGACCTTCTGCTCCAGTCGTTCGGAGAGCATGCGGAGTTTAAGATGGGTCTCCACCCGTGCCATGACCTCTTCCGGCTCAAAGGGCTTGGTGATGTAATCGAGCCCGCCGCTGCGGAATCCCTCCAGCTTTTGCTCCGAGGACGTCATGCCGCTGATGAAGAGCACCGGTATGCCCCGGGTGCGTTCGTCGGCCTTGAGCCTGCGACAGACCTCGTAGCCGTCGAGGTCGGGCATCTTGACATCCAGCAGGATCAGCTGAGGCGCCTTGGCGGCGGCGGACTGCAAGGCGAGTTGTCCTCCTTTGGCGGGCCGCACCTTGTATCCAGCCTGGTTGAGCAACGAGGTCAGGAATTCCAGGTTGGACTGGACATCGTCCACCACGAGAATGTCCTGCAACGCTGGTGGGGGAAATGGATCGATCATTCCGTCTCTCCTTGCGATTTCAGCACGCTCAGCAGGCGCCCATACTCAAATTTTTGGGCCAGTGCCCGGAGCGTCCTGGCGACACCGGGCTCCAGCGCCTCGATCCTGTCGATGAGCTTCAGCGTCCGGTCCGTATCCAACTCAAGCGCGGCCTGGTGCAACGATTCGAGAAGCCCCGCGGGGATATCAACGAGGTCCAGGGGAGTCGGCTCGATGTCCGACTCCAGCGTCGCGTCCTGGTCTTCCTGGTAAACATAGCGCAGTTCAAGATGTTTTGCCATCACCTCGAATACTTCCTGCTCCCGAAATGGCTTGCGAACGAACTCATCGCAGCCGGCGTCGATTATCTGCACTTTTTCCTCTTCCAAAGCGTGGGCCGTGAGGGCCGCGATGGTCATGGACGCTCC
>CAZGAH010000032.1:30196-46297 GCA_964523295.1 uncultured Desulfovibrionaceae bacterium | reverse complement strand
CGACAGGGCAAGGGAACGAAGAAAAGAATTTACACCACTTGACAAGACACTACTTTCGAACTTGTCTATCAGCGCCTTGGCGTTGAATTCCTCCGAGGTACACGTCTCGAACAATACGCCCTTGCCGAGCATGAACACACTGACCTCGTCACCCTTGGCCACGCCAACGCTGGCCAGCCGCATCGCGTTGTAGATGGTCTCGCAGTCGTTGGTCGAAATCACGAACAAAGCCTTCATTGCACGTTTCTCCCTGGCCTGAATTTGGACGGACTCCCCTGGCAGTTCAGGGGCGCTGGTCACGAACGGCTCGGCCGCTTCCGCCCGTCCCAGCCTGCTCCGATGGTATTTTCATGCCGCAGGATCGTGCAGGTGTCCAGTGAATGCGTACGCGCGGCCCCAGCGCCCTGTATGCTTGTCAACGCCCGGTACTTGACAACGGCGCCTCTTCTGATTATATTTGAACAATTGCTCAACTATGGTGACAAGAAAATGAACCTGCATCAGAATCATGACGACCGCTGCAACTCCGGTTGCAACGGGACGGGAACGGTTGATGCCGTGCGGGCCGACCTGCCGGCGGCGCGGCGTATTCAGGAGCTGGCCGACCTTTTCAAGGCCTTGGGCGACGCAACCAGGCTGCGCTTGCTGCTGGCTCTGTCGCTGCGCGAGTTGTGCGTCTGCGAGCTGGCCGAAGCCATCGGGATGAGCGTTTCCGTGGTGTCGCATCAGTTGCGGTATCTGCGGGCGGCGCGGATCGTCAAATACCGGCGGGCCGGGAAGCTGGCCCTGTACAGCCTGGACGACGAGCACGTGGCCACGCTGTTGTGCAACGGTCTCGATCACGTGGTGGAAACATGAACAGGGAGCGGCCTTCCGGCCCGGAGCCCGCCCTCTGGATCGGTGCGCGGCTGGAGCAGGTGTTCCCGGGAGCGCGTACGATATGGAAATAGTGCTTTCGATTGCCTGGGAGACCTGGCGGCTCGCCGTGGAGACGGCGCCATGGGTCCTGTTGGGGCTGCTGGCTGCGGGCCTGCTCAAGGCCTTTTTGCCGGCGGACTTTCTGGCGCGGCATCTGGGCCGCTCGGGCGCGTCCAGCGTGCTCAAGGCAACGCTGGTCGGTCTTCCGCTGCCGCTGTGCAGTTGCGGCGTCTTGCCGGTCGCGGCCGGGCTGCGTCGTCAGGGGGCGAGCAAGGGCGCCACGGCGGCGTTTCTCATCGCCACGCCGGAGACCGGCGTCGATTCGATTGCCCTGACCTGGGCCTTGCTGGATCCGCTCATGGCCGTGTTGCGGCCGCTGGCCGCGTTCGTGACTGCCTGCGTTACCGGCGTCGCCGTGGACCGCCTGGGCAAGGGGGGTACGGACGCTCCGGCTGTGCCCGAAGGCGAGACCGGGGCGCCGATCCACGGGCATTCGTGCTGCTCCGGAGGCTGCGGCTGCGTTGTCGGTCAGGCGCAGCCACAAACAATCCTTATGCGGCTGTGGCAAGCCCTGGGTTACGCAGCGGGAGAGTTGCTGGCCGACCTTGGCGGCTGGCTCCTGTTGGGTTTGCTGATCGGGGGGATCATCGGCGCGCTGTTGCCGCCGGATTTTTTCCAGGCCTGGGCCGGTGACGGGTTTCTGCCGATGCTGGTGATGCTCGTAGCCGGCATTCCGCTGTACATGTGCGCGACCTCGTCCACGCCCGTGGCCGCGGCCCTGGCGCTCAAGGGCATCTCGCCGGGCGCGGCGCTGGTGTTTCTGCTGGCAGGACCGGCCACCAATCTGGGCTCACTGGCGGTAATCGGCCGTCTGCTGGGCAAGCGCGGGGTCGTCGTATACGTGATTGGCATTGCGCTTGTCACGTTGGGGCTGGGTATGGCGGTCAACGCGTTGTATGCCGGCCTGGGCCTGAGCACGACGCGCTGGGCCTCTGGCGCCGTGGACGACGACGGCGGCCTGACAGGCATGCTCTGCGCGCTGCTGCTGTTCGGATTGATCGGCCTGAACGGTCTGCGCCGGATGCTGGCCCGGCGCCGGGCCGGGGGCGCCCCTTCTGATTATATTTGAACAATTGTTCAAATATGGCGACATGAAAATGAACCTGCATCAGAATCATGACGACAGCTGCAACTCCGGTTGCAACGGAACTGGAACGGTTGATGCCGTGCGGGCCGACCTGCCGGCTGCGCGGCGTATTCCGGAGCATGCCGACCTTTTCAAGGCCTTGGGCGACGCAACCAGGCTGCGCTTGCTGCTGGCTCTGTCGCTGCGCGAGTTGTGCGTCTGCGAGCTGGCCGAAGCCATCGGGATGAGCGTTTCCGTGGTGTCGCATCAGTTGCGGTATCTGCGGGCGGCGCGGATCGTCAAATACCGGCGGGCCGGGAAACTGGCCCTGTACAGCCTGGACGACGAGCACGTGGCCACGCTGTTGTGAAGTGGCTCGCCTGTCAACGACAGTCAAGTACGATCCTGAAACGAATAGCTGACAATACCCTGTCATGCCTCCTCCACCAGAACCGTGTAGAACCACCCCTGCTGCTTCACATTGTCATGGAGTAGGTCCCAGAATTGTGGGTTCCTCTCCCGAAAGTAGCTTCCGCACGTGTATCGTATCACATTGGAGACACGAAGCTGTGGGCACTTATTGGCCTTCCGAAGGATGGCTTTTGTGTGTTTTGAAAGCAGGCCGACAGGCATGCTGCTATGATGCACAAAACTGTTATTTAATGACAAGTTGTCTCCAATGGAAACGTGTTTTTTTATATATTGTTGAAGTCCACTGTTCACTTGATTTGCTTGTCCAGGCCACGAAACGAAGATTTCTCCCGGAGAGCCTCTCAAGACGTAGCGGTAGGATTCGTCGCAAGAATTATGTTTTGAGCATGTCCACCACGATTTCTCTCGGGCACCCCATCCAATATACAACTGATTACGAGCCCTGGTCATGGCCACGTAACAGAGCCTAGCCTCCTCAGCAGCATCTATACTACTTGGTTCAGGCAACGCACTGTTTGGTGGCATGAATGGAAAATTTTCCTTCGACGGCATTACTAGAACAGTGTCAAACGCCAGTCCCTTGACTTTGTGGACTGTCGCTATTGTCAGTTTGGCTCTCTTGTCAGCAATCCCAATCTTAGCTTTAAGCCGCCCGACGTCAGACGCACGCATCTGCTCAATGAATGCCCGCAGGTCGCGAATGCGAGGGCGTCCCAGCTCCTCTCGGACCAAGATGTACAAAATTTGCAAGCACTTTCGGTCAGTTTGCATGTCTGCAAACCCACCTAGCTCGTATTCCTTGAGCATTTCATCCCAGATATAGGAGTCGATGAAGTCATATTCCTTCCGGCTGCGACAGATATCGAGGAGTGCCCCCGGTGACCTTAATTGGTAGAGCGCGAAATCCTCAGAGCCCAAAAGCTCGACGTTTGCCACCTCAATGCCATTGTCTTTGACCAATGTTTCATAGACTTGACGACACTCTCGATTCGAGCGACAGAGGGCCGCGATATTCTCTTTCCGCTCTAGGGACTCACGCACCAAGTCTGGGTACTGGGTTATGTCCAGAGGCATTTTGACAAGCCCGTGTTCTTTTCTGGAAGCGTTCAGCTTGGTCATCCCCTTCATTCGCGAAAAACCTACTTGAGCGGCAACCTTCTCAATCATGCCATTAGCGCGTTGAACAACTTCGGGAACAGAACGGTAGTTTAGCGTAAGGTTGTGTTCCTCAGGCTCAAGGGCCTCTCGGAACTCTGCGAAGTAGTGAGCAGCGTCCAAGGGGCATCTCTGGCCATACTTGTCCTGCCAATCTCTCCGATTCCAGGTAAGGATATCCTGATCATCATCGCCGATGACCATTCCCCCGCCGCTACAGTTTGAAATTAAGATTTTGACGACACTGTAGAAGTCTTCGTTCATGTCTTGGAATTCATCGACCAGTACCGCCTTGTATCTACTGCTTACAATACGGGCAAAATTTCTGTCGGATTTCATAGTCTCAGCAAAAGCATGTACGGCATAGCCTATAAAGTCATCTTCGTACAATTCTGTCGTTGGCGCATGGCGTAGCGCGAAGCTATGAAAAGTTAAGACGTCTATCCTGTTTGCATAATTGCCATATCCAAGGGATCGAAACAAAGTGCGGATACGGTCCTTGATCTCGAAGACAACCGCCCGGTTAAACGCCAACACTAGAATGTCGGCCGGATCAATGCGCTGCAAGTGGATTAGGCAGGCACAACGCATCATAAGAACATGAGTTTTTCCCGATCCTGGCCCTGCATTGACCAGAAGCCTACGGTCAAATGGTGCTCTGCACACCGCAAATTGACTGGGATTCTTTTCCAGTTTCTCGTTTTCCTTTGAAAATCGCTCCTTTCGGACTTGACTCAGCAAATTTTGTAACATCAGGTTGCTTGCCAAGCCTTCATCATCAACGTCACCAACAGTGTCTTCAAGCAACCTCTCCAGATCTTCGGCTTTTACACACTGAAAGTATCGATCAATGTACTTTTTGTTGTGCTCGGAGGGCATCGCCGCAAGGAGTATCATTGCTTGGGCGCGAAGGATTTGAAGTTCGTACCTCTCCAGCATCTCTTTATAGATGCGTTGCGGGGCTGTGGCTTCGACAGAGTCTGGATCATAGGCCGGGAGCGGTTTCTGAGTATTAAGCGTGATCAATGACATCCAGTCGTTAAGTCCTCCCTCAAATCCATAATATCCTCCGCTTTCAATGAGTTTCATGATTTCCTTGAGTCTGCTAATACGGATCTTTCTTCCTAGCGCGTTGAGGATTTTGGTCAAGGATATCTCGAAAGTTGATCCCTGAGCTGAGGCCGAGCCATCTTCAACGGAGGACACATAAGCTAAAAGTTGTCGCATGGTTCGAATGCTTTCGTCCACTTCACGAACAACTGTAAAACGTATTGATTCCGGAATTGCCCGTGCGTATTGGGTCACACCGGAGTCAGACAGGCTTTCGTTAAGCTCTACTTTTGCGTTGCGTAATACTCGTAGTGAAGTACTGATGGCGCGATATACTTCTCGTTGTACTCGTCGGATCAGATGCCGTGGGGCGTCTAACTCTCCACCAGCGGAGCGCTCTTCTTGAATATCCTCAGAAAGGAAACTACTGTACCAATCACGCAGTTCAGATTCGAAATGTTTTCGTTGAAAGAAATCAACCCGGCCTCCTGTGGGCTCCAGAAGCCTTTCAACCGCGAAATTCAGTAGGTCAAAGAATTCCTCGCCACTGGGAACCCCATTTCGCCGTACTACGAAATTCTTGTGTAGGGACAGAGCTCCCACTTTGTTCAGATCAAACAACCCGGCGAACAGATCGTCCATACTAATACCGCCGCAGCGCGACATTAGTTTTGACATGGAAAGGCTTACATCTATTTTATTAGCAATTGATGAACGATCGGGGCTGGCTTTAGAAACGGACACCTGCAACTTTGTCTCAACGTCTTCTGATGGGGCGAACAGCGCGAGGACGCCTCTTAGCAATCCCTTAACCATTCGGCCAAATATAGTTTCGGCCCGATGCTCCTGAGCAATTTCCGGCGAAGGAGTCGTCAGCTCCTTCACCACACCAGAACTCTCGGTAACAAAATCAAGGAGAATATTGGCGATGGGCGAAGTGGAATCGCTACCTGCCGCATAGTTTCGAAGCAGGGCAAGGTCCAGGTTCATATGGAGGAATGGTGGATGACGCCCCTCAATGCGTAGCACGCCCATGCGTTCAAGCCAGAATAGACAATTTGTGACTTGGTTTTCGTCAAGGTCCCTCGTTTCACTGATTCGGACTTTGGAGGGGATTATACACAGAGCCTTGTCGATTTGTTGGAAAAAGACCCCGTTATCGATGCAGTATTTGAAAAAGTCCTGAAGATCCGATGGCTTTACGATTTTGTCGTGGAGGGTCTCCAGATTTCTTTCGAGATTATTTTGATTATACAAGAGTGTTGCAGTGACACTGTCATGGTCAGTATGCTCACGTTCTTTCGCGTCTCGTCCAACCCTGCCAACCTCCTGCAAATAATCCTCAATGAAAGTCGGTGGCTGGTAGTGTATACAGGCATGCAGGTGTGGAATGTCCATGCCCATTCCGAAGGCCTTGGTGCATACTAGTACATTCGCTCTCTTGTCACGAAGCAGATCACAAGCTTCTGTCTTTACGGCCTCGGGTAGCCCAGCGTGGAAAGGCAAAGCGTGAATGGAAGCCAATTCGGTACCTGGAACCGCAGCGCGTTCGTTAAGGGCCTCGCTTATCCGATGGCAGTCCTTGCGCCTACGCACAAAGACAAGGGCAGCACTGCGATCAAGATCTAGCCCCTTTAGGATTTCGCAAGTTTTCTCGAATTTTTCATCGCTGGGTGCATCCTTATCTTCGTACATGTCGAACGATTCCAGGACGATGTATGGCTGTATTGGGTGAGGCATGTCGTTAGGTAACACTTCATAGTTCCCAGCATTTCCCAATCCAAGCTCCACTTCCAGGTCAATTCGGTTCCTTTGTGTGACTGTGGCGGATGTTAGCAGCAGTCGGTGAGGATTCCCGGGTAAATCTTTCGTCTTAAACCATTCCGCCACATATTTAGCGGCATGAAGATAGTCGGGGCGAAACTCAAATCCCCATTCACTGATGCAATGCACCTCATCGAAGACGACGAATTCAAGGCCGCCGTCCATTCGTCTTCTTCGCTCCAAGACTTCGGTAAAACGCGGTGAGCGGAAACGTTCAGGCGCAACAAATACTAAATGAATCCTTCCGTCAAGTATGCCTAAATATACCTCATGGTTTAGCCAGGCGTCTCTACCGCCACTCAGGTAGTCGACTGACTCAGTAAAACGCTTCCGCCAAAGTCCTTCAACCTGGTCGATCATGAGTGCACGTAAGGGCGAAATAACAACCGTGAGACGTCCCGAATATCTAGAGCGCAGAAGTGCAGGTAGATGAAAAACTATCGACTTTCCAGCTCCTGTAGGTAAGCGGAGCAGAATATCCCGACTGGTCTGGATAAGCCTCTCAATCGCAGGTCGCTGAGTGCCAGGTCTAAAATCGGGATACCCCCAGTTTTCCTTTAAGAAGGACCTATATGAGTCATAATCATTGGGAACATTTTGTTCATCTCGTTTGGGGTAGCAAAGGCTATAGAACACCTGAAGAACGTCTTCATCAAGGAGTTCCTCAAGCGAATAGAAAGGGATATCTTGTTGGCTAAAAAAATGTTCACCTGTAGCGGCTCGATGTTTTGCAACCCTTGAGTCCAATATTAAGCATTTCATATTATTATTGGTGCCAAGCATTCCCATACCCTGAAGCCAGCTAAACAAAAAAATATTTGACAATAATTGAATATCGTTTGCACTGAAAATAATTTTTTTGCCAACATGGCATTGCCTGACATTATCAGCATGTTCATCAACCCGCAACGGTGTTGATGGAGTGTTTAGCATAGCGTACCAATCGTGCAAAGGAACTTCATCGAGTACGACTTGGAGTTTCCTGTCCAGCCGAATCGCTGCTTGCATGAACTTCGAGATATCATCCCTGACACAAACTAGAATCCGTAATTTCTTTTGACAGATGCTTTCCAGTTGTCGAAGTGGCGTTCCAGGATGCTCTGAGGATATTCCTAGCTGAACAAGATTCCTTTGTAGCTGCTCAGATTCCTTGCGCCATCGAACACCAACAAGGATCACTTCATTTTCAGGGCAACTTTTTAGAAGATTCAAAAGGCAATGCGTTAGGTCTGCAAGATAGAGTGGTCGGTTGGCTGTGTCTGGAGAAGCAAAGAGCCGGTCAATATCGAGTCGGCTGGCGTCCCCGTCTCGCCAACGGGGAATCCACGGCAATGCATTCGCTGCATCCTGTGCTTGACCATTCTGAACCGGTAGCCAGGTCGGCAAGGTGCGCAATAGAGACCAGGAGGGTGAGTCAACCCCCAAGCCTGGGGGTGCGTATAGTAGCCATGAGGCTTCGCCGCCCTCACTGTTTACAGGTATGAGGGCACGTCCTGCAAGATTCTCAACGGCGATCGGGAAACGGTTTTGAACCTCCACTTCTTTCAGAATCTGGCATTGAGCTTCCTGCCACTTCAAGGCCACAGCAACAGGATGTGCTACCGTAAAATCGCCATTTGCAAACAATCGTTTTAGGTCGTCATCGGCGAGCTCGAATAAGTCCTCTGCGAGATAGATGACAACTCTGTCACGAACTTCATCGGCCCTATCTTGTTCCCTGTGAGCATCTTTCAGCAATTCTTTAAGTCGTTCATCGACGAGCCAGGAAGGCAGGTAAGACAGATGCACCTCAACGCTTTCAATGAAAGCATCTGCAACAATAGCGGCGACTGCCTTCGCATAAATCGTACCCTCCTTTTCGGCAACAATCCGGCAGCGATCCGGATTCAGCATTGGATCTGCAAGCTTGCTCTTCTGGGCTACAAGTTCTAAACGACAATTTTTCTGCCATGAAAATTCGTTCATCTTGCATAATGGAAAGACAACAAATCCAGACCGTGAGTTCTGCAGATCATGCGGATAGTTCCGCCCCTCAATTTCCTCGAACAGTTTTGGATTTTCAAAAAGATTTTCGACCAGGCTATGCACGTCAGTGCTATGCCCCTTTAAGCATACGGCTAAGCGTCCTATTTGGCTCTCAAACAACTCGTAGCATGTGGTAGCGTCGGCATCAGCGCTATGTGCTCTTTCTTTTACAATAAGAGCATGAGAATTACGCCAGGGCTCAAGAAGCCAGGATGCAAGGAGGGTGTCCCACCATGCGGTTGATTCAGGAAAAAAGACTTGGTTTTTCTGCAAGATCGGCAAATCCCAAGCCAAAAGGTTGTGGCTCACTATGCATGGATCGCTTTGGCCATAGAGGCATTTGCTGACAGCTTCAAGGAGCTCGTCCCGGTTGAGACCATTATTTGCTCGATGAACATCTGTTGTAAATGCATTCTTCCATCCGAATTCAAAGATGTCCTTTCCATTACTTTCAAGGTCGATAGCGACTACTCTTGCCTTGAGGGCATATTCATCAAGTTCCGCACCACACAATGAGGAAATTACGGAATATCCGTGGCATAATTCGAGGGATTTATTCTTGAAAAAGACGAAGGCGGGCCAGTCTGATGGATGGAAAAAGCGTTTGCAGACTGAGGCCCGTTCCGCATCATTAGAAACATACCATGGTGACTCACATATCGATGCCAAAAGATGAACGAGTTCTTCAATGTTGTCGACTTCTGCTAGTCGTTTCCGTATAATGTTATCAAGGAGTGAATCTGCCTGCAGAACAGACTTAGGTCTTCCTTTTGTCTTTTGGCGCCATAGCTGGACATACCAATCTGCAGACAAGAAAAACTTTAAATTAGCATTATCTAGTGCATCAAGTGCATTTTTTCGTGCTAATTTATAACTACTGATAGATTTTGCTATTTTAATGTCATCAAGAAGTTGCCACTCAACGACGGATTTAGCCCAACCGTCTTTGTCGTTTGAATACTTAAAAGCGTGTCCCCCAATAACATAAGCGCAGGGCTTCCCCTCAAGCCCCTCCATTGTATCGAACTTGCGCCCGACATGATCTCGCAAGTGAATGAAATCTTCGCCGTCAGGAATGCCAATGAATCCGAAACCTCGATCTGTAGAACGGACAATTTTTCCGAAGCATGGATAACGTAATAATATATTTTGCATTTTACTATTACCTGATTAGCCGCAATCGTAAGCCTACTTGACAGCAGCTCACGTGGAAGGATAGTTACGGTGCAAGAGTTCTAGAAAAGGGTGCGCGCTCACAGGACCTAGTGCTCTATGCTATTTAAATTTTAGGGTAAAATTTCGCCACTTTGCCAATGTGTCATCTGTTGTAAAGTGCCAGCTTGTAGATTATTGGAACGCATTTCAATTCAAAGGCCATGTGTTAACTTTATTATCCAGCTCTTCAATGCATATTGTGCGCCTTTGGAGTCATTGCCTTGAAAACACGCCAAGCTTTGTTTGCGCGATATTTATTAGCTATATGCTTTGGAGATAACGTATTTTCAGTCTTTTTCGCAAATGTCTCGCCATTTCTAAAAAAAACCTTACAGAGAGAGCCTATCTAATGCGCGCTTAAATTGCCATAGACGATAATAACCCTCTTTCCTTGCGGGTAATGTTTCTCAAGGAGCCTTCTTGTCTCGTTTGCCAAATCAACAGCTGTTCTTTGCTTCTTTATGTGTGCCTTTTACCAGACAGCCAATACGTCTGTAAAAATAAATCAAGCCGCTGTGCCGCGTCGTTCATTTTCATAATCATGACGTTTATGTGTGTCTGGTTGCGCAGGGATTGGTTTATGAGTCTCTTTTACAAGCTTGATAGGTTGCTCGTTCATGCAGGAAACCGGACAATTATGGTCATATTGCTTTTTGTAAATATCAAGTGCATCTTCCATTGGAGCGACAAAATCACCGTTTGCCTCAGGCGGAATCACCTAACTTTGGCGTAAATGTGGCTTAATTTCGTTTTTTTTAGTGCCTTACGTACGGCTTGCGGACATATGGAGTCAACCACTTTTAGGAATACGAGTTTATTGGCCGATAGTTCAAGGGTCCAGCTTGAACGCCCTTCAGGAGGCTGGCTGCAAGCAACCGCAACAAGTTTCGCCTCGCTCTCTCTGTCAAGCTTCCTTTTCCGTGACGGTTCGCGCTGTTTCTTGCGTTCAATCACGGCGGTGAGCCCGTGTTCAACAAACCGTCTGTGGATGTTCTCAATCGTCGTAAGATAGCAATGGTATGCCGAATGAGCCTTCTCATCTGTCCAGTCAGGTCCGTCGACGTCGACGGTGAGTAATATATTGGCATGCTTAACTTTATATGCCGCTTTCTGGCCCTTGCCAACAAATAATTTCAATTCACGTCGTTCCTCTTCCGAAAGCCTGACAACATATTTTGTAGCCATAACAAGCTCCTTGTCTGGAATTATTATAGACAAGTGTCAAGGAGCTGACAAATAGCAAACGTAGAGAACAAAAGGCATAGCCTATCCTGATTAGCCACAATCCTCAGCCAACTTTAGGAGCCGGTAAGGCATGGGTGGAGTTCGAAGTGCAACCCACGGTAATCGGATCATTATGGAAGCGAGGTCGAAACGCCGATTATGTCGATATGCGAAGGAAGCCAGGTACCTTGGCACATGTTTTTGGCTGATCTTCTTATGTGTTGCCAGTAATGCCCCTTTGATGTTGCCCAATGACGTATTCACCCATTTGAATATGGTATTTTGAACATGCTTTTTTCCGGTTGTAATGTGAGGCTCATGCTTGCATCCAGCTTCTTTCACGCCTGTAAAACAAGGAAGTCCGTCTGTTACGGCAATTACATCTTTGGACAAGAGTTTTTCGGAGAACCTTTTGATCTCTTTCTTGTTGAAGCCCTTGACTCTGACAAGCTTCATGTGGATAGGACGGTTATCATCCGTGATTTCGACTGCTGCAACAAAGGGTGTCTTGCCGGACGCGCCACGCCCTCGCTTTTTGCCCGAACTCTTGCCACCCAGATACGCGTCATCCATTTCAACGCGACCATGTAGCGGTTTTTTGTTCTCACGCTCAAGCATAACCTGCATGAATTTATGAGAAATGTTCCATGCTGTCGTCTGGCTAACTCCCAAACGACGCGCAAGTTCAATGCTCGAAATGCCGCGTTTTCCCAGGCCGAGATGGTACATCGCCCTAAACCAAGTCTTCAGCGGCAGTTTTGTCGAAGCGAAAATCGTGCCGGCAGACACGGAGGTTTGACGCCTGCACCGCGCACATTGGAAAAGTTTTCGCGGTCCAACGATGCAGTATTTACGCCCCCACAGTTTGGGCACTCGAAGCCATTGGGCCAGCGCAATTCAACAAGGGCAGCCCAGCATTTGACCTTGGTCCCGTAAAAAACGTCAAACTGTGGTTCACTCATGCCTTTTTGAAACTGGATATAATAGCTAGACATTTTCTAAGCCTCCTGCGTCCTAGCTATCCTCCCGCAGGAGCTGCTGTCAAGTTGGCTTACGATGGTGGCTAATTAGGTAGTCTATTATGTTCTACTATATAGCTACGTACATCGTTATATTGGATTTTTCCCTTACACTCCCCTGACAATTCAAGGTCGCTGATCACGAGCGACTCGGCCGCTTTCGCCTGTCCCGGCCTGCTCCGCTTTCATTTTCATGCCCCAGGATCGGGCAGGTGTCCAGTGAATGCGGACGCGCTGGCGCCCCGGATCAGTGTCCGCGTGTGCCATGATTTTCACGTGCGCACAGGCCTCCCTGGGATTCAATACCAGGGAGGCCTGTATTCGATCACCGTTCCGGCCCGGATCAGCCGTTGAGGTCGTCGCTTATCGAGCCCATGCCTTCGACCTCGACGATGTTCTCTCCCGTGTATTTCAGCGTATTGCCCAGGATGTCGCGCACCTTGCGTACGTCGAGCTGGAGGATCACCCACGCGTCGCCGTCCGATTCCCAGCCGAAGCCCTTTTTGCCGAATTTGGCGGACTGTTTGGGGATGATCGCGCCGTAGATCGCGGCGCAGGCCTTGGAGCGGTTGGAGTCCTGCGTCAGGATATAGTTCTCGGCGCTGCTCTGCGAGACGATTTTTTCGCCCACCAGCAGCGTGGACAGCTCGTCATAGGCGCTGAGCAGCGCGGCGCGCAGCGCGCGCAGGCCCGGTCGCGAGCTTTCGGTCATGGTGCCGAAGCCGACATTCTGCACGGTGACGCCTTTATAGTTCACGCGCTCGCCGACGACGTTCCCGACGGTGTCCAGGTCGATGTGCCCGGTACACATGGCGACATCCTTTTCCTGGTCGTAGACGCACTCGTCCACGACGACGCCCTTGATCATGGCCGCGCTCTTCGAATCGACCTGATAATTGGCGTTCTCGGTCAAGCCGAAGGCACCTTCGCTTTTGACCTTGACGCCGACCACGGACTCGACGAGATTGCGTTTAAGGTCCTGCTGCGCCATTTTTACGCTCATCAGCCTGGTGTTACCGGCATGTCCGGCGCAGACGCCGAGCAGAAGCACGAGCAGCACGACGGCAGCGGTACGCGAGACGTTCAGCATGACTTTCTCCTGTCACGGGCCGGTGGCCCGGTTGTCGTTCAAAAGCTCTTGACGGCGTCCTTGCCCTGCCCGGCGTCGAGAATGCCGTCGCTTTCCAGTTTTTTGGCCGCATCGGGGGCGACCTCGGCCACTTTCTTGAGGGTTTCCTCGCTCTTGACCACCTCCTTGAGGCGCTCGGGCGAGGCCGTGGCAAAGGACGCCGGCGGCGCGGCATTGAGCTTGCGCGTCAGCTCCGCGGCATCGAGGTCGGAACGGAAGGCCACGCGGACCACATTCCCGTGCGCCGACTCCAGCGAAAACGACGTGCCGCCCAGCTTCTGGTTCAGCGGCGCGAGCACCGTGGAGTCGAGCAGCTGGTTGAAGTTCTCGCCCGAGCCCGCGAAATCGACCTCGTAGAGGGAGAGTCCGCTCTTGTCGAAGTCGCGGAAATCGATGTTCAGCACCGGGCGCAGGCCGATGAACTCCTTCTTAAGCAGCTGGCCCAGGTCGTAGCTGGGCAGCCCTATCACCTGAAGCTGAAACGTCTTGGACGGCGCCTGCAGGTGCTCCGTAAAGAAGTCCTTGGAGAACTGCTCCCCGATCAACCGGCCGATGGCCTCGATAGCCTCGTCCTCCGAGGCCCAGGCCTTTCCCTTGGGAATCTGGTTGTTATAGAGAATCTCCTCGCCCGTATGCGTGTCCACGCACTTCACGGTCCAGGAGGTCAAGGTGTATTTGGTAATCTGGATGTTCGCCGGTTGCAGGGTCTGGGATATCTTTTTGAACTTGGCCTCGCCGCTGATGGCGAAATCCGCGGCCTTGCTCTGCTGCACGGAGAGCGTGGCGTCGGTCTGGCCTTCCATGCTGCTCTTGACCATCATCTCGGTCTTGAGCGTGCTGGCGTGCTCCTCGGACCAGACCCGGTAGCCGAAGCCCTTGATCCGCTCCTTGACGATGTTCTCGGCCACGTCCGAGCGTACGGGCCGGGTGCCGCTGTCGCGTTCGGCGTCCATGACCAGGATGGACACCGAGACCTTGGGGTTGCCGTGCTCCTTGATCAGGGAGACCTTCTCCGTGCGCGACATTTCCTGCAAGGCGCTACGCACGTCGTCGACGTAGACCTCGGCCTTGAGCATGATGTGCGCGAAGCCGTCCTCTCCCACCCAGGGCGGTGTCTCCTTGATGACGCTCTTGATCAGCCCCTGCGATTTCGTGAGCACGCGGTCGCTGACGAGCGCGTAGTTCTGAGTCAGCGTGGAGGAGTCCACAAAGGTGCCCACAGCCTTCTCGATGACCTGCTTTCTGGCGTCGCGGCGCAGATCCTCGAGCATGAGCCCCTTGTCGCGCTGGTAGGTCTCGGCGTTCGGATCGGCCAGACCCTCGGCCGAGACCACGATGGTCTTGCCCCCGGCCTCGGCCGTCCGTGTCGTTCCGCCGACAAGGCCCACGGACAGCAGCCCGGCCAGGAGCAGGGTGAATACGCAGTGTGCGTGTGAAACCATGTTCGATCGTCTCCTGTTGTTGCGGCGTGACTATTGCTTGCCCTGGAACTGCACCCGCCGGTTTTTGGCCCGGCCTTCGTCGGTCTCGTTCGAGGCCAGGGGTTGCGCGGCGCCATAGCCCTTGGCCGTGAGTCTGGACCCGTCCAGGCTGTGCTTCTTGATCAGATACTCACGCACGGCCGCGGCCCGCCGCTCCGACAGGGCCAGGTTTTCCTTCTCGCCGCCCTGGGCGTCGGTGAAGCCCTGAATCTCGAACGAAAAGTTGGAGAAACCGTTCTTGACCGTCTCGGCGAAGCCGTCCAGTACCTGCGCGTCGGCCGGGGCGATGGCTGCGCTGCCCGAGCCGAAGTGGACCTCCATGGCGATGGTCGGCAGCTTGCGCGTGCCGCCCAGACCGCGTCTGGAGACTTCGCCGGCCAGGTCGAGCTTTGTCGTCCCGTCCAGCTGGACGGGCGCGTGCTTGGCCACCTCGTAGAGCTGATTCTGGATGTACTTGCTGTCCGGGTACTGCTTCTGACCCAGCTCGTAGTATTTGCGGGCGTCCGACCACGTCTGTTTGCCAAAGTAGACGTCGGCCAGCTTGACGTGCAGCTTGGCGCAGTCGGGATACTTGCCCACGCGGGCCAGAAGCTCGACCTCGTTGCCTTCGATGGTTTTCAGATCCTTGTACGCCTCCTCGCAGTCCGCGGCCAGGCCGGACGCCGGGCAGGTCAGCGCCGCGGCCAGGATGAGCATTGCGCCCGTTGCGCGCGCCAGCAGCGTTCTCGACCGTCGCAACCATCCGATGTTGCCGTCGACTCCGGGATGCTCCTTCGATGCGTGTGTCATGTTTTCCTCCTCAGTTTCCAGGTCCGATGATGATGAACGCAGCCCAAAAGAACGGGTCGGGCTTGTCCGCGCGAATGGTTTCCTGCGCCGCGCGCAGGGCCTTGGCATAACTGCGCCCGGGATTGTCCTCGGCGAACAGGCGCTCGTAAAACGTCCGGATCAACGCGGCGGTCTCGGCCGAGGGCACCTCCCAGAGCGTGGCCAGGATGGTCTGTGCGCCCGTAGACTGAAAGGCGCTGGCCAGCGAGGCGTACTCCATGCCGTCCATCTTGCCGATCAGCGCGGTCTGGCAGCAGGAGAGCACGCAGAGCCGCGTGTCCGTGAGCTTGCCGAACAGCCGCTCCCGGATGGTCTTGACCGTGAGATAGCCCGTGCGCAAGGCCGGGTCCTCGGCCTGCGGATCCGCCGACAGAGCCAGAAAAGACAGCAGCGGCTCGCTGCTCAGCAGCTTGCCGTGCGTGGCGAAATGCACGTAGCTGAACGGCTTGCCGGAGAGGTCGTCGAGCACGCGCCTGAGCTGCACGGGCTGATCGACGATGGTGCTCGACTCGAGTTCGCGCGACGAAAACAGCTCCCCGATGCCCTGCACCTCCTTGCCGGCGTCGACCAGTTGCGGGAAATTCCCGTCGCCGTCGCCCCGCAGGAGTTCGGTATTGATGCGGTGCCGATCGCGATCGACCCCTCTGTCCCCCCGCGTTTCAGGCCAGCAATTAA
>CAZGAH010000032.1:0-30186 GCA_964523295.1 uncultured Desulfovibrionaceae bacterium | reverse complement strand
AAACCGAACACGATCAGGATCCATGTGTATCGCATGATCAGCTCCGCGCCGAGGTAGATCATGCCAAACCCGACCACCTCGTCATATCCAAGCGCCTTCGACAGCATGAGGCCGATCGGGATCAACGCCACCGTCCCCGCGCGTTTCAGCCCCGGACTTGATACCGGGCGGCATCTCCGGATTGCCGATGGCGTATAAGGACTTCTCCGCAATCGCATTCGTCTGGAGCAACTGCTGCAGAGAAACGAGCGTGTCGATGTCATAGCTCCCGCCCAGCACCGCGCCGGTCGTTGCGTCCGTAAGCAGGGCCGCGAAAGGAACCACGCTCAACCGGCGGTAGCTGATGATCGTCAGCCGCGTGTACCCGGGATCGAGCTGCAACCCTGTTTCCACAAAAAGCTTCTGATATATTCCTTTCAGGTTGTCCCGCGTATTTATAACGCGTTGTTCGGACCGCTCATTGCGCTCGGCGACGATGTTTTTGGTAAAATTTTCAACGTACTCGTTCATGAAGTCCCTTAGATCACCCGCATCGTCAATCGTCCGTTCCGTCGCGTACAAGGTGACGCCGGCGCCGTCGATCTTCCAGACGTAGATCATGGCGTCGTTGTAGTAGAACTCCAGCACGGCCTGGTCCGGCCTGATCCGCTTCTGGCAGGCGGCCAGGGCCAGGCCGGGGCGCTGGAGCAGCGTGTCGCCCTGTTCCAGTCGCTTTTCCAGGTCCGCAGCGGATTTTTTCAGCGCGTCCAGCTCCTTGGCGTTGCCCTTCGGGTCCAGGCGCAGCACGGCCTCGCGGAAGCGCAGGCCGGCCAGTTCCTGGCCCAGGCGCTGCCGCTCGGCCGGCAGGGCCTGCTCGAAAATCGACTTAAGGGCCGAGAGCCGGCTCTTTTCCAGAACCTCCAGGGCTTGCAGCGCGGCCTGCTGCTTCTCCTTGGGCGCCTTCGTCTCGGCCCAGGTCTCGAGCAGCAGGTCAATCAGCTCGGTGTAGACCATGTGTTTGTCGTGCAGAAACCCGACCGAAGCGCTGCCGGTGAGCAGATCGCGCATGGACTCGACGATGGCGATGGCCGCGGTGTACTCCTCCACGGCCTTGCCCCGGTTCTTTTCCGCCCGATACGCGCGGGCCAGGCCGTAGTGCGCGTACCACAGGTCTTCCATGTTCCCCATGCGCGACGCGGCATCCAGGGCCTGGCGGAAGAAGTCGGCCGCGCAGGCGCGCAGGTCGCCCTTCTGGCACAGGGAGGGATGGGCCGGCGTGGCCGGGAAACGCTCGGCCATGAGCAGATGGAGGTCGCCCAGGTTCTGGGCCAGGCTGGCAGTCTCGAGCAGCAGATCCTGTTTTCCGGCGACCTTGACCCAGGCCGGCGCCATGATGTCCTGAGCCTTGGCGCAATCCTCCTGCCCCTTGTCGTCCTTTCTGGCGCGCGCGCGCGTGGTGTGCAGACGCCCCAGGTTGCCCGAGGCGCTCAGCCAGGTGCGCAGGTCCTCGATCGACTGGGCCAGGGTCATGGCCTCGCCCAGCTTTTTCTCGCTGTTGGCGAAGTGATCCTGATTGTCCGGCTCGGCGAAGTACTGGTTGCCATAGACCGCGCCGGCGTTGGACAGGCTGCGCGCCTTGACCAGCGCGTCCGCCCCCTTGCCGGCCGTGTCGAACCAGGCCAGGGCGTCGTAGGCCAGGCCCTGGCGGTAGCGCAGGATGCCGAGGTTGTTGGCAATGGCCTCCGCGCCGGACACGCCGGCCGTCTCCCTGGCCAGGGCCTCGGCCGCGGCCAGATAGTCGTCAGCCTCGTTGTAGGCGCCCAGATACAACGCCGCCACGCCGCGATTGGTCAGACACTCCACGGCCAGGGGCGTCCGCTCGCGTCCGCCGGTTTTCAGCTCGGCGTAGAGCTTGCCAAGCTCCTCCTCGGCCTGGAGCACCTTGCCCATGTCCAGGTGCAGCGCGTAGAGCAGATTGCGCTCGCGCAGCCCTTCCTCGACCTGTCCGGACTTCTCCCACAAGGCAATGGCCTGCTGCAACGCGGCCTCGGCCTCGCGGAAATCCGTGGTCTGGCGAAATACTCTGCCCAGCAGGCTGTTGGTCCGCGCGCGATACTCCTCGTAGGGGGACCCGGCCGGAATCTTCGACCACAGCGTCTGCGCCTGACGTCCGGCCTTGCGCGCCCGGGCCAGGTCGCCCGCGCGCGCGCTGGCGTTGCCCTTCATGCTCAACGCCACGGCCAGTTGCGCGTTGAGTTCCTCTTTTTTCAAGCTGTACAGCTTCTTGCGCTTGAGCAAACCCTCGAATGCGGCAACGGCCGCGTCGATCGAAGCGACATCCGCCGGATCGGCCTCGGCCGCGTGCATGAGACATTCGCCCTGGCGCAGGAGCACGAGTTCCTTGATGGCCGCGACCTTGTCGTTCTCCTCAAAGGCCTCCAGCAGCGTGGCGCAGGTCTTCCATTCGTCCAGGGCCTGCGGATAGGCCTTCTTTTCGTGCGCCTCGGAGGCGCGGGCGTAGGCGGCCTTGAAGGCCTCCAGATCGCCGGCGTGTGCCGTGGCGCAGCACAATGTCAGGAACAGCGTGAAGCAGAGCAGCGTCGAAATGCGTGACATGATGGTCTCCAGAGAGCAGCGTGAACGACGAGTGCGATGCCGTCCGGGCAGTACGGCCCCGGGCACGTCGCCCGGGGCCGTGGCCGGATTACTGCGTCAGCTGGCCGATGATCGCCAGCGTGTCCTTGCAGTTGGTGATGGACATCTGAAACAGCGACAGCAGCGTCTGCACCGCGCGCAGCTCCGGCATGGCCGAGGCGTCGCCCGAGGCCGCGCTCTTCACGGCCGAGGCGCAGCCAGCCGCCAGCGCGCCGGGATTGGTGCCCGTGCTGCGCAGCTGATTGATCAGCCCCTGCGCCTGCTCGACCAGCTTCATGAAGAATTGCAGCGTTTCCTGGAAAAAAGCCCCGGTGCGGTCGCGCAAAAAGGCCTTCTGTTCGGCGTTGAGCGCGTTCTTGTCGGTCTTCTTCAGCACCACGTTGAACTGCTTGTCCTCGGCATCCGTCAGCTTGTTCAGGGCGTCCGCGTCGGCGGGATCCAGGCTGTCCTTCGCGGCAATCAGGGACACGGTCTCCACCTTCTTCACGATGTTCTCGTACATGAGCACGGAGTCCGGCAGCGAGGCTATCCGGGCCTCCTCGGCGCGCTGCTTGTATATGGCTACCAGGATGTCCTTATATCTGGCGATGTCCGCCTTGGTCGCGTCGGACACCTTTTTGGCGGTCTGCCGCTCGTTCTCGGCCTTCTCGATCGCCGCCTTGAGCTTCGCGGTCGCGCCGTCCAGGTCGTCCGCGGCCACATCCTCGCTGGCAGCGGACTCGGCCGGCTTCTTGGCCTTCTTTTTCGTCGCCGCCGTCTTGCCCTTGCCCTTACCCTTGCTTTTGGCGCTATCGGGGCCAAGATCGTTGATCATCGCGTCGGCCTTGCTCTTCTCCAGCGACGAGTCGAGCGATTTCTGGTTGTTGTTGCTGGCCATCACCGTCGCGTTCATGCCGTTGGCGATGACCAGTCCGATGAGCCCCAGGACAAATAACAGGGCGAGCAGGGTTTTCCGGGACATTCGTTGCATGGTCGGACTCCTTCGTTGCGTAGGGCTAGAGGGTTG
Organism: uncultured Desulfovibrionaceae bacterium; assembly: GCA_964523295.1. GTDB lineage: Bacteria > Desulfobacterota > Desulfovibrionia > Desulfovibrionales > Desulfovibrionaceae > CAZGAH01. The sequence continues at coordinate 26,546 of CAZGAH010000032.1, read as the reverse complement.
CACAATGCCTTGACAGCCTGCCTGTGTATGCAAAACGCAGAATCCTTCCGAGCGCCCGGACCATGAGCCTCCGTCCATACGCTGCGCTCGTCACGTCGTGGCGCGCTCCCGAGGTCCCCGCGGCCGCCAATCGTCCGGCCCGGTCCGCGCCCGGCCTGACCGTCGGGCGATCCACCCACAAAAAAAACGGGGTATTCACGAAGGCAGGATAGACGAAACACAGCCGGGAGGCAGTCCCCGGAGTCCATACAGGTGTGGACTGGTTGTAATTTTCTCCATGGCTGGTATCGTGCAGCGACGGACGATATAAAAAAATGGAAATTTATGCCCTGTCCACACCTGGGTAGACGCAATTGGCTGCATGGCGGCTCCTGTCCGGGTACTCTGCAAGGAAATTGAACGCATACCGCCGCCCGAGCGCGGCGCAGGGGAGAGAACCATGTCCTGTCTGTCGCTGATTCTGCTGTCAGGTCTGATCATGGCCGGGCTGTGCCGTCCGTGCGTGGCCGTTGCCGCCGAGCGGCTGAAAATTGCCATTGTGGATTTCGATGCCGTGAACAGCGAGGCCAAGGACGAAGAATGGGGGAGGCAGATCGCGGAGATGCTCATCACTGCGGCCGTGAACGGCAAGGCCTTCGACGTTGTCGAGCGTCACCTGGTCACGAAGATCATGAGCGAGCAGTCCTTCGGCGCGCGCGAGACCTCCTTCACCTCAGAGGCCCAGTCCATCGGCAACATGGTCGGCGCCAACTACCTGCTCTCGGGCGCGATTTTCAAGTCCCGCGGCAAGATGCGCGTGGACGCGCGCATGGTCGACGTCGCCTCGGCCTCCATCTTCGTGGCCAACAGCTTTCTCGTCTCCGAAGACCTGGCCGACATCGGCAGGGGCTGCGATAAATTTGTCCGCGAGCTGGCCGCCAAGGCCTACGGCGGCGCACAGCCCGCGCCGGCCGCGCCGGCCGCGTCTGGCGTTGCCGCGGGCTTTGGCGCGCATTTCTTCCTGGCCTCGAAGAGCGGGCTCGTCTTCACGCTCAACCCCGGCGACGAGCTGACCGCCGAGGAATCCTATTACCTGACCGTCGACCTGCCGCGGACCACGCACGTCTACGTCGCCCAGATCGACGCGCGCGGCGACCTCTACCCCATCTTCCCCAATCCGGAATTCTCCTCCCGCTCCAATCCGCTGCCGCCGGCGGCCGGGTTGCGCTTCCCGGACAAGGATTTCTTCTTCCTCGACGAGAGTACCGGCAAGGAGCACATTTACGTGCTCGGCTTCGAATCCGCGAACAAGGCCCTGGACGAGTGCTTCGCCAAGGCCGCGGCCGGCGATCGCGAGGCCGCGGCCACGGCCTTCCAGAGCGTTGCCGACGCCGTCCCGGCCGCGAACAGATCGACAATCTGGTTCTGGCACCGCTAACCGCATGGATAACGAACGATTACCCAATGCCGAGCGTACGTGCCGGATCACCCGGCTGCTCTGGATCGTTCAGGCCGTCCGCAACAACCCGCGGCAGAGCCTGCAAGCATTGCTCTCGCGCGCCGGCATCTCGCGCAGCCAGTTCTACAAGGACCGGCGCACGCTCCAATCCCTCGGCTTCGCCTTCGAATACAAGACCGGCAAGGGCTTTCATATTTCCGAAGACCGGCTGACCGAGGCCCTGGACCTGACCTTGCCGGACCGTTTGCTGCTCATGTCGGCGCTGCGCGTGCTGTATGGATCGGGCGACGGGCACCTGGTGACCCGGGCCGTGGAAATCGGGTGCAAACTCGTCAACCGGCTGGACGAGCCCTTCCGGACGCAGATGCACGCCGAATTCGGCCGCGTGGTCGTCCGCCCCGGCTATGGGTGCACGCCGGTTGTTCTCGACTCCCTGGAGCAGGCCATAGCCACGCAGCGCCGCGTGCGCATTGTCTATGATGCCGACGACGGCGTCCCCTCGAGGGAGTGCGAGATAGACCCCTTGCATCTCGTTTTCCTGCACCGCGCGCTGTATCTCTACGCCCGCATCCCGAACCACGAGCCGGTATACCGCACGTACTGCGTCAACCGCATCCGGACCGTTCAATACACGGCGCTGCGTTTTCCCGCCACGGCCTTCAACGAAGGCTTTTTCGACGAGCTGAACAACGCCTTCGCCTGCCAGCCAGGCGCCACGACGCAAAAAATTACACTGCGCTTCAGCGGCGAGTCCGCGACCCGCGTGGCCCGGACCCTCTGGCACCACAGCCAACGCATCGTCCGCGACGGCCACGACGCGATCCTGTTCACGGTACACGTCGCAAACCCCGAGGAGGTGGAAGAATGGGCACGACAGTATTCCGGCGAGGTATGCACGGAGCAGGATGGATGACCGGCGCCGGACAGGCCTTCCGGAAAACCGGAAGAGAAATCGGGGTGACACGATGAAAAGACTGTTATTGGCACTTGTAGCGCTTTGCGCCCTGGGATTTGCAATGGAATCTTCAGCCAGCACGCAAGCCGTTTTGAAAAACGTCACCGTGTACTTGAGCGACAGCACAAGCGAGCCGGTTGTCGTCAGGAATGAGCAGGGAAAAAGCCTGTTCACGTTCGAAGAACTGTTCAATGGAGAGTTTTTGCATACCTTCAGCGTCGGGGATAAATCATGCGGCCTTATCGGCGGCAATTGCGGCGGATCAATTTGTGGGGATGACCTGACCTGTGTTGTCGTATGCCATGACGGAAAAGAATTCTCGAAAACAGCAGTGTTCGAAGCCGGAGATTTTCAACAGGCCAGTACGGACGGTCGGAGCGTATCCTTGGAGTTTTCGCTGTCAATGAGTTTTCCGCCGCGCACGGTTCGCTTCGATGGAAACAACCTTTCCGTAGAAGACCATATTCAAATTGCTACCGAGAAAGACTACAAAGATTTTTACAACTTTTATATTACTGAATGCATACCCGGCAACACGGGCTGCGGCGGAAAGGACAATGCCTTCCCCTACTACCAGAGATCCATGCTGCGTTTTTGCCAGAGAGGCGTCTCGGACCAGCACTTTGATGACATCTGCCATAATGCCTGCGTTTCGAGCTCTCATATAAGCTACAGTGAATTCATGAAAGAGCTAAAAACAGGCGTTGCGCGTCTTACAACGCACGGAGGAGATGCAACTGAAGGTGTGGAAAATGAAATTGGTGAGCAAGGATTTGTGGAAGAACAGGAGCGGCTCGAGGCACAGAAGATTTCATTGGACAATTTCGATATGCAACAAATATTTCAGGGAACAGTTTTCGGACCTGTCATTACATCAACTTATAAAGGAGAAAAATTTATAGCCATATTTACAACACAAGGAATTCCACTTGCCGTTGTCCCCGATGCACCACAGGGAGCGTTGAGCGCTGATGAAAAACAAGTACGAAGCGTTCTAATCTTCTGCGCAATAGGCCAGAAGCAGGCCCGTGCATCCGGGATGTTTGTAAAAACAAAAGATAACACGCATTACTTTGTCAAGCCTGGAGCACAGACGTATGTACAGTGCATAGACTTTTAATGAAAACAATTGAATTGCACTATGCTATAAAAAAATCAAAAGATAAGGCATTTGGCCATATACCAATCATAACAAACCACTGGAGGCAGACATGGCTACACTGAGGTTGAAGAACGACGGCGGACTCACGAGAGACGTTCCCACGGGTTTTTCCTTGCTGGGATTTTTTCTGACGGGCATGATATTCATCTTCAGGGGCATTTTTTTGAAGGGCTTTGTATATTTATTTTTTATATATAGTTTTCAAGGCTGGATGTTAATAGCTGTTATATTTTCAGCATTGGGCGATAAGGATTTAGCATCATTTCTTTTCTTTTTCAGTTTCTTGATAACCCTTCTCCCGTGCTTCGTGTTTGGCTTCAAAGTGAACAAATGGACAGCACGCCACTGGATCGACCGTGGCTACAAGCCAATCGGTCCGGGCTGGGACGTATGGGGGCCGAAATGGGGCGTGGACGTGGGGTCCGCGCAATAACCACGCAACCGGATGCAGGAAAGCCCGCGCACCGCGCAGTCACGCCCGTGCCCGTGACTGCGCGGTGCGCGCGGGCGGGGGGCGGGCAATGTGCCGGATGGAACGGAGGAAGTTCTGCCCGCGGTGACAAGACGCATGATTGACCGGAAAACAATACCAGATAAAATCAGGATGAAATAGAGAACCATCTTACTTCTAGAAAAAATTGAGATAGAAAAGGTACTTGTCTTTTGAATGCCATTTGGTTAAAGGACACGGCATGTGCTGTCAGGAATACCGCTTCGTTTCTGACGTAGGGGATAAACGGCGTAGCGTCAGGCGCGCCTCGCGACCGGGCAGGTCTGGCCGGCGGCGGGAGGGAACTCTCTGCATGGGCGAAAAGACGGCAACCGACGCGGACAACCGGGTCCAGACCGCGGACGAGCGCTGCGGCCGGGTTGGCCGGCTGCTCTGGATCATCCAGGAAATCCGCAACGACCCGCGCCAGAGCGTGCAGTCGCTGATCAGGCGCGCGGGCGTTTCCCGCAGTCAGTTCTACAAGGACCGGCGCGAGCTTCAGGCGCTCGGATTCGCCTTCGAATACAAGACCGGCAAGGGCTTCCAGATTACCGAAGACCGCCTGACCGAGGGCATGGACCTGACGCTTTCGGACCGGCTGCTGCTCATGTTCGCGCTGCGCGGGTTGTATGCCTCGGGCGACGGGCATCTTGTTGCCCGGGCGCTCGAAGTCGGGCGCAAGCTGGCCAATGGGCTGGACGAGCCCTTCCGGACGCAGATCCTCGACGAGTTCGACCGCGTGGTCATCCAGTACAGCTACGGCTGCCGGCCGCACGTGCTGGAGGCCCTGGAGAAGGCCATCGCGGAGCGCCGCCGCGTGCGCGTGATCTACGACTCGCGCCGCTCCGGCACGGCGGACTGGCGCGAGATCGATCCCTTGCGCCTGTTCTTCCTGCGCCGCGCGCTCTACCTGTACGCCCGCTGCCCGAACCACGACCCGCTCCACCGCACGTTCCGCGTCAGCCGCATCCAGACCGTACACCCGACCGCCATCATTTTCCCGCTCAGCGCCTTCAACGACGACTTCTACGCAGAACTGGCCAACGCCTTCGAATGCTTTATGAGCAAAACCGCCCACGAAATCACCCTCCGCTTCACCGGCCCCTCCGCCACCTACGTTAGCGAAACCCTCTGGCACCCCAGCCAACGGATAACCAAAGACGGCGACGACGCAATCCTGTTCACGGTGCGCGTGGCGGAGCCAAAAGAGGTGGAATGGTGGGGGCGGCAGTTTGGGGGGGAGGTGGTAGGTTAGTAAGGAAAGGGAAGTTGTGAATTTTATATATCGTATTTATATATAATATAATAAAAGGATTTTTATATGTTAATATGTCATAAATGCAAAACAACATACGAATCTGGATCATATTGTGCCGACTGTGGAGCTAAGCTTTCAGAAATAAATGGAAACAATTGTTGTGCAAATTGCGGACTACAGTTCGAAAAAATCCCTAAGTTCTGTCCCAACTGTGGACAAAAAACTGAAGGCGCAAATGATGCCAATAGTTGCCCAAAATGTGGAGAAATGGCCGATACAATTAATTGGAAATTTTGTTCACGTTGCGGAGCTGTCAACCCGCAATTTACTGCAACATCATTGCTCCCTACCGCAAGCGACGACTTATTAGAAAACACTATAAAGACGGCCGCGAAAGATGGAATCATTACCGAAGATGAGTATAATTTAATTGAAATGGTAAGAATTGAGAAGGGAATTCCAAAATCACGCGCCAAAGAGCTTGTAAATGTTTATCTTTCTGAAGCAAACAAGGCTGAAGATGTTAGCCAAATCGCAATACCAAAACTAATCGAATTGGCAAATTCTGGAAATATTTCTGCAATTACAAGCCTTTTTGAGCGCTATTCAAGTGGCGAAGGAGTTCCTCAAGATAATTTCAAGGCCTTTGAATATGCAAAGCGGGCATACCGAGCAGGGATTCCCGAATTCAGACCTCTCCTAATAGAAGGTTATTTTTTTGGTGTCGGAACAGATGTAAATTACGAAGAAGCATATCAGCTTGCGCAAGATGGTTTTTCAAAAAACGATGTAAGATCATTAGAATGGCTTGCGCACATGCAGATGAGAGGCTTAGGCTGTAAAACTGACTACGAAAGTGCATTTAAGAATCTTAATATCGCTATAGAGTCCGGAGATTTCACTAGCTTGACGAGCTCGAATTTGGGTTTATTATTTTTTTATGGGCACGGAGTTTCCAAAGACATTGACAGGGCTTATAATTACTTTAAGCATGCAATCGAATTAAACGATAAAAATGATGATGCCTATTTTTATTTGGGAGAAATAAGCTTAAATAAAAATACGCTAAGCTCAACAAGAGATGCAATTGGTTATCTTGAAAAGGGTCATGAAATTGGTGATACCAGCTGCACCTGCTCTCTAGGGGACATATATTTTTTAGGCCTTAACGTTGTTCAAGATTATGAGAAGGCGTACGATATATTTAAATCAATAGTCGACGACCACGATTATGCTAAAATGAGATTGGGGGAATATTTTCTTTATGGTTTCGAACCGGTACGGCAAAATATAGATATGGCCTTGGATCTTTTGAATGAGGCCTCGGCAAAAGGCATTGGCCGAGCATCTATGCTTTTAGCATCATTGCATTTGATTTATCGCTCCAATCCAAACGATGCGCTGCGCTCAGCGATTCTGGCCAAAGAGCAAGAAGTTTCTTCTGAAATGATAATTGCTAATTTAATTGAAGATTTTGCTATATTTCATTCTGACGACTCTAGCGTATATGCTCAAGCGAATATACCAAAAAAGAAACTGGAAAAATCTGAGTTTGCTCAAATGGCACTTAATGAAGGCTTGACCATACATCTTTTTTTTGATGACACACTTTTTGGATCCGGAAAAGACGGCTTTGTCTTGACAAATGATTGTATTCTAGCCTTAGATTTATTAATTATGTATTCAGAAATCAATTCAGTGGCAAAAACAAAAACAAATGAACTAGTAATAAACGGAAATAAACTTCAAATGACTACTGCCACATCAGAACTGATTGACAATTTTAAAAATTTATTTGAAGTATTAAGAAAGGTTTGACATAGAAACGAGGTCATAGCGGGCTTTCAAATTTGATGATTATTTACTTGTACAAATCAAAAAAATTATAAAGGAACTTTCAAATGCAAGTTAATGTGGAAGAAAGAATTGATACAATATTTACAAAAAGAAAGTCTCTTTTGCCGAAAATTAAAAACCTAGAAGATGAAGCAATTCTGATTAGAGGTCACGTTGAGACGCTTATACGGAGTATCGAAAAACTACATACTACAAATTCTTTAGATAACGGTGATCAGTTTTTTATTGATATGTTAAATAATTTTAATGTGACTTTGAACAGTCTATTTCTTAAAATTTCCAAATTTAGAACAAAAACAAACAGGAATACTCTGAATATTGGATTTGGCGGAAAAATGGGCGTTGGCAAAAGTTATATTTTGCAAAAAATTAGTGGTTTATCAAATGATGAAGTGCCATCTTCTAAGGGTCCTGCTGTTACTGCTATACGCTCAAAAATTATTAACTCGCAAGAAAGAAAAGCTATTTTTGAGTTTTATGATGAGAAAGCTTTTCTTAATGAAGTTATTAAACCTTATTACAGCTCAATAAAGCAGAGCCATCCTGAAACAATACATGAATTCATAAACGGAAACCTAACTTGTCAACAAGAAAACGATGAACAAAAAATTAATATTGAATGGCTACAGAAATTTCGGAGTAATTTTCAGCAATATCACAATTTCCTATGTGGTGAAAAAAGACAACATGAAATAAGTGATGTAAGAGACTTTGTTTCGTATACAAACAGCAACAAAGAAGAAACTTTTAACTACTTGGCTGTTCGCAATTTAGAAATATATGTCCCTTTTCCACACTCTGATATTAAAAATATTTGCCTTATTGATTTGCCTGGCCTTGGTGAGTTGAATCCCGCTGTTGAAACACGGCATACTCATGGATTTGATGATGATGTAGATGTTATCTTGTACATCAGAAATCCAAACTCAACAAGACCGGTTTTGGATCGTGGTGACATGCGTGCTTTAGATATTTTTAAAGAAGCATGCCCTTTTGAAGACAAAAAACTCTTTATTTTGATTGTGCATAATGAAGGAGACTCTACGCCTGAAAATGCAGAAACGATGTATATAGATTGTAAAAAACAATTAGGCGATTATACAATTATAAGAAGTTCAAGCAGGGATAAAGAGGGCTTGACGAAAGAAATTCTGGTTTCTATTTTAGAGCATTTAGCTAGACATTTGCCAGAAATGGATGAAGATTTATTTTCAAAAATAGAACAGCAATTTTTAGCATTAAAAAAAGAAATCAATGAAAGTTCAAAACAAGCAACAAATTTTTATACTTCTTTTGGCTCAATAGCAGATACTGACGAAGTCTATGACCAAAAAACACAACAAACTCATGGACAATTTTCCAGTTTATGCGAAAGAAATATTATAAATTTTTTGGGGGATTACGGTGACGACGAAAAGCCTGAAATTGTCGATCGGCTCGACAAAATTAAAAATAACATTATAAAATATTTAGAAAACGGAATGGAACACGGGACGTTGGAAGACTGGAAAACTTATATACAGAATAAAATTTTAACAACTGGCCATGGCCAATACAAAGGCGCTTACGAGGACGAAGTAAATAAACTTAGAGTGTTCATTTCTTCTGAATTTTCGTCGTTGGACAAAACTTATGCCCTACTAACAGATAAAATTTTAGATATAATCACTGGCGCATTTTATGTTACGTTTCCCGGGTTTTTGCCTGACGAAAAGCCTGACTCTCGTTCAAAGTTACAGTGGCTTCTTTTAAGGATTAATGAAGCTGATTACCCTATGGATACTATTCAATCAGCTTTAGCATTCGTTCTCGACTTAAAAATTGAACACAGAACCCAGTTCTTTCCTCGAGTATACGAGCCAATTCGTCGATTAAAAGCATTAGGGAATAATTTTCCCGATCTTTCAGATGATATAAATCTTGCATCAGAAGAATTTCATTCTCATCTTTACAATACTTCAGTTCGCATTGTTAATGATATAGTAGACGGACTTGTTATTAAAACAAAAGACCTTAAAGACATTTACGAAGTAAGCTTTGAGTATTTTACAGACTTAATTGCAAGACACAAATATCATCTCAGAGACTGGAAAAGATTTATCAAGACATTCTACAGGGATATTTGGCCAGATTCAAATAATAACAACTGCTTTTTGATGTCTACGGTCCAAAAATCCATAAAGCAACTGTATATTGTGACAAAATAAGGAGCGAATTATGCTTGATTTTTTGAAGCCTTCTTTTTATGATGCGTACACAATTTGCATGTCTGGTCCAAGCAGAGTAGGAAAAACAACTCTTATTACTACAATGCTTCACGATTTTGAAAAATCTCGATCAAAAAGTTTTGGAAAACGAAAAAAACAACTTATTGTTGAACCAATTAACGATACAGAATTCCGTTTGAACCATAAACACGATTTGATACTCGCGGGCATTAAAAGCGGTGAATTTTCTCCAGAAGCTCCAGGTGATTCAGAACATGTCATTTATGATTTGCGCCTAAAAGAAACTGATCACTCATCAATCTGGAACCCAAAAAATTTTTTTCATTTAGACATTAAAATCCATGATTTCCCTGGCGGTTGGGTTTCAAATAAAGCAAAGCTAGCCGAAATACCATACCAAACGTCAGATATTTTTATTGTGCCAGTTGATGCTGCTATACTTGTTGAAGCAACCCGTGCCAATGAACGCCAGTCCATTCATACAGAGCTTCAAATTAAATCTACGTCAGATATGGTAAAGACTTGGGCGCAGGCCATTGCTGTTGAAAATCGAGTTGGCCTTTGTTTGTTTGTTCCCGTAAAATGTGAAACATATTACAATGACAATATAAAAATAGATAACGACCGGGAAAAAGCAGCGGAGCTACATAGTAAGTTCAAGGAGCATTACAAGGACTTGTTGGATCATTTAAAGAACAGCATAAAAAATGTAGAATGTAAGTACTTTCCCGTTGACACCATAGGTTGTTGCTATTTATCAGATAAGAAATGGGAGCCTAATGAACATGAAACTGTTTCATTAAAAGCAAGATATTCTATTCCTCCCCAAAAAAATGTTTGGGCACCTTTCGGTCCTGAGGAAATTTTTCTTGAAATTTTAACATTTATGGCCAAGACTGCTGAAAAAAAAGCTGGATTTTGGGCTAAAACTTTTTCAAAGTTTAATTTTGTTCCAAACTTTGTCGAGGGAGTTGAGTTTTTGAAATTCGACAGTGACAGTCATTGCCATTACAAGCGATCACAAAGGATTTAATTTTAAAATGATAGTCACCATTCAAACCAGACTTTTTGCATCAGATTATGATGAGTTTGGCTCCAAAGAAAGTTTAGATCATTTTAAAAACTTTAGATCTTTTTTAAAGGAATATTCATTAATTAAGTTTCTAGACCCTACTTTTTCGAACGCGCTGTTAATAAAGAAATCATGCGGGATAAATATAAGCTACTTTTATTTATCATGCGTAAATTCAACAAGAAAAGATAAATCGAATTCTCCGATAAAGTATAATATTTTATTTTCAAGCGAGTCTGGGGATGTAGACCTGTTTGAAAGATATTTCACACAGTTCACATATGCTTTTTACGAAACTCGTTCTCAATATATCCCGTGGTATTACAAACTATCAAATAATTTAGATTTTTCCTTTGGTTTACTTGATGTTTTATCAAGAGATGATTCTGCAAACTCATCTCTCATAGAATTTTCGGACAGTGAAGTTTTAAACATTTTTGGAGATGCATATTGCGATTATAAAGATAAAAGTAGGCACACCATTTCACTGTGCAAGCCCTATGACCTGGCATGGTTTTCATCAATGTTTACCGAAAATTCAATTACTTATTACTCTAAAGAAATTGTGCAAAATTTTAGTGCTTATATATATTATTTGCCTAAAAATTCTCCTCCAAATGGTCATTTTTTCAAAAAAACTAATTCTAAACGAAGCTCATTAAATATGGCATCTCTTCGTGATTTATTTTTAGGACCAAATATAAAAAATTACTAGCTTTATACATTATAAATTTCACAATTTTCTTTATGGGCCTGATGAATTCACGCTCCCCCACCCCCCTCCAAACAATCATCGCCACCAATCCCCCGCCGGTTGTCTGGCTACTCGGGAAAACGCAGGCTGGCAAGACGTCTATTATTCGTTCCTTGACCGGTAGTCCGGACGCGGAGATCGGGAATGGGTTTCAGCCGTGTACGCGGTCGTCCCGGTTTTATGACTTTCCCGAGCAGGCGCCGGTTGTCCGGTTTCTCGATACGCAAGGGTTGGGCGAGGTGGCCTATGAGCCGGAGGAGGATATTGCGTTTTGCGAGGCTCAGGCCCAGCTTGTCATTGCTGTGGTCAGCGTGGCCGATGTTGCGCAGGACGCTTTGTACGACGTGCTTCGCGGCTTGCGTAAACGACGCCCGGAATGGCCGGTCATTGTTGCCCAGACCTGCCTGCATTATGTCTGCGCTGCCGACTATGAACACGTGCTCCCGTATCCCTTCGAGGACGATGGATGGGAGAAGCGCGTACCCACTACCCTGGCGCGCGTGCTGCTGACCCAGCGCGAACGCCTGGACGGTTTGCCGGGAAAGGGGTTTCTGCGCTGGGTGCCCGTCGACCTCACCCTGCCGGAGGATGATATACGCCCGCACGACTACGGACTCGAAGCACTCTGGCACACCATCGAGTGCGCTTCAGCCATGCAGCTGCGTGAAAGACTGCTTGGGGACTCCGACGAGCGCGATGCACGGTACCGAAAGGCGCATCCTTACATCATGTACTATTCCGTTGCCGCCGGGCTGGTCGGCGCTGTGCCGGTTGTCGATCTGGCTCTGGCGCCAGCCTTGCAGTGGCGTCTTCTCCGTGAACTGGGCAGGATATACGGGCTTTCCTGGACGAAAGCACACGCGGCAAAACTTGGCGGAGCCTTGGGATCCGGTTTTCTGCTCGGCTACGGCGTGCGCATGGTCGGGCGCGAGCTGGTCAAGCTGGTTCCGGGCTGGGGACAGACTGCCGGCGCGGTGTGGGGAGCCGCCGGGTGTGCGGGGGTGACGTACGCGCTCGGTAAAGCGGCCTGCTACTATCTGGAACACGTCAGCAGCGGACAGACGCCGGACCCCGAGGCGTTGCGCGAAGCCTACGCCCAGGCTTTCAAACGCGCGCGCAGTCTGCTCAAACATTCAACATCGATGACCACCTCATGATTGGCATCCTGAAACGTTACGGCTTGCTTCGGGTTTGGGGCTTCGTTCTGGCAGGGCTTCCGCTCGTGGCGCTTCCGGTTTTCGGATTTGTCTGGCTGCTTCAGGGCGGTTGGGGCCGTGTCTGGTGCCTGGCGCTTGTGCTCTGCGCAGTGGCCGGGTATTGGCTGCATCGGGTGCAGGCCCGGCGCGAACGGGACGCCATCGCGCTGCCGGCTACGCTCCCGGACGGCAACTGGCCGCCCTCGGCTGCGGCGTGTTGGGCCGAGGTGGAAAACATGGCCACGCAGCTTTCGCCGGACGAGTGGCCGCTGGACGATGTCGAGCGCCTGGCCTTGCTTGGACGCGACACCCTCGAACGCGTGGCCCGCTGCTACTATCCCGGTCGGGAGCGGCCGTTGCTCGAGCTGACCGTGCCGCACGCGCTGGTCATCGTCGAGAAGGCCAGCCGCGAGTTGCGCCAGGAGATCGTCGCCAACGTGCCCTTCAGCCATCGGCTGACGCTGGCGAATCTTTGCGAACTGAATCGCTGGCGGATGCTGTATACGCAGAACGAACGCTGGTTCCGGATCGGCCGCGTACTGATCTTTCCGGAGACGGCCGTGTTCAGCGAGCTGCGCCGCGCAGCCGGCAACCTGATCATGGATCACGGCCTGGACAGAGTCAAACGCTGGCTGCTGCAAGAATACGTCCGCAAGGTCGGCTATCACGCCATCGAGTTGTACAGCGGGCAGGTTCTTCTCGGCGACGAGGAGCCCGGGGCGCAGACGACCGGGCAGTCAGTCAGGGACAGACAGGAGGCCGATGCCGCGCAAGCCAGTCGCGCGGCCGCAGAGGAGCCGCTACGCATCCTGCTGCTCGGTCGGTCCAACGTCGGCAAGTCCAGCCTCGTCAACGCCCTTTTTGGCCAGCTGACCGCGGCCACCGATGCTTTGCCCGGAACGACCGACGCACTGGCGCCCTACCGGCTGCTTCGGGACGGACACGAGGAGGCCTTGATATTCGATCCGCCAGGCTGCGATTCCGCGTTGTTTTCCCCGACCTCGCTGCAAAAGGCCGTATCGCAGGCCGATCTGATACTCTGGGTAAGCGCCGCCAACCGGCCGGACCGGCAGCCCGAGCGCGAGTGCCTGGACCAGGTCCGGGCCTGGTTCATGACCGACCTTTCCCGCCGCCCGCCGCCGCTGCTCGGCGTGCTCACCCACATCGACCGCCTGCGCCCGCCGCGCGAGTGGTCCCCACCCTACGACCTGCGCGACCCGGACAACAGAAAGGCCGCCAACATCGCCGCCGCGGTCGTCGCGGCAGCCACCGACCTGGCCCTCCCGCCGGAATCCGTCATCCCGGTCTGCCTGGCGCCGGAGCGCGTCTACAACGTCGACGACACCCTCTGGGCCGCCATCCTGAACCAATACGACGAAGCCGCCCGCGTCCGCTACCTGCGCTGCCTCAAAACGCTCCGCCACGACGAAGACTGGCGACTCGTGCTGCAGCAACTGAAAACTGCGGGCCGCTATCTGCTGACGCCGACCGGATGGAAGAGGCCGTAAACAAGAATACGTCAGCGAAACCCTCTGGCACCCCAGCCAACGGATAACCAAAGACGGCGACGACGCAATCCTGTTCACGGTGCGCGTAGCGGAGCCAAAAGAGGTGGAATGGAGAGGGCGGCAATTTGAGGGGGAGGTGGTATGATAGTTAAGAAAGGGGAGTTGTGAGTGCTTATATTCAATCAAAAGAGTATTTAATTTTAACTGCCATCTATTATTCTTTCTTTGCTTAATATTTTATATATTTTTTGTTAAATTTTAAGTTTCAATTTTTAATATAGTTTTTCATCGCAATTTAAAATCCAATGGATGAGAATTGATGGAAAACCAGATTCCAGATCAAGCAGAAAAAAGCACAGCCTTGGAAATGGCAAACTTACCGGGTTGTTTATTTTGCTTTTCTTCTCTGTTTGTCATATTAATTTTATTTATTTTATCCATTTCATTTCTTTCATTTTCCTTATGGTTTGACGTTCTTTGTATCTATATTTTTGCCATTCCTTTGGTTGCAGCAAGCATGTACGCCAGCACCATACGGCAAATACGTTTAATGCATATTTTTACTTCGCGCGGTTTTATTTTCAGATTTTGCTCTGGTCGTTTAATCAGATATATATTTTGGACGGCATGGTCTCTTGTTTCTTCAGTTTTTATTTTGTTAGTTTTATATAAATATACCTTTTCAGAATGGATGTTATTACTTATTTCGATTCCAATTTTTAAATTATATTATGTGGCTGCACTTAAATATTTGTCCAAAGAAATTAAAACCTTTATCGCTGTTTCTTTTGCTCTTTCTTCGGCTCGATTGTTTTGTGCATTGACCATGGGCATTATTTCCCTGCTTGTTTTTGTAATATTTGGCAGCTCGCAATCATTTGAAACTCTTTCTGATGCAGTTGAACATCAGAGAAGTTTTTATCACAATTTTAATGGAAGCGATTTGATATTTGAAATTTCAAACTACGCTTCATTTATTGAAGGTCTAAAATATTACACCATTTCTCAAATTTCTACAAGTTTTGATATCATTAACCTAACAGTTTCTTTTTTGGGTTCAGTTTTTATATATTATAACGTTTTTCTTTGTTTTACTTTTCTGATTGTTCCCATCCGCGAACTTAAACGAATTTTCTTGCCATTTGACACCGATATCAATTTGCCAACCAGGGGGGCTTCTCTGGCTTTTCCTGTTGCGGTTTTTGTTTTCTTTAGTATTTTTATTTACGTTCCGCTATTTTATTATTTCGAAATTGCATTGTCTAATAATCCTCAAATTGCTGAATCTCGTAAAAAAATTGAGCGTATTGTTACAACAAGCGTTGAGCAAATTGGAGACAAGCTATACAAAGAAGGCACATTAGAAGCAATTGAATCGTATAAAAGAGAATTTTTTCAACGAATTGAGCTTGAAAATAAAAAGTTTGAGCTGGAAATAGATCGTGCATACGATAAAATGTTACTCAATGTTGATTCTTACTTGGACTGGTATTATAGTCTGGCTGGTGAATACTCTCGAATTGCAAAATTATTACTTAATGAATTAGAAAGTTATCTTGCAGAAAAATTTGAAGAGCATATGCAGCTGAATAATCCTTTCGAAGGTCTCACTCATGCACTTCAGGAATTTTATTCGAATAATGAACAAATAGAAATTGAATTTGATAACAAAGTAAAAAAATTACTTTCAAAAAGTGCTATTCAAGAACCGATTAAAAAATATAAAATTACAACTAAAGTTAAGTCTATTCAGAATCTTACTGATTACGAAGATCATTTGACCTTCAATGCAAGACTGCTTGGCTCTGGTACAGGTACCCTGGCTGGAGGTGTTCTGTCTGCAATAATCGCTAAAAAAATTGCTAACAAAATCATGCTCAAGGGCACTATTAAAATGGCTGCAAAAGCATTGGGCAAGGTAATCGCTGGGAAGGCCGGCGCCGGAGCCGCTGGTGCAGCTGGGGGGGCTGCCGTTGGAGCTGCCGTTGGATCGATCATCCCTGGAGCAGGAACAGCAGTGGGCGCCGCTATAGGAGGAATTGTTGGTGCAATTACTGTTGGTGTTACAGTTGATAAGTTGTTATTGATGCTCGAAGAGGCAATCAGCCGAGAAGATTTCAAAAAAGAGATTGTTCAAAGCATTAACGAATCCAAAAACGAATTCAAATCATCGATAAAAGCCAAGTAATCACATTTATATGCTTGTGTTTTGTCGAAAGCTGTCTGTTTTTTTACATCTGTGATTTATTTACATGATTTTATTTGATTATGCTTTTGATTAAGTTTTTTCGCGGATGATTTTTATCATATGTAGTTCTTGATCTTTTCTCATCCCTATTTGCGCGCAGTCTGCTCGAACGCATTGTCCGCCTACACTGGGACTGCCAGCCGCATCTCGACCATCCTACGCCCCCCATCCTTTGCGCAGGGAGCAATCTGGCAGGCGGCTCTCTGCTGCCCCCCCCCGGATCGATCAGCCTGAACAATTTGTGCCGGATACCGGCCCGGCGCCGGGCCGGGTGCGCCTCCTATTGCGGGATCCGGTTGTTATGGTCAATGAGCGCTGTCGAAAAGCGGTCCAGCTGGCTTTGCAGCGTGCTCGTCAGATTGTCGTTGGCTTTGGCGAGCAGTTGGTGGATGCCCGTCAGCAGGCGGGTGATGTCCTGGTGCGAGAGTTGTTGTTCGGGGCTGTCTGCATGGTGTTGCAGGGTCTGGAGCGACGCGTGCAGCTCTTCGAGATTCTTGCGTAGCGCCGTGCTGACGGTCTCGCCGATGCGCTGGGCCAGCCGGTCCACGACTTCTTCCTGAGGCTTGCGGGCGGCCAGGTTTTTGGCGATCTGCTCCAGATAGCTTGTCTGCACGCGCAAAGCTCCAAGCAGCTCGCGCGAGACCCGGGCCGGCGGCACGGCATCCGTGCCCTCGCCCTGCAGCAGGCGCAGGAACGTATCGTGCAGCGATTTTTCGAAAAATTGCAGCGTGAGCTGCCGCTCTTCCAGCGTGGATATCTTGAACAGGGAGTTCAATTTGTTCGCCAGGACGCGCAGCCGGGTTTGCAGCCTCGCGACCATGGCCCGGACAAAGGCGAATCCGGTCAGGGTCAGAAAAATCCCGGCCAGCAGGCCGATCAGCCCGTTGCACACGGCCAGGAAGCCAATCTTGACGCTCTCCAGAATGCTTTCCTGCGAGCCGATATCGAAAGCGACAAAGGCGTAGACGATCTGGAGCACGAGCGTACACAGGCCGAGAAAGAAAAAGATGTTCGGTGCGAACATCCACCAGCGCAGTCTGAGCGCCTTGGGCAGGATGGTCTCGTTGTTGAAGAAAAGGGCTGCGTCGTGCGTGGTGCGGTAGTTCTTGTGGATGTCGTGAATGAAGGTCGTCGAATAGCTCTCCCACTGGCTGCGCAGCACGGGATTGTTGCGAATGGCCTGCGTGGTGAAAAATTTACAGATGACCTTGATCGAACGGGAAACAACATAGGTCCGCCGGGCCAGGAGCAGGACGAAGAGCAGGAACAGCAGCACCATGCCCCCGATGAAAAAGAGCATCAGGGTCTTGTCTCCCAAGGCGAAAAAGAGCTTCCAATCCAGAGCCGTAA
Organism: uncultured Desulfovibrionaceae bacterium; assembly: GCA_964523295.1. GTDB lineage: Bacteria > Desulfobacterota > Desulfovibrionia > Desulfovibrionales > Desulfovibrionaceae > CAZGAH01. The sequence continues at coordinate 9,030 of CAZGAH010000032.1, read as the reverse complement.
GCGATTTCATGCCGCCTTCTCCCCCCCTGCCATGCATCCGGGATGCCCGGGCATGACTCGGCGCGTGTCATGAGCAATATCGCATTCTCGTCGAATCGGCAGCCCCTGCATATATCAATTCCCATTGCGATTCAATGGGAAATCGGCGTCAAGTGTCGGATTCGGACTGGCGAAGGGCGGCACGCCGCCAGCCACGTACCGAGTTGATCATCCACAGGGCGGACGCTCGGGCCAGGTCCGCGACGGCGACGACACGCTCGTTGAGCAGGCCCCGGTCCAGCAGCTCCGCGCGCAGCGTGCCGGGCAGCAGGCCGCAGTCGCGGTGCGGGGTGCAGAGACGGCCGTCCAGACGCAGGACGATATTGCCGTGGCAGGTTTCGGTGACCTCGCCGCGTTCGTTCCAGAGCACGACGTCGTCGCAACCGGGCGCCGCGGCCAGAGCGCTCTCGTAGGTCCCGCGGGCGTCGGTCTTGTGAAACAGCAGCGGATCGTCGCTGCACACCGGCTCGCGCGCCAGCCCGAGGATGGGCCGCCGCGGCCGGGTGCCGGGCAGGGGCAGCAGCTGCGTCTCCAGGGCTCCGTCCGGATCGAGCAGCAGCCGGACCTTCCAGCGACCCTGCGGATGCGCCGTTGCCAGTCCGGCCAGTGTCGCGCGCACTCGGTCCTCGCGGAAGACATGGCCGGACCAGGCTGCCGAGTCGCGCAGGCGGTCCAGGTGCCGCTCCAGGAGCCAGAGCGCGCCGTCGCGCAGCAGCAGGCTCTCCAGGAGGCGAAAACGGCGCGGCGGCCTGGTGAGAAAGGCCATTTTGGTCACACACTCGTCATACTCGGCCGCGGCCACGGAGTCGTGGGTCACGCCGCCGCCGACAAAAAAGCGGGCCTGGTCGCCGGCAAGGGCAATGGTGCGGATCGGGACATTGCAAATCGCGTCGCCGCCGGGCAGCAGGAAGCCGATGGCGCCGTAGGCGAATCCCCGCGGGGCGGCCTCGAGCGCGGCAATGAGTTCCATGGTGCGGATCTTGGGCGCGCCGGTGACCGATCCGCACGGGAAAAGCGCCGCGAACAGACCGGCCAGGTCAACATCCTCGCGCAACGTCGCGCTGATGCTGGAGGTCATCTGCAACAGCGTCGCGTAGCGCTCGACCGTAAACAGCGCGTCAACGCGCACGCTGCCGGGCACGGCCACGCGGCCGAGGTCGCTGCGCAGCAGATCAACGATCATGACATTCTCGGCCCGGTTCTTCGGACACGCGGCCAGGGCCGCGGCCAGCTGCCCGTCCTCGGCCAGATGACGTCCGCGACCTGCGGTGCCCTTCATGGGCCGGACCAGAACCTGACGCCCGCGGCGGAGAAAAAACAGCTCCGGCGACAGCGAGACGAGCGTCAGCGGCCCGAGCTCGAGGCAGGCGGCGAAACAGCGCCCCTGTCGCGCGGCCAGGTCCCGGGCCAGAGCCTGCGGCGAGCCTGAGAACACGGCGTCAAACGGGACCGTGTAATTGACCTGATAGGTCTCGCCCTGGCGTATGGCCTCGCGGATGCGCAGCAGGGCCTGGTCGTAGTCCTGGCGGGATACGGCGCAACGCCAGTCGGAAAGGCGCCAGTGCGCTTCCGACGAGGGGGAAGGCGCGGGGGCCGGCGCGGGGGCTGGCGCGGGGGCCGCATACTCAGCGGCCCAGGCCAGGGGCAGGCCGGGCGTGCTGCGGACTGTATGGGCGGGGTCGAAGGCCGGGGCGGCCTCGTAGGCAACGGCGAAGGCAACGTACATTCCCGCTCGGGCCGCGCGCTCCGCCGTCTGCAACAGCGAGGGAACCTCCGCGAGGTCGGTGGCAACATGCACGCGGGCGGGGTGCTCCAGGGCCAGGGACCAGCCGGCCTCGTCGCACGGGCAGCCATTGTGCGGTGCCGCATCGCGGCCGGGCGTAAAAAAAAGTGCCGAACCTGTCATGGCCGGACCCTGGTCTCAAGCCTTCGGTCTTGTCAACGCTGGAGGCGGGGAGGGCAGGGGGCTGACTTGCCGCTGCCCGCGCGTCAGGCCGGTCGCGGCGTCAGCGCAGGCGGTTCTTCGAGCAGCTCGTCGAGCGTGGCCAGGGCGTAGGCCTGGGCACGGGCCTTGGCCTCGGCGGGAGTGCGACCGTAGGACTGGGCCTGGGGTACGTCCGGGATGCGGGCGATCCAGCCGCCATCGCCCGTGCGGTCGAATTCAACGGCAAAAGAAAGCATGGTCTTCACCTCGCAAGGTCCGGTTCCATCTGCGGCGTCGGAAACGCCCGGGGGCGCGTCACGTGCGGCGCAGAGAAATCATAAGCATAACCGCTCTTCTGTCAAGCCCCGCCCGGACAGCCCGCCCGACATCGCGCAGACATCGCGGGGACATCGCCCTGCGCTCTTCCGCGGACGAGGCCGACGGAACCGACGTTTCTTGTAGCGGGACGTGTGGAAAAAGCAAGAGTTTTTCTAGATTATTTTTAGCGTTTTTTTAGCCTGTGCGCGTGTTGCGTGCGTCGCCGGAGCCTCAGACCTGGAGTGGGGTCAGCGCCCGTTGCAGGGGGGCCAGGTGCAAGGGTTTTTGCAGCACGGCGTCCAGGCCGTCGGCCAGGTGTCGGTTTTCGTCCGTCCCGGCGCTGTCCGGGCCGATCAGGCCGATGAGCCGGGGCCTGTGCTGCGGGTCGTCGATGTCCGCCGGGAAGTGGCTGACGAGTTCCAGAGCGCAGGGCTGTCCTGGTCCGGTGTCCAGCAGCAGGCAATCCCAGTGTCCCGCCTCCAGGAGGGGCAGGGCCTCCGGGCAGTCGGCGACGACGGTTGCCGCATGTCCCAGCCAGCTCAGCAGCAGCATGGCCGTTGCCCGGCTGGAGGCTGCGGGGTCGACGACCAGGATTCGCAGCGTGGCCGGCAAGGGGCCGGGGCATCGGCGCTGCTCTTCCGCCTCGGCATAGCGCGGCAACCGGACGGAAAACAGGAAGAGCGAGCCCTGGCCCGGGGAGCTTTCCAGTGCGATCTGGCCGCCCATGAGTTCGACAAGTCGTCGCGCCGTCGCCAGCCCCAGGCCGGCGCCGCCGAAGCGGCGCGTGTACGAGGCGTCGAGCTGGCTGAAGGGATCGAAGAGGTGTTCCTGCATGTCAGGGGCGATGCCGATACCCTGATCCTGGACAGCAAACAGCAGTCCGACGTCCGCCAGGTCTTCGGACGGCGCGCCGGGCGGCAGGTCGGAGGGGACGCAGCGTACGCTCAGTTCGATCCGGCCCTGATCGGAGAATTTGACGGCATTGTCCAGCAGGCTCGAGAGCGCCTTCATGATCCGGTCGGCATCGCCGACAAGATAGTCGGGCACCTCGGGCGCGACCGTGAGGACGAAAGTCAATCCTTTTGCCTCGGCCTGTTCGCGGCTGGCGCTGGCCAGGGGCTCCAGCTGCGAGCGCAGGGAGAACGGCGTGGCCGCCAGTTCGGTGTTGCCCGCCTCCAGGGAGGCGAAATCGAGCAGGCGATTGAGCAGGTTGAGCAGATTCGAGGCGGCATGTTCGATGTCGTGCAGGTAGCTGTGCTGCGTGTCGTCGAGGTCGGTTGTTTCCAGCAATTGGGCCATGCCCAGAACGCCGTGCAGCGGTGTGCGGATTTCGTGGCTCATGGTGGCGAGAAAGCTGCTTTTGGTGCGACTGGCCGCCTCGGCCGCCTCCTTGGCCTGCCTGAGTCTGTGCTCCACCTGTTTCAGGTCGGTAATATCGGCGGCAATGCCGCAGACGCCGTCCACCCGTCCATTCGGCCCGCGCAAAGGGAATTTTGCGGTATGGAAGACGCGCTCCTGTCCGGCGATGACGAGCGTTTCCTCCACAACCAGGGACCTTCCGCCGTTCAGGATGGCCTGATCGTCGTGAAAGAGCTGTTCAGCCTGCTTTCGGGGAAAAAGCTCGAACACGGTCTTGCCGGTGATCTGCTCCAGGGGGAGCCCGTACGTGGTTTCGAAACCCTTGTTGACGAGCATGAAGCGTCCTTCGGGGTCCCTGAGAAAGATGAGCGACGGCGAATTGTCCATGAGGTCCTGGAAAAGCTGACTGCTGCGCTGCACGGCCTCGAGGGCCTCGCGGCGCCAGGTGGCGTCACGGGCGACGACGACGACTGTTTCCGGGCTCAGCCTCGCGGCCCGGCCTTCGTACCAGCGCGGGCCGGCCTGAGTGTCGATGCGGTATTCGAGGGCCTGCGTCTCACCTGTTTTCAGCACCTGCCGGATGCTGTTCAGCACCTGGTCGGCATATTCAGCCGGAACGTATTCATGCAGTCGTTTTCCGCGTACCTCTGCCTGTGCGCCGTATCGATTTATCAGTTCCGAGCCGAGCGCTTCGAGGTAGCGGCCGTCGGCGTCGAGTACGACGACCAGGTCGGGCAGGGCGTCGAGCAGGGCCTTGATGCGTTTTTCGCTGGCAGTGAGCCCGGCATTGGATTCTTCCAGCAGGGAGACGACGCGCTTGAGATGGGCATTGGCCTTGGCCAGCTCAGCCGTGCGCTCCTCGACGCGGCGTTCCAGTTCGCGCCGTGCGTGCTCCAGGGCCAGCTCCTTGCGACGCAGTTCCAGGTGCGTACGCACCCGGGCCTGGACCACGGGGATGGTCAGGGGCTTGGAGATATAGTCCACGGCGCCGAGTTTCAGGCCCTGGATGATGTCCTGGCTCTGGGACCTGGCCGTGATGAAGATGATCGGTATATCCCGCGTGGCCTCGGCGGCCTTGAGCCGCCGGCAGACCTCGAAGCCGTCCATGCCGGGCATCATCACGTCGAGCAGGATGAGGTCCGTTGGCTGCGTCCTTGCGACCTGCACTGCCCGCTCGCCCTTAAGGGCGACCTTGACGCGGTACTCGTCCTTGAGCGCTACGGCCAGGATGTCGATGTTCAGCGGCTGGTCGTCGACGATAAGTATCGTTGCGTTCGTGAGATCGTTCACGCCGGGTCCACCTCCTGGGGGGACAGGCCCAGGGCGGCGATCAGGTCCAGCAACGCCGATCGGGCGGTGTCGTAAGAGAACGAGAGCACGGCCCTGCGCAGGCGGGTCAGCTCCGCGCGACCGGCCATGCCGCCGGCCAGGGCCTTAGCCAGGGCATCGAGCAGTTCTTCGTCGATGTAGGTGTCGTTGGTCAGGGCCATGTTCAGCTCGCGGATCAGTGAGAGCACGCGTTCCGGATCAGGGGGCGGGCCGACGTTTGCGGGCATGTCGGTCTGCCCGGCAGGGCGCTCCTGCTCCGGCGCCAGCGGCGCCGGGGGCGTCCCGAACAGGTCCGGACGCCGACCGAAAACTTTCATGACGATTTCGAAAAGCTGCTCCGGAGGCGCCGGTCGGGAGAGCACGCCCTCGATGTGCTGCGCCGTACGCCCGTGGTCGGCCTCGGGGTCGGCCGGATCGACCAGCAGGAAGATCGCGGGACGCGCCTCTGGATCGCAGCGATCGAGAACGGACTGCGCCGTCTCCTCTCCGCCCATATCCGGAAGAAGCCGGTGCAGGAGCAGCAGTTCGCAGCATCGCCCGGTGGCGGTCTTGATGTGCTCCAGAACGTCCAGGCACTCCGCGGACGAAACCGCCGCGTACACCGCAAAGCCGAAGGCCGCGAGCTGGCGGGACAGTTCCTCGCGCTGGGCTGCGTCCTCGTCGGCCACCAGGACGGAGATCACGCGTCGGTGCCCATTGTTCCGGCCCGTACCCGATTCGCGGGCCAGGCCGAACCAGGCCGTAAAGGAAAACACGCTCCCTTGTCCGGGCTCGCTTTTCACCCGGATGGCGCCGCCCATCATCTGCACCAGGCGCCGGGATATGGCCAGGCCCAGGCCCAGGCCGCCATAGCGGCGCGAGGTCGAGGCGTCGCCCTGCGAAAAGGTATCGAAGAGCCAGGACTGCGAGGAGGCATCCATGCCGATGCCCGTATCGGCGACCCTGAACTCGCAGTGCAGCCTGCCCGGTTCCCTCGCCAGCTCGTGAACGCTGACCCGGACGCTCCCCTGATCCGTGAATTTTATGGCGTTGTCGATGAGATTACGCAGCACCTGGCCCAGACGCGACGGATCGCCGTCCAGGGTCGGCAGGGGCGGGGACGGGAGGACAAAGGAAAGTTCCAGATCCTTTTCCTCGGCCTTGGGGCGCATCAGGCTGTCGGTTGCGGCAAAGACGTCGTCCAGAATAAAGGGCACGGACTCCAGCGCCAGGCGTCCGGCCTCGCTCCGGGAGTAGTCCAGGATGTCGTTGACGATGCCGAGCAGCCGTCTGGTTTCCGTCTGGATGCGCTGCAGGTGCTCGGCGGGCCGGGGTCCGGGATTCTGGTGCACGGCCAGATAGGACAGACCCATGATGGCGTTCATGGGCGTGCGTATCTCGTGACTGACGGCAGCCAGGAACTCGGTCTTGGCCCTGCTGGCGGCCTCGGCGGCGCGAGCGGCGCGTTGCAGGGTCTCCTCGACCAGTCTGCGCGCGGTATTGTCGCGCACAAAGGAGCAGATGCGCTGGTCCGCGGCAAGGTATTGCGCGCTGACCTCCAGTTCGATCAGGGATCCGTCCTTGCCTCGATGCCGGGTCTCGAACCTTTCAGAACCCTTGCTCATGATCTGACGGAAGTGGGCAACCGTTTCCGAAGGATTCTCGTTTTCCTCGACGTCTGCGATGCCCATGCCCAGCAATTCGGCCCGGGAATAGCCCGTCAACTGGCAATAGGCCTCGTTGACCTCGATGATGCGGCCCTGCAGGTCGACGAGCAGAAAACCGTCCAATGCGGTGCGGATAATCGCCTCGTAGCGTTCGGCTGCCCGTCTGCTCTCCGTAATGTCCACGGCAGCACCGCGCAGGCGCGTCAGCCCGGCTGCTGTGCGCAGGCAGCGTTTGCCTGTGAGCAGTATCCAGCGTTCCTCGCCGTCGCGGCCCAGGATACGGTATTCAACCTGAAAGGCATTTTCCGGGTCCTGGCTGCACGGTGCGGCGCGCAGGGCCTCGTGGACGAGCGGACGGTCGGCAGGATGAATCGGGTCCAGAAATTCGGCCAGGCTCCCCTGCGTACTGCCTGACGAGGCGCCAAAAAAGGCCGCTGCCTCGGGATTCCAGTGCAGTGCGTCGGTTGTCGCCTCGTAGTGCCATACGCCGATCCGGGCCGCAGCCATTGCCAGGCGCAGCCGCTCCTCGCTCCGACGCAGGGATTCTTCCATGTCCCGACGCTGCGTCTCGTCCACGAAGGCGACGACCGCGCCGGTCACGAGCTGGTCGTGGCGGATCGTCCGCACCGACATCGAGGCCGGAAAGAGCGTGCCGTCTTTCCGGACCAGCCATTCCGCCAGACTCTGGCCGGGCTCCCCCGTCTGCAAGGCCTGGTGTACGAGGCAATGCTCCAGGTCGTGGTGTTTCCCCGCGGGGAGCCGGCTGTGCATGGCCTCATGGGCGTTCCGGCCGAGCAGTTCCCCCGGCTCCCAGCCCAGCAGCGTTTCCGCGGCGACGTTTGCAAAGCTGAAGCGGTGCTGCGCGTCGACCACAAAAAGTCCGACACCGACCACGGCGGCGATTTCCCGCAGCCGGGCCTCGCTCCCGGCCAGTCGCGCCTCGCGCTCTTGCCGCTCCCCGTCGCGCTCGACCACGGCCCGCGTCAGCTGCGTCAGGGCATTGGCCACGGCGTCGATTTCATCTCCGCTCGCGGTCCGCGCCCGCTCCAGCTGGCAGCAAACGTCGGGCGTATCGCGATAGTCCGCGACGAAGCGGCGCGAGGCCTCGGCCAGGGCCATCAGCCGTCTGGCCAGCCGGAGCTGCCACATGCCCAGGGCGATCCACATGCAGACAACGACGCCCGCCAGCGCCAGCGCACTCGCGCCCGCCAGCTCCCTTGCCGAGATAATAGTCAATGCCCGGCTTTCAACCGCGAGCGCCGGACCGAATCCCCCGGCGTCAGGAAGGGGAATGACGCCGCCCACGCCGTCGGAATATCCGCCCGACGCAGTGCGATGCGTCGCAGCCCCGGGTGATCGGGCAACCACTGTGTTCTGCCACAGCAGCTGAAGCGAGACATCAGGATTGGCAGCCTTCGCCAACAGCGCATCATCCAGCTCGCGCCACAGCTCCAGCACCACCATGCCCATGCTCCCGGCCCAGACCAGTTCGGAATACACCCGATACAGGCGCTTTCGCTCCGCATCGTAGCACCAGGGCAGGGTTTGGCAGTCCAGTACGGCCAGCTCGTGACCGAGGCCTTCGGCGGCGAACAATACTCGCCGGTCGCGCGTGCGGATGATCAGGGTGGCGAAATGCGGGTCTTCGCCCAGCGATTGCAGAAACCCGGCCCCCTCGGCCCAGCTGTCCGGCGCTTGCTGCAAAAACCGCGAAAGGTCCGGGCGCGTGGCGATGTGATGGGCCTGCTGCTGCCAGTGCTTTTCCTGATTTTCGAGTACGAGCGTCCAGTACGAAGTGAGCATATTCGCCTGCGCGGCCCGTGCCCTGAGCGCGGTGGCCCGGTAAAAAAACAGGACCAGCAGCACGATGAGCGCCAGCGAGGCCAGAAAAACCAGCAGCAACCGCAGGCTGGACTGGCGCAGCAACGTCCCTCCCCATCGCTTCAGAAGGCCGGGCATGTCGTCTCCCTTGTCCCGCGGTCAAGCCCCAGTCTTCTGGAGCGAAGCGAAAGCCCATTGAGGGATACGTCTAACGGGTTTTTCCTGAAAAAGGCAAGCAGGACGCGCCACGTTCGTCCGCCTGAGCTGCGGACCGGCGCACTTGCCCGGCGGTGCTGCCTCAGGCGCGCGTACGGCAGCTGGCCTGATGCGCTTTTGGGGCTGGATCAGATAACAGCATGTCGGAATTTGAGTTGTTTTTCTGGACTTTTTCACTAAGAATGGATAGTATAAGAGTATATACAGTGTTTTCTGGAAAGGCAGCCATGGCGACCGCTGAACAAATCAAATCCTTGATCCGTTCGCACCTTGACGGCGACAAGGAACGTTTTGCGACCATCGCGCTGCAACTCGCCGCCCATTATAGTGCGTGGAGATTTTCGGACAAAAATAGCCCTTGCTTTTAGGTGTGATTCT
>CAZGAH010000031.1:23539-49024 GCA_964523295.1 uncultured Desulfovibrionaceae bacterium | reverse complement strand
GGGAGCAACGAGCGCCGAAGGTGCGATGGAATATAGCCCAGGGCATCGCCCTGGGGCCAAAGGGAGAAGGTTAAGCCGATGCACAAAGCCCGGGGAGATGCCCCGGGCTATACTCTGTCGCCCTTTCAGGGCTTGGTAACGGGAGCAACGAGCGCCGAAGGTGCGATGGAATATAGCCCAGGGCATCGCCCTGGGGCCAAAGGGAGAAGGTTAAGCCGATGCACAAAGCCCGGGGAGATGCCCCGGGCTATACTCTGTCGCCCTTTCAGGGCTTGGTAACGGGAGCAACGAGCGCCGAAGGTGCGATGGAATATAGCCCAGGGCATCGCCCTGGGGCCAAAGGGAGAAGGTTAAGCCGATGCACAAAGCCCGGGGAGATGCCCCGGGCTATACTCTGTCGCCCTTTCAGGGCTTGGTAACGGGAGCAACGAGCGCCGAAGGTGCGATGGAATATAGCCCAGGGCATCGCCCTGGGTCCGAAGGGAGAAGGGTTAAGAGGAGCAGCAACAAGCGGCGCCGTCTACAAATCCATGGCCATAGCGATCTCATCGCATTCCGGAAATTTCGGGCACTTGATGCAGTCGGACCAGACCTTTTGCGGCAGGACGTCCTTGCTGACTTCCTCGAAGCCCTGGCTGGCGAAAAAATCGACCTGATAGGTCAGGGCGAAGATGCGGTACAGCCCCAGGGTCACGGCCTCGCTCAGGCAGGCCTCGACCAGACGTTTCCCCCAGCCCTGCCGTTGCATTGTCTCGGCAACGGCCAGGGAACGGATTTCGGCCAGATCCTCCCAGGTAATCGAAAGCGCGCAGCAGCCGACGACCGGGCCGCCTGCGAACGGGGCCACGACAAAAAAATCGCGCAAATGGCTGTAGAGTTCGTTGTACGAGCGGGGCAGCAGCAGGCCCAGCTTGTAGAAGTGCATCAACAGGCCGTGAATGGTCTTGACGTCCTGCACCCGGGCCTTGCGGATGTAGTGGCCCCGCACTGCCGCGCTCATCGGGCGACCAGAGGATCGACCACCTTGCGCAGATCGTCCTCGGAGAGAAAGCCATCATGATTGAGCGCCAGCACGCCCCCCTTGCCGTACACGAGTAACTTGGGCAGCCCGAAGGCCTGGAAAGCCTGCGCCACGTCAGCCGTCCCCATCTTTACGGGATAGTTCAGCGGATTCTTTTGCAGGAACTTCTCGACAACCGCGGAATCGCTGTCAAAGGAAATCCCCACGAGATAGAGCGCCGATTCCGGATGCCGCCGGCGCAGTTCCATGAGCCCGGGTATCTCCATCAGGCAGGGCGGACACCAGGTGGCGAAAAAACTGACCACCACGACGCGGTCGCGCCCGCCGTTGATGATGCGGAAAAGATCCATCGGGGTGACTTCGGCCGGTCTGTCCGCTGCCTGGAGCGACGGCGACGGCGCCAGCAGACACAGCGCCGCCAGCACAAGCACGACAAGGCGGGGTACGCTCACGGACATCGGTATTCCTCCACTGCGCAGGCCATAATGCGGCGAACAGGCGTCCGGGCGTAGCTCGCAGCTCATATTCACTCCCCGGACTCGCCGGCCGGTGCGGATACGCCCTGTCGTTCGTCCAGCAATCGTTTGGCCAGGCGCACCGCCGCCACGGCGTCGGGGGCGTAGCCGTCGGCGCCGATCGAGCGCGCCCACGCCTCGGTGAGCACGGCGCCGCCGACCATCACCCGTACCGGCAAGGCCCGCTCGCGCAACGCCAGAATCACGTCTTCCATGCGGACCATGGTCGTAGTCATCAGCGCGGAGAGCCCGACGAGCCGGGCGTCGTGCTCCTGCACCGCCTCGGCAATCCGCGCGGCAGGGACATCCTTGCCGAGGTCGACGACCCGGAATCCGTGATTGCCGAGCATCAGGCTGACAATATTCTTGCCGATGTCGTGGATGTCGCCCTCGACCGTGGCCATGACGATCACGGGTTGATCCTGCCCCTTGCGCTCAAGTTCGAGCAACGGACGCAATCGGGAGAAGGCGCGCTGCATGGTCTCGGCCGAGAGCAGCAGCTGCGGCAGATAATACTCCTTGCGCTCGTACTTGTCACCCACCTCGGTCATGGCCGGAATGAGCTGCGTATCGAGCAGATCGTAGGGCGTGGCGCCTTTATCCAGCTCGGCGTCGAGCAACGCGCAGATGCGGTCGCGGTCGCCGACGATCACCGCCTCGCGCAGCCCGGAGGCCTTCTGCGTGCCCGGCAGCTCGCGATGTTCCACCGCGCGGACGACGGCCTCGCCCGGCCGCCAGTCCTTATAGCCGGCGATAAAGACCTCCGCCCGGGCGTCACGCGCGAGCAGCACCTCTGCGGCCGCCAGATTCTCCCGCAGACGCGCGGACGAGGGATTGGCAATGCAGGCGCACAGCCCCTCGGCCATGGCCATGACCAGAAACGTCGTATTGAGCAGCTCGCGCGCAGGCAGACCGAAGGAAATGTTCGACAGCCCGAGAATCGCAGGCAGCCCGAGCCGTTCGCGACAGTAGCGGATGGTCTCCAGGCAGTAGCGCGCGGCCTCGGCCTTGGAGGAAACAGTCAGGGCCAGAACGTCGACCATGATCAGGCGCCGGGGAATGCCCATATCCAGGGCCTGTTGCAGCATGTCCTCGATAATGGCAATGCGCTGCGCGCTGGTCACCGGCAGATCCGCGCCGCGCAGGGGCAGCAGAATGAACGGCGCGCCGCTCTTCCGGCATACGGGGCCAAGGCGTTCCATGCGTCCGGGTTCACCGCTGATGGAGTTAACCAGCGGCGACCCCGGGCAGGCGCCCAGCGCCGCCTCGACGGCCTCAGGCTGCGAGGAATCCAGACACAGCGGGCACTGGTAACGCGCCACCAGCTCCTTGACCAGCGCAGGAAGAACCACGGTCTCCTGCACCTGCGGCGCTCCGACGTTCACGTCCAGAACCCGGGCGCCCTGCTCGATCTGCTCTTCGGCAAAACGAAGGGCCAGGGGGAATGCCCCGGCCTGAAGCTCCGCGGCCAGGGCCTTCTTGCCGGTGGGATTGATGCGCTCGCCCACCAGGAGGCAGGGCTGGTCGAACCCCACGCGGACGATGCGACTTCGGGATGTCAGCACCAGACTCGCGGCTGGCCGGCTGGCAGGCGCGTGCACCCTGCGCCCCGCCATGACGCGGGCCAGTGCCGCAATGTGCTCCGGGGTGGTGCCGCAGCAGCCGCCGAGCACCTTTGCCCCGGCCTCGGCAACGGCGAGCATCTGCGTCGCGAAGCCTTCGGGATCCAGGGAAAAGCGGGTCTGCCCGTCCACAAGTTCGGGCAGGCCCGCGTTGGGATAGACGAAGAGCGGCACATCCAGCAGCGGGACCATGGTCTGAACCACGCCGAGCAAGTCCAGGGGGCCGGCGCTGCAATTCACGCCAATCCCGTCCACGCCCATGTTCTGCATGGTTTCCAGAAAAATTTCCGGCGTGCTCCCGGTCAGACTGACACCCTGCTCGAAGGTCATGGACACGATGACCGGCAGGGAGGTCGTTTCGCGGGCCGCGAGTACGATAGCCCGCACCTCGGCCAGATCGAACTGCGTTTCGGCCAGAATGCAATCCGCTCCGCCCTGCTCCAGGCCGCGGATCTGTTCCTTGAAGGCCTCGACCAGCTCGACAAAGTTCAGCGCACCCAATGGCTCGACAAAATGGCCGCCTGGCCCGACGCTTCCGGCCACCCAGGCCTTGTCCCCGGCCGCTTCGCGCGCCAGGCCGGCCATGCGTCGGTTGAAGGCGACGACGTCGATGTCCGCTCCAAGCTTGAACCGCGTTCCTCCGAAGGTGCAGGTGCTGATGATCCGGGCGCCTGCCGCGACGTAGTCGGTATGGATGGTGTGCAGCAGATCGGGCCTGGCCAGGCAAAAATGTTCCGGTGACTCGCCAGGGGGCAATCCCCAGCTCTGAAGTCGGGTGCCCATGGCCCCGTCAAGCAAAAGAATCTCGGGCGTTGCAAGCGCAGTACGTAAATCCAGCATCAATCACTCCTGAATGCCTCGGCGACCGATCACGTCTGCACCTGCCAGCACCGCGTCAGCATGATGCAGCAAATGTTTCCTGTCGGCGACCGGCGACCGTAACGGTCCGCTTCCTGTACTGAAAATCATTGAAAAGGACAAATAAAAAATGTAGAAGGTAATACTTCGGAGTCATTGCGGCCGGCAGCCGCGTTTTCTCAAATACACGACGAACCTGGACACGAACACCGGACAAATGCCTTCCGAACCGCACGATCCCCCTGTCGAACGCGACATCGACGACGAAATGACGCTCGACGATGCCGACGTTTTCGAAGACGAGTCCGGCAACGACGCCGCTCAGGACGACCGGCGGAACCTGCCCATGCCGTACGTGGCGCCGCCCGTACAGGGAGTCGTTCATGATCCCCTGCGGCTCTATCTACGGGAAATCAGCCGTTTTCCCATGCTCGGCCCGGACGAGGAATACGAACTCTCGCGCCGGGTGATCGAACACAACGACCAGGCGGCTGCCTTCCGGCTGGTCTCTTCGCATCTCCGCCTGGTCGTCCGAATCGCCATGGATTTCCAGCGCCGCTGGATGCAAAACCTGCTCGACCTGATCCAGGAGGGCAATGTCGGCCTGATGCGCGCCGTCCAGAAGTTCGATCCTGAAAAAGGGATCAAATTTTCCTATTACGCCTCGTTCTGGATCAAGGCCTTTATCCTCAAGTTCATCATGGATAACTGGCGGATGGTGAAACTCGGGACCACGCAGGCCCAGCGCAAGCTGTTTTACAATTTGAGCAAGGAACGGCAGCGGCTGGAGTCCCTGGGCTTCGCCCCCGACGCCTCGACCCTGTCCCAGGCGCTCAACGTCCCCGAAAGTCAGGTTCAGGAAATGGAGCAACGCATGGGCGGGGGCGATGTTTCCCTGGATCATACGCTGAGCGACGATTCGCAGACCACCCGCCTGGACGTCCTTCCCGCCACTGGGCCCGGCATCGAGGAAACCCTGGCCAAAGAGGAAATCGCCAAGGCCATCCGGGAGCATCTTGAAACCATCATTCCCGAACTGAGCGACAAGGAAATTGACATCCTGGAGGAACGGCTCCTGGCCGATCAACCGGCCACCCTGCGAGAAATCGGCGAAAAGTATGGCATAACCCGGGAGCGTGTCCGGCAGCTGGAACACCGGCTCCTCCACAAGCTCCGGGCACATCTCTCGCAGCGGATCAGCGACTTCTCCGAGGACTGGATCGATAAAAGCGATTAGCCGCTCCGGGGGGGGGCCGGGCCGCCTGGCCGGTCGAGGTTTGAGTTGCCAATTTTTCGCATCGCAGTATTATGGCGACGCGCAACGACCTCCGCCCGGAGGCATCGACGAACGCGCAGCCAGCCCTCCACCGCGCGCCGGCCCGGGCCGGAACAAGGAATACCCGCGCGCCCGCTGGCGTAACTTCTGTCATAATGGATATGCTCTTATGCGCTTATCTCCCTGTTTTTTTCGTTCCGTGACCTGCCTGCTCCTCGGAGCGCTTTGCGCCTGCGCGCCGTTGAAATCCAAAAAAGCCGATTCCGTCACCTGGGAATTATCCCCGGAGGCCAAGGCCACCTACTACTATCTGCTGCTGGAGGACGCCAAGCGCACGCAGGACGGCGACGTCGGCAAATACGCCCTGGATCAGCTGCTCAAGACCGAAGTCTCTCCAGATATCTATTACGAAGCGGCGACGTTCTACTGGAACCAGGGCCAGCCGGCCGAGACCAGGACCGTCCTCGAGGCCGGTCTGAAAAAATATCCGGACAACCAGGAACTGCAGTTGTTGCTGGCCGAGGTCTATCTCACCGATAAGCGCGTCGATGATGCGTTCCGCCTGATCAAGGCCTATCTGAAGAAAAACCCCGCGGACGTTTCCATACGCCAGAAAGTCGCCGAAATGCTGTTGGGAAACGAAGAGTTCGCCAAGGCCTTTGAGATTCTTTCCGACATCCCCGCCGCCAAACAAACCCCGACCGTCTCCTTTCTCCTGGCCAAGGCCCTGGGAGGCATGGGCCAGCGTTCCAAAGCCATTGCCCAACTGCACAAGGTCGTCAACAGCGACCCGAAAATCGTCGAGGCCTGGGCCGAGCTCGCCTACCTCTACGAACTCGATAAAAATTTCGCCGCCGCAGAGCAGGTCTACGCGCGCATCCTCAAACTGGGCGAAAGCAGCAACGAACTCTGGCTCCGGCTCATCGACCTCAACCTCAAACTGCGCAACCCGGCCAAGGCTTTTTCTCTGGCCCAGCAAGGTCCGAAAGACCCGAGCTTCCTGCTCGGCGCCGGCACGCTGTTCGTCGACCAGGGTTTTTCCGATCATGCGGAACGGCTGCTGCTGCCCGTACTCGACAGCAACCCCGACGCACACGAAATCCGCTTCTATCTCGCCCTGCTCACCTTCAAGAACCGCAAGGATTTCACCAAAGCGCTCTCTTACCTCGATACCATACCGGAGCACAGCCGTTTCCACGACCGCGCCCTGCGCTTCAAGGCCCACCTGCTCTTCGATACCGGCCAACCCGAGGAGGCGCTCCGGCTCGCGGCAAACGGCCGCAAGCTCTACCCTGGGCAAAAGGACTTCTGGACCCTGGAAGCCAGCCTGCTCGAAGAAAAAAAGGATTACGCCCGGTCCAAAGATATTCTCAAAGAAGCGCTCAAACAGTGGCCGGACGACATCGATCTGCTTTTTCATCTGGGCATCGTCAGCGATAAAAGCGGAAACAAGGACGAGGCCATGCAACTCATGGAAGGCATCCTCGCCCGCAATCCCGATCACGCCGACGCCATGAACTACGTCGGCTATTCCCTCGCCGACGCGAACAAAGACCTCGACCGGGCGCACATCCTTATCAAAAAAGCCCTCAAGGCCAAACCCGACAACGGCTATATCCAGGATTCCCTGGCCTGGGTCTATTACCGGCAGGGCAAGATCGAGCTGGCCTGGGAAGAAATTCTCCGCGCCGTCACCAACGCCGACAAAGACCCGATCATCTGGGAGCACTACGGCGACATCGCCGCCAGGGCCGGACGTCGCGATGAGGCTCGAAAAGGATATACAAAGGCCCTGCAGTTCAATCCGGACGACAAGTCCAGGATCATGAAAAAACTGGAATCCCTATGACAGCACCCTGCCAGCGGCTACGCGTACGGTCGCGGATCCGGCGATTCCTCCTGACCCTGCTTCTCGCGACGCTCTGCCTGCCCGTTGCCTGCGCTCCAGGCCCCAAGCCCGACGCCGGACAGGCAGCCGTGCCCGGGCCGGCCGAAACATGGAAGCGCTTCATCGACGGCGCACGCGGCAGGGATTCCGCCCCGGCCTTCACCCCGACGGCTTCCCTGCACTACGCGGGCCCCGAAGGCAGCAATCGCGTTGTCATCCGCTTCTGGGGAAACATCGGCTACCCCTTGCGCCTCGATCTTCAGGCTGGCATCGGACAGCTCATTGCCTTGTGGCGAGAGGATCAGGTCGGCTTCACCGCCTATGTTCCGGATAAAAAAACCGCCTTTGTCCACAAGGACAGCAAACTCGGCATGGCCGCTTTCGGCATCCGGCTCCCCTTCACGCTCGACGAGCTGGCCAGGCTGCTCAACGGACGCTGGGACAGTCTGTTCCCCGCCACCTACGTCTCGCACCGGCTGCTGCCCGAGCGTGGCTACAGCTACGCCTTCGCCGGCGAAGGCCAGACCTGGACCGTACAGCTCGATTTCTCCGGGCGCCCCATCGCCCTGGATACGCCGGGACCAGAGTCCTGGCATCTCGAATTCAGCGGCGAGGTGCCCGAGGCGGCCGGAATCCCCGAACGCATCCGGATGACCCGGGAGCCGGAGGAAAAGGCCATTCTCCAGATCAAAAAACTGCAACAGCTACCGGAAAAACTGCCACCGGATAAGCTGGAACTCGATTTCCCACCGGATACGCGCATCCATATCCTGGAAAACACGAGTATGCAGCAGCCCGACAGTTCGCCCGCAACACGCTTCCCTGACGGAGTCCGACGCCATGGATGAGCATAAACCGACCGATACGACGGAATCCCCGCCCGACGAAGCGACGAGACGCGTACACATTGCCTCGGCCGGGCAGACCAACCGGTTGTTCAACAAAGATTCCGGACTTCCCCCGGAGGCCAACACCTGCCGGCTGGAGCTGAGACCCTTGCCCCGAGCCACGGCCGCGGCCAGGCCCAATCTCTTCGTCCGGATTCTCAAGAATTTCATGCTCGGCCTCGTCGTTCTCGGCGGCGAGTTGCGCTGGCTGACGCTCAAAGGCCTCCGCTCGCTCGAGCTGCGTCAACTCGAAAAGCGGCTGCATGAGGAATACGCCGCGCTCGGCAAGGAGCTGGCGGAGCAGGGCCTGGAGCACCTGCCCGACAATCAGTCCGGGACAGCAGGATTGCTCGAGCCCGAGAGCGAGGCAGCCCTCGCGCTACGGCAAATCACCTTTCTCGGGCAGGAAATCGCCCTGCATAAAGAGGAGCGCCTGCGGATGCGCCAGGAGTTCATCGAGCGCCGCCGCCAGCTGCTCGGCACGCTGCCGGAGCGTTGATCCTCAGCCCTCCGGCTTCACCTCAGACCACGGAGCAATGACATGTCCGGCAAAAACGTATTCATCGGCGCCGATCATGGCGGATATCAGCTCAAAGAAGCCATAATCGGGCATCTGCGTAGCGCCGGCTGCGTGGTGACCGATCTCGGCACCCATTCCAACGCCAGCTGCGATTATCCCCTCTACGCGCAGGCAGTCTGCCGCGAGGTGAGCACACAGAACGCGTTCGGAATCCTTGTCTGCGGTTCGGGCATCGGCATGAGCATGACCGCGAACAAATTCCCGGGCATCCGCGCCGCGCTATGCGGCAATGAATACCTGGCGCGCATGAGCCGGATGCACAACGATGCCAATGTACTCTGTCTGGGCGAGCGGGTTCTCGGAACCGGACTGGCTCTGGCCATTGTCGACGCCTTTTTCGGCGCCGAATTCGAAGGCGGACGTCATCAGCGCCGCATCGACCAGATGGAGCCGGCAGGCAACCCTTCCTGATCCCGGCATCCTGCCAGAGAGGACAGGCCCCACACACAGCGTTTCATCACGCTCCAGGAGATGCGCACATGCAAGCACCTGAACCGAATCTTGGTTTCGATCTCGTACGCGTTACCGAGGCCGCGGCTCTGGCGTCGGCCCGCTGGCTGGGCAAAGGCGAAAAGGAGCAGGGCGATCAGGCGGCCGTGGACGCCATGCGGCTGTCTTTCGCCAACGTCACTATCGCCGGACGGATCGTCATCGGCGAGGGCGAAAAGGATCAGGCCCCGATGCTGTATAACGGCGAAGCCGTGGGCACGGGAACGGGAACGGCTGTCGACGTCGCCGTGGATCCTGTCGAGGGCACCAATCTTCTGGCGTATGGCCGGCCCAACGCCATCTCCGTCGTCGGCATCGCTCCCGCGGGCTCGATGTACGATCCGGGACCGAGTTATTACATGAAAAAGCTCGTTGTCCCGGCCGAGGCCAAGGATGCCGTGGATATCGACGCCCCCGTCGACTACAATCTCAAACGCATAGCCCGCGCCCTGGACAAAGATGTCGACGACTGCGTCGTGTTCGTCCTGGACAAACCCAGGCACAAGCAGCTTATTGCCGACATCCGCAAGGCCGGAGCGAGAATTCAGCTGCATACCGACGGCGATGTCGCCGGCTCGCTCATGGCGGTGGACGTACACTGCGAAGTCGACGTGATGATGGGTACGGGCGGAACGCCGGAAGGCGTGCTCTCGGCCTGCGCCATCCGGGGTATCGGCGGGAGGATGCTGGCCCGACTTGACCCGCAGAGCGACGAAGAACGGGCGCGCGTGCTCGCTGCCGGGCTCGACCCCGGCACGGTCCTGACGGAGCAGACCCTGGTCGCCAGCGAAGACACCCATTTCGCCGCCACCGGCATTTCCGGAGGAACTTTCCTGCGCGGCGTGCGCTACACAGGACGCGGCGCTATTACTTACTCGCTGGTCATTCGCGGCAAGACCGGCACCGTGCGCTCTATCGAATCCCACCACAATTGGGACAAGCTCATGAAAATCAGCGCCGTCAAGTACGATTGACCGCGCCGACAGGCATCCCCCTCGCCGGTAAAGCGGACAGCCAGGCCAGGAACGGCGGCGAGAGGAGCACCCCGCGTCCTTGTCCCTTTCCCGGCGCTTGCCTGCCTACCCCTGCCAGGGATCGATACAGCGGCAACAGTTCCGCCCTTGCGCCTTGGCCAGCTCAAGGGCCTGTTCAACGGCCCGGATCAGACGCTGCGAGCTTCCCCGACGCCGGGGGATCATCGCCGAAACGCCCAGACTGGCGCTCAGGCGTCGTTGATGGTCTGAAAGGATGTAGGCGAGATTCAGCGCTTCAACGTTGCAGCGAATCGTTTCCGCGATGTGCGTTGCGCCGGCGATATCCGTGTCGGGGAGGATAATGGCAAAGCACGCGCAGCTGTACCTGGCGAAAAAGTCCGCCGGACGCTTGAGACACAGCCGCAGCACCCCGGCAATCGATCCCAAGGCATCGTCGCCGGCCGCGTAGCCTCTGGACTCGTTGAACAGCCGCATGTGATCGACGTCCATCAGGACAAGCGCCAGCGAGCTGTTCAACCGGGCGGCAATACGCCATTCACGGTTCAAATATTCGTCGAAACCGCGGCGGTTGGGCAGTCCGGTCAACGTATCCAGCCCGGCCAGGGTTTCCAGACGCTCATTTTTAGCCTTGAGGTCGATCAAGGTCTTGATCCGAAGCAGCGCAACCGGGAGCGCAAAAGGGGTTGTCAGGCAATCCGCCGCCCCCGCATCGAGCCCCGCGCGCACCTCCTCATTCTGCTCGGGCGCGGACATCAGACAAACCGGTATCCCGATCGTCTGGCAGTCCTCTTTCAGCGCCCGACACACCGCCGGCCCGTTCATGTCCGGCAGCGTACTATCCAAAAGGATCAAATCCGGCTTTTCCCGGCGCGCCATATCCAGGCACTGCTTACCCGCATCGGTGACGTACAGCTCGTATTCGGATCGAAGTGAATCCAGCAATGGCGTCATGGATCGGGGAGCGGCCGTGACGACGAACACCTTCGGCGGCGTCTCCCGCAAGGCCCTGGACTGCAACGATGGCGCTTCCCAGGCAATATGCAGGGCCGTCAGATCGTCGTCAAACCGAACCTTGCCCGGCGCCTGCGCCCTCAACTCCTTTTCCAGCTTTGCCAGAGAAAAACGTCCTTCATCCATGAGCTGCTCGATCAGCTCCCGGAAACGCTCGTGGGAGTAGATTTCCCCGTTTTCCAGGCGCCACTCGTACAAGCCGTCGGTATAGAGCAGCAGTTCGAAAGCATTCCCAGCGCGTATGGCTTTGGAAGGGTATGCGACCTTAAAAAAGCCCAGCACCGGGGCGGTCGCCGGCAACGACTCCACCTTGCCGTTTCCCAACCGCAACGCTCCGGGGCAATGACCGGCGTTGACGTACTCGATTTCCCCGGTAAGCATGTTGAAATCCACGGCGATCATGGTGACGAAGTCCGCCTCTTCGCCGATGATCTCGATAAGATGCTCATTGATCTGCACCATGGTTTCGCTGAGCGTATGGTATTCGGAGCGGGTCTGGCGAATCAGGCTGCGGACAATGCCCATGACGAAAGCGGCCCGGCTTCCGTGCCCGGCCACATCGGCCACCAGCAGACGCAACACGGTCTCGTTGAGGCGGAAATAATCGAAATAATCCCCGCTGGCCTTGCCGGACGGATTGTAGAGGGTCGTCAGCGTCAGACCGGGAATGTTCAATGTCTCGCTGGGCAGCAGCCTGGCCTGCAGGTCGGCGAGCAGATCAAGCTCATCGGCAAGTTTTCCGTATGCCCGTGCGAGTTCCTGCTGCGCCTGTTGCAGCGAGAGATGCAGACTGACCCGCGAGCGGAGCACGGGCAGACTGATCGGCTTGGTCACATAATCCACCGCCCCGAGAGCGAACCCCCGTGTTTCGTCCTGGGCGTCGCTGAGCGCGGTGATGAAAATAACCGGTATCCCGGCCGTCGCCTCTTCGGCCTTGAGTTGCGTGCAGACGGCGTAGCCGTCCATGCCGGGCATGAGCACGTCCAGCAGAATGATATCCGGTCGTTCGGACCGGGCCAGTTGCACGGCATCCATGCCGTTCGTCGCGACAAACAACTCGTAGTCGTCGCGCAGCGCATTCACCAACAGCTTGATGATCGACGGGGTGTCGTCAACGACAAGCACCCGGGCCGATTTTTCCGCGGAATTCATGGTCATCCCTCGAGCGTAATTCCCAGTTCCCGCGCAAAGGCCAGGACACAGGCATTGGCGGCCTGAAAATCGAACTGGTCCACGTACTGTTCAATACGGCGCAAGGCTGTTTGCCAGCGCGGGTCCGTCAACAGAGCCTTCAGTTTCTGCAACTGGTCCTCCGCGGCGATGTTGCTTCTTCGCAGCATAGCCGACAAATCACCAAGGACGCGCACCAGACGTTCCCGGTCCACGGATTCGCCCGAATCCGATTGCAGTTGCGGCTGTCGCGCCGCCTTCAACGCCACGCCCCGGGACACCCGGGGCAATATTCTGGCCCGATAGGCCCGCTCGATCGCCGCCAGCAGCACGGCCGGATCGAAGGTCTTCTGCACGCAGTCGTCCATGCCCGCAGCCAGACAGCGCTCCAGCTCCTGCGCCGGATCATGCGCAGTCAGAGCGATGATCGGAACCTCCAGGCACATGGTCGGCCGCGAGCTGGCGGCCAGCACCTTGCGGATGGTCTGCGCCGTCTTGAATCCGTCCATCTCGGGCATTTCCAAATCCATGAGGATCAGATCGAAGGGGCGGACGTCGTCTTCGGAGGCGAACAGACGCAGACAGGCCTCCTTGCCGTTTCCGGCCGTTTCGACGAGAAATCCCCTCTCGCTGAGCATCTCGGAAAAAACAGTCTGGTTCAACCGCGCATCATCGACAAAAAGCACTTTCAGGGGCGGCAGAGAGACCGGTTCGGCGCAGGGCGCCGGCTCCTGCTCATAATACAGCAGCAAGCGCGTTCCGTTCAGCGCCTCGGACAGAGCGACTTCGAAGTCATTTATCAGCCCGTCTGAGGCGTTGCGCTGCTGTACGAGCGAGGTCTCGAGCGCCCAGGCCGTCTCCGCCAGCTGCCTGGCTCCCAGATTGCCGGCAACGCCCTTGACGGTATGGGCCATACGCCGCGCGTCGTCGATGTCGCCGACAGCGAGCTGAGCGCGCAGTTCCTGGCCGGCCTGGGTATAGTTCTTGCCAAATTCACGGCATATCTTGCGCAGCAGTTTCCGGTTCCCCCCCAGCATGTTCAGCGCCGAGGCGACGTCGAGCCCGGGTATCCGGCTCAAGAGCAACGGCAAATCCGGCTCTGTCGCGGGAACAGCCCCTGGCCGACGCGTCACGCCATGTTTCCCCGGCTGGCAGGTTGCGCCGCCGCTCCGGTCACCCGACGAGTTCGCCAGAACTTCCCGCGCGGCGTTTACGGCAAGGTTCACCTCGCCCAACAGGCGGTTCATATACCCGGACTCCCGGTTTGCCGCATGAGCCACTTCCTGGGGCGACGCTTCGTCCGGCGTGGCCTTTTCCAGCCAGGATTCCAGTTCCTGCGCCGTGCGGACCAACCCGGTCACGCCGAACAGGCCGCCCAATCCCTTAAGCGTGCGGGCCAGCCGCTGAGCCGTAATCCGATCCCCCTTGCCAAGCGCGCGAAAGAGACGATCGGTAATCGCGGGGCAATGGCCGCTGAAATCATGGAGCATGTCGTCCAGCAGGGCCGTGTCGCCGCCCAGGTATTGCAGCGCAGCCGCCAGGTTTAAAACCGGGGACGGCGCCCCGACGCCGAACACGAAGGCGGTGCCATCGCCGGAGCGATTGCTCTCGCCGACGGCAGCCGGAACGCCTGGAGCCGCTGCGGTTTCTCCGACCGCGGAAGGCCGCTCAAGGATATCCTCCGCGAGCCCCGGACCCGTGGTGCGCGCTTCGGGCAGCTCCTGTCCCGCCTGGAGCGCTTCCGGCGCCGCAGTATCTTCGTCGGCCAGGGCGATCCCCGGGGCGATCCAGCGCAGCAGGACGATATACAGCAAGTCCGGATCGACCGGCTTGGAGAGATAATCGTCCATACCGGCATCGAGACAGCGCTGCCGGTCTTCATCCAGGGCGTGGGCCGTCAGGGCGATGATCGGGAGATGTTGGCAACACGCAAGGGTACGCAGGCGACGCGTCGCCTCCAACCCGTCCATGCCCGGCATCTGCACGTCCATGAGCACGGCATCATAGGGCGCCTGTTCGGCCATGGTCAACGCAATGGCGCCGTCGCGCGCCACGGCGACATCGATCCCCCAGCCCTGCAGCATCTCGCTGGCGACTTCCTGATTGATGGGGTTGTCCTCGACGAGCAGGACCCGCTTGCCGGCCAGTTTCGACGACACGGCGGCCTCGTCTTCCGCGGGACCCGTCCCGGCCTGGCCCAACGCGATGTTCATCGCGCCCAGGACAGCAGGCTGCGTCGCCGGTCTGGACAGCACCACGAAACCGGAAGCGTTCGGATCGGTCTTGACGGCGTCAGAGGCGCTCAGCAACACAACCCGCGGGGGAAAGGGAGCGTGGGCCTGATTGGCGAGCCCGTGCGCGCACTCCAGACCCGAGCCATCCGGCAAGGCATCATCCAGGACGACGGCGTGAAACGGGGCATCCGCTCCGGCCCGGGTAATGGCCTCCTCCGCCTCGGCACAGGTGGCTGCGGACTGACAGTGACACGGCATGCCTTTGAAGTAGTCGAGGTACATGGTCCGCAGCGCCGGATTTGCCACAACGACCAGGATGCGTTTGTCGACAAATTGCGCCCGGGAAAAGGACTCATTCGCGGCGCGCGCAAATTCCAGGGTGAAGAAAAAGGTGCTGCCTTTGCCCTGCTCGCTCTCCACGGCAATTTCGCCGCCCATCATCTCCACCAGCCGCCGGCACAGGGCCAGCCCGATGCCCATGCCGCCGTAGCTGCGCGCGAAAGACGTGTCGGCCTGCGTGAACAGGGCAAAAAGATCGTGCTGCTGACGCCGATCCAGGCCGATGCCCGTATCCGCGACGCTGAAGCGCACTCTGGCCCGCCGCCTGTCCCTTTCCACCAGCGAGGCCGCAATATCGATACGCCCGGCATGGGTGAACTTGACGGCATTGTCCACGAGCAGCCCAAGCGCCTGGGCCAGTCGCTGACGATCGCCGATAAGATGGACAGGGACGTGCTCGTCGATGAACACGGCAAAGACCAGGTCCTTGTTCCCGGCCTTCGGCCCGTAATCCTGACCCAGCCCTTCCATCAGCGCCTTCAGATGAAACGGCTGCGGCGCCAGGGCCAGCGTCTGATTCTCGATGCGGGTGAAATCCAGCAGATCGGAAAAAATGCCAAGCAGCGTTTGTGCCGAGTCCCGGATTTTCTGCAGATAATGCTGCTGCTTTTCCGTCAGCTCCGTGCGGAGCGCCAGCGTTGCCAACCCGATGACCGCGTTCATGGGAGTACGGATTTCATGACTCATGCGGGCCATGAATTCACTCTTCACCTGCGCGGCCGCTTTCGCTTCCGCCTGCGCCCGCGCCAGTTCGCTGCGCAGCGCCGCGTTCTCCTGCAGGAGCCTTTCCAGCCGCGCCTCAACGTCCGCGGGCATTCCGCCGCTGGCGACAGACTGCCCGGTCGCCCCGGAGACGTCCGAAACCGAAGAAGGATTGTTTTTGTCCATAGTATCGGGACGAACGTGACGCTACGCCATGTTTTCCGGCCCCCCGACGGTTCTCATGTCAAAGCTCTGCTGCCCGCAAGGCCGTCTCATGTTCACCCATTGCCCACAATCGCTCAAACGCCCCGCTCTGGCAAGAAAAAATCCGGCTGACAGGGTTGCCAACCGCAGGCTTCGCTTTCCTGCACACCGTATTATGACGCACATTTTTCATACGAACGACATCAATCCTTCTGTCGACGTCGGCATGGTGTCGCGGGTCGGCAGCGTGCTGCACCGGGCGGCGACGCCGCCAACACTGACAGCAAGGAAAAGGCTATGCATCAGGATGAACAAAGCGGCATGGGGGGATCCGATTCGGCGGATTCGCTGGAGCGTGATATACTGCGACACGTCGTCGCCACGCTGGGCTCGGACTCCGAGCGTCTGACCAGAGACCGGCTCTACAAAGGGCTTGCCTACGCCGTGCGCGATCGCCTGGCAACGAACTGGGTGGCGACCCGCAGGCATTGCGCAGCCCGCAAAGCCAAGCGCGTCTACTATCTCTCGCTCGAATTCCTGCCGGGACGCTTTCTGAAAAACACCATTCAGTCCGCCGGCCTCGGGCCGGCTGTCGACGAGGTGCTGCGTCGTTACGGCTACACCCTGGACGAACTCGCGGAACTGGAGGCCGAGCCGGGGCTGGGAAACGGTGGACTGGGGCGGCTGGCCTCCTGTTACCTGGATTCCATGGCCACGCTGGGCATTCCGGGGCACGGATATGGCATCCGCTATGATTACGGACTGTTCGAGCAATCGATCGACAACGGCGAGCAGCACGAGCGTGCGGACAACTGGATGCGCTTCGGATCGGTCTGGCAGTTCGACCGTCCGTATTTTTTCTATCTGGTCCGTTTTGGCGGCCGGGTCGAGCGGCGGGTCGACGAACAGGGCAGGCTTCGCCACGCCTGGGTCGATACGGCCAAGGTCCGGGCCATGGCCTGCGATTTTCTCATCCCCGGACACGGCAATCACTATACGACCAACATGCGCCTCTGGGCCGCCAAGGCCACCTCGGGGTTCAATCTCAAGCTCTTCAATACGAGCGACTACGTGGGCGCTCTGCGCGAAAAGGCGTGCAGCGAAAACATCTCCATGGTCCTGTATCCCGAGGACGAGAGCACGGAGGGGAAGATACTGCGCCTCAAACAACAGTACTTTCTCGTCTCGGCCACGATCCAGGACATCCTTCGCCGCCACGACAAAGAGCAGTCATCGCTGGAAAGCCTGCCCGACGAGGTGGTTATCCAGCTCAACGAGACGCATCCGGCCATTGCCATCCCCGAGCTGATGCGCCTGCTGGTGGACGAGCGGGGGCTGGAATGGGACGCAGCCTGGGGTATATGCACCGCGGTCTTCGCCTACACCAACCACACGGTGCTCCCGGAAGCGCTGGAATGCTGGCCGGTGGAGCTGCTCGCAGCCATTCTGCCGCGGCACCTCGAGATTATTTTCGAGCTTAACCGGCGCTTTCTGGAACAGGTCGCGGCGCGGTGGCCCGGCAGGATCGACCGGCTCAGGCGCATGTCGCTGATCGAGGAATGCGGGGGAAAAAAGGTGCGCATGGCGCACCTGGCCATCCTGGGCAGCCGGCGGGTCAACGGTGTGGCCGAATTGCACACCGACATTCTGAAACACAAGGTTTTCAGAGACTTCTACGAATTCAGCCCGGAAAAGTTCGTCAACGTGACCAACGGGATTTCGCCGCGGAGATTTCTGCTCCAGGCGAATCCGGGGCTCGCCGGGCTGATCACCGAAGCCATCGGACCGGCGTGGATCACGGATTTGAACCGGCTGCGCGACCTCGAATCCCTGGTCGGCGACGCCTCCTTTCTCACGCGCTGGCGCGAGGAGCGCGAAACGAACAAAAAAGTCCTGAGCGACTGGATACGTCGGGAAACCGGCGTGGAGGTCTGTCCGGAAAGCCTTTTCGACGTGCAGGTAAAACGAATCCACGAGTACAAACGCCAGGTGCTGAACCTGCTGCATGTGATTACGTTGTACAACCGCATCAAGCGCGACAAGGAGTTCCCCGCTTCGCCGCGCGTGGTGCTGTTCGGTGGGAAGGCGGCGCCGGGATATTTCATGGCCAAGCGCATCATCGCGCTCATCAATGCCGTGGCCCTGGTCGTCAACACGGATGCCGAGCTGGGGGGCTGCCTGCAGGTCGTCTTTCTCCCCAATTTCAACGTGTCGCTCAGCGAACGCCTGATACGCGCCTGCGACCTCTCCGAACAGATATCCACGGCGGGCATGGAGGCCTCAGGGACGGGAAACATGAAATTCGCCCTCAACGGCGCCCTGACCATCGGAACGCTCGACGGCGCCAACATTGAAATCCGCGAACAGGTCGGCTTTGAGAACTTTTTTCATTTCGGTCTGACAGCCGCGGAAGTTGAATCCTTCCGCTCGGGAGGGTACAACCCGAGAGCCCTGTACGAATTCAATCCAGAGCTCAAACGGGCCATGGACATGATACACTCCGGATTCTTCTCTCCCGGCGACCCCGACCGCTTCAAGCCCCTGGTGCAGGCCATACTCGACGGAGGGGACTGGTTCATGGTCCTCGCCGACTACGCTGCTTACCTGGCCTGTCAGCATCGCGCCGCCATGCTCTACGCGGACATCGACGAGTGGACCCGGCGCTCGGTACTGAACACGGCGGGCATGGGAAAATTCTCCAGCGACAGGGCATTGCGCGAATATGTCGCCTCCATCTGGGGAGTCAGGCCATTGAAATAAGGAGCAAGAACCGTGAGCCAGCAAGAAATTGACAATTTTTTCAAACACCTCGAGGAAAATCCTCCGGAAATGGAACGTATGAAGGCCATGGTGACGGAAGAAATCGTCAACTACGCGGAACGGCTGGGCTACACCTTCGACACCGAGGAACTGGAAGCCCGTCAGGCGCTCGTACACCTGTTCAACGGAACCTGATCCCGACGCCTCCGGCAGGGGGACGGCTGCCGTCGGCTGCGGTCGGGGCATGACAATCCGGTTCAAGGGGGGAAACAGCGATGTTTTGGGATGCCTTTGTCTCGCTTGCCGTGCAGGCGCAGCTCTTTCTGATCTGCTCGTTGATCATTGCGCTCGGATTCGAGTTCGCCAACGGCTTTCACGATACGGCCAACGCGGTCGCCACG
Source organism: uncultured Desulfovibrionaceae bacterium (assembly GCA_964523295.1). Taxonomy (GTDB): domain Bacteria; phylum Desulfobacterota; class Desulfovibrionia; order Desulfovibrionales; family Desulfovibrionaceae; genus CAZGAH01. The sequence continues at coordinate 30,072 of CAZGAH010000031.1, read as the reverse complement.
GTCATCTATACGAAGTCGATGCGCGCCAGGTCCGCCGTGCTGATGTCCGGCATCTGCAATTTTGTCGGCGTGCATATCGGCGGCATCGCCGTGGCCTATTCGATCGTGCATCTGCTCCCGGTCGACGTGCTGCTGGAGGTGAATACGAACCGGGGCCTGGCTATGGTCTTCGCCCTGCTGATCTCCTCCATCCTGTGGAACGTGGGCACCTGGTGGCTGGGACTGCCTGCCTCCAGCTCGCATACCCTGATCGGATCGATTCTCGGCGTCGGCGTTACCAATTGCCTGTCATCCGGCGTGCCCCTGGCTACGGGCGTCAACTGGGCCAAATCCGTCGAAGTCGGATTCTCGCTGCTCTTCTCCCCCATCCTGGGCTTCGTAGCCGCCTTTTTCCTGCTCAAACTCGCCCGAAAACTGATGAAGAGCCCCGTTCTCTTCAAGGAGCCCGACGGCGCGGCGCCGCCGCCCTGGCCTATCCGCGCGCTGCTTATCGTCTCCGGCGCCGGCGTCTCCCTGGCCCACGGCTCCAATGACGGCCAAAAGGGCGTCGGGCTGATCATGCTGATACTCATCGGCATCATGCCCGCCTTCTACGCCCTGGACAATGCCTCTTCGGAGGCCCGCATTCTCGAAGTCCGCCAGGCGGCGGCGCAACTGGGCGACTTTTTCCACTCACGACACAACGAAATCAAGAGTGCGCTCACCAAGGGCGAACTGAGCGACGCCAATCCCAGCCCAGCTTTCCCGCACGAGTGCGGCATCGCCAACGCCGTACACGCGGCAGAGGAACTGCAGCGCCACCTGCTCGGCCTGACCTCCTTCGATCAGCTGCCCCCGGAAATGCGCTATACCGTGCGCAGCGAGATTCTCTGCCTGGATGACGCGGCCCGAAACGTGCAGCTGGACCTGGATTCGCTGAACGTCGAAGAAATCCTCGAACTGGGGCGACTGCGCGAGCTCCTGCGCGGGCCGACCGAATATGCGCCCGAGTGGGTCATTCTGGCCGTTTCGCTCGCACTCGGCATCGGCACCATGGTCGGCTGGAAACGCATCGTGGTCACCATCGGGGAAAAAATCGGCAAGGCCCGCATGAGCTACGCCCAGGGAGCTGCCGCCCAGATCGTGGCCATGTCGACCATCGGCCTGGCCGATGTGGCCGGGCTGCCTGTCTCTACCACGCACGTGCTCTCCTCGGGCGTGGCCGGAACCATGGCCGCGAGCAAGTCCGGCCTGCAGGCCTCGACTCTGCGCTCCATCGCCCTGGCCTGGGTGCTGACGCTCCCCGCCGCCATGCTGCTGAGCGGACTGCTCTACCTGCTCTTTGTCATGATTGCCGGCCACTGAACCAGCGCATCCGCGTCTGCGCGACGGGGTGGAACCGCCGTCAAACGGCCGTCGCGCAGTCCCGGCCGTCAGCCACGGCAAACGATTAACCGGATCGGACACCCTCCCATGGACACCAGAAAAAAGACCCGCCTCGAAAGCCAGGGGCCTGATTCCACCGCTCCTGACCAGCAGTTCGAACCCCGTGTCGAGTGCATCCTCTTCGGCGACGGAACGCTCGTTGAAACCCGATGGACCCCGGGCGCAACAAGCCCTCCGCCGCCGCGGGAAGGGCAAGTGCTCTGGATCCGGGTCGTCGGCGTGCACGACCGTACGCTTATGCGGCAGGTTGCGGACTGCTTCGGACTCGATGACGACCTGCTCGACGACGTGCTCGATACGGCGCGCCGCCCCCTGTATGCAGAGCTTGACCACGGCATGATCGTCATCATCAAAAGCATAGATTTCGACACCAGGACCCAGACCCTCCGCGTCACGCAGGAAAGCCTGCTCATGCGCGAGCAACTCGTCATCACCTTTCAGGAGCGCGAGCATCACTCCTGGGACGAGTTCCTCAAGCGTTTACGCAAAGGCCGCCACCTGTTCAAGAGCGATCCCCATTATCTTGTGTTCTCCCTCATGGACACCATCATGGATCGCTACCTGCTCTCGCTGGGCAGCATGGCGGACATACTCCAGGACCTCGAAGAAAAGCTCATGGACGTCCAGACCCAGGAAACGATGTTCGAGATGTATCGCATCAAGCGCGAAACCGCCTTTCTCAGAAAGCATATCTGGCCCCTGCGCGAGGTCGTCCAGGGACTCGCGCACAAGAAAAATTCCAAACGACTGAGCGATTACGGGCGGGATGTGCTCTGCGATGTCAAGGAAGACGTCAAGGAGGTGATCGATTTGCTGAACACGCTCGATCATGTCATCGCCGGACTCATCGATCTCAATTCGAACATTGCCGACATGACTATGAACAGAATCATGAAAGTCCTGACTGTCATGGGCACGATATTTCTTCCGTTGACATTCATTACCAGCCTCTACGGCATGAACTTCAGCAACATGCCTGAACTGCAATGGCGGGACGGCTATTACCTCGTGCTGGGTCTGATGCTCTGCATAGCGTCCGCCATGGTGTACTTTTTCAGAAGAAAAAAATGGATATAGGCCGCAGCCTCTAGCCCTGGACCGTACCAGACCACAACCAGACCCGGCAAAGGCGGCCCCGGCCCTTCGTTTGCGATAACGACGTGATCCCGGAACACCGGGACGAGAGCAACAATGCATTGTTCGCAAAGGGTATTCCAGCCAAAAAACAATAAATTTCAACTTACTGAAAATATTGAGAGCCAGAGCCATCCGCGTTGCGCCTGTTTTTGTTGGCTGTCCCTGCTCGAAATATACAAATTTGTCATGATTTCATTTGAAAGCAACCCCGCCCTGTTTCCATACAAAAAAACTGTTGTCCGATGAAAAACACGGTATCGCTCCGCGGAGAACGCCTGTCCAGGACGCCATGGATGGTGCGCGGAACCCGGCATTTTCATGTGCTTGCCCGTGCAGCCGGATTCAGGCCGAGCTGCCTCTTGCAGGACAGACTGTTTTGGGCGTAAGGAGGCGGAGCGGAAGCGTAAAGGTGAAAAACAAGGCATGAACAAAATTAAAGAACTCGTGGCCGGGCAGATGCGCGTGCGCCTGACCCCGGAGAAGTTGCCGTTTGCCGACAGCCAGGAGCTTATGACCAGGTCCGGCAAGAAAGGTCCGGCCCTGTCGCAGCCGCGCGCCCTGGAGGCGTTGCAGCTGGGCTTGCATATCGCGGACAGGGGCTACAATATTTACGTTGCCGGCGAGCCAAATCTCGGGCGGACGTTCCTGGTGCAGGATTTTCTCCGGCCCTGGGCCGCGAAAAATCCTGTCCCCCCGGACATGCTTTATGTTTACAATTTCGTCGACCCGGACAAGCCCCGACTGATCAGACTTCCGGCCGGGCAGGGGCGGAAGCTGAAGCAGGAGCTGGCGCAGGCGGTGGCCAAAATCCGTAAGGACATTCCGGCGCATTTTGAAAAGGAGAATTACGTCAACAAGCGCCAGGCCCTGGTGGACAAGTTCCAGAAGGCCAAGGAGCAGCTGGTTGACGTCATGGAGCACGAGGCCGCCGACCAGGGGTTCAATCTGGACGTAGACGAGCAGGGCTCGCTGACGCTGTATCCGCTCGTGGAGGGCAAGCGCCTGAGCGAGGAGGAATTCGAGCGGCTCGATCCCACGGTACGCAAGCGGCTCAAGTCGCGCAGCGAGCGGCTGATGAGTGGAATGGCCGAACTGGTGCGCAAGATCAGCCTGGAGGAGCGGGGACTCAAGCAGGGAGAGAGCACGCTGGACGCCGAAATCGTCCGCGAGGTGCTGGCCGAGTACATCGAGCCGCTGGCCGCGTTGGCGAAAGAGCAGTCGCAGCCGGAGCTTGAGGCGTACTTCGGCGAATTCTGCGCGGACGTGCTCGACAATATCGACCAGTTCACGCAGCGTGAAGCCCCGATGCCGCAATTTCCCTTCGCCGAGCCGCATCCTGGCGGCGCCGGCCAGGGAGACGGTTTTTTTGTCCGCTACGACGTCAACCTGCTGGTGGACAACAGCGAGACCAAGGGCGCGCCGATCATCGTCGAGGATCATCCCACGGCCTTCAATCTGCTGGGCTGCATCGAGCGGGAGTCGGAGCTGGGTGCGCTGGTGACGGATTTCAGCCTGATCAAGGCCGGCTCCTTGCACCGGGCAAACAACGGATTTCTCATCCTGCATGTCGAGGATCTCATTGCCAACTCGACGGCCTGGGAGGGTCTGCTGCGGGCGCTGCGCTCGGGACAGGCCCGGTTCGAGGACCAGGGCGACGGGCAGGACCAGGCACGCACCAAAACCATCGAGCCCGCGCCGATCCCGCTCCAGGTCAAGGTGATACTGATCGGCACGGACGACACCTACGAGCTGCTGCTCGACCACGAAGACCGATTTTTGAAGCTGTTCAAGATCAAGGCGCATTTGCAGGAATCGCAGGCAAGAACGCCGGCCTCGATCCGCGCCTACTTTCTCCAGCTCTGTCGGGTTATCGGCGAGGCGGGGCTGCCGCCCTTCACCCGGGACGCCCTGGCCGGGCTTGTGGATTACAGTTCGCGCCTGGTCGAGGACCAGAAAAAGCTTTCACTCAAACTGCCGATACTGCGCGAGTTGATGGTCGAGGCCGCCGCCTTTGCCGCCATGGAAGGCAAGACGCACGTCGACGGAGCGGCGCTCCAGCGCGCGGTTAAGGCCAAGGAGTATCGTTCCAACCTCTATGAAGAAGAATTCATGGAGGCCTACGACCGGGCGCTGATCAAGGTGTCCACCACGGGCGAGTCCGTGGGCCGGGTCAATGGCCTCTCCGTCAGCTGGTACGGCGATTACGAGGTAGGCCTGCCGCATCACATCGCCTGCACCGTGGGCGTCGGCGAAGGCGGAATCGTCGATCTGGAGCGCGAGGCGCAGCTCGGCGGCCCTATCCACACCAAGGCCATGATGATCCTGAAGAGCTATCTGATCAGTCAGTTCGCCCAGAACAAGCCGCTCGTGCTCACGGGCAGTCTGTGCTTCGAGCAAAATTACGCCCACGTCGAGGGCGACTCGGCCTCGGGCGCCGAGCTGGCTGCGCTGCTGTCCGCCCTGGCCGGCGTGCCGATCCGCTTGTCGCTGGCGGTAACCGGCGCGGTGAACCAGTCCGGCGGCATCATGGCCGTAGGCGGGGTCACGCGCAAGATCGAGGGTTTTTTCGAGGTCTGCCGGCGTCAGGGCCTGACCGGAAAGCAAGGCGTGGCCATCCCCGACGACAATCGGGATCACCTGATGCTCAATGATGACGTCTGCCAGGCCGTCGAGGCCGGCCAATTCCATATTTTTCCTGTCCGACGCATCGAGGAGGTCATGGAGCTGCTCACCGGCCGTACTGCCGGTCGCAGAGGCAAGAACGGCCGTTTTCCCTCCGGGACCCTCTTCCGGCTGGTGGACGAGCGGCTTGCCGAACTCACGACCCTTGCCGAAATCAACCGCAAACGGCGCCGCTAGCGCAGTTTCGCCTTGAAACAAGGCTCTGCCCTGAAACAATGTCCCATTGTTTCAGGGAACTGCACAAGAGCATCTAAACTTTTTCAAAGTTAAGATGCTCTAGCCCCCCCCTGCCGGCTTTTTGCCACCGGATTGCCACGGTTTGTCCCTGGACCGAGCCAGCCCGCGACGATGCGCTACGGCCTCAATCGCGTGGCATTGATTTTTTCTATCGAAATGCCGCTCATCGACCAAAACAAACGATTTGACGCCAGCGCGCTCCTTTCATAGCCAGGATGGGCAACATCGGCAGGCGTGATGTCGGCCGGCCGGACCATCAAGGCCAAAGGAGCGCGCATGAAAAATGTTTTTTCCTCAAAGGCGGGCATTATCGCCGTGGGGCTGGTCATCGGAATTCTGGCGCCGTTGCTCCAGTTCTGGGGCAATCCGGGCAACATGGGCATCTGCGTGGCCTGTTTCGAGCGCGACATCGCCGGGGCACTGGGGCTGCACCGGGCTGCCGTGGTCCAATACCTGCGCCCGGAGATCATCGGCTTCGTACTCGGCGCGCTGGCCGCGGCGCTGCTGTTCCGCGACTTCCGCCCCCGGGCCGGGTCCGCACCCATCGCCCGCTTCGTGCTCGGCGCGTTCGCCATGATCGGCGCCCTCGTCTTTCTGGGCTGCCCGTGGCGGGCCATCCTGCGGCTGGCCGGCGGCGACCTGAACGCCGTTGCCGGCATCCTCGGCCTGACCTGCGGCATCTGGCTCGGCACCCTGTTCTTCCGCAAGGGCTATTCCCTGGGCCGCGCGCAGAAAACCTATACCTCGGTGGGATTGATCATGCCCTTGTGCATGGCCGGGTTTCTGGTCTTTCTGCTCCTGTATCCGCAGGTTCCGGGCGAGGCGCAGAGCGGGCCGCTCTTTTTCAGCCTCAAGGGACCGGGGTCGATGCACGCGCCGTTGCTCATATCCCTGGCCGTGGGGCTGCTCGTCGGCGTTATCGCGCAGCGCAGCCGTTTCTGCACCATGGGCGCCCTGCGCGACCTCATTCTCTTCCGGCAGACGCATCTGCTCCTGGGCCTGATCGCCCTGTTCGTCGCCCCCTCCGCCGCACCGGCCAACGGGACCGGCTA
>CAZGAH010000031.1:1392-23529 GCA_964523295.1 uncultured Desulfovibrionaceae bacterium | reverse complement strand
CCGCGCTCGTGCTCAACCTGATGCTCGGGCAGTTCAAGCTCGGAATCGAAGGCCAGCCCGTAGCTCACCCGCAGCAGCTCTGGAACTTCGCCGGGATGCTCCTGGCCGGATTGAGCTTTGCCCTGGCCGGCGGCTGTCCCGGACGGCAGCTGTTTCTGGCCGGCGAGGGCGACGGCGACGCGGCCGTGTTCGTGTTCGGGATGATCGTGGGCGCCGCGTTCGCCCACAACTTCGGTCTGGCCAGCACGCCCGACGGCGTAGGGCCGCGCGGCGTCGCTGCCGTCTGCATCGGGCTCGCGGTCTGCGTGTATTTCGGGCTGACCATGCGGGCCAAAGCCTCGTAAGGAGACCAACTATGCGCGAACGAGTAGACGCACGCGGGTTGTCATGCCCGCAGCCGGTTCTGGACACCCTGGCCAAAATGGCCGCGTTGGGATCAGGTGAAATCGAGGTGCTGGTCGATACGGAGGCCTCCCGGGAGAACGTCGCCCGCGCCGCCGGCAGCAAGGGCTGGACAGTGGAATCGATCACTGAGGACCACGGCACGTACTGCCTGCTGATCACCAGGAGCTGAGCATGGGACTGACCAGTCTGTTCAAGCGAAAGCGTTCCGATACCCGGCCGACAGCCCGGACCGACCGCGGGTTTCTCGTCTTCGAGAACACGAGCGAGGTCATCCGGGCCGAAACCCTGCTGCGCGATGCGGGTTTTGCGGTCAAGGTCGCCGGTCCGCCGCCCGAGATTCAAAAGGGCTGCGATCTGGTGGTCGAATACCCGCTCATCGAGACGCTGAATATCGGCCGGCTGCTCGCGGACGCCGGCATCCCGCCGCTGGAGTCCATCCCGGTGACCGGGCCGCTGCTCGCGCCGGTGTCGCTGTTCCAGGTCAAGGACTTCGGCACGCATCTCATGGTCCGCGCCGCAAACATGAAACTGACCGTGGACAAGGCCAGCCGGACCATCGTCAATGTCTCCGGCGGCGGTTGCCCGGACGTACCCTTCCTGGCCGCGCGCCTGATTGGTCTTTGCCTGGACAAGGCGCCCTCGCCGCGCGAGACCGGACACACGCTCTGCGGCTACGCCCTGGGGCTGGCCTTCGAGGAGATGCAACGGTTATGCTCGGCGTCATAGGAACGCTTCCCGACGCCTCGGCGCCGATCATCGAGGGGCCGGTCGAGCTGAACGGCGACAGACTGCGGATCGCCGGGCGTGACATCGACCAGGACCGCGGCACGCCGGCGCTGCTCGCCTCGGCCTGCGCGGTTTGCGCCTTTCTCGGCCTGCCGCCGCCCTATGCCTCGCTCGTCGGCGACGAGGGTCTGGGCCGGGGCAGCCGCGAACTCTACCGCCACTTGGTTGACGTGCTGCCGGGTCGGGCCCTCTCCACGCTCGCGTTCCACTATCTCATGCCCGATGTCATGTGGCATGATAAGGTCCGCTTTGCCGTGGAGGCGATGCCCGCGCGTCCGCTGTGCATCGCCGACGCGGGGTTCATGTACGCGGCCAAGATGAGCGGCCAGGCCCCGGCCTACGACCTGTTCACCCCGGACGCGGGCGAACTGGCCTTTCTGGCGGACGAAACCGCGCCCCATCCCTTCTACACGCGCGGCTTCATCCTGCACGAGGACAACCGGATACCCGATCTCATCGCCCGGGCCTATCACGGCGAAAACGCCGCGGCCTTTCTGCTGGTCAAGGGCAGCGTGGACCACGTCGCCGACGCGAGTGGCGTGCTGTGTACGGTCGACGGCCCGAGCACCGAGGCCATGGAGGCCATTGGCGGCACCGGCGACACCCTGACCGGCGCGGTGGCCGCGCTGATCGAGTCCGGACTCCCCGTACCCGAGGCCTCGCGCCTGGCCGCCCGGACCAACCGCCTTGCCGGCGCGCTGGCAGGGCTGACCCCGGGCTCGCGCATCGCCGAACTGATCCGCCACATCCCCCGGGCACTGCAATCCGCCCTGTCCGAGCCCCCCGCCCCATGACCCCTCGCCGCATCGACGCCCGCTAGACGCTGCTCGAAATCATCCAAACCCAACCGGAACACATCCCGAACATCCGCTCCTGGGACACGCGCACCGGCACCTGCCTGCTCTGCCACCACCTCTTCGACCCGCTCGAACAGATAGCCCGCCAGTACCAGCTCGACCTTGAGCAACTGCTGGGGGAGCTGGAGGGAGGGGAGGGTTGAGCGGGGGGGGGGTAAGGGCCGCTCTCGTGACGTGGTCTTTATGCTTTATCAGGTTCGCCAAAAGCGGAAGCCCTTCCGGCGGTGCGCCGGAGGGCTTCACCCCCGGTTGACGTCCATAACAAACAGTTGCTGTTTCAACCTATCCCGCGTATGGTATAGACATGTGTTGCCATGCATGTAACTATATGTTGCTCAAGAACAAGACAGAGTATTATTTTTTTGAGTTCACTTATTTAATTACCAAGGAAAAATAACACCTCCCGGCTCAGGCATTTCTCCGAAAAAGCAACAGAGTTCACAAACTACCGGCCTGACAGTTTTTCCTGATAATGGTCATGTCGGGCAGCTCTAGGGACTCGACCAAGGTTATTTCCGTAGTCTGCTTTGCAATAGTAACACGCGGCATCATCAGGAGAAGACAATGAACGTCTTTAAAACTCATGCCAGAATCATTCACGACTATTCAAGTTACATCAAAAGCTTCCTGAATATATCCGATACGGCAATCCGTGATACTGTCAGTGGCGCGCTTGGCAAAGGTACATTGTGGCCAGATCCCCTTCTGCAGTTCAACCCCTCCTATAAGCTGGCCGAGAGCCTCGACGCTCTGGTCGATTCCGGAGTGCTTCATCAAAGCATGAAGGATATTTTCACTGGATACAGACTGTATACACATCAGGTAGAGGCGATTCGTCTCGGCACGCAGGGCAACGATTTCATCGTCACCTCTGGAACAGGATCAGGAAAATCGCTTACGTACATTGGTTCGATATTTCATCATTTGCTCACAAAGAAGCCACCACACGGCGTAACCGCCGTTGTCGTATATCCAATGAATGCGCTCATCAATTCGCAATACAAGGAATTTGAAACCTACAAGAAGAACTACGAGGAGAGTTCTGGCAAATCATTTCCTATCCGGTTTGGACAATACACCGGGCAGGAAAAGGAAGAGGCGCGAGGCAAGATGCGGGAGACTCCCCCGGATGTTCTGCTCACGAACTACATGATGCTTGAACTTCTCCTTACGCGCGTGCGCGAACGCTCCATTCGCGACGGCATTTTCGCCAACCTTCGCTTCCTGGTTTTCGACGAATTGCACACCTATCGCGGTCGCCAGGGTGCGGACATCGCGATCTTGATCCGTCGCATCCGTTCGCAGTGCGAAAACCCGGTCCTTTGCATCGGCACCTCAGCCACCATGGTTTCCGGCGGATCGCACGTGCAGCAGAAGCAAGAGGTTGCTCACGTCGCCACAAAACTGTTTGGAAAGTCCTTCTCCGCCAATCAGGTCATCAACGAGACCCTCGACCGCTCGTTGCAGTTCACGGGCGAGCTTCCTGCAGCCACGGCGCTCGCGGATGCCATATCCAGAGGCGTTGACGAACATGCCGACCCGGCTGCCCTGAGGACACACCCCGTTGCAATATGGCTTGAAAACCAGGTTGCCCTGGAGCAAAAGGACAGCATGCTTGCAAGAGGAAGACCACGGACATTGTCTTCCATCGCAGATGCACTCGCCAAAGCGTCCAACGAAACAGCAGACATTTGCAGACATTTTCTTGAACAGCTTTTGCAATGGATAAGCTCTGCCAACAAAGCAATGCAGGACTCCGGCGAGCGCTATACCCTCATTCCTTTCAAGCTGCATCAGTTCATTTCACAAACTGGTTCGGTATACACCACGCTCGACCAGGGCAAGAACCGTTACATCACGCTGGAGCCAGGAGTCTACAAACAGAACGATCCGGACAAGAAACCCCTCTTTGCCAATGTTTTCAGCCGTACCAGCGGACACGCGTTCATCTGCGTCACGCGCCGGGGCGATACGCTGGTCCCGCGGGAGTTCCGTAACGCCGGGGATGACAGCGGCGATGAGACGGACGTCCGGGATGGTTACCTGATCGTGGGGGATGATATCTGGGATCCTGTCGAGCACGCAGAGATGCTTCCGGATTCCTGGCTGCGTACCACGAGGTCCGGACGCACGCCCCGCAAGGAAAAGAAGCCGTTTTTCCCTGTCAAACTGTATTTTGATGCCTACGGGAACTGCTCGGAATCAAAGCCCAAGGAATATTGGGGCTGGTTCATGCAAGCACCCCTGCTGTTCGATCCCACCGCCGGCGTATTCTACGAAACACAAACCAAAGAAGGCACGAAGCTGACAAAAGTCGGCAGCGAAGGACGCAGCACGTCCACGACCATCACCGCCTTTTCCATCCTGAACCAGCTCAACGACGCCGGCTACAAGCCTGAGGATCAGAAGCTGCTGAGTTTTACCGACAATCGACAGGATGCTGCCCTGCAGGCCGGGCATTTCAATGATTTTGTCCAGGTTGTGCGGCTTCGGGCCGGTATTGCCAAGGCTCTGACCCTGGCTCCGGAATCCGGACTTGACTATGCCTCGCTGGGAGAGGCCATTTTCCAGGCCCTGGACTTGAATTTTGACGAATACGCGGACGCCAGCGCCGGCCTGCCGGCTACCGTGCGCAGCCGCTATGAACAGCATTTCCAAAACTATCTTGTCTACCGTGCCCTGGCCGATTTGCGGCGAAGCTGGCGCATTATCCTGCCAAACCTCGAGCAGTGCGCCCTGCTGTCCATCGACTACGTCGACCTGGACGTTATCGTGGCCGACCATGCCTGGTGGAAGGGGGTTCAGCTGCTCGAAGCGCTCTGTGTCGAGGATCGGCGGGAGTTCATCTGCAACATCCTCGATTTCTTCCGGCTGGAGTATGCCATACACAGCCAGAACTATCTGACTCAATCAAAACTTCTGGAGAACGAAAGACACTTCCGCGAGGCGCTCAAGTCGCCCTGGACCCTGGATGGCAAGGAAAGCCTGAAAGAACCGTATTGCATTTACACAGAGCCTTTGCACAGAAGCGTGCGCATGCCTTCGAAAAGCATGGGCTCGGCAAGCGGGCTCGGCAAATACATCAAGATATTTGCCAAGCAAAAGGACATCGACATCGATTTGCGCAAAGACGGATACAATGTATTTATTTACAATCTCATGAAGACACTTAATAGAGCAGACTATATCGTTTCGTCAAAAGCCAAGAACAGGGACAACGAAGACGTCGATGTCTACAAGCTGCGCCTGGACAAGATCATCTGGAAAAAAGGCGACGGCGTCACGGTCAAGCCGGATGTGGTCAAGCAGCGTTGTTACAAGGATCAGGCGCCCGCGCCCAACGAGTATTTCAAGTCCCTCTACCAGCGGGATTTCTCCACGATGAAGAAGCTGCGCGGCGGAGATCATACCGGACAATTGAGCGCAGACACCCGGATCAAACGTGAGGAGCAATTCTGCGCAGGCGAAATCAGTGCGCTGTTCTGTTCGCCGACCATGGAGTTGGGCATCGACATCAACAACCTGAGCGTCGTACACATGCGCAACGCCCCGCCCAATCCCTCGAACTACGCCCAGCGCTCAGGCCGGGCCGGGAGAAGCGGACAAGCCGCCCTCGTATTCACCTATTGTTCCAGCTACGCGCCGCATGACCGCCACTACTTCAAGGACAAGGAAAACCTGGTTTCAGGCGCGGTCATGGCGCCCCGCCTCGACCTGTGCAATCGCGAGCTGCTCGTTTCGCATTTGAACGCCCTGGTCGTCTCCGAGATCGGCCTGCCTGAACTCGATGCGGATGGAGGAGCGCGGCCTTCCCTGATGCGCTTCATGGTCGACGACAACGACGCCATGCCCTTGAAGTCGGAAGTCCGCGCCGGGATGTCCCTTTCTTTGGAGATGTTCAACAGCCTGAAGACTTCCTTCAAGCGCATCATCGCCGACTTCGAACCGAACCTCCGGGCCGAAGGCCCGGCCTGGTACTCCGATCAGTGGATCGAGCTGAATCTTTCGCAGATCATCAACCATCTGGACACGTCGCTGAACCGTTGGCGACATCTGTACCGTTCCGCGCGCTCCATCCTCACGCGGGATACCCAATTGATCGAAAGCGGCAGATACGCCCGCGCCAGCAATGAATACAAGAATGCCAGGCGCAACCTGGATCAGGCCACGCACCAGCTCGAACTGCTGCGCAACGACTCCTCGGGCAGAAAATCCGAACTCTCCGAGTTTTACCCCTATCGCTATCTCGCATCCGAGGGATTTCTTCCGGGGTATAATTTCACGCGGCTCCCGCTACGCGTCTTTCTGCCCACCAGCGACACCAGCGGGGAATTCGTCTCGCGGCCCCGCTCCATCGCCCTGAGGGAATTCGGCCCCAACAACGTCATCTATCACAGCGGCAGAAAATACCGCGTTTCCCGGATGATAGTTCAGGATGCGGAATCGTCTCTGAGCGAGGCTGTGGTCAGTAAACAATCCGGCTATTACCTTACCGCAGACCAGAAGGGCCTGGAGTATTGCCCGTTTTCCGGGGCGAGCCTGGCCGACAACGCCAACAAGGAACATCTGCACTATCTGCTGGAGATGTCCGAGTCGCGTGCCGATGAAGTCGAGCGTATCACCTGCGAGGAGGAAGAGCGCATTTCGCGCGGCTACGACATCCGGACCTATTTTTCCGTGGACGAAGGGCCGTTTGAGCGCGTGCGCAAGGCCGTGGCCAGCATCGACGCCAACCACCTGCTGAACATCCGCTACATCCCTGCCGCGCGACTCGTCCACGTGAACACCGGGTGGCGTACGCAGCGCAGCGAAGGCTTCCCCATGGGCATGACCTCCGGAAACTGGCGCAGCTCCATGCCCGGGCCAGAGGACGCCCTGCGCGAGGAGTACCGCCTGGTCAAGCTCTGGACCTCCAACCTGGCGGACGCCCTGTACATCGAGCCCATCCAGGCCCTTGGTCTCGGTCCAGAGGGGGTGATAACGCTCCAGTACGCGCTCAAGCGCGCCATCGAACTGCGATTCGAGATCGAGCCCAACGAAATCGGCGTCTTTACGGTCGGAACGGAGCAAGCCCCGAACATCCTGGTTTATGAAGCCGCGGAGGGCAGTCTGGGCGTGCTCTCCCTCTTCACCATGGAACCGGACATCTTCCACCAGGTCGTGCAGAAGGCCACCGCCTTGTGCCGGTTCGACGATCCCGAATACAAGGCGCCCGCTTCCTACGACGACCTGCTCAGCTACTTCAACCAGCGTCACCATCCTGTGATCGATCGCCACCTGATCAAGAACGCTCTGGAGATGCTGGGCATGAGCACGGTGGAAATATCCAATCCGTCCTACCCCAATTACGAGGAACACTACCAGAGCCTGCTGCGTCACATGGACCCCACGTCATCCACCGAGCGTACATTCCTGGACTACCTCCACGCCAACGGCTTGCGGCTTCCGGATGCGGCCCAGAAGCGCGTGGACGGCATCTATGTCCAGCCGGACTTCTACTACGAACCGCGTTTCTGGGTCTTCTGCGACGGCACCCCGCATGACGACCCCGACGTACAGCGGGCGGACCAGGAAAAGCGCCAGGCCATCATTGCCCGCGGGGAAGAAGTCTGGGTATACTCCTACCGCGACAACCTCGCCGAGAAAATTGCAGCACGCGGTGACATCTTCCGGAGAGTCAAATGAACCCGGCCTTGCAGCCCGGAAAACTCGTCAGCCTGCGCGGGCGCGACTGGATCGTGTTGCCGTCTCCAGACCCCGACCTGCTCGTGGTCAAGCCCCTGGGCGGCTCGGACGATGAGATCGCGGGCATTTACCTGCCCCTGTCCATCGAGTTCGACAAACCGGTCGATGCCTCGTTTCCTCCGCCCGCCGCCGAGGACCTCGGCGACCTAAACACCGCGCGCATGCTCTATGAAGCCGCGCGGCTGGCCTTCCGCAACGGCGCCGGCCCCTTTCGCTGCCTGGCCAGACTCTCGTTCCGCCCCCGTTCCTATCAGATGGTCCCCCTGATCATGGCCTTGCGCCAGGACACCATCCGCTTGCTCATCGCCGACGACGTGGGCGTGGGCAAAACCGTGGAGGCTCTGCTCATCATCAAGGAACTGCTGGAGCGGCGCAAGATCGAGCGCTTTGCCGTAATCTGCCTGCCGCATCTGTGCGAGCAGTGGCAGGCCGAGATTCAGGCCAAACTGGATATCGAAGCGGTGATCATCCGGACAAGCACACAAGCGAGGCTCGATCGCCAGATCCAGGGAGATATCAGCGTCTTCGAATACTACCCGTACCAGATCATCAGCATCGATTACATCAAATCCGACGCCAGGCGGGATGTCTTCATCGAACAATGCCCCGAGCTGGTCATCGTGGACGAGGCCCATACCTGCGCGCGCCCCTCGGGCGTATCCCGGACCCGACACCAGCGCTACAACATGGTCAGCCGCATCGCGCGCAAGCCGGAGCAGCATGTCATCCTGCTCACCGCCACCCCGCACAGCGGCAAGCAGGAGGAATTTCACTCCCTGCTCGGCTTGATCAAGCCAGAGTTCGAAGGGCTGGACTTGCCCGACTCCAGCAAGCACCAACGACGCGAACTGGCCAGGTATTTTGTCCAGCGCAGGCGTGGGGACGTGGAAAAGTGGATGGGCGAAGACACCCCTTTTCCCAAGCCCGACCCCATCGAATGGGGATACGCGTTGTCCCTGAAATACAGTGAACTTTTCGACAGCATTCTCGAATTCGCACGAAAGCTCATTGACCGGAAAACTCCCCACAACGGACAAAAGCGTTTTCAATACTGGACGGCCCTGGGACTGTTGCGCGGCGTCATGTCCAGCCCGGCGGCCGGCATCGAGATGCTGCGCACGCGTCTGGACAAGCTGCCGGAGACGGTCGGCGAGGACGCCGGTCAGGAAGAGTCGGACATGCCTGACAATCCCATACACGACAAACTGCTCGGCCAGGAAAACGACAACACCCCCACCCGGGTCATGACCACCGTGCAATGGAGCAGTCAGCAACGACAGGAATTGAACGACTTCGCGCTCCGTCTGGAAACCCTGGCCAACCGCAAGGACGACCAAAAGCTCGCCGCAGCCGAGGCCATCATCGAAGGCTGGCTCGCGCAAGGCTTCAATCCCGTGGTCTTCTGCCGCTACATCGCCACCGCCCGCTACGTCCATGAGCAACTTGCACCGGCACTCGGCAAACGCTTTCCCGGACTCGATGTCCAGGTCATCACCAGCGAACTGCCCGACGAGGTACGCAAGCAGCGCGTGGAAGACATGGGCATGGCGAAGCAACGCGTGCTCGTGGCCACGGACTGCCTCAGCGAGGGCATCAACCTGCACACCCTGTTCACAGCCGTGCTGCACTATGACCTGCCCTGGAACCCCAACCGGCTGGAACAACGCGAGGGACGCGTGGACCGCTTCGGTCAAACCTCGCCCGTAGTCAAGGCCTGCATGCTCTACGGCTCGGACAACCCCATCGACGGCGTGGTGCTCGACGTGCTCCTGCGCAAGGTACGCGAAATCAAAAAAGCCACGGGCATCAACGTACCCTTTCCCGAGGACTCGCAGTCCGTCATCGAAACCATAGCGCACGCGCTCCTGCTCAATCCCCAGCGCAGGATTGCCACCCGCGAGGCGGGCAAACAAACCCAGCTGTCTTTTTTACACAACCTGGAGTTTCCCGAAAACGCCAGGATCAGGGCCAACATCACGCGCGAGGTCGAAAAGGCCGCCGAACGTGAGAAGCTGTCGCGCTCCATCTTTGCGCAGCACGCCATCAAGGACCATGAGATCGAGACGGACCTACGCGAGGTGGACAAGGCCATCGGCGACCCCCGGGCCGTGGAGGTCTTTGTCGTCGATGCCCTGAACAACCTCTTCGGCGTAGAAACCAGACGCAATGCCAAGGGCTACACCATCGTCACCGCCAACCTGCCTGAGCAGTTGCGAGAGCTCCTGCCGCAGCCCGGACGCGACGGTCGCCTGGCGGTCAGCTTCGAGTCGCCCACGCCCGAGGGTTTCCATTACCTTGGCCGCAACCACCGTTTTGTCGAGCAGCTCTGTCACCTGCTCATGGCCAACACCATGGCCCGCACGGACAGGCGCGCAGCGCGCGCCGCGGTTATCCGCACCGGGCATGTCCCCGTCAAGACCACCATTCTGCTGTTCCGCTGCCGCAACGTCATCGAGCAGCAATGCAGCGGGCTGCGGATCGTGGCCGAAGAAATGATCCTCCGGGGGTGGCAGGGCACGCCACGGCAACGCGTCTTCCTGGGGCACGAGCAGGCTATGCACCTGCTGCGCGAAGCGCACGCCACCTCCAATCTCTCACCCCAGGCCCGCGCGGGTTTCCTGGATAATGAGCTCGCGTTGCTGGAATCCATGCGGGACGATTTCAACGCCCTGGCCGAACAGCAGGCCAGCAACCTTGTCGCCGCGCACGAGCGCTTCAGTTCCCTTATGACCGGCAAGCACTTCCAGGTCGTCTACCCCGTGCTGCCCATGGATCTCATGGGCGTGTACGTCCTGCTCCCGGAGAACCCGCAGAGCAGCGCCGAGAACGGAGGCGCAGCATGAACTATACCTCCATCCGCATCGAAGGCGCCATCCTTTCCCCGGACATCCTGGACGGCCTGGAAGACGCGCGCGGGCAGCGCCCCAAGGACTTCGGCCTCGATCAGACCGCCAGGGTCAAGGACGAGATCGCCCGGACCTGGGCCGACGCTCAGAACCTGTGGCGCCTCTTCAACCGCCGCCTGGAATCCCTCGGCCCGGACGCCAGGGCGACCACGGAAACGCGCAATCTCTGGATGGTCCCCTTTCTCGGACTCCTGGGCTATCAGCTCGAATACCAGGCCCGGGGCGAGGAGGTTTCCGGCAAGCTCTTCCCCATCTCCCACCGCGTCATGAACCGCGACCGCGCAGCCGTACACATCGTCGGCGCCAATGACCCGGCAGGCCTGGACCGCAAGCCCGAGCGCATGGCACGTCGCGTGTCCGCCCACGCCATGCTCCAGGAATACCTCAACCTCACCGAGGAGCTTTACGGGATCGTCACCAACGGCCGGGTCCTGCGGCTGCTGCGCGACAGCTCGCGCCTGGTCAGGCTCTCCTACCTCGAGTTCGATCTGGAGCGCATTTTCACGGACGCGCTCTTTGCCGACTTTGCCGTGCTCTTCCGCCTGCTGCACGTCACGCGCCTGCCGCTCGCCCATACGCGGGCTGCGGAGAGCATCATCGAACACTACCACCAGGATTCCCTGGATTCGGGGGCGCGCATCCGCGACGGCCTCAGCAAGGCCGTGGAATACGCCATCGAACGTTTCGCCAACGGCTTCCTGGCCCACCCGGACAACGGACGCCTGCGCCAGGAGACGCGCTCGGGCGAACTCGCGCCCGTGGACATGTACCCTCGCCTGCTGCGCCTCATCTACCGGCTGCTCTTTCTCCTCGTCATCGAAGAGCGCAACCTGATTTTTCCCGACCAGCAGCCGGGTGCGCGCGGGCAGCGCACCCGGCGCGACATCTACCTGCGCCACTACAGCCTGCAACGCTTGCGTCGCCTCTCGGAAAAGCGCCACCTGGCCACGGACCGGCATCATGACCTCTGGCTCTCGCTCCTGGCCACCTTCCGACTCTTCGAGGACGGCGGCCCGGGGCACAAGCTGGGCATCGCCCCTCTGGCCGGAGACCTCTTCGCCCCCGAGGCCATCGGCCTCCTGGGGGAGTGCACGCTCGCCAACCACGTGCTCCTGGACTGTTTGCGCGCCCTCGGCATCTACCGGCATCCGGACACCGGACAACACATCCGCGTGAACTACGCGGCCCTGAACGTGGAGGAATTCGGTTCGGTCTACGAGGGGCTGCTGGAGTACGAACCGGACTTCGACATCCAGGGCGAAAAAGTATCCTTCCATTTCCGACCAGGGCGCCTGCGCGCGGCCACGGGCTCCCACTACACGCCCGACGACCTGGTGCAGCCGCTGCTCAGGCACTCCCTGGACCATCTCATCGCCGCGAAACGCACGGAACCGGACCCCGCGGCCGCGCTGCTCTCCCTGCGCGTGGCCGACGTGGCCTGCGGTTCGGGGCACATCCTGCTGGCCGCGGCGCGGCGCATCGGCACGGAACTGGCCTTTGCGCGCACCGGCCAGGAACAGCCCTCGCCACTGGACCTGCGCCGCGCCATCCGCGACGCGATCCGCCACTGCATCTACGGCGTGGACCTCAACCCCCTGGCCGTGGAGCTGTGCAAGGTCGCGCTCTGGCTGGAGGCCCACGTGCCGGGCGAGCCCCTCAATTTTCTGGACCACCACATCAAGTGCGGCAACGCCATCGTGGGCTTTGCCCAGCGCGAGGCGCTGGCTGCGGGCGTGCCGGATCAGGCCTTCGAGGCCTACACCAACATGCCGGAGGAGGAGCGGCGCGTGGCCTCGCCCCTGAAACGCCGCAACCGCAGCGAACGCCAACAGCACTCCCTGGATACCTCCGGGATTGTCGAGAAGGACCTGAACACGGTGCTGCGGACATGCAGGCAGGTAACCTCGCTCCCGGAGAACACGCCGGCGCAAATCGCGACCAAGAAGCAAGAGTACGCCAATTACCTGAAAGGTCCCGAGGCCTGGCTGCTGCGGCAGATCGCCTCCATCCCCATCGCCCAGTTCTACCTGCCCAAAACGGACGCCTCCAGGCTGATTACCGACGCCGGGTACCAGCGCTATCGCCGGGGGGAACACGCGCTCCAGGGACCGGCAGTGGCCGAGTCCACGGCCATGGCCCACCGCAAACGCTTCTTTCACTGGTTCCTGGAGTTTCCGGAAGTCATGGAACAGGGCGGGTTTGATTGTATTCTGGGTAATCCGCCCTACCTGGGGGGAACTTACCTGAGCAGTACATACGGGTATTCCTTCTGCCAGTATATCAAATGGGAATTCGCTCCAGCAGGGTTGAGCGATCTCATAGCATATTTTATGCGACGTATTTTCGCATTGCTCAAACCAAATGGATTTATGGCAATCATCACTACCAACTCAATTAAGGATGGTGACATCAGAAAAGATGGACTAGAACAAATCATGGCACATTCTGGAAATATAATATTTGCACTACGCGCAGTTAAATGGCCAGGACACGCAAATTTATATGTTTCTCTACTTTCAATTTACAAGAACGAATGGGAAGGAGACTGTCTCCTTGATGGAGCAATCGTCAAATACATCAATTCATTTCTCGATAGCGAATACAACGAGATTCATCCATTCTCATTAATCGAGAATTCGGGAAAAGTATTCGAAGGCTTCAAATTTATCGGTGATGGTTTTATATTATCGTATGAGACTGGAAATTCTTTGCTAAATAAATGCGATGAATACCGAGATGTAATATACCCCTTAATTAATGGACATGAAATTAACAGCAACCCAACTCAATATCCTGGGCGTTATATTATCAATTTCTTTAATTTCGATATAGAAGATGCACAAAAATATATAGATCCATTTAAAATAATTGAAGAAACAGTGAAGCCTGTAAGGGCCACAAATAAAAGAGTTCATTATCGCATTTATTGGTGGCGATTTGCTGAGTATAGGCCAGGCCTATTGAAACAGTTGCAAAAAATTTCAAGTTGCTTTGCTGCCACCAGGACAACAAAATACTTGAATTTTTCGAGTTTCCCAAAAACGTATGCTTTTTCAGATGCAATAAATGTCTTCACCACCGACCGCTGGGACCTCTACGCCATAGTCCAATGCACGCTGCACGAGGTCTGGGCGCGCAAGTACAGTGGTGCGCTGAAGCAAGATTTGCGCTACTCGCCCTCCAATTGCTTCCGTACCTTCGCCTTCCCCGAAGGCCTCTGGCAGGCAGAGAATCCGGAGCTGGCCGCCTTGGGCGAACGGTATCACGAGCACCGTAAACGGCTCATGCGTACGCTCTGGCTGGGGCTCACCGAGATCTACAACCTCTTTCACGCTCCGGACCTGAGCGCGGAAATGGTGGCCGACAGGAGCGGCAAGGACGTGGACACCGCCACGGCCGGATACGCGGGGCTGCTCGAACTGCGCCGATTGCACACGGCTCTGGACAACGCCGTGCGCGATGCCTACGGCTGGGGCGATCTGGACCTGGGGCACGGCTTTGTCGATCTCGACTTCCTCCCGGAAAACGACCGCACCCGCTACACCATCTCCGCGGCGGCCCGAAAGGAAGTGCTCAAACGCCTGCTGCTGCTGAACCACGAGCGCGCCGACCAGGAGAAACAGGCCACGGAGCGGGATCCCCCGGCAGTGAAAAAAGGCGCCGGGCGGCGGACGTCGAAGAAGGGGAACGGACAGGGGAAGTTGCCGCTGTGACAGGCCGGCGGCCTCTGCGCTGGAGCGGCTGCTCCGCGCGGATCATCGGCCATGGCGATACTTCCGGACTTGACGCGCACAATGCCTTTCACGCCAGAAAAGGCGAGGCCCCTCTCGTTCAAAGTGAGGCCTCGCCCCTCCCGCCACGCCGGAGCCGCGGCCGTCCCCCGGGGCTATTTCCCCCGGGCTGCGTCGCGTTGGCGGATTTCGGCGCGTTTGATTTTGCCGCTGATGGTTTTGGGCAATTCGTCCACGTATTCGATGATCCGGGGATATTTATAGGGTGCGGTGACGGATTTGACGTGGTCCTGGAGCTCTTTTGTCAGCGCCTCGGAGCCCTGAAAGCCCGGTGCGAGCGTGAGTGTGGCCTTGACGATCTGGCCGCGGACTGCGTCGTCGACGCCGGTGACTGCGGCCTCGACCACGGCGGGGTGCGTGATGAGCGCGCTTTCCACCTCGAAGGGGCCGATGCGGTAGCCGGAGCTTTTGATGAGGTCGTCGTTGCGGCCGAGGAACCAGTAGTAGCCGTCTTCGTCGCGCCAGGCCTTGTCGCCGGTATGATAAAAGCCGTCGAACCAGACCGAGCGGGTTTTCTCGGGCTCGTCCAGATAGCCGTTGAACAGGCCCACGGGCGTGGCCTCGGCCGTGCGGATGCAGATTTCGCCCTCCTGGCCCGTGCCGCAGGGCTGGCCGGCCTCGTCCAGGAGCTCGACGGTCCAGCCCGGAGCGGGCTTGCCGATGGAGCCGGGTTTGGGCTTCATGAACGGAAAGGTGGCGATTTGCAGCGTGGTTTCGGTCTGTCCGTAGCCCTCGTAGATGGGCAGGCCGGTGGCCTTTTTCCAGGCCTCGAAGATGCCGGCGTTAAGCAGCTCGCCGGCCGTGGTGCAGTGGCGCAGGCTGGAGAGGTCGTAGAGGCTCAGATCCTGCCTGACCAGGAAGCGGTAGACCGTGGGCGGCGCGCAGAAGCAGGTGATCTTGTACTGCGATATGATCTCCAGCAGTCTTGCGGGCTCGAATTTCCCCCTCAGGTCCCAGACAAAGATGGTGGCCCCGGCCATCCACTGTCCGTAGAGCTTGCCCCAGACGCTCTTGGCCCAGCCGGTGTCGGCCAGGGTCAGATGCACGTCGCCGGGATGCAGGTCGTGCCAGTAGGTCGCGGTGACGTAGTGGCCGAGCGGATAGGTGTACGGGTGCTCGACCATCTTGGGCATGCCCGTGGTTCCGGAGGTGAAGAAAATGACCATGCTGTCCGCTCCGCCCGGCGCAGGCGAAGGCTTGACAAAGGCAGGCGCGCCGGCGACGACGTCGTTCCAGTTCAGCCACCCCGGACGCAACGGCGCCGGGCCAGCCTGCACGCGCAACCTCAAGGAAGGGCATTTGTCGCCCAGGGCCTCGATGCGGTCCACGATGGAATCCTCCACGAGCGCGCCCTTGATGCAGGCGTAGTTCACGCGGAACTCGATGTCGTGCGAGGTCAGGAGCGCTGGCGAGGGCACGGGCACGGCGCCGATCTTATGCAGCGCGAGCATGGCGACCCAGAACTCCACGCGGCGATAGAGCACGAGCATCACCCGGTCGCCCTTGCCCAGCCCCGCGGCCATGAGCCCGGCCGCCAGCCGGTCAGATTGCTCCTTGAACCAGGCGAAGTCATACGTCCGCACCGCGTCGTCGGGGCCGACGTGAATCATGGCCTGTCCCTGCGGCTGCGCCTCGGCCAGGCGATCGAGCACGTCATAGGCGTAATTGAAGTTTTCCGGCACGGACAACTGAAACGAGGCCAGGAATTCCTTATACGATTTCGGGGATAGTTTCTGTAGCATGAGAGCTCCGTTCGCGGCAGGCGCAATGCTCGGCGCAGGTTCGGGAGAGAGAAGCCATTACAGCCGGGCCATGTCCGGGTTGTTCATCGAAAAACGCAGGGTGTCCTGTGACAGCGCGGTATCGCCGGATCAGACGATGACGTCGAGAAAGGTCGCCGACGTGTCGTCCAGCCCGCGCATGGCGTGGGCGATGCGGGAGTTGAAGTAAATGGCGTCGTGGGGTTCCAGTACGAGGACATCGTCCGCCAGCCGCAGTTCCAGACGGCCTTCGAGCACGTAGATGAATTCCTGACCGTCGTGCTCGTGAAAGCGCAGTTCCGCTTCCGTCTTGGCCGGCGCGGTGATCAGAAACGGCTCCATGACCCGCCCGGTGAATCGCGAGGCCAGACTGAGATAGTAGTAGTCCTCCCGCCGCTCGACAGAGAGCCCGTCGCCCGCGCGCACCAGGGAATAGCTGCGCAGATGCGCGTCGCCGCCGGACATCAGGGCCGTGGCGTCCACGCCGCACGCCCGGGCGACCTTGAACAGATAACTGACCGGTATTTCTGTACCACCGCTCTCGAAGGCGCGGACGTCCTCTTCCAGAGCCCCGGCCCGCGCGGCCAATCCGGCCCGCGTCAATCCGACCGACTCGCGCAGCTCCCGCAGACGCAGGGCGATTTCCTCTACCAGCAGCTTTTCCTGGCTCATGATCCTTTCCTCATCCTACGCGAAGCCAATGCTCCGCGCTCGTTTCGCGCCCGGACCGTCCGCGGCCTCAATTCCGCCAGGGACGGCAACAAACGCCTCAGGAGCGGGTCATTACCCCTTTTCCGCTCCCTGCAAGGCCGTAATGCACGCACCGACGTGATTTCTGTGGGAAAAAAACCGGCCTGTCAATCCGGGCTGGCAAAAAAAACCGGAACGTATGGATCAGCCGCACGCCATCGGCCGCGGTCCTGCGAGATTACCGCCAGCCCGGTGCAGCATCCACCGCGACCCGGATTATTCCGGCACCACTTCCAGCACCTGTTCTCCGAAGGGATCCTTGACGCGCCCGCGTCGTTTCAAGAGCGCAGACCAGCGGCGCACCGTAGCCACGATGACCACGGTCATGAGCGTCATGATCGTGACGGCCAGCGCCACCAGCAGCCAGTCGCCCTTGGGAATGAAGACGCGGATAATGGTTTCGTAGCCCGCGATCATGGTCACGCCCGCCATGCACAGGCCCGGGACGGCTGCGGACCAGGCGTAGCGGCCCCGGCCCAGGCGGATGATCATCGTGGCGCCGATAATCAGCCCGCACGAGGCCAGCAGCTGATTGGACATGCCGTAGAGCGGCCAGATCGTGCTGATGTCGCCCGTATAGACCAGGTAACCCCAGGACGAGGTAAACAGCGCGCTGCAGAGCACGATCCCGGGCAACCAGCCCTTGTCATTGAATTTCGGAAACACGCGACCGAACAGCTCCTGGAGGAAGAAACGCCCGACGCGCGTGCCCGTATCCACGGCGGTCAGGATGAAAACGGCCTCGAACATGATGGCGAAGTGGTACCAGTAGGCCATGAGCCGCTCCATGAACGGGATGGAGGAGAATATCCAGGCCATGCCCACGGCCAGCGACACGCCGCCGCCGGTCCGCCCCTGGAGACTTTCGCCCACGTCGTGCGACAGCTGCGGAAGGTTGACCACCGGCATATTCAGTTTGGCAAAGGCCTCCGGCGTGGCGTTGATGGCGAAATAGTCCGCGGGCACGAGCACGCAGGCTGCGGTCAGGGCCAGAATGGCCACCATGCCTTCCACGAGCATGGCCCCGTAGCCGACGAAGGGAATGTCCCGCTCGCTGCCGATCATCTTGGGCGTAGTGCCCGTGCCGATGATGGTGTGAAATCCGGACAGCGCGCCGCAAGCGATGGTGATGAACAGAAAGGGAAACACCGGGCCCGGGATAACCGGGCCGCCGCCGGCCGTGTAGGGTGTCAGGGCGGGCATGAGCAACTCGGGCCGGACCCAGGATATGCCGATGATGAGCATGATTACGGTCCCGATCTTCAGATAGGTGGACAGATAGTCCCGCGGGCACAGCAACAACCAGACCGGCAGCACCGAGGCCACGAAGCCGTACCCTCCGAGGAACAGCGCTATCTGCTCGCGGGACAGCGAAAAAAACGCGGACAGCCGTGCCGATGCTGCCACATGCGGCCCGGCCAGGACCGCGGCGAACAGCAGCGTGACGCCGATGACGCTGGCCCCGAGCACGTCGCCCGGCCGCCAGACGTGCATATAGCAGCCCATGAGCAGGGCAATGGGCATGGTGGCGAACACCGTAAACGCGCCCCACGGGGATTGGTGCATGGCGTTGACGACGGACAGCGACAGACCGGCCAGCGTCAGCATAAGGATGAAGAGCACGGCCACGCTGGCGGCGCGGCCGGCCACAGGACCGACCTCCAGCTCCGCGATGCGCCCGATGCTCTTGCCCCGATGCCGCACCGAGGCGAAGAGCACGATCATGTCATGCACGGCGCCGGCCACGACTGCGCCGATGATGATCCACAGCGCACCCGGAAGATACCCGAACTGCGCGGCCAGCACCGGCCCCATCAAGGGCCCGGCCGCGGCAATGGCGGCGAAATGGTGCCCGAAGAGCACGTAGCGGTTGGTCTTCACGTAATCGACGCCGTCAGCCATGACCACGGCCGGCGTCCGCCGCGACGGATCTATCCCCAAGGCCCGGCGGGCAAGGAAAAGTCCGTAATAGCGATAGGCGATAGCAAAGACGCACAGCGAAACGAATACCAGAGTAAACGCGTTCATTCTGCTCCTCAAGAAAAAACACTGTCCGCCAGTCCTGCCGAGCCCCCCCTCCCGACGCGGTCGAAGCACCGGCAAGAGGGGAACCACTACGCCGAACCCCTGGTCTGCGCAACACGCAAACAATCCCTGTAACAGTCTGAGCGCCAACGGTACGATTGAGCTCCGGGGGTATCCTGCACGCGCCGTTCGCTTTGGCTGATCTGCCTGGCGTCATCTTCTGTTCAATACGCCCCGTAGTCATTCCGCCATCCCGAACGTCGAAAGCTGTAGAATACGCGCCAATTGGGGGATAACCCACAAGGAGAACGCAGTGAAAACCGACAGCTGAAAATGTCTTCACTTTCTGCCCAGACCGATCCTTACATCTCCGTCATCTCGTCCTGGACAGCAAGCTGACAGAGACGTATGCTTGATTCTTATGGCACGCCGCGGGTACCGGATGCGGCAAAATGGAGCAGGAACAAAACAATGAGCATTGATCTACACGCCCATACCACAGCCTCGGACGGATCGCTGACGCCCTCCGAGCTGGTGCGGCTCGCGGCCTCGCTGAGACTTACGGCCGTGGCAGTGACCGACCACGACACCGTCGCCGGGCTCGGCGAGGCGCTTGCCGCGGGGCGGCAGCACGGCGTCGACGTGGTACCGGGCTGCGAGCTTTCAGTCTTTCACGGCACACTGAAGATGCACATCCTGGGGCTGTGGCTGCCCGCGCTTCCCGCGCGTTTGATCGAGACCATGGATGCGCTCATGCGGCATCGCCACGACCGCAACTACGTCATCGTGGACAGACTTCGGGCCCTGGGCATGGACATCACCTACGACGAGGTCAAGGCTGTTGCCGGCGAAGGCTCCGTCGGCCGACCGCACATCGCCACCGTCATGCATGACAAAGGATACGTGCGCACCATGCAACAGGCCTTCGACGAATACCTCGGCGCCGGGGGAAAGGCCCACGCGCCCAAGCGCGTGCTCAGCGCCGAGGAGGCCATCCGCCTGCTGCGCGAAGAGCAGGCCACGGTCATCCTGGCGCATCCGTTTCAGCTCGGACTGGCGAGCGAGAGCCTGGAACCGCTGGTGCGCGAATTCATGGCCTTCGGCCTGGACGGCATCGAGGCCTATTACAGCGAACATACGGCCGCTCAGACGCAGCAGTGCCTCGAGCTGGCCGCTACGTTGGATCTGGCGGTGAGCGGGGGGTCCGATTTTCATGGCAGACCCAAACCCGACATTGCCTTGGGCAGCGGCAAGGGCGGATTGGACATCCCGGATGCCGTCCTGGTCAATCTCAAGGCCCGCCGACAGCGTCAGGGACGGCCCTGCCCGTCCTGATCCTGCCCGGAGACGAGTCCTCACATGCGCCGCACCGAGACGTCCGCCGATGCTCCGACCTCGCCTGAGCTGCTTGTCCCTGCCGGAGACCGGGAAAGGCTCGACGCTGCCTTGCGGTATGGCGCCGACGCCGTCTATCTGGCCGGTCCGGAGCTCAACCTGCGCGCGCGCAGCCCGGGCTTTACGTACGAAGAGCTGCCCTCGGCCGTGCACCAGGCGCACGCCTGCGGGGTCAAGGTCTACTATTGCCTGAATATTCTGGCGCGCGAGCGCCATCTCGTACGCGCGAGCGCCTGTCTTGACTATCTGGGCGCTCTGCCGCCACAGCAGCGGCCGGATGCGCTCATCGTCGCCGATCCCGGCATACTCCGCCTGGCCAGACGGCTGGTACCCCGACTGCCCGTGCACATCAGCACGCAGGCGAACATCGCCAACAGCGAGGCCCTGGGATTCTGGCGCGAACAAGGCGCCCGACGCGTCAATCTGGCCCGCGAGCTTGATTGTACGGACATACGCACGCTGACGGCGGCCGCCGCCGCAATTGGCCTGGAAATCGAGTGCTTCGTACACGGTGCGCTCTGTCTGGCCATTTCCGGCCAATGCCTGCTCTCGGCCTGGCTCAATGACCGGCCGGCGAACCTTGGCGCCTGCACACACCCTTGCCGCTACGCCTACCGGCGTTTTTCCCTCGAAGAGAAGACCCGGCCGGATGACATCCTGTGGGATATATCCTGCGAAAACGGTTTCGGGACCGTCCTCGCTCCCGAGGATCTTTGTCTGGTGAAATATCTGGCGTGGTTCCGCAACGTCGGCGTGAGCGCCTTGAAGCTTGAAGGACGGATGCGCAGTGCCGGAAGCCTGGCCCGCAGCGTCGATGTCTATCGCACGGCCCTTGACGATCTGACGGCCGGGCGTTTCCGCCTTCCGGAATATCTCGCCGAGCTGGAAAATGCCTCGACGCGCCGCTTCGGCTCCGGCTTCTTCCTGCCGGGAGGTCGCCGACGCCTGTTCGGCCAGGGCTGCCGGGAGCACGAACAGCCGGTGCTGGGGCTGGTGCACGAGCGCCTGCGCCACGACGCCTGGAAGGTATCCGTACGCGCCCCCTGGTCGGCGGCCACGGATATCGCCGCCATCGTCCCGGGCCTGCGGCGTCCGAGGCTCGCCGCCGCGTCCTGGAGCCTGGAAAACGCGACCGGGATACGACTCGACCGCGCGCACCCGGGCGTTGACGTGACGCTACGCTGCGAGCATCCGGCCATTGCAGCCGGCCTGTACCTCTGCGCCGTCCCTCCCGATGGAGGCCCGCGGTGATCGCCCACGCCCTGCGTCTCTTTCCGCCAGCGGTAAACTCTACCGCCGGTCTGGCCGGCCCTGTCCGACCCGACACCGAACTGGAGGCCCTCATGACGCCCGTCGCTCAGGAATTGCGTACGCCCTGCCTGGTCCGATTTCTCCCGGTATGGCCCGGTCTCCTCGGCGTGTTCTTTTTACTGCTGCTCGCCGCAGCACGACCCGCCATGGCGGACAGGCCCTTCGACACGCCCCGGCAGACGACGGATACGGTGCTCATGGTTTCCCCGGATCATTTCGGTTTCAACACCCAGACCGCCATGAGCAATACCTTTCAGCAGCAGCCGAAAGCGATATTTCCCGATGTTCACTATGTCCGCCGTCAGGCCATGACCGAATTCACCGGCATGGTCATCGAACTCGAGGCCGCGGGTATCGATGTGATTCATCTGCCCAGTCCGCCAGGCATGGAAACTCCGGACGCTGT
>CAZGAH010000031.1:0-1382 GCA_964523295.1 uncultured Desulfovibrionaceae bacterium | reverse complement strand
TTCACCCTGATCGACCTTCCCGGCGCGGCCCGAACCCTGGTTCTGTTTCCCATGCAGGCGCCCAACCGCCGGATCGAGCGCCAACCGGAGCTGCTGCAGGAACGCCTGTCGAGCAAGAACCTGAACATCGATGGAGTCATCGACCTGACCGGCTACGAGCGACACAAGCAGTTTCTGGAAGGCATGGGCAGCATGGTCCTGGACCGGGAGAACCGCGTCGCCTTCGCTGCGCTGTCACCGCGGACGGACCTTGACGTTTTCAAAGACTTTGCCGCGCGGGTATCCTACCGGCCAGTCGCCTTCCGGACGGCCGGCCCCGAAGGGGACCCTGTCTTTCATACGGGCATGCTCTTGAGCATCGGCGAAGGGTTTGCCGTGCTATGCGCGGAGGTCATTGCCGACGAACAGGAACGCAACGCCGTGCTCAACGAACTGAAAGGACTCGGAAAAACGGTCATTACGATCTCATACGAACAAATGCTCAAAATGTGCGGGAATATTGTGGAATTACGCAACAGGAACGACGAGCATGTCATCGTCATGTCCCGTGGTGCCTTTTCCGCGTTTTCGTCCTTGCAAAAAGCGTTGCTGAGTTCGCATGGCCAGATCCTGGCAGTGGATATCGGCACCATAGAACTCATCGGCGGCGGCGGCCCCAGGGGCATGATCGCGGAAATTTTTTGACGTGCGGCATCGCTCCTGCACCGCAAAGCCATTGCAGCACGCGTGCATCGGGTCCACCGTAGCGACCGGTAACAACCCGTTACGTATTCTGTTGAAGGAGGCGAAGAGAAAGGCCCGGGTCGTTGCCCGAAGCCTGCCGGGGAGGCATTCAGCCGGCTGTCAGGCTGAAGGAATTATTGGAAAAAGGTACGCAGAGCCAGAGCCAGGAGTCCGACAAGCAGAAGCAGTCCGACAAGGGCGGCAATAAACCTGGTCCAATGATGCAACCGGACCTGTTTGACGTACACGACGACCATTTTTTCAGCCTGTTCTTCCACCTTGACCACCCGATAGTGAATCCAGGTATCCCTCCAGGAAAGATGCGTCGAGAGGGTAAAATTCTCCTTGAGCGCGGCACGATCGAATCGCGAGGGGAGCTCCTTGATCTCCTCGCCATTTGCCATGTTGATGAAAACGGTTTTCACCGTCTGATGAACCGACATATCGCTCGCTCCGTGTGTTGCCAATCTGCAAAGATATTGTTTCTACCCCAGGCTGATGCCGAGGTAAAGCAAAAAACTCGCCCTGACAGCGAAGCTCGTGCTCCAGGATTTCGCCTTGAAAAATCCCGACTGAAGTGGTCCCAAAATTGGGGTGAACCGCACTGTGCTGGGCGCGTGGCTCGACAGCTATAACCATGAGCGCCCGCATTCGAGCCT
>CAZGAH010000030.1:41110-49113 GCA_964523295.1 uncultured Desulfovibrionaceae bacterium | reverse complement strand
GTCACATTTTGTAACCACCGGATAACCAACGCCACAGCCGAGGGGTTGAACAGCCCGATTATGGCCATCAAGCGCCGGGCCTGCGGCTATCGGAACAAGGACCACTTCAAGATGGAGATTTGCTTCTTTTGCGGCGGGCTGAACCTCTACCCGGCCCTAAGCAAAATCGGGGGCACCCACGGAGAAGCCGGAAGGACCTAATTGGTAAGGTCAGCGCCGCTGCAAATGGCGCGACAGATTCATAAAATCCAACTATAGCAATGATCAACATAAATAAAATCGATTTTATCCACAATTCCATAGCTAACTTTTTTGTTTTACTGTAATTGTAGGTATAAAATGAAATTAAAGTGTTAATTGGTTTTTATATACAACATCCCTCCAGAAGTCATCGCCATCGCCTGCTGCCTCGTTTGCCAGATAGTTTTCACTTGCCCGTTCGGGCCGCTCAGACTGTCTGGTGGCCGCTGCTCTCAAGGCGCTCAGAGGGAGTCCCAGAACCGGTAGAGCCTGCCTGCAGCGGACAGCACGCGTCGGAGCATACCTGCAATCGATGTGAGGACAGCTGCGAGCATGACCCCTGCCGCACAGGCGAAGCCGAGTGCGCACAGGCACAGCCAGAGTACAAAGGCGGGGTCTAAAGGCCATTTGTTAAAGTAAAAACCCTTTCTTTGGGCAGAAACCGATAGCAGCCCATGCAGGACGACATACGTGTATGAAGCAGAAGCGAGAGAATAGATTGCAAATTTTTTTCGTGTGCAAGATCTCATTATATAAATCGAAAAAAAGAAAGTCTGAATTGCTGTATACAGCAAAGCGAACTTCCAAAATGAAAAGAAGAATTGTGAGAACATAAAATGCCTTTTAGCTAACGAAAACTATAATTATTTTGGCGTTGCGTCACGAGAGCAACGCTGTAGAGAGTTTGTTCTGCTTCGTCGATCTTTTAAAATAAGAGCACTGAAAAAAAGTAGATACAAGATGGCTGGAAGGACAATACCAAATCTTAATAGAAAAACAAAATACTCAAATGACCACCAATCATCAGGCAGATATGGATATTGCTGCATACAATCGGAATCTTTCAGCACCTTTAAATCATCAGGCAGATAAGTTGTTTTTGACATCAATTCCGCCATGTTCATTGAATAAAAATTACAATAACAAAAAACTAAGAAATAATACGTAATAAAGAAATAAACAAAGACACTGACAATGAGCACTGGCCGTGACACCCGCTTCCGCAAAAACAGTATAGTGGGCAATGTAAGCGCCAGTGCACATGGTCCAATAGATTCATGCAAAATAATTAAAGCAATGCCCATAAACAACAGCAGAAATAAAATATGCAGTCCCATACTTGTCCTTAGTTTTAGTACATATTGTAAAAATACAGCAATAAACAAGCCGAACACTCTTGGTTGCTTATCTGCAAATATCCAGTGAGTCGTCGCCTCCATTGCATGTAGCATCGTATGCAAGATAATATGCGCTTGCAAGTGCGGAGCGATTCCTCAGCGTGATATCCGCTGCGATCAATGATATCAGAGGGAGTCCCACAACCGGTAGAGCCTGCCTGCCGCGGACAGCACGCGCCGGAGCATAACCGCAATCGAAGGGAGGACCGCTGCGAGCATAATTCCGGCCGTACCCGCAACGCCGAGTGCGCACAGGCACAGCCAGAGTACAAAGGCGGGGTCTAAAGGCCATTTGTTAAAGTAAAAACCCTCTCTTTGGACTGCAACCGATAGCAGTCCATGCATGACGAAATACGTGTATGAAGCAAAAGCAAGAGAATAGATCGCAAAATTTTTTCGTGTGCAAATTTTCACCAAATAATTCGAAAAAAAGAAAGACTGAATTACTGTATACAATAAAACAATTTTCCAGTATGAAAAGAAAAATTGGCAAAACATAAAACACCTTTCAACTATTGTAAATCATGGTCTTTTGCCACCATGTCGCGAGAGCGAAGCTGTAGAGATTTGCCTCTGCCTTGTCGATCTATTTTAATTAATACTCTAAAAAATATAAGACACAAAAGAGCTGGAAGGGCGATGCCAAATCTAAGCACAATATCAAAAAAGTCAACTGGCATCCATTCATCAGGTACAGGTTGAAATTTAGGTATATTTTCATCGATTATATTAAGACAAACATCAAAAATAAAAAAGTATAGAAAAAAAAATGTTATAAAAAAGTAAATGCACCCGCAGGCAACGAGCACTGGCTGTGACACCCTCTTTCGCAGGAACAGCACAATGGGTAAGGTCAGCGCCGCCGCAACTGGCGCGCCAATTTCATAGAATCCTAAAATAGTAACGATGAATATGAAAAAAATATATAACATAAAATAGCCCATAAAAAAACCCGAAATAGTTTGTTTAAATTGGAAGATAAATGTATAATTACTGATACAAGTTAATAATACACGAAATTATTTAGATAATTCATCGCCATTGGCAGTATATTTTTAACCAGATAGTATTCGCTTGCACCTTCGGGCCGATCACCCTGTCTGATAGCCGCTGGTATCAAGGATATCAGAGGGAGTCCCAGAACCGGTAGAGCCTGCCTGCCGCGGACAGCACGCCCCGGAGCATAACCGCAATTGATGTGAGGACCGCTGCGAGCATAATTCCGGCGGTACCCGCGACGCCGAGTGCGCACAGGCACAGCCAGAGTACAAAGGCGGGGTCTAAAGGCCATTTGTTAAAGTAAAAACCCTTTCTTTGGGCAGAAACCGATAGCAGCCCATGCAGGACGACATACGTGTATGAAGCAGAAGCGAGAGAATAGATTGCAAATTTTTTTCGTGTGCAAGATCTCATTATATAAATCGAAAAAAAGAAAGTCTGAATTGCTGTATACAGCAAAGCGAACTTCCAAAATGAAAAGAAGAATTGTGAGAACATAAAATGCCTTTTAGCTAACGAAAACCATAATTATTTTGGCGTTACGTCACGAGAGCAACGATGTAGAGAGTTTGTTCTGCTTCGTCGCTCTTTTAAAATAAGAGCACTGAAAAAAAGTAGATACAAGACGACTGGAAGGACAATACCAAATCTTAATAGAAAAATATAATACTCAAATGACCACCAATCATCAGGTAGATATGGATATTGCAGCATATAATCGGGATCTTTCAGCACCTTTAAATCATCAGGCAGATAAGGGTTTTTTGACATCAATTCAGCCATGTTCATTGAAAGAAAATTACAAAAGCAAAAAACTAAGAAATAATACGTTATAAAGAAATAAACAAAGACACTGACAATGAGCACTGGCCGTGACACCCGCTTCCGCAAAAACAGTATAGTGGGCAATGTAAGCGCCAGTGCACATGGTCCAATAGATTCATGCAAAATAATTAAAGCAATGCCCATAAACAACAGCAGAAATAAAATATGCAGTCCCATACTTGTCCTTAGTTTTAGTACATATTGTAAAAATACAGCAATAAACAAGCCGAACACTCTTGGTTGCTTATCTGCAAATATCCAGTGAGTCGTCGCCTCCATTGCATGTAGCATCGTATGCAAGATAATATGCGCTTGCAAGTGCGGAGCGATTACCCTGTCTGATAGCCGCTGCTACCAAGGATATCAGAGGGAGTCCCAGAACCGGTAGAGCCTGCCGGCAGCGGACAGCACGTGCCGGAGCATAACCGCAATCGAAGGGAGGACCGCGGCGAGCAGAATCCCGGCCGTACGCGCGACGCCGAGTGCGCACAGACACAGCCAGGGCACAAGGGAGGGCTCTAATGGCCATTTGTCAAAGTAAAAACCCCCAATTTGGGCAACAAAAGCCAGGAGTCCATGCAGAACGACATACGTGTATGAAGCAAAAGAGAGAGAAAAGATCGAATTTTTTTTTGCGAGCAATCTTTCACAAATAGTTCGGGAAAAGAAGGAAAGAATTGCTATATACAATGAAAAAATTTCTCAATAGGAAGTGGAAAATTAAAAAACAAAATGCCTTTTAACTATTACTCATCATGCTCTTTTGCCGCCATGTCGCGAGAGCGACGCTGTAGAGATTTGTCTCCGCCATGTCGATCTATTTTAATTAATACTCTAAAAAAAATGTGATACAAGAGAGCTGGGAACACAATACCCAATCTAAATATAATATCAAATAAATCAATTGACAACCAGTCATCAGACACGCATTGAGCATTATATAAAGTTTCATCTATTATAATATAACAAATCTCATAAGTAAAAAAATATAGAAAAAAATACGTTATAAAAAAATAAATAGTTCCGCAAACAACGAGCCTTGGCTGTGACACACGCTTTCGAAGGAACAGCACAATTGGCATGGTCAGCGCCGCTGCTGCTGGCGCGACGGCTTCATATATCCCCAACAAAGTAAGGACAAACACAAATAAAAGTAATAATATTAAATAACCCATAAAAATTCCTTTTTTTTAACAGGCCTTGAGGGGCGTATTTAATCAGAAGTGTACTGCTAATGTTTATTTTTAATATTTAACGTCATGTTAAATGCAAATTCTGATTTTCCAGTTAGTATTCGCTTTCCCTTCGGGCTGATCACACTGACTGATAGCCGCTGCTATCAAGGCTGTCAGAGGGAGTCCCAGAACCGGTAGAGCCTGCCCGCAGCGGACAGCACGCGCCGGAGCATGACCGGAATCCATGTGAGGATCGGTGCGAGCATAATCCCGGCCGTACACGCGACGCCGAGTGCGCACAGGCACAGCCAGAGTACAAAGGAGGGCTCTAATGGCCATTTGTAAAAGTAAAAACCCTTTTCTTGGGTGGCAAAAGATAGCAGTCCATGCAGGACGACATACGTGTATGAAGCAAATGCGAGAGAATAGATTACAATTTTTTTTCGTGTGCAAACCTTCTCCAAATAATCCGAAAAAAAGAAAGAAATAATTACTGTGTACAATAAAACAATTTTCCAATGTGAAAAAAAGAATTTAACAAACATAAATCACCTTTTAACTATTGCAAATCGTGATCTTTTGCCGGCATGTCGCGAGAGCGACGCTGTAGAGAGTTGTCGCCGCCATGTCGATCCAATTTCATTATTACTCTGAAAAAAATGAAATACAAAAGAGCTGGCAGGGCGATACCGTATCTAAGTATAAGAGCATAAAAATCAATTGGCATCAATTCATCAGGCACAGGCAGAAAATCAGTCACAATATCTTTCTCTATCTCAAGCAAAAAAACTAGACATAAAAAAGAATAAGAAATAATATGTTATTAAGAAGTAAATACACCCGCATGCAACGAGGGCGGGCCGTGACACCCGCTTTCGCAGGAATAGAATAATTGGCAAGGTCAGCGCAGCAGCAAAGGGCGCGACAGATTCATAAAATCCAACTATAGCAATGATCAACATAAATAAAATCGATTTTATCCACAATTCCATAGCTAACTTTTTTGTTTTACTGTAATTGTAGGTATAAAATGAAATTAAAGTGTTAATTGGTTTTTATATACAACATCCCTCCAGAAGTCATCGCCATCGCCTGCTGCCTCGTTTGCCAGATAGTTTTCACTTGCCCGTTCGGGCCGCTCAGACTGTCTGGTGGCCGCTGCTCTCAAGGCGCTCAGAGGGAGTCCCAGAACCGGTAGAGCCTGCCTGCAGCGGACAGCACGCGTCGGAGCATACCTGCAATCGATGTGAGGACAGCTGCGAGCATGACCCCTGCCGCACAGGCGAAGCCGAGTGCGCACAGGCACAGCCAGAGTACAAAGGCGGGGTCTAAAGGCCATGTGTCAAAGTAAACACTATCTTCTTGGCCAAAAACAAATAGCAGTCCATGCAGGACGACATATGTGTATGCCGCAAAAGCGAAAAAATAAAGCACAATTTTTTTTCGTGTGCAAATGCTCGCCACGTACATTGAAAAAAAGAAAGACGGAATTATTGTATAGAATAAAGCAGACTCCCAATGTGTAAAGAAAAATTGGAAAAACATAATACACCTTTTAGCTATTCCTCATCATGGTCTTTTGACGCCATGGCGCGAGAGCGACGATGTAGAGATTCGCCTCTGCCATGTCGAGCTATTAAAATTAGTACGCTAAAAAAAATGAGGCACATGAACGCCGGAATAACAAGGCCATATTTGAATATAATACCAGGGTTCGGGGATAAACATTTTTCAGACATTTTATCTTGCGCTTTCGTAAACTGGAAATTGAACTCGCAAAAGAATACATAATAATACGTTATAAAAAAATATATACACCCACAGGCAACGAGCGCTGGTTGTGACACCCGCTTTCGCAGGAATAGAATAATTGGCAAGGTCAGCGCAGCTGCAAAGGGCGCGACAGATTCATAAAATCCAACTACCGCAATAATCATCATAAATAAAATTTCCTTTATTAATAGCTCCATAACATTTATTTCTTTGTTTAATCTTAATTGCAAGCTTTGAGTTAAATTAAAAAACTTTTATTGGTAATTTTATATATAAATTTTCGGCAGAAGTCGTCACCATTGCTTGTTGCATCGTTTATTAGGTAGTATGCGCTTGCTCGTTCGGGATGATCAGTTTGTCTGATAGGCGCGCAGTCAAAGTCATCAGAATCTTTGCAGGAGAAAATGCTTTATTGGAAATAATCATTAAAATTAGAAGTAAAAATGCAGTACTACAGCTTCAATTGTGATTTTTTATTACTCTATTTTCCACTTTTTTGCTTTGCAAAGAGCTTCGTAAAATTTGATGCCTTTCCGAATCATTTCCTGATCCCGTGGGTCATCACCGTAACTGCTCTGCTTTCCGTTCGAAGTATGTGTATCAAGCGGACTTCCCCATTCTACGCGTGATTTGCTAAAAAATATTTGAACCGTTCCAGCTGCACGCAATAATACCCCCTCAGAAAATCCGCAAGCCCGACCTGTAGCGCCATAATTGAAGTTTCCAAAGTCTTCATATTGCGAACCACGAGTTTTGTAATCCCATCGGCCGTTAGGCCGGACAAGTATTAAAAATAAATCTTTGCAAATTGGTAAATATCTACGCATTAACTGTATATTTTTTTTAATGTCTATCCCTTCTGGAATGTTCCATGGAAGTATCGGCATGATCGGTCCAGGATCCTTTTCCGGGTATATAATTTCGCCTAGCTTCTTTTGTTTAATACTTTTTGGATCTACCTCCAACGTGCAGCGACAGTTGGGATGCGGACGGCCGAGGTCCAGAAGCGTATTATAATCATATGACCGACCGTTACGCGTTCTGCACTGAACACAGGCATTTGGACTTGCTTTCCAGATGAACCGCACTTTTGGATAGATTTCGTGCAGCAACTCATGCTCTTCTGTCAAAATTGGATTATCAGGTGTGTCTGACATGGCAACTCCTCTTGAGAAAATCATAGTGTGATCTCTCAAGTATACCGCCTGGCCAAACCTGGACAATACTGAACGAGTTCGCACCAGTGCATGGCGAAAGGCGTGCATATGGAGTGCAATGAACAGTCTGGAGGGGACGGTTTGGCGACGACAGGCCCTGGTCGGCCTCAGGGAATTCCTGCCGGCGTTACTCAGCGCTCGTCACGGTCGGCGTCGGCGAAAAGCGGGGTGCTCAGGTAGCGTTCGCCCGTGTCGCAGACGATGCAGACCACCAGTTTGCCCGCGTTTTCGGGGCGCTGCGCGTAGGCGATGGCGGCGTGGACAATGGCGCCGGAGGACAGGCCCGCGAGGATGCCCTCCTCGCGCAGCAGGCGTCGGGCCATGCGCACGGCCTGCGTGTGATCGACGCGGATAATCTCGTCGAGCAGTCCGGTCTGGAGCACGGTCGGTACGAAGCCGGGGCCGAGCCCCTGAAGGGCGTGCGGGGCGGGGCTTCCGCCCGAGAGCACGGGCGAATCAGCGGGTTCGACGGCCACGGCCTGGAATCCGGGCTTGCGCTCCTTGAGCGCCTGGGCCACGCCGGTAATCGTGCCGCCGGTGCCCACGCCGGCCACAAAGGCGTCGATGGCGCCGTCGGTGTCGCGCCAGAGCTCTTC
>CAZGAH010000030.1:29901-41100 GCA_964523295.1 uncultured Desulfovibrionaceae bacterium | reverse complement strand
ACGAAGGCCAGGGCGATGCCGGTGTTGCCGCTGGTCGGCTCCACCACCGTGGCGCCCGGGCCGAGCAATCCCGCCGCCTCGGCCTCTTCGATCATGCGCAGGGCGATGCGGTCCTTGATCGAGCCGCAGGGATTGAAATACTCCAGTTTGGCCGCAACGCGCGCGACGCAGTCCCGGGTGACGCGGCGCAGCCAGACCAGGGGCGTCCGGCCGACCAGCCCGAGCGCGGATTCGGCAATCTTCATGCTCCGGCCCTCCTCTCGTCTGATCAGTTCCCGGTGCAGCCCGCGGCGCCCGGCAGTCCGCAACCGGGTTGGTCCCGGCGCAGACGTGCGACCATCGGGGGCAACTCGCGCAGCACGATATCGACGTCGTCCGCGGTCGAAAAGCGGCCCAGGCTGAAGCGGATAGTTCCCCTCGCCTGGTCGAGGGGCAGGCCCATGGCCGCGAGCACGGACGAGACCTTGAGGCCGCCGGCCGCGCAGGCGGCGCCGGCGCTGGCACAGATGCCGAGTTGGTCGAGCTGCCGCAGGACAGCGGCGCCGTCCACGTGCCTGAAGGCCAGGCTGGCGGTATTGGGCAGCCGGGGCTCGGCGGCGCCGTTGCGGCACGCGTCCGGGATGGACGCCAGCAGCGTGGTTTCCAGACGGTCGCGCAGGGCCGCCAGTCTGGCGGCCTCGTCGGTCATCGCGCACGCGGCGAGTTCCATCGCCTTGCCCAGTCCCACGATCCCGGCCATGTTTTCCGTGCCCGCGCGGCGTCCGTGTTCCTGTCCGCCGCCGACGATGAGCGGGTGAAGGGGCACGCCGCGGCGCACGAACAGCGCGCCCACGCCCTTGGGCGCGTGCAGCTTGTGGCCGGAGAGGGCCAGGAAATCCGCAGGCAGGCGTAGCAGGTTGCAGCCGACCTTGCCCACGGCCTGCACCGCGTCCGTATGAAAGAGGATTCCGCGCTCCCGGGCGATGCTGGCCAGCTCGTACACTGGAAAGAGCACACCGGTTTCGTTGTTCGCGTACATCACGGAGACCAGGGCGGTGTCCGGGCGCAGGCTGTCCCGGTATTCGTCCAGGTCCAGTCGACCGTCGGCGTCGACGCCCAGGCGGGTGATGGCGTAGCCTTGGGATTCCAGTTCCCGGGCCAGATTGAGCACGGCGGGATGCTCAACGCGCGTGGTCAGCAGATGCCGCTTGTCGGGCCGACTGCGCAGGGCCGAGCGGATGGCGGCGTTATCGCTTTCGGAACCGCCGGCGGTGAAGACGATTTCATCAGGGTGGCAACCCAGGGCACTGGCGACGCGCTCCCGGGCCTGCGCCAGTGCCCGGGCCGCCTGGTTGCCCGGCCCGTGCGCACTGGAGGGGTTGCCGTAGGTCTGGCAGAAAAAGGGCAGCATTTCCTCCAGCACGGCCGGGTCGACGCGCGTGGTGGCGTTGTTGTCCAGGTAGGTGATGGTCATGGCGTGTCCTGGCGTGCGCGGAGACGGCGGCCCTGCCATCAGACTGGCAGGGCCGTCGTGGTTACCGGTTTTTCAAGACTTCTTCGATCTTTTGATCAGTGTTGTACTGGCTCAGGGCGTAGACGCTCCAGATGGCCGCCGGAATCCAGCCGATGATCGTGAGCTGCAGCACCAGGCAGATGACGCCGGTGAGGGGTCTGCCGATGGTGAAGAACTGGAGCCAGGGCAGGAAGATGGCCAGAATAAGACGCATGGTGTCCTCGTAGTGCTGTTCGGGTCCTGGTCGTGACGACGCGCAGGCCGGGTTATTTGTAGTAGACCTTGATCAGATTCGTGATCAGGGCGTCCTTGTCTTTCATGAGTTCCCTGTCCTGGCCGGGGGTCGGCTGGCCGGAGGTAATGACCAGCGGATCGCCGGGTTTGAATCCGTCCATATTTCGGATAAAGGCCTCCGCGCGCAGCTCGTGGCTTTCGATGCTCAAATCGGGTGCCGCGGGGTGAATGCCGAAATAGAAGTTCAACATGTGCAAGACTTTGCTGTCCGGGGTCAGGGCATAAATCGGCTGGGTCGGCCGGCGGCTGGCCAGCAGCCGGGCGGTGTTGCCGCTGGTGGAGTGGCAGACCAGGGCCGGGCTCTCGAGATTGTCGGCGAGCAGGCAGGCCGCGTAAGCGAGATACTTGGCCGGATATTTCTCCTTTTTGGGCTGATAGGGACCCTGGATGCGCTCGAGCATGTAGGCCTCGGCGCTGCCGGCAATGCCCTGGATCAGGCTGACGACGTCCAGCGGGTAGCTGCCGATGGCGGTTTCCTCGGAGAGCATGACGCAATCGGCACCGTCCATGATGGCATTGGCCACGTCGGTGACCTCGGCGCGCGTGGGCAGGGGATTGTTGACCATGGACAGGACCATCTGCGTGGCGACGATAGCGGCCTTCTGGGCGTGACGCGCGGCGCGGATGATGCGTTTCTGGATCACGGGCAGCTCGGTGAGCGGGCATTCCAGGCCGAGGTCGCCGCGGGCGACCATGACCGCGTCCGCGGCGTCGAGAATGGACTCGACGTTGTCCACGGCGTTCTTGCGCTCGAGCTTGGCGACAACGGGCAGCCAGGTGCCGTGTTTGCGGATTTCCGCTTTGAGGTCGTCCACGTCGCTACGGTCCTGGACAAAGGACATGGCCAGGGCGTCCAGGCCGATGTCCAGGCCCTCGTGCGCGTCGATGCGGTCCTTGGGCGTGAGCGCACGCACGGCGTGATGTTTGCCCGGGAAGGTGATGCCCTTGTGCGAGGTGAGCAGGCCGCCGTTCTGGGAGCGCAGTTCGAAGAGCTGGTCGGCCTTGAGCACGCGCTCCACGCTGAAGCGGAGCATCCCGTCGCTCAGGGACACGGGCATACCCTTATCGAGCCCCTTGAGCAGCTCGGGGAAATTCAGCCCGATGAAGACCTGATCGTTGTCAGGGTCCTGGTCGGGCAGTCCGAGCAGGACCAGGTCGTCTTTATCGATCTGCCTGGGCGAGCCCTCGATGTCGCCGATGCGGGTCTTGGGACCGCAGAGGTCGCCCATGGCCGTCAGCGGCAGGTTCAGCTCGTTTTCCAGCTCCCGGATCATCTTGACCACGGGCTGGAAGGTGGCGGCGTTGGAATGCGAGAAGTTCAGCCGGAAGATGCGGACGCCGAAGCCGACCATCTGCTTGAGCGTATCGTAGGCCATGGAGGCCGGTCCCAGGGTGGCGACGATTTTCGTGCGCATACGAAGTGCTCCTTGCTTACAGGGGTGTGCGGGGTTCGGGGTCATTCCCCTATGGTAAACCGCCAGCTGCAGAACAGTGTTTGCGGATGCGGATCGGGCGGGGCGAAACGGCATTCGACCCGGATGGCCGGATCGATCTCCCGGGCGAAGCTTTCGAATTCGGCCAAATGCATGGCCTTGCAGGCGTATTCCCCGCGTCCGTGTTTGAGCCGGCCCAACTGTGCCGGGCAGGCGGGGACGT
Organism: uncultured Desulfovibrionaceae bacterium; assembly: GCA_964523295.1. Taxonomy (GTDB): domain Bacteria; phylum Desulfobacterota; class Desulfovibrionia; order Desulfovibrionales; family Desulfovibrionaceae; genus CAZGAH01. Next base: position 37,658 of record CAZGAH010000030.1, on the reverse strand, counting down.
CCAGTGTCAATCCACCGTCCTCCTCGCGCAGTTCGTAGCCGACGATGAGCGACCAGGGGAAGAGGCGCAAGGCCCTGGCGAAGCCTTCCAGGCCGGCCTCGGTGATGGCGAAACGCCGTTTGATGTCCCGGGCCGCGAGCTGCGACACCTTGCCCCAGACCCGTTCGTTGAGCGTTTCCGCGGCGTCGAGCCCGTAGGCCTCTTCCGCGCGGATGAACCAGAAGGCATCGACCACGCGGTACTGATGCAGCAGGAAGGCGACATAGTCGCGCAGTCCGGCCTCATCCAGGAGCTCCAGGGCTGCCATGTCCGGACACTGCGGCAGTGCAGGGCCGGGAGCCGGCGCCGCGGTTCTGCTGTCCCGGAAATCATCCATGGGCGTTACCTCCGCTCCAGAGCGTCGGGCCAGGCTGTCCGCTCCGGCTATTCGATATGCGTCTTGTAGGCCTGCACGGTGTTTTTGGCCAGCATGGCGATGGTCATGGGACCGACGCCGCCGGGAACCGGGGTGATGGCGCGGACGATGTCGGTGAGGGCGTGGTAGTCGCAGTCGCCGCACAAGCCGTCTTCGGTGCGGTTGATGCCGATGTCCACGATCACGGCGCCCGGTTTGACCATGTCGCGGTTCACGCAACGCGGCCGCCCCATGGCCAGGAAGAGAAAGTCGGCCTGTCGGCAGACGGCTGCCAGGTCCGGCGTGCGGGAGTGGCAGATGGTGACCGTGGCGTCGCCGTGCGGTCCGGGCGCGGCGAGCATGAGCGCGAGCGGCTTGCCGACGATGTTACTGCGACCGACGACCACGGCCCGCATTCCGGCGGTCGTGAGCCCGTAGCGCCGGAGCAGCTCGATCACCCCGGCCGGAGTGCAGGGCCTGAAACCGGTCAGTCCGAGCGCCAGGCGGCCCATATTTACGGGATGAAATCCGTCCACGTCCTTGTCCGGCGCGATGCGCTCAAGACAGGCCTGGCTGTCCAGGCCGCGCGGCAGGGGCAGCTGGAGCAGAATGCCGTCGATGTCCGGCCGCTCATTGAGCCCGGCGATGCGCTCCAGCAGCTCCGTCTGGCCCGTTGTCGCCGGCAGACGGATGGCTTCGGAAAGGATGCCGACCTCGGCGCAGGCGCGCTCCTTGTTGCGGACGTAGACCTGGGACGCCGGGTCGTCGCCGACGAGCAGCACGGCGAGCCCGGGCTTTCGGCCAGCGAAAGACTCAAGGGCGGCGATGTCGCCGCTCAGTTCGGCCCGAATGGTTGCTGCCGTCGCTTTGCCGTCCAGAAGGATCATGCGCGCACGCTCCCGATGCGGTGAAAGAATGGTTTCCGGCAGCCGGCAAGAAAGCCGGCTGCCGGTTTCAATGTCGCAGAGACTCCGATCAGGACTCCTCGCCCTCTTCGCCCTCGTCGAAGAGTCCGAACTGCTCGGCCATGACCGGTCCGAAGAAGTAGCTCTCGTCCTCGAGGTTTTCCTCGATGCGCATGAGCTGGTTGTATTTGGCGATCCGGTCGCTGCGGCACAGCGAGCCGGTTTTGATCTGCCCGGCATTCACGCCGACGGCCAGGTCGGCGATGAAGCTGTCCTCGGTCTCGCCGGAGCGATGGGAGATGACCGTGGAGTAGCCGGCTTGCTTGGCCATTTCGATGGTGTCCAGCGTCTCGGTCACCGTGCCGATCTGATTGAGCTTGATGAGAATGGAGTTCGCCACGCCGAGTTCGATGCCCTTGGCCAGGATTTCGGGATTGGTGACGAAGATGTCGTCGCCCACGAGCTGAACCCTGTCGCCGAGCGCCTCGGTCAGCTGCTCCCAGCCCTCCCAGTCGCCTTCGGCCAGGCCGTCCTCGATGGAGATGAGCGGGAAGCTCTGGGTGAATTCGCCCAGGTAATCGATCATTTCCTTCGAGCTCAGGCTGAGGTTTTCGCCGCCCAGGACGTATTTGCCGTCCTTGTAGAATTCCGAGGCCGCGGCGTCGATGGCCAGGGCGATGTCCATTCCGGGCCGGTATCCGGCCTCCTCGATGGCCTTCATGATGTAGGAGAAGGCCTGCTTGTGGTCTTTGAGGTTCGGCGCGAAGCCGCCTTCGTCGCCCACGGAGGTGATGTGCTTGTCCTTGGCCAGGATGGTCTTGAGCATATGAAAGGTCTCGGCGCCCATACGCAGGGCCTCGGCGAAGGAATCGGCCGCGAGCGGAACGATCATGAATTCCTGGATGTCCAGGTTGTTGGGCGCGTGCATCCCGCCGTTGATGATGTTCATCAGCGGCACGGGGATGATTTTGGCGTTCACGCCGCCCAGGTATTGGTACAGCGGCAGGCCGACGTACTCGGCGGCCGCGCGGACGGTCGCCATGGACACGCCGAGCATGGCATTGGCGCCCAGCCGCGACTTGTTGTCCGTGCCGTCAAGCTCGATGAGCATATTGTCCAGGGCGGGCTGGCGCAGGGCGCTCATGCCGACCAGGGCCTCGGCGATCTCGCCCTGCACGTGCTCCACGGCCGAGCGGACGCCTTTGCCCCCGTAGCGGGTCTTGTCGCCGTCGCGCAGCTCCAGGGCCTCGCGCGTGCCGGTGGATGCACCCGAGGGCACGGCCGCACGGCCGATGATCCCGGATTCCAGCGTCACTTCCACTTCCACGGTCGGATTGCCGCGCGAGTCCAGAATTTCTCTGGACCAGACCGAAACTATCGTGCTCATATCCATTCTCCTTAGCGGTTGATAAGGACCTGCCCGGCAATGCGTCCGGCAGGTTTCGTCCGTTTGTGTCCGCCGCAATGCGGCGGGTCCGGAAAAAGGGTTTCTGCGCGCCAGCCCCGGGCCGCGCGCCGCCGGAAGGCCTCCCGTACGCAACAGGCCGCGGGATCAGGGCAATCCGGACTCGGCATACAGCAGACGCAGCCCCTCCAGGAGCAGGTCGCCGCGTATGCTGTCGAAGCAGGCGCACAGTCGGCTGATCGGGGCGACCAGTCCGCCCGTGGCCACGACGGTGATCCCCGGTGCGATTCCGTTCGCCGCAGCCCTCGCCTGCAACAGCGATTTCAGCTGCCGCACCAGCCCTTCCGCCATGGCGGCGAAGCCGAACAGCAGCCCCTGTTCGAGGCTTTCGCCTGTGCTGCGGCCGATCTGCAGCTCCTCGCCCGGAAAATCCAGCCGCACCTGCGGCAGTTTGGCCGTGCGCGTGGCCAGGGCCGCGGCCGAGGACAACAGCCCCGGGCAGATCAGTCCGCCCAGATAGGCGTTTTCCTGGACGCACTCAAAGGTGGTTGCCGTGCCGTAATCCACCACCACCAGCGAGGGCGCCTCGTGCAGCCGTCGCGCGGCATAGGCAGCGACCAGCCGGTCCGCGCCGACCTCCTGAGGACGACCGTAGCGATTGTCCAGAGGAATGGGCACGTCGACCGGCGCAAAGCGCAGCTGTTGGCCAAAGAACCGGGCGCAGGCCTGAGCCAGCACCCCGTCCAGGGCCGGGGCCACGGAGCAGGCCAGACAGCCGGTAACCGCGTCGGGCGAAACGCCGGCGTGCCGGCAGATTTCCGCCAGTTTCAGCCCCAGCGAATCGCCGGTTTCGGCGTGCCGGGCGGGCAGCGTGTAGGACGCCAGCAGCCGCTCCGGATCGGCCAGCCCGGTCTTGATGGTCGTGTTGCCAATGTCGAACAGCAGTCTGATCTGCGCCGTCATCCGTCATTCCCGGGCTTGCATTCAGGGTCGAGGACTACCACTCCCATATCGCACTTCGCAGTCAAGCTCAAATGAATCTTCGGTGACAGGATGCATACGGGAAAAAGTGACCATGCGCCCGCTCATCCGTCCGTGGAGAAGAGCCCCCGGACCGTGTCTTCGGGCACGCCCAGGTTTGAATAGATGCGGATTCGGGTCTGCATCATCGCCTCGCGTAAGGCCGGGGTGTCGAATTCGGGCGCAATGGGCAGTCTGGATTTCATGGACAAACGGCAGAGCGGGTAGAGCAGCGAGTCCTGGGCCAGCAGCCGGTGTACGTTCTTGGGCGAGGAGAACTCGATGATAGGAAAGCTGTCGGTGTTGTAGCGGGTGTTGCCGGCAATGAACGCGTTCGTGCCGGCGTTGTCGAGATAAAAAAAGCTCATCAGATCGGGAATGGTGTGGATCCCGAGCTTATCCAGAACCGGCTTGACCCCCGGCAGGAGCATAGCCTGCTGCAGCTTGAGGTAATCCATGTGCAAGGGCTGGTTGGAGCCGATCAGGATGGTGTCGGACATCCACATCCACAGATCGGTATACGGAAAGGCCGATTTGAAAGTGGACAGCAGGATGCGGTACTGCTCGTCGTTGACGTCATAGAGCGGCAGCCACTGGCAGAAGACGCCCTGATCGGTGAGCCGGTTGCGGGCCATGCGGTAAAAGTCCTGGGTGAACAGATTGGCGTTTCCGGTCTGCCACGGGTTGGACGGCTCGCAGACGATGACGTCGTAGCGCTGCGGCATGGCCATGAGCCAAGTCCGGCCATCGAGCACGTGAAGGCGGAAATTGGGCTGCTCGATGGGTCGGTTGTTGACTTTGTCGAAAAAGTGCGAGGCCTCGACCACCTCCGAAGAGATTTCGATGCAGTCCACGCGTTCGAGCGGCATACTCAGGGTGCTGCCCGCGGTCATGCCCGTGGCCAGGCCGATGACCAGCGCAGTTTTGGGATCCTGGACATAGAGCAGCGGCAGAATGCCCGACAGGACCTGGGTATAGGAATCGCCCCCGGAGCTGCCGTCGGCCTTGCCGTTGATGCGCAAGACCAGCAGGCCTTGCGGGTCGCGCGTGACTGCGACCGTGGCCGCGTGTCCTTCCTTGTAGAATATCGTCTCGATGCCCTGGTTCAGCCCGGCCAGACCGCCCGCGCGCGTTGCCTCCAGGCCTTGCACGAAATTTCCGGTGTTGCGGTACACGCCCATGTTCAGCACCTGCGTATCCCACGAAGGAAACAGCGGCGGCAGCAGCAGGGCCACAACCACGACCGCCGCGGCAGCCGTCACCTTGCGCAGGGGCGCCGCCGGGACCGCGATCAGCAGCAGCAACGCAGCCGACAGCACGCAGGCCACGCCCCCATAGTGGAGCGTGCGCTCAATACCCAGAAAGGGAACGAGCAGGAAGCCGGTAATCAGCGAGCCCAGAATGCCGCCGATGGTGTTGTAGGCGTAGACGTCGCCGATGGTCCGGCCGATCTCGAACTTGCGCCGGTGCATGAACACCCGCGACACGACGGGGAACAGGCCGCCGCTCATCAGCGTGGCCGGCAGCATGACCACAAAGGACATGCTGAAATTGAGCAGCTCGATGGACGCCCAGGAGGTGGTCCCCGGCTTGTACAGCCTGACGGCCAGGTCCGGCAGCATCCCGATTGCCGGCGTGGTCAGGAGTACCAGCAGGCCCATGCAGGCCGTGAGCACGCTGTACAGCAGCACCGGATTGCGGACGCGGTCGATGAAACGCGACACGATCATGCTGCCCAGGGCGATGCCGACCAGAAAGGTGGTGAGCATGGTGGAGAAGGAATACACCGACGACCCGAACACCAGGATGAGCGCGCGCGACCAGGCGACCTCGAACACGAGCGCCAGAAAGCCGGACAGGGCGAAGGCCCAGACCACCCAGCGCGCCTGCTCCGGCGTCACGCTGTCCAGCGCCGCCGCGGCGGCGGCGTCCTGCCTTGCCGTGGCCGGCCCACTCCGCACATCGCGTCGCGCCAGCACGAGCACGAGCAGGCCCAGCAGGACGTTGAGCACGGCCCCGGAATTGATCGTGGAGACGAGCCCGATGGCCGGGATGAGCACGAAGGCGCTGACGAAACACCCGACCGCCGCGCCGATTGTGTTGATGAAATACAGCCAGCCGACGTCGCGGCCGATGTGGCGGGGCGAGCGGGTCAAATGCTGGCTCAGCAGGGGCAGGGTCGCGCCCATCATGGTCGTGGGCACGATCAGCGCCAGCGCCGAGAGCAGAATGCGTATGCTGTTGAGCAGCAGCGGTTTTTCGTAAATCAGGGGGAAAACGAGCGTATGCAGGGCGTCGACCGCGTCGAGCACGTACATGAAGCAAAAGGCGAACAGGCCGATGCCGATTTCAAGCACGGCGTAGGCGCGCAGCAGGGAGGGAAGCCGGTTGATGACCTTGCCGCACAGATAGCTGCCCAGGGCCAGACCGAACATGAAGATACCGATGACCGTGCTGATGGCGTGCGTCGTGCTGCCGAAGACCAGGAACATCTGCCGGGACCAGACAACCTGGTAGACCAGTCCGCACAACCCGGACAGGAAGAAGACGGACACCAGGACACCAAATCCCATGTTCCAAGAGGAATGCTGTTGCTTCACTTCACTGCTCCATGGCTACAGACGACACGCCGCCGCCGGCGTCATGTCCCCGTATCCGATGTTTGATGTACGGCCGCTTGCGCTGCCGGCAGCACCCTACACGAGGGCAGGTGGATATGACAAGCCGAATTGGCGGCCACAATCATTCACCTCTTTTCTGGAATAAGGGCTTGCAATCCACGCTTTTGTAACTTTTTATGGTGAGCCGAGTGCGGTCTAAAATAATTATCTTTAAAATCTATACAATTTTAATATTGTTATTTATAGTTTTTGTGGGACTTTCATTATTTATTTTTAAATCCACAAGTGTGTTATATGCCTAAAATTTGATAAACTAAAAACACTGCGCATGGAAGACCTCCAGAAGAACGGTATGCCTCCACTAAGGGCAATATAAATATTCCTTCGAGGATTTTGAGTTATATTTTTTGCCTCTCTGTTGAGCCTCATCGAGTATTGCCATTAAAAATGAGGAGTCAAGAACTAATTTTTAAAAAATTGGAAACTAAAAAACTCATTCAAAGTGCAGGTCACTATGTGAATTCACGGCAACAAAGATCGATTCATTACTACATTGTATATTTGAAAAATTGAGTTATTGATTTTAGCTTGCTGGAAAAACGAACAGACTGTTTGATCGTTGTGCAAAATCATTTTTAGGTGGCTCTCATGGTTACGAAAAATGGGAAAAATTGGGTTTATAGATGCGCAGCACGCGTTGTTATCCGGGCATGGCGGCTGTGCGCTCAGCGCAGAGGCTGGCCGGGGAGGAGCGGGGGGATGGGGCAACCCAGGCTGTCGGCTACGGCGCGCAGCAGTTCGGCCTCCACGGCGCTTACGTCATCGCAGGCGCGCAGGCAGGCGACGCAGCCTTGCAACAGCCGGCGGCGTTGGGCTGGCCAGAGCCGATTGAGACGCGTCAGGGCCTTGTCGACGGCCTTGAGTCCGACCTCTCCGACCGGCAGTAACGTGAGCGTAAGCCCGAGCTGCGCCGCGCCAGCGGCAACGGCCTGTTGCGCCTGAAGGCGTTCGTGCCCGCCGTAGAGGGCGAGCGCGGAGAGCAGGATTGCGCACTCCGTGGCCAGTGGGGCCAGCGTGGTCAACGACGGCCGCGGCTCCGGGCGGGGATGAAAAAAAAGGTCGAGGTGGCGCAGGAGAATGCGTTGCAGCGTCCACTCGAAAAGATCGATGCGCTTGTCTGCCTTGACCAAAGCGTCCACGGTGCCGGCCATCCGGGCGTAGGCTTCGGGTGTGAGTTCGCGCAGAGCGGGCAGCATCAGGTCTATCAGGGGCAGCAGGGCGTTTTTATGCACGCGGGCGACGTCGGGCAGGAGCGCAACCACGGTATCGTAGGTCCGGATATCGGTGTGTTCGACGAGCACGTCGAGCAAGCGCTGGGGTGAACTGTCCGGACAGTTGATGAGCAGCGCGTA
>CAZGAH010000030.1:16343-29891 GCA_964523295.1 uncultured Desulfovibrionaceae bacterium | reverse complement strand
CCCGTGCTGAAAGGCCATGGCCGCATCGGCGGCGTCACGCGTGGAGACGTGGCTCCGGGTGTTGGCGTCGACGACGGGAAATGCAGCGCTCCAGTGCGGATCGATCCGCCGGATGCGTTCTTCCAGGGGCGGGTGCGTGGCCAGGAGGCTTCGGAGCAGGGGCTGTACCCCGGCGCTGAAAAACAGGTGGCTGGCCATGGTTGCTTGCGGCGTGCCCAGCCTGGAGCCGTAACTGTATCCACCGATTTTTTGCAGCGCACGGGACAGCGCCGCGCCGTCGCGCGTGAACTGGACGCTGGCTGCGTCGGCCAGATATTCGCGCTGCCGGCTGACACCGGCGCGGATCAGGTTGGCGAAAAAGGAGCCCACGGTCCCGATGCTCAACAGGAGCAGGCCGGCGAAGAGCATGGGCGGCACCAGGCTGATTTTTTCAGGGTCTCGCCGCCGGAAGTCATCCCCGAGCCCAAGGGAGCGCAGAAACAGGAAGCGGCCGGTGGCGCCGATGAAGTCGATGCCGTGGACGATGCCGATGAGGCGTATGTTCAGCGCCATATCGCCGTTGAGGATATGGCTGAATTCGTGGCCGATGACCGCCTGGAGTTCGCTGCGGGAAAGCAGGTCGACGGCGCCGCGCGTCACGCCCACCACCGCGAGAAAGGGCTCGTAGCCGGCGGCAAAGGCATTGATGCCCGGCTCCTTGTCCTGAATGAAAACTTGCGGGGACGGCAGGCCGGAGGCAATGGCCATTTCCTCCACCACGTTGAGCAGCTTGCGCAGCCCGGGCTCGCTGGTGTCGGGCGGGACCGGCGTTCCGCCGAGCACGCGTGCCAGGCCTGCGCCACCGCCGCGGCGCAGGGACGATATCTTCGACAGGGTGACCCAGCCGATGGTCACCACGGTAATGATGGTTGCGATCGAAAGAAGCCAGGGCAGGGGGATGGTGTAATTTTGCGGCTGGAAGCCGCTATGGAATGCAACGGTCACGCACCAGATCAGCGTCAGCGCGAGACAGACCATGACCACGATACCGGACACGCCGAGCATGAGATAGAAGATGAGGCTGCCAGTCAGTCGTTTGGCTTTGTCCTGGGCCTCGAAGAAATCCATATCTGGACACCTCGTCAGTGAAGACAGTCGTAACGACAGCCCGGCGCCTCGGCGTGCCGCCTGTCCCGGTGGCGAAGACTACGGCAAGGCGACGGCAACGGGCGAATGCAGTCCGTTGTCGGAAAACTGAAGCAAAAAAGCCGGCCGAAACCCGAAAAGCCCGGCGACCAGCAGCGTGGGAAAGGTCTCGCGGGCCGTATTGTAGACCATGACCGCGTCGTTGTAGGCCTGACGGGCAAAGGCGATGCGGTTTTCTGTGCTGCCAAGCTCTTCCATCAACTGCCTGGTATTCTCAGCTGCCCGGAGCTGCGGATAGGCCTCGACGACCACGCGCAACTGCTCCAGGGTCGCGCTCAACACGGATTCCGCCTCGCCCAGCCTGCTTGCCAGCGCCGCATCGAGCAGACCCGCGGCCACGTCCCGGACCGCTGCCCGGGCCTGCTGCCGGGCTAGCACAACCGCCTCCAGGGTCGCGCGCTCGTGCTGCATATATCCCTTCACCGTATTGACCAGACTGGGAACCAAATCATGCCGGCGCTTGAGCTGCACGTCGATTTGGGCAAAGGCGTTGCTCTGACGTTGCCGGAGCCGCACCAGCCGGTTGTAGGTCGCCACCAGAGTCCACGCGCCGGCGATGAGCGCGATGAGCAACAGGACACTGGCATATTCAATTATCCCCATGACCGAACTGTACGCCAGAGCGGGAGAAAAGGAAAGCACCGAATCAGACATTCAGGGACTGTACTGTGAAGCAGTGGCCGTGAAAGGGATGCATTGTTGGCATTGCCAAAAGGGTGTGGGAGATGATTCTGAATCTGATTCACCTTTCATCACCCGTGCATTGAGTAAAAATCACCGGGTTATGCCTCTAACGTTTGGGCTCTTCTATCTGTATGTTTCGCTTTAGCCTCTCAGTTTCATGGCATGGCACAGGAACGCCATCACCATCAAATACGAGAAAGTTGGTAAAATGCTATTCGCTGTGCAATTACAGCTTGCTTGTATTGTCGATGTAATTGCCTGCTACTCAAGATGTATAATTAATTGGTCAGCAAATTTTCTGAGTCGCCCCAGCTGGTTGCCTGATATCGAAATATTTGCCATCCCGACGATGAATTACTCGTGATTAAAGCTGTGTCTTGTGCTATCAATATACAAAATTCATGAATTATTTGTTCCTTTTCGGCTTGTAGCGAGTCCGTGGGGTCCATGATGCACTTAATTGTAGTGTGTATTGCTTCAATATTGCCGCCTACGTAAAAACGAAAAGGAAATCCCCGCTGGAGTCCCCCCACTTCCGTGCTATGACTTTTCATGACCAGCGAAACCGCGTAAGCGTGCTGCTCAGAGCGGGTGAGGGCCTCTTTCGGCGTGGTGTCGGGAGGTGTGGTACTCGAGGGGTGTGGGCCTGGTGAACGTACTCTTTCCGATTTTCGCCATCATCCTGTTGGGCTGGCTGGCCCGGCGGTTCCGGTTTCCGGGCGAGGGATTCTGGCCCGGCGCGGAGCTGGCGACGAATGGCGTCTTTTTTCCCTGCCTGCTGACCAGCAACCTGGCCGTTGCGAATGGTATCGATACCGCGGCGCTGCCCATGGCCGGCGCGCTGGTGAGCGGCGTCGTGGTCATGGTCTGTCTTCTTCTTCTGCTGCGGCGCCGCCTGGGCCTGGAAGGGGGCGTTTTTATATCCGTCTTTCAGGGCGGAATCCGACCGAATTGCATCGTGGCGCTGGCGGCGTCGCTGGCGCTGGCCGGCACGTCGGGCGTTGCCACGAGCGCCGTGGCCATTGTCACCCTGATTCCGCTGGTCAACCTCCTGAGCGTTCCCGTGGGCTCGTCGTGCGGGTGCGGAAATGATGTCACCCTGTTTCGGGCCATGCGCTACGCGCTCCTCGATCCGCTGACCCTGGCCTGCATCCTGGGAATCGTGCTGAACCGTATGGACAATCCGCTTCCAGCCTGGCTGTTCGAACTCGCGCATCTGCTGGGACGAGCCGCCCTGCCGGTCGGATTGCTGTCTGTCGGCGCGGCCCTGGACTTCGGTGGCCTGCGCGCGAACCTCAAGGCAGTCTCCCTGGCAGCGCTCCTGAAACTGGCCGTGCTGCCGCTGCTGACGGCGCTCGGCTGCCTGCTCTACGCAACGCCGCCGACAGCGGCGTCAATCGCCATTCTCTTCGCTGCGTCGCCGGCGTCCGCATCGCTTCTCTTCGCCCGGCGCTATGGCGGCGGTGACGACAAGGTCAGCAGCGCAGTCGTCTCCGTGCAGATGGCCCTGAGCGCTTTGACCCTGCCTGTTACTGTTGCGCTGATGCCCTGATCCAGGATGATTCGCCGGACCGTCCGGTCGTGCCCTGATGCGCGCGGAGCCTTGACTGTCGGGGTAACGGGACTTATTGACGGATAATTCCTGACGTAATCTGCACAGAAAGAGGCCCTGCTCCAAGGCGGACGTAGTGGCGAACAAGGATGCCGGCGAATGTCCATGAGACAGGATCAAGGTCCTTTCAGGCCTGATGGAATTACCTACTGGGTTGATGAGCGACCGCCCCTGGGCATGACCCTTATGGTCGCGCTCCAGCAGTTGGCATTTCTGGGTTGCATAATGACCTTGCCGGTGCTTCTGGCACGTCAGGCCGGACTCGACGCCGCCGGCGCCGCCGGGCTGGTTGCCCTGACCATGATCGCCGCGGGCTGCGGCGTTATTCTGCAGGCCCTGAATCGGGGCGGCATCGGCATCGGATTGTTCAGCCCCATGCATACGTCCGCCATCGCCTTTCCGGCATCACTCGCCGCGGTTAAGATGGGCGGGCTATGCCTGGCCTTCGGCATGATGACCATTTCAGCCCTGGTGCAGATTGCCGCTTCGCGGCTCATCACCCGGCTGCGCCCCCTGTTTCCCGTCGAGATTGCCGGGCTCATCGTCCTCATACTTGGTTTGGGGCTCGGCCTGATCGGCATGAGGGCCTTTCTGGCTGTTGACACCCCTTTTTACAACGACCCCCGCGCCCTGATGACCGGATTCTTCACGCTTGCAGTCATCGTGGGGATCAATGTCTGGGGCCGTGGGAGAATCAGGGCCTTCGCGGTCTTTGCCGGCCTGCTCATCGGGCAGGTGTTTGCCATCTGGCAGGGGGTTGTCGATTCGTCGCTTATCGATGAAATAACGCGGGTTCCCTTTTTCGCGCTGCCTCCGGTGGGACAATTCGGCTGGTCTTTTTCGTGGGAAATGCTGCCGCATTTTTTACTGGTCGGACTGGCTCTTTCCTTCAACTGTTTCGGCGTGCTGACCGTGGCCCAGCGGGCCAACGACTCCTCATGGAAGCGGCCCGACATCGAAGGGATCAAACGGGGCCTTCTGGCCGAAGGCCTGACAAACGTGTTCTGCTCCGTCATTAACGGCGTGACCCAGACCGCCAGCGGCGGAGCCATCGGTCTTGCGCAGGCCAGCGGTGTTACCAGCCGCATCGTGGCCTACGTGCTTGGCGGGCTTTTCATCGCCCTGGCTTTTTTTCCTCCCTTTGCGGCACTCTGGATTGCCCTGGAGCTGCCTGTTATCGGCGCAGTGTTGATGTTTGTGGCCTCATTTATCATTGTCGGCGGTATAAAAATTATCACTTCACGCCTTCTCGACTCGCGCAAGATCATCACCATAGGCCTTGCGCTCATAGCCGGCATAGGCAACGACATGTTGTACATGGCGTCCGATGGGAACAGCGAGGTGCTATTTTCACCCCTCTCCACTACGGTGGCAGCCGCCCTGCTCGTGGCGATAGGGTTGAATACGCTGTTTTGCCTCAATATTCACAAAAAAGTGAACAGAACTCTTGTCATGGATGACGCATGGCCGCAAAACTTGAACAGCATACTCTGGAATCTCGGGCATCAATGGGGTGCACGAGTCGAGGTTGTCCATCGTCTCAATCATGCCGCGCATGAACTTCTGGAAGCCATTTATACGTACGATCTGATGGACTTGAACAGCCAAAAGCCTGCGGTGGAGCTTAAGGCCGTTTTTGATGAATACGTTTGCCAGATAGGCGTAAGTTACAACGGGCACCCGTTGACCATACCGCAGGAGCGGCCCTCCCCTGAAGTGCTTCTGCATGACGCCGCGGGCGGACAGGCCATGGCGGGCTTTCTGGTCCGGCATCTTGCGGATGAGGTTCAGGTCAGACACGGAAACGGAAAATGCACGGTGACTATGAAATTCAGGGATTGATGTGGGGATGGTTCAGCTTTGCGACACGTGCAGCATTGAAGAGCCGAATTCATCCGGATGGATGAAATTTTTATACATATCATTATCCTAAATTTATAGAGATTTTTTATTTTCAAAAAAGTGACATTAAGTACGCCTGAAAACAAGGCCTCAGCGGAATCGAGCGCAACCCAAAATTTTCAAAAGCCCAGGGGGGGCATGCACAGCTGCGTGGCGGGATTATGGCCCTTCCAGGGGCTTGCCCGACGCCGCCTGTTCAGGTTATGCTTCCGGTGCATGGATACTCGATCATCCGCCTCTTCCCAGAGCGCTGGCAGCCTGTGCCTTACGCTCGTCGGCATGGCCGGCGCCGGCAAGACTACGGTCGGGCGGTTGTTGGCCAAGGGGTTGGGGTGGGCGCATCTGGATACGGACCGGCTTATCGAGGCCTATTACGGGCTCGATCTCCAGACCGTGTTCGATTGTCTCGGTCTGGCCGGGTTCATCGACGCCGAGGACAAGATTGTCGCCATGCTCGGAACGCGCCGGTGCGTCATCTCCACCGGGGGCAGCGTGATTTATGGCACCAGGGCGATTGCCCGTCTCAAGGCGCTGGGGCCGATCCTTTTTCTGCGCACCTCGGCACAGGTCGTTCGCCAGCGCATCGGCAGCGCCGAACATCGCGGCCTGGCCATTAGCGAGGGGCAGACCCTCGAAGCGCTCCATGCCGAGCGGCAGCCGCTCTATGAGCGGGCCGCGGATATGACGTTCGATACGGACGTTTGCGACGCAGAACCGCTTGCCGCGCGCATCCTGGACTGGCTGGACAGTCAGCGTGCGGACGGCAGGCAGGAGACGTCGCTGTAGTCGAATCCGGCCCGGACGGTGGGATTCGCCGTCCTTCGCACCTTTACCTTCGACCGGTGTCCCCTATGCCCCCTACCGTACGCCGCTGTCTGTGTCTCCTTGCCCTGGCACTGCTGGTGCTGAGCTGTTCGCAGGCCAGCGTCAGGCACATGAAGCGCCAGCCATGGCGCATCAACGAAACCCAGACCCTGGACATGAAGTTCTGGAGCTTTCGCTATGAGAGTATTGCCTTGCGCGACAAGCTCGGACTCAAGGGTACGGCCTGGCCGGTCATGAAAATTCTCCCTCCGTGGGCCACGCGCATCGAGGAACTCTGGATCGCCGCCTATCTCAGCGATTCGCTGGGGCGGGTGCTGGCCAAGGATGTCCATGTGCTGCTGCCGCGCGACCTTGACCAGCACAACGGCATTCCCTTCGAATTCATTCTGGAGCCTCAGGACATCGGCTCCTCCGAGCAGCTGTTCGTCACGTTCGGCTACCGCATGACCCTCTCCGACGGAAAGTCGGGCACGAGTCAGGCCGGCAATCCGAATGTCTTTTTCGCCAACGAGGGCGCCGTACTCCAGTTCTGAGCCGGTCGCGTCGCTGACCCGGCGTCCGTGGAGATTGCCCTGGAATATCAGGGCTATCGGCATTGTCGCCCGCAGCGCTCCAGTATCCGGGCAACGCGCGCGGCGTAGGTGTGACGGGCCGCGATTTCCGCCTGCCAGGCCCGCTGCAACTGGTCGCGCAGGCCGGGCTCGCGTTCGAGCCGGTCCACGGTCGCAGCCAGCGAGCCCGGACGGTCGAAGCGGATCGGGGTCGTCAATTCCGTTGGGAACAGCTCCAGTCCGGGCGTGGCGTCGGTGAGCAGAAAACCGCCGGCGCTCCAGACGTCGAAATGCCGCTGTGTCAATCCGGCCGGAAGCAGCAGGCTGGTCGCGTTGAGGCTGTAACGCGCGCGCTGGAAAATATCCGCCAGGGGACCGTAGTAATCGACCGGGGGCAGAAACTCGATGCCCGCGGCGACGGCGCCCAGCAGGACCGGCCAGCGGGCGTCGCCGACGACCGTTGTGGCCATGGCTGCCGCAGCCGCACGGACGCACCGCACCCGCCAGGCCAGGGAGGCCGTCTCGGCCCCGAGCCCGGCCTGTCGGACCGCGGTTCCCGGCCAGAGCGTCTCCAGGCCCAAAGCCCGGCCCCACCAGAGAAAATCCGGGCGCTCGCCGCGCTCCAGCGCGGCCAGCGCCGTCTCCAGCAAGGCGGGCGGAATCCGCTGCCCGGCAAAGAATCCCTGGCGATCGGGAAATTCCGAACGCCCGACAAAGACGATTCGCTTTTCCAGTCCCTCCCCGACGGCGTACTTGCCCGGCACGAAGAGCGACGGGCAGGCGGCGAGCGGCAGATGACAGGCCCGGGTCGCGCCCTGACGCCTGAGCGGCTCGATGAAGGAGGCGTCGGTCACGAACAGGTGCAGGGATTTCCAGTAGCCGGACCTGACGCCGGACAACAGATGCCAGGGATTGTCCACGCACCAGACCGCAACCTCGGTCCCGGCCGCGCGCAGCGTATGAAAACGTTCGCCAAAGGGGTCCAGACCCTGGAAGTTGACACTGAAGAACAGGTCCGGTCCGAGTTCCGCGATACGCGCCGCGAAGCGCTCGCCCTCGGGGCCGGCCGGGGCGTACGCCCACGGGCTTGACGAAACGGCGCCGCGCGTGCTTGAGCCTTGTTCGGGCAGCTCGCGTACAACGGAACACCCGGTCGCTGCGAAGGCGTGCTCCAGCTCACGCAGCAGCAGACCGTCAGACCGGCCCGGGAGCATCACGCTGGGCCGGCCGGAGCAGTCGGACCGCGCTGCCGGCGCCGGCGTTTCAGCCAGACGGCACTGCCCCAGCACAGGCATCCAGAAATCCGGGAAACAGGTCAGACCGGGGCGGTAGGCGTAGACCCGGCTGCGGCGCAGCAGTTCCTGGACCTCCGGCGACAAGGGGTGCCCGGCGGGCGGGGGCAGGCTCTGCCAGTGCGCGGGGACAGCCTCGCTCCACGCGGAGGGATACCCGGCGCGCGCTTCCGGGGCTTCGAGGAACCAGACGCCCGCCTCGGCGCGTACACCCTGGAGCAGGGACCGGGCAGCCTCCGGTTCCGGGCCCAACCCGAGCAGCAGCACCGGCGCGTCGGGCGTCTCGCTTGCGCGCCGCAGGCAGACGAAGTGCTCGACTCCGGCCGGCAGTGTCTGCCACTGCCCCCGGTCGTTGCGGACGCGCGTCCGCGCCGGGCGGGCGCTCATGAGCCGGGCTCCAGGGCGCGGGCGATGGAAGGGCCGGCAGGATTGTCCCCGCGGCGGCGGAGACAGCCGTCCGGTCGACGCGCAGGAACCGGGTTGAGGAAAGGTCGCCTCCGGGGGCTTGGCGTGGGGGCTGCTTTACGGTACATGTCCGTTTTGCCGGTTGAATTATGAAAACGTATCGTGATCATTATTTTGAACGGGCCAAGCAGGAGCAATATCCTGCGCGCTCGGTGTACAAACTCCAGGAAATGGACCGCCGTTTCACCCTGCTGCGCCGGGGGATGAAGGTGCTCGATCTGGGCGCGGCGCCCGGTTCCTGGACGCTCTACGCCGCGCGCCGCGTGGGCCCGGGCGGAAGGGTGCTGGCAGTGGACTTGCAGACCCTGCGCGAGGCCTTGGCCCCGGAGTTCAAGGACCTGGTTTTTCCCGCCAATGTCCAGTTCCGCCAGGAGGATGTCTTCGCCCCGTCGCCGGACTTTTCCGCGGAGCTGGAGGCGGCGCGTGGCTTCGACCTGGTCATGAGCGACATGGCGCCTCGGACCACGGGCGTCCAGTTCGCCGATCAGGCCCGATCCCTGGAACTGGCCCTGCAGGCACTTTCACTGGCCCGGCAATGGCTGTTAAAAGAGGGGCGGTTCGTGGTCAAGGTCTTCATGGGCCCGGACTCGGAAACCCTGCGCCAGAAGATGCGCCCCTGCTTCCGCGAGGTCAAGGCCTTCAAGCCGAAGAGTTCGCGGGCGGAGAGCAAGGAGATTTTTTTTCTCGGACTGGGGTTTCTGGGGCCGACGGGAGAGCCCGAGGGCTCGCCAGCATCCGTAAGCTGACCCTTTGAACGAAGCGCATCCGCGACCCGGATCAGGACGGATTGATTCAGGCCCGGAGGCGGGCGCGCCACAAGCATTTTCCGCAGGCCCTGCGCCGGCGAGGAGGAGACGATATGGCTGGACACAGTAAATGGAAGAATATCCAACACCGCAAGGGCCGCCAGGACATCAAGCGCGGCAAGATGTTCACCAAGGCGGCCAAGGAAATCATCATCGCGGCCAAAGGCGGCGGCGATCCGGCAGGCAACAACCGGCTGCGGGCGGCCATTGCCGCGGCCAAGGCCGTGAACCTGCCCAAGGACAAGATCGATACCGCCATCAAGAAGGGAACCGGCGAACTCGACGGCGGAAACATCGCGGAGATTACCTACGAAGGCTACGGTCCGGGCGGAACCGCGCTGCTCATCGAGGCGGCCACGGACAACCGCAACCGCACCGTCGCCGAGGTCCGTCACATTCTGTCCAAGAACAGCGGGTCGATGGGTGAAAGTGGTTGCGTGGGCTGGATGTTCGACCGCAAGGCCGTCTTCGTGTTCGGCAAGGACCAGTACCAGGAAGACCAGCTCATGGAGATCGGACTCGAGGCCGGTGCCGAAGACGTCGTCGACGACGGCGACGCCTGGGAGGTTCACGCCGCGAGCGAGGACTTCGAGGCCGTGCAGAATGCCTTCGAGGCCGCGGGGTGCACCTGCGAGCGGGCAGAAATCTCCATGGTGCCGAAAAACACGGTCGCCCTGGATGCCGAGGCAGGACGGAAGCTGCTCAAGCTCATCGACGCGCTCGAGGACAACGACGACGTGCAGAACGTACACTCGAACTTCGAACTACCCGACGAACTGCTCGCCGAGATGGACGCCTAGGCGTCGCCATGAGCGCGGATCCGCGTGCGTTCGTCGTGCTCGGCCTGGACCCGGGAACACGCTGCACCGGCTGGGGCGTTGTGCGCGAGGTGTCCGGGCAGGCCTCCCTGCTGGGCGCCGGAGTCATCCGGCCCGATCCCGAGGAGGCCATGAGCCTGCGGATCGGCCACATCTACGCCGGGATCGCCGACCTGATCCAGCGCTACGCGCCCCAGGCCGCGGCCCTGGAGAATGTGTTCGTCGCGAAGAATCCCGGCTCGGCGCTCAAGCTCGGGCAGGCCAGGGGCGCGGCCATGGCCGCCTGCGCGATGCAGGGCGTCCCGGTGGAGAGCTATGAGCCGACGCTGGTGAAAAAGACCCTGGTTGGCGTTGGCAGAGCCGAGAAAAGTCAGGTGGCGTTCATGGTCGGCCGGATTCTCGGCGAAAAGCCGGTCTGGAGCACGGACGCGAGCGACGCCCTGGCCCTGGCGGTCTGCCACCTGAGCATGCGCCGGTTCAACCGGCTCACGGCGCTGGCCGCAAACGGGACGGCCGGGAATTCCCCGGGCTGAAACTGTCCGGGCGGGGGGCTTTTCCTGCATCGCGGGCTGGTGTATCATGGCACCGACAATTCCGCAGCCCCGCCTGGCGGCGCGCGTGTTCATCATCAGGAGGAAACCCATGCGTTATCGGCGTATACTGATCCTCGTGGCTCTCGGCCTGCTCCTGGCCGGATGCGGTCGCAAGGTCTACGTGCACCCGGAGCTGACGCCGGCCCAGGAAGAGCAGGATTACCACGGCTGTAAATTCGAGGCGGAAAAATCCGCCGGAAACCTGTCCGACAGCTCCGCCTATGAGGAGCGGGTCAAATCCATGATCGACAGTTGCATGAAAAGCAAAGGGTACGCCGAGTGAGCCACGCCAGGTCCAGGCCGTTTACCCGGAGCCGGACGGCATGATCGCCTATCTCGAAGGCCGGTTGCTGGAGAAGGCCGAGGCCTCGTGTCTGGTGCTGACCGCCGGAGGCGTCGGGTACGAGGTCGCCCTGACGCGGCGCCAGCTGGCCGAACTGCCCGTCAAGGGCGAGCCCCTGGCCCTCTACGTGGCCACCATCGTGCGCGAGGACGCCATCGAGCTGTACGGCTTCGCCACGCCCGACGAACGCTCCACCTTTGTCATGCTCATTTCCATTTCCAAGCTGGGGCCGAAAACCGCGCTGGGCATCCTCTCGCTGTTTACCCCCGGCGACCTGGCCCGCATCGTGCGCGACGACGACATCAACGCCCTGACCAAGGTCTCGGGCATTGGCAAGAAATCCGCCCAGCACATCTTTCTGGAGCTGAAGTACAAGCTCAAGGCCGCCGCCGCGACCGTTCTGCCTGCCGAGGCCACCGAACGCGACCGGAGCGTCTTTCAGGACGCTCTGGCCGGGCTGCTCAATCTCGGTTACGCCGAGGAGGAGGCACGCCGCGCCCTGGAACAGACCTTCCGCGACGAGGACGATCTGGACGTGGCGCAGGCCCTGCGGCAGGCGCTCAAATTCATGGCCAAGGCGCGCGCATGACCCACGAAGCCAGCCCCCCCGAGGAGTCCATCCGTCCGCGAAGCCTGGACGCCTTTATCGGCCAGGACGACATGCGCGCGAACCTCTCGGTTTACCTGCGTGCCGCCAGGGAACGCGG
The DNA here is from genome assembly GCA_964523295.1 of uncultured Desulfovibrionaceae bacterium. Taxonomy (GTDB): domain Bacteria; phylum Desulfobacterota; class Desulfovibrionia; order Desulfovibrionales; family Desulfovibrionaceae; genus CAZGAH01. The sequence goes on along the minus strand of CAZGAH010000030.1, from coordinate 18,108 downwards.
TCAGGCCATGGACCACACCCTGTTCTACGGCAATCCCGGCCTGGGCAAGACCACGCTGGCCCAGATTCTGGCCAGCGAACTGGGCGTCAATTTCATCAGCACCTCCGGCCCGGTGCTCGAGCGCGGTGGCGACCTCGCCGCCATTCTCACCAATCTGGGCTCGAACGATATCCTGTTCGTGGACGAAATCCATCGCATGCCGCCGGCCGTGGAGGAAATTCTCTATCCCGCGATGGAGGACTACAAGCTCGATCTGGTCATCGGCCAGGGACCAGGCGCGCGCACGGTCAAGATCAATCTCGAACCCTTTACCCTCGTCGGCGCCACCACCCGCATCGGGCTGCTCACGTCGCCGCTGCGCGACCGCTTCGGCGTGGTGCTGCGGCTCGAGTTCTACTCGCCGCCGGAGCTGGCCCGCATCGTCGAGCGTGCGTCGAAAATACTGAACGTGGAGCTGAGCCCCGACGGCGCGCTGGAAATCGGACGCCGCTCACGCGGTACGCCGCGCATCGCCAACCGGCTCCTGCGCCGGGTGCGGGATTTCGCCCTGGTGCAGAACCAGCGTCGCGTGGACGCCGAAATCGCCCATAAGGCCCTGGAGCGGATGGATGTGGATGAACTCGGGCTGGATCAGATGGACCGCAAGATACTTGACGTCATCATCGCCCATTACAGCGGCGGACCCGTGGGCGTGAAGACCCTGGCCGTCGCCTGCAGCGAGGAAGTCCGGACCATCGAAGAAATTTACGAGCCCTATCTCATTCAGTGCGGATTTCTCAAGCGCACGCCGCGCGGTCGCGTGGCCACGGCCAGGGCCTACCAACATCTGAAACTGCTGAGTTAGCCGTCGCGTACGCGGCGAAGGAGCGTCATGCCCCAGACAGAGTGCCAGGTCAAACTGCTCAGCCGGACCCCGGATGCCTTGTCGCTCATCTACGCGGCATTCCGTCAATGCTACCATCCGGGCTTTGTCGGCGAGCAGTGGGACAGCTTCGTGCGCGGCGACAACCTGGAGCGCCAGGCCGAGTTCGTGACCCGCATCCTGGAGTCGGGGCACGAAAGCCCCATCGAGCACGTCAGTTTCACCTTCGCCATCGAGGGCATCTCACGCGCCTGCTCACACCAGCTGGTCCGCCACCGCATCGCCTCCTACTCGCAGCAAAGTCAGCGCTACGTGGACGGCTCGCATTTCGATTACATCCTGCCGCCGGCCATTGCCCGAATTCCGGAGGCCAGGCTGCGTTTCGAAACCTTTCTCGACGCCGTGGGCGAGGCCTACCGCGATCTGAAGGCCTTACTCGAGGCCGCGGGCCGGACCGGCCCCCAGGCCAACGAGGACGCACGCTTCGTATTGCCGCAGGCCGCGGAGACGAAAATCGTCGTCACCATGAACTGCCGCTCATTACTCAATTTTTTTTCGCGGCGCTGCTGCATGCGCGCGCAGTGGGAAATCCGGGCCATGGCCAACGCGATGTTGGCCATCTGCCAGACTGAACTGCCGGTCATTTTCGCCAGCGCCGGCCCCCGCTGCGAGCGTTTGAAGTATTGCCCCGAAGGCGAGCGCTTCAGCTGCGGCCGCTATCCCACACGCCCGGGCCAGGACCACGCTTGAGCCGGAATACTCCTCAGCGCCGACCGAACGCCAGGTCGGCAACGGGCTTCTGCGCCTAAAAACGCTTGAAATCGTCGTGCAGGCTGCTGCCCTGGCCACCCGGGGGCAAGGCCGCCGGCCGCTTTTTCCTGACGCCGCTGTTGTCGTCGACGT
>CAZGAH010000030.1:0-16333 GCA_964523295.1 uncultured Desulfovibrionaceae bacterium | reverse complement strand
GACGTGGAAAAAGGCAATGGCCTGTTGGAGTTGTTGCGCCTGGCTCGAGAGCTCTTCCGACGTGGAGGCCATTTCTTCCGAGGCCGAGGCGTTCTGCTGCACCACCTGATCCAGCTGCTGGATGGCCTTGTTGATCTGCTGCGAGCCCTGATTCTGCTCGTTGCTCGCGGCGGTTATTTCCTGAATCAGATCCGCGGTCTTCTGGATGTCCGGGACGATCTGAATCAGCACCTCGCCAGCGCGCTCGGCAATCCTGACGCTCGACGAGGACAGCTCGCTGATCTCCGCTGCCGCGACGCCGCTGCGTTCGGCCAGTTTGCGCACCTCCGCGGCCACGACGGCGAAACCCTTGCCCTGCTCGCCGGCCCGCGCCGCCTCGATGGCCGCGTTCAGCGCGAGCAGGTTGGTCTGGCGGGCAATCTCCTCGACGATGGTGATTTTCTCGGCGATATGCTTCATGGCCGTGACGGTCTGCTGCACGGCCTCGCCGCCCTCGCGCGCGTCCTTGGCGGACTTGACGGCAATCTGCTGCGTGCGCAGGGCATTTTCCGCATTCTGCTTGATGTTGGAGGTCATCTGCTCCATGGAGGAGGAGACCTCCTGGATGCTGGCAGCCTGCTCGGTGGCGCCCTGAGACAAGGTCTGGGCCGAGGCCGAGAGTTCCTCGCTGCCGGATGCCACGTTGTCCGTTGCGGATTGCACCTCCTGAACCACGCTGCGCAGCTTCGTGACCATGGCGTTGAGCGCCTTGGCCAGCACGCCGATCTCGTCGCGTTGATCGATGGCCAGGGTCCGGGTGAAATCGCCTTCGGCCATGCCCTGCGCAAAGGCGACGCCGGCAGCGACGGGCCGGGTAATCGAGCGGCTCAGGAGCAGACCCAGCGCAATGGCCAGCAGAAAGCCGCCGACGATACAGATGAGGGAAAAGGTCCGGACCCGCTTTTCGAGCGCGACGGCCTCGCTCTGCGCCCTGGCCGCCGCCTCGGTGTTGACGGCGATGATTTTGGCCAGGAGCCCGGTCGCGACGACCTGCTTTTCCCGGGTCTGAACCATGGCGATGGCGTTCATGTCTTGATACAGAACGATGCAGGTCTCTGCGATGTGTATCATTTCATAGAAAACGGCAAAGGTCTTGTCCATGGCGCTTTCCATGCGTTCATGAAAAAGATGCCTGGCGCCGGCCTTGTCGCCCGCGGCGACGAGTTGTTTGATTTCCTTGACACTGGCATGGAAGTCGGTGTGACTCGGCTTGATTTTATCGACCAGGGCGTTGAGCTGCCGGCTCGATGTCTTGAAGGTCGGCAGCCACTTGCCGAAGTTGCAGGCCAAATGATCGTCGCCGCCCGCGAAGGACTCCGCGTTGTCGACGAGGTTCAGCGTCTCCAGGGCCAGCGCGTAGTGATCCGCCCGGAAGCGCTGCAACTGGCGCATCAGCTCCAGCGGATTGCGCACGCCGGTCTCGTCGAGCGCCCTGGCCTTCTGCAGGAACGTGTCGTTGTACTGCTTCCAGATTTTGAAGGCGTCGAGGTACTCTTTCCAGAGCCTGGCCTCGTCGTCCGTCTGCGGCAGGGCCTCGAAAACCTTGACGACCGCGTCGTAGCGCTGCATGGCCTCGTCCATGTTGCTGAATTGCCTGGCATAGTCTTCGTCGTTCAGCTCCGGACTGAGCAGAGTGCGCTGCGCCACGCGCATTATCTCGAATTCTGTGGCCATGGAGCGGATTGCGTCGATACTGGGCAAATACACGGTATTGACGTCGTTGAGGCTCGAGGCGAGCTGCCCGGCGCCCGTAAGACCGAGCACACCCACCAGTACGACAATCAAGGCCACCCCGATGAATCCGCCGACGAGCTTGATGCCGAGTCTTACATTTTTCATGATAGCTCCCTCAAGGTTGGAACGATACTCTCCATTTCTGCACACTAAGTATAGCCCGGGGATGACAACATCGTCAACGAGTTTGGAGCATGTTGAGATTCGGAGTAGATCCAGTGAAGCAAACCAGGATGCCGGAGAAGATCAGGCAGAGGGCGGGCGGTGCACGGATGGTCTGGCTGGTCAGGTGCTGTCGGAAGCGGGACGTCAGAGGAAAGACCCAGATGCTTTTGATTGAAGTGGCCCCCCCCCCCACGCAGCGCATGATCGTCACCAACACGAATTGGATAAACGGGTACAGTGCGCCCTTGCGATCCTGCGGATCCATCCCCACCAGCAAAGGCCAGGCCCCGATCTCGCGGATGTAGTGGAACAGCTCGTCAAAGAAACTCGCGGTGTTCAACGCGTAAACCCGATCCATCGACCGCGTCGCGTTGGACTCCCCGGCCACCAACGCGTCGTCGCGCGTAGCGGTCTGCCATTCCGACACCCCCGTCAGGCGAGTCTGGAAATCGTCCTTGCTGGCAACCTTCCGTGACATGGCGCGACCTTACACGCCGCGCGAAAATGTGTACAGCTTTTTGCAGACTAGCGGAGTTGTCCCGAAAAAACGTACTCCGAATCTCAGCCCGTACCGCTACGGTTGCCTTTTTGGCGAGACTCTTCTATTGCCCGGAGAATGCCGCACGGTGCGGCGTCTGGATGTGCAACGAGGCCGACGGGCGAGGTGGGCGATGCTGCGTGGGATTCGCTTGATGCCGCTGTGCATGGTTTTGCTGGGAGTGGTGATCTGGGGTCGGGCCGACTGGGTTTCCTGCGCGCAATTGAGCGTCAGCAGAGAACAGAACGGCTCCATCCATATTTCCGGACCCAAGGGGCAGACGACTCCGCCTGCGCCGGGCAGCAGCTCCGGGGAGCAGGGACCTTCCTCTCCGACCGGACCGGCGGACAAGGGGCCGGCCACGCCGAAAACGCCCGGGGCCGCTCCCGAGGACAAACGCCCGGAGATTCCCCCGGAGGCGAAAAAGGAATTCGAGGCACTGCAGCAACAATACGAGCAGCGTACAGACGAACTCCAGAACCGGAGCAGCCAGCTCTATGGTCTGTATCTCACGCGGATGGAGGAGCTGAAAAGACGCAAAGACGCCATCGAGGCCGAGCTGGAGGCGATTGACCGTATCGCTATGCATCGAGAACCCGACCAGTACCGCTTTTATACCTTGAAAAAAAAGCGTCTGGAGCTTCAGGCGAGGCAGTCGGCTATCAACGACGAGTGGAGCATGACCCAGGACGAGTTGAAGCGGCAAGAGAAAGAAATCAACGACTGGCGGAAATACGAGCTGCAGCGGATAATCCAGAAATACGCCATACCGCCGGAACTCGTGCAAATGCCCTGACCGGGCGGCCCGGATCAGGTACTGCGCTCCTTGAAGAACACATTATACGCGGCGCTGATGGAAATGGCCAGACCAACGGCCAGAACCCCGAGCAGCGGCGACATGAACGCCGGCGAGGCCAGCGAAAGGCGAAGCAGCAGCGTGACCAGGGCAAAGCCGGAGTTGCGGAAAATGGAGATGAAATTCGGCAGAAAGCAGTGCGAGAGCAGCACCAGAAGGATGTCGCTGAAAACGAGCACGGTGTAAAAAATCTCAAAAAACACCTCCGGCTCGCCCAGGTGCATGCCCAGGCCGACCGACGCGCACAGACCGACAAACACGAGCAGCAGGACCAGGGCCAGAAATTTCTTCAGCGCCACGAACGAGTAGAGCCAGGGACGCTTCTGACCGGAGGGACGCTGTCTGTGGATGCGGTAATAGAAGCCCAGTCCGATAAAGATCAATAACGCCCCTGCCCCGTCGGCCAGCATCGGCAGCAGCGGTTCAAGCTCTGCGGTCAGATGCAGCGGCACGGGAAAATGGGAGAGCTCCTTGAAGGCGTTGCGCAGCATGATCAGACACAGAATCTCGATCTGCTTGCCCACGGCCTTGCTCACCGAACAGGGCAGAGTAAAGACGAGATCAACGACCTCCTGGATGAGCACCAGCGTAAAGGCCAGGTTGATGGCGGAATAATAGCTCAGCGGTGTCAACGCCGCCACGCCGGGGGGAAGCCAGCCGGCCCGGTTCAGGGCGATGCCCGCCAGTCCCAGGAGAAAGGCAAAGACCTGCACGATGGCCACCAGGCGTTTGGTGCGTGGCTGATCCCAGAAATGATGGATGGGATCGAAGGCCGTGGTCGCAAGCTCGTAGAATGTCAGCATGGCGGAAGCTATCGGCTCAGCAGCCAGCAGCGCGCGCTGTGGCCCGTGCCGCAGGGGATCGGGGCCGGCGCCTCTTCCCGGCAGCGCTCGAAGGCGTGCGGGCAGCGGGGATGAAAGGCGCAGCCACGCGGCAGCTCGTACAGGCCGGGCACGGTGCCGGGGATCGGCGTAAGCCGGACTCTGGGGGTCCCGGGCTTTCGTTCACCGCGTGGCAGCGAACGCAGCAGCCCCTGGGTATACGGATGCATCGGCTCGGCGAAAAGCGTCTGCACGTCGGCGCTCTCCACGATCCGGCCCGCGTACATGACCTGCACCCGTTGGCAGGTCTGGGCCACGATGCCGAGGTCGTGCGTGATGAGCAGGATCGAGGCATTGTTGCGCTCCTGCAGCGCGAGCATGAGGCGCAGAATCTGGGCCTGGATGGTCACGTCCAGCGCCGTTGTCGGCTCGTCGGCCAGAATGAGCGCCGGATTGCAGGCCAGAGCCATGGCAATGACCACGCGCTGTCTCATGCCGCCCGAGAGCTGATGGGGATAGCTCTCCAGACTGCGGACCGGATTGGGGAAGCCCACCATATCCAGCATCTCCCGCGCCGCCTCGCGGGCCTCGGCTTTGCCCGCCCGCCGGTGCGTCCGAAACACCTCGGCGATCTGCTCCCCGACGGTGAAAACCGGATTGAGCGCGGTCATCGGCTCCTGAAAGATCATGGATATCTGGTTGCCACGCACGCCGCGCATCTGCGCCTCCGAAAGCGCAAGCAGGTCCTGACCGCGAAAGAGCATCCTGCCGGCCACGATCTTCCCCGGAGGCTGGGGCACCAGACGCAGGACAGACAACGCCAGCATGGTCTTGCCGCACCCTGACTCCCCGACAACGGCCAACGTCTCTCCGGCGCCGAGCGCGAGGTCCAGGTCGTCCACGGCGCGAGCCACCCCGCGGGCAGTATGAAAATGGGTCTGCAAGCCCTGAATGTCGAGCAACGCAGCGGCGTTCACCGACGCAAACCGCCACGTTCGGGGGATGAGCACAAGCTGTCCATGCCGCGTGACCTACGTCTTTTTCGCTCATCCATCAAGGCGTCCTCGCGCAGCTGTCTCGCGCAGGGGCCCGGCGCACCAGACAAGGGGCTCCGGTCAGGCAATCCCGGCCTGCTGCGGCACATGCCTTTTCAGCCACTGCTCCAGGAAATGCAAGGCGATTTCCCGGGTGCGCTCCTTGGGCAGGTGCGTGTTGTCGATAATCAGCTCGGCGGCAGGGTCCTCCTCGAACAGCACATCCACGCCGATGACCTGGCCCAGCCCCGGGACCTCCTTCCCCGTCTGCTGGCGCTCCAGGGCCTTGCGGTAGAGGTCGGCCATGACCAGACCCTGCGTACGCCGGGCCTCGCGGGAAATGGCTGCGTGCAGGGCGCATTGGACATGTATTTCGGCAAACCGGGGAATCCGTTGGCGGGCGTATTCGCGCATGGATTGCCTGTAGGCCGAACCATCCATGAGCACGCCCCTGCCCTGCCCGACCAGGGCCGCCGCCTCGTCGACGAACATGGCGTAGGCCCGCTCGCGCTCCGCCTCGGAGTAATCCGGAGTCGGGGTGTAGCGCTTGCGGCAGAGGTCCATCTGCATGAGTTCGACCGGTATTCCCCTGTTGCCGAGGGTCTCGTGCAGCCAGCGGGCCAGATTGCTTTTTCCGCTTCCGGGCAGTCCCACGATCCAGACTGCCCAGCCCGTGCCTCCGTCGGTTGCGGTCATGATCACTCCATGTAGCGGTTGATGTGTTCCCAGTCGAACACGTCGTCGGCGAGCACGTTTTCCAAAAATCGGAACAGGCCCTCGCGTACGGGCAACGGATGCCCGGGATACCACTCGGGCGAGGCCACCACGAGTCCGCGAAAGACAAAAAAGGGCGCGATGACCTCCATGAGCTGCGTATCGCCCGTGCGGGCCAGGTACTCCTCAATGAAGGCCCGGTACAGGCGCTCGAACGGTCCGGCCAGCCGTGGCTGGTCGTAGAGCCCGAAGAGCAGATAATTGGTGGCCATGGTCGCGACGTCGTCGGCGGGCTCGTTCCATTCCCCGCGGCTGCGGTCCAGGACGAAAAATTCGCCATCGCCGCGCACGAGCACGTTCCAGGGATGGAAATCCCCGTGCGCCGCTGCCAGGCGGTGGGCGTAGCCTTTCAATTTCCAGCGCCATTCGATCAGCCGCTTTTCCAGGGCAATGAACCGGGACTCGGGGAAGGCGGCGTAGGGTTGCGGATAGGCCTCGTCGACCAATCCCATGATGCACTCGCTCGATCCGATGAGTTCGCGCACCCGGCGATAATAGAAGTCCGGATCCTCGTGACGCTGTGCATGAACCCTCGCCAGCCACCGGGCGAATTCCCGGGCCAGGGCCTCGTCCGCGGGACGGAAATCCCCCTTGCGGATGCGGTCGAGATCCTGAAAGTAATCATACCCGTCGAGCTTTTCGTTGACGATGAAGTACTCGCAGGCGTCCCTGACCGGAATCAGACGCTGCGCCGCGTCGATGTAACCGATCCCCAGCGGTTTGACGTGGCGTTCGAGCCGTTCGGAGGTCTCGTACTGGAACATGAGAATGGCGGCGCGATCCCAATAAAACTGGTGGCCGTACTTGTCGCCGCGCATGATCGAAATCACAGCCTCGCGCACGCGGCCCCCGGCCTGAAAGCGGACCAGTAACGGCTTGCCGTAGCCAAAACGCTTCATGCCCTGCGTGTCCAGGGTCCCGATATCCCCGGCAGCCAGCAGCCTGGCGTCCTCGCCAAAGGCCGAGCGAAGATATGCCTCGATGCTGTCCCATTTCAATTCGATCATATCGCAACCGTCTCCTGCAAGGCGTGTGTACGGGCTGGCGGCTCCTGGAAAGTGCAACCGTCATGTATCAGGATACCCGAGATTCTCATCGAGAACAAGAACGGCCTGTCGGAACGGCACGCCGCCGTCGTACCCTGCGCCCGTCGCTCGTCAGAAGCGGTTTCCCCACCGTGGAATGGGGTAGACATATCTGGCGCTGGCATACTTTTCGGGCCAGACGGTTTCGTGCCTGCCATTGAGGACTTGCAGCATGTAGGTATCCAGGAAGTTCTGATTCTGGTAGCCATCCGCATCCACAAACCGGACAGGACCGAAGGCGGTTTCCAGATTGGTCGCTTTCATGGCCGTGTTGATGTCCTCGGGGCTCAGCGATGCGGCCCGCTCCAGGACGTCCTTGATCACGTACAAGGCCGCGTAGGCCTCAGCCCCGTGGTACGAGGGGCTGGTTCCGTATCGGATTGTATATTTCTCAGCGAACTCCCTGGCGCCTTTGTAGGGCAACTGCGGGCTCCACAACGACGCGGTAACGACGTATTCGGAGGCTTTTCCGGCATTTTCGATGAACTCCGGAATGGCGAAACCGGCTGCACCGCCGGCAAACAGCTTTGCCTCGATGTCCAGTTCCATGATCTGGCGCATGAGCAGCGAGGCGTCCATGACGTACGAGACCATGTAGATGATGTCCGGGTCGGCGTCCTTGACCCGCGAAAGGACGGGCTTGAAGTCCACGGCGCCTTTTTCATACCGCTCGTTAACCAGCACCCTGATTCCAGCGGCCTGGGCGCTCCTGGCCATTTCTTCCGCGCCGGAGATGCCGAAATCCGAGCTTTCGTACAAAATGGCCATACTCTCAGGCCTGACGACCTGCTCCATAAAAGACATCAGGCCGATACTATAGAAGGCGTTCGGCGGGCAAAGACGATACACGTAGGTATTTTTCTGCCGGGTGATGCCATCGGCGGCGCCCGTAACGACAAGACAGGGCACTTTGCGCCCTTCCGCCACGGTCGCCATGGCCTTGGAACAGGAGGAGTTGTACTCACCAAAGAGCACGGGCTGCTTGTCGACATTGATCAGCTTTTCGGCGATGTACCGGGCCTTTTCCGGCTTGCCTTGGGAATCCTCAAAGCGCAGCACCAGCTGCCGGCCTTTGATGCCGCCCTGCGCGTTGATTTCCTCGAGCGCGATTTCGTAGGCGCGACGTTCGATTTCACCGAACTTTGCCTGCTTTCCGGTCAAGGGCAGCGGAATGGCCAATGTCAGCGAGTCCGCCGCAACGGTCAGGCCAGCCCACAGTGAAAGGGCCAGGCTCAGGGCCACTACCGCTATGCTTTTCCGCATCGTCTCCACCGAAAGACCGGTCTCTGAGGAAAAAATGGGAAGGGAACCCGCCCGGACCATTCTCATTCATGGCCCTTTGTCCCTTCGCAATGCCATGCTATCAACTCTCGCTCCCCAGGAAAAGGGATTCCAGAGCCTGCACCGCGATAATTCTCCGACACCTCCCATCGACTTTGCACCGCATCCAAACGACCCGAAACCGGTTGCGCCCGACCCGGGTTCAGGCCCTGAACAGACGCGAACCCGGGGTGACCTCAGACGCCAAGGTAGGCGGTCTTGACGTGCTCGTTGGCCAGCAGTTCCTGGCCGGTTCCCTCCATGACGATTTTCCCTGTTTCCAGGACATAGGCCCGATCGGCCATGGCCAGGGTCTGCCAGACGTTCTGCTCGACGATAAGTACGGTTTTCCCTTCGCTCCGGAGGCCGCGCACGATGGTGAAAATGTCGGCGACGAGCATGGGCGCCAGCCCAAGGGACGGCTCATCGAGCATGACGAGCGAGGGCATGCCCATCAGTCCGCGCGCAATGGCCAGCATCTGCTGCTCGCCGCCCGAGAGCGTTCCGGCACGTTGGCACCTGCGTTCCCTGAGTCTGGGGAAGAGCGCGTAGACCATGTCTTTGTTCTGCCGCCGGCGGCGTCTGGCCTCTTTGTGCAACGAGCCCATATCCAGATTCTCTTCAACGGTCATCTCGACAAACAGGCGCCGGGCTTCAGGGATGTGGGCCAGCCCGAGTGTGATGAGCCTGTGGGGCTCCAGCGTATGAATTGGCGTACCCTGGAGGTACACCTCGCCACGCTTCGGCCGCAGAAGCCCGGAAACGGTCCGCAGGATGGTCGTCTTCCCCGCGCCGTTGGCGCCGATCAGGGCAACGATTTCGCCCTTGCCGACACGGAAAGAGACATCGTGAATGACCTGGACGTCGCCGTAACTGACGCTGAGATGGTTGACGTCAAGCACCGTGCGCCTCCCCCAGGTAGGCCCGGATCACCGCCGGGTCGGAGGCGATCGCCGCGGGTGTTCCCTCGGCGATTTTCTGACCGAAATTCAAGACCACGATCCGGTCGGATATGGCCATGATGACCTTCATGTGGTGTTCGATAATCATGATCGTGATGCCGCGCTGCCTGATGCCCTTGATGATCTCGATGGAGACGTCGAGTTCGGCGGGATTGAGTCCGGCAAAGGATTCGTCAAGGAGCAGCAGGTCGGGTTGCGTGGCCAGGGCTCTGGCGATTTCCAGGCGTTTGCGCAGGCCCAGCGGAAGCCCTTTGGACAGTTGATGCCTCTCCCCGTCGAGCCTGGTGAATTCGAGCGTTTCCATGGCGGTTTTCACGGCTTCGGCCTTGGAGGAGGAGCGTAAAAAGGCCGAGGCGACGACATTGTCGAGCACGCTCATCCGCTGCAACGGCCTGACCACCTGGAATGTCCGGGCAATGCCGGCCCTGCAGACCTGGTGCGGCTTGAGTCCGGAGATGGTGCGTCCCTTGAATCGCACCTCCCCCCGGGAAGGGGCGTGAAACCCGTTGATCACGTTGAACAGCGTTGTTTTTCCCGCACCGTTGGCTCCGATGAGCGCAAGAATTTCCCCCTGCTCCACGCTATAGGAGACGTCTTTCAGCGCGGTCAGCCCGCCAAAGAGTCTGGATACCGAAGCGACTTCGAGCAGAGCCATTATGCAGACGCTCCTTTGCCGAAAAGTCGTTTGTGTTTACCCTTGTCGCCCATCAAACCATTGGGCAGGTACATGATGATGACGATCAGCAGAATGCCGAACAGGGTCTGGTAAGCGGTTCCGATCCTGGGCAGGGTCCGGATGTATTCTGCCAGGACGACCATGATGCCCGCTCCCATGATCGGCCCCCAGTACGTGGCGACGCCGCCGACCATGACGATCATGATCATCAGAATGGAGATGTCTTCGAGCGAAAAGACAATCTGAGGGTCGATATACCCCATGTAGACCATATAAAACGCACCGGCCAGTCCGGTCAGAACGGCACTGACCGTCAGGGCGATGGTTTTGTAGAGCGTGGTGTCGATGCCCAGCGACTCGGCGGCGTCCTGATCCTCGCGTATGGCGACGAAATAATACCCCCAGCGCGACTCGACGATCACTTTCACGATCGCCCAGGTCACGGCCGCGAGTCCGAGAATGACATAGAAATATCCTGTCTTATCCACCCAGGTCCGCTGGATCATGATCCCCTTGGTGCCCTCGGTGAACGGCACCAGATTTTCTGCAGTGACGCGCATCACCTCGCCTATGGCCAGCGTGGCGAGCACGAAATAGTGACCACGAAGCCGCAGGACGATCAACCCGATAACCAGGGCCAGCAGGGCGACCACGGGAATGCTGACGAGGAACCCCAGCCAGGCCGAGCCCTTGAAATGCAGCGCCAGGATCCCGGAGCAGTAGGCGCCCATGCCAAAGAAAGCGGCATGACCGAAGGATACCTGGCCGCAGTACCCGCCCAGAAGATTCCAGGCCATTCCGCACACCGACCACATGATGGCCAGGATAAGCAGATGCATTACGTACGTGCTCAGCCCCAGTGCGGGAAGTATGGCCAGCGCGGCCAGCAGCGCCAATGGAAAGTACTTTCTGATCATGCCCGGACCTCCGTTATCTGGAGACAGCGCTTCGTTTCAGCAACGAGGCAACGCCGCCGGGGAGAAAGGCCAGGGCCGCGAGAAAGATCACGAAGCGCCCGACAGGCGCCCAGCCCATGCCGACGTAGGTGGCGGTGCAGGACTCGAAGACACCCAGGATGAGCCCTCCGATGATGGCGCCCAGGGTCGATCCCATGCCGCCAAGAATGGTTATGACAAAGGCGATGAGCGTGAATTGCGAACCCAGGGCCGGGAAGAGGTAGTAGATGGGCATGAGCAGACACCCTGCGCAGCCCACCAGCGACGCGCCCAGCCCGAAGGTGACAGCCCGCATCCATCCGACGTTGACGCCCATGAGCATGGCGGCATCCTTGTCCTGGGCGGTTGCCCGGATGGATTTGCCAACGTCGGTCCTGGACAGAAAGAACCACAAACCAACGGCAATCAGTACGGACAGGCAAAAAGAAACCGTCCAGGGCATGGACAGCGACAGTTCAATCGGAGATTCGGCCCAGACATCGGAAAGGTACCATGCCGAGTTGGCATACGAGACCGGCGTGGAGCGGTAGTCCGAGGTAAAGAAGATGGTGGCCAGGTTTTGCAGAACCATCCCCATGCCCACCGTCAGGATAACCTGATTGTGGGGCAGGATCGACTCGACGCGCAAAACCGGATTGATAAGCCCTTTTTGCAGGATCAATCCCAGCACAAACAACGCTGGCGCTGCGATGACAATGGACACATACGGGTCGACGCCATAGAGCTGGAACAGCCAGAAGGCGATATACATTGCGACCATCATCAGCTGACCATGCGCCAGGTTGATGATCCGCATGACCCCGAGAATCAGCGTCATGCCCGTGCCGATCAAGGCGTACAGTCCGCCCAGTAGCACGCCTGAGATCAGGGTCTGCAACAACATCTCGACTTGCGGCCACATCTCCCTTTCTCCTCGTGTTGTGCCCTGCGCCCATCGCTCGTTATCGACGCTCTCTCCAGCGCGGAATGGGATAGACGTATCGGGCGCTGGCGTATTTCTCAGGCCAGACGATTTCATTCGTGCCATTCAGAATCTGCAGCATGAAGGTGTCCATAAAATTCTGATTCTGATAGCCGTCAGCAACCACAAACCGGACGGGACCAAAAGCGGTTTCCATATCCGTCGCTTGCATGGCCGTGTTGATGTCCGCGGGGCTCAGCGTTGCTGCCCGATCCAGGACATTCTTGATCACATGCAGGGCGGCACAGGCCTCCGCGCCATGGTACGAGGGATACGTGCCGTATCTGGTCTTATAGTTTCCGGCGAATTCCCTGGCGCCTTTGTAGGGCAGCTGCGGGCTCCACGGCGACGCGGTCACCACGTACTCCGAGGCTTTTCTGGCGCTCTCGATGAATTCGGGGATGGCGAATCCGGCCGCACCGCCTGCAAACAATCGGGCATCGACGCGCAGCTCCATAATCTGGCGCATGAGCAGGGAGGCGTCCATGACGTACGAGACCATGTAGATCACGTCCGGATTGGCGGCCTTGACGCGCGAAAGGATCGGCTTGAAGTCCATTGCGCCCTTTTCGTATTTCTCCTTGAACAACACCCTGATCCCGGCAGCCTCGGCGCTTTTGGCCATATCTTCGGCGCCGGAGGTACCGAAATCCGAGCTTTCGTAGAGAATAGCCATAGTCTGCGGCTTGACCACCTGCGTCAGAAAGGACATCAGTCCTGTGGCATAATAGGCGTTGGACGGGCACAGACGGTAGACGTACGCATACTTCTGCCGGGTGATGTCGTCAGCAGCGCCGCTGACCACCAGGCAGGGCACCTTGCGCTCTTCCGCCACGGCCGCCATGGCCTTGGAGCAGGAAGAACTGTATTCGCCCAGCACGACGGGCTGCTTCTCGACATCGATCAACTTTTCGACGATGGATCGGGCAATATCCGGCTTGCCTTGCGAGTCCTCGAAGCGCAACGTCAGCTGTCGGCCCCTGATGCCGCCCTGTGCATTGATATCCTCGGCCGCGATTTCGTAGGAGCGTTGCTGGATTTCTCCAAATTTTGCCTGCGTCCCGGTCAATGGCAGCGGGATGGCCAGTGTCAGCGAATCCGCAAGGGTCATATCAACCCACACCGCCAGCACCAGGGTCAGCGTCATTGCCGCTATGCTTTTCCTCATCGTGTCCTCTGTGCAGTGTGCCGTTGACGGGAAGCAGGGAATGAAGCCCGCTCAGGCCATCCTGATTCGTTTTTTCCTGCCTCAACCCGGGTAAAATCTCAAGCGCGGCTCAAGCCGGAAGATCGCTTCGGGCGCCTGGCTGGCACGCCTCGCGTACGCGTGCGAAATGGGATTGGTGTGCGGCCGGAGACTGGCCTGCTGTGCATACGTCCGCTGCGCGCCAACGGGACGACTGTCATCCCGACGACGCGCAGGGACTGGGAGGGAACAGTGCGGGTCAGTTGGCCAGCGAAACCGCCATAAGCTCATCCTGGAGCAGGATGACCTTGTTGCGGCCGTCGGCCTTGGCCTGGTACAGGGCCTGATCGGCCTCTGCCAGCAGCTCTTCCCGGGCCTTCAGGGCATTGGGCCGCATGGAGGCCAGGCCAATGCTGCTGGTGATCTGGAAGGATTGTCCACCGACGCGGAACCGCATCCGGGCGACCCGAAGCCGGATGCGTTCAGCCAGGGTCCAGGCCTTGGCGGCATCGGTGTGGGGAAGCAGAACGACGAACTCCTCTCCGCCGAAACGGGCCACGTAGTCCGTTTCGCGTACCGCGTCATTGAGCATCGCGCCCATTTCCTTCAACACGGTATCGCCGGCCGGGTGCCCGAAGGTGTCGTTGACGCTCTTGAAGTGATCGAGATCGAGAATCATGAGCGTGAGATGCTGACCGTAGCGCTGATGCCGCAGCAGCTCTTCCTTGAGCCGGATGTCAAAATGCCGGCGGTTATGAACGTTGGTCAGGCCGTCGTACTGGGCCTGGGTGGTCACTTCGCGGAACAGCAGCGCGTTCTTGAGCGCCAGGCCCAGATGCTTCAGGGCAGAGTTCAATACCTCGACCTGATCGCGGCCGAGATTGAACGACAGTTCGGATAAGAGCATCAGACAGCCGAAAGTTTCGCCCCCCGTGCGCAGCGGCACGATCATCACCTTTCCCGGCTGAGGTCCCGAATCTCCCCCACGCGTGGACAGGGGCATGGGCTTGAGTTCGCTGACCGTATAGTCGTCGACAGGGCGCCCCGACAGCTTGGTGGCGCTCTCCATGAACAGATCGATCCATTCCTGGCGCGCAGTCAGGACCTGACCGCCGACCAGAAAGAATTCGGCCTCCATCCGCTCCGCCGGTGTTGCGCTCCAGACCGCAGCCTGAAGCAGGCCGACCGGGAAGAGCATATCCAGATCTTCGCGCGCCCGGTTCAGAATGGCTATCGGATCCAATGTTTCCGTGGCCCTGCTGAGGAATCGATTGATAAAGGCAAGGTGCTCGTTCTTACGCGCCAGCAATTCCCGCTCCAGGTAAATCTCCTGGGTCATCCTGTAGATGTCGCTGTACAGGCTCCGGGTCTCGCGTGCGCGGGAAATGATCTCGTTGACCGCGCTTTTCTTGAGCGGGTGCTTGAGAATATCCACCGATCCGGCATTCAGCGCTGCCTCGAGGTCGTTCGAAGAGTGCTCCTGATCGAGAAGGAGCACACGCTGTATGCCATCACGGCGCATGTACATGTTCTTTTTGCGTTGCGCTATCTTATTCCATACTCTCAGCGGAATCCAGATGACGAGCGGATCGTCGCTTTCCAGGGCCTTTGCGCTCGGAAGCGCGTCGCTGGGCCAGTTGACCAGACGGTACTTCGCCCCGGCGTACTCGCTCAAGCTGCGTTCTTCGGCGGAATGGAGGCCGAATCCCCACATGGTGTGCTGGTGTATGACTGGCGCGAGATGCATAACTCGTCTCCTTGTGGCTGAGGGTACGCACTGCTCATACAAAGCAAAACTCAGGCCAAATTGATTATTGCCTGATATTTCAGAGCACAGCGGTTCGGGACTCCGCGCAAACGGCAATTTTTACCCCCGGCTCAGTCAGAAAGCCGTCACCTGCCTGCCAACAGGGCTGCGGCAGGGTGCTCAGCTTCCGGGGGGGGGGGGGGCGGCTCGTGATCCGGCCCCCGGAAATCAAGGATGATCGGAGCGATTCCGTGCGGGGCGCGCGGTTTGACAAGCGCGCGCATCTGTGGCTTTGCTGCACAGCATGGAAGAGAAACGTCTCTGGGGAACTCTCGATCCCTTCGTCGAGTCAGGTCCGTTCATGGGCAGGAGCGAGGCCAATCGTGGCTTTCTTCAGGCCTTTTTCGCCCTGGACCCGTACGACGGGTATTGCTTCTTTCTGGCCGACGACAGGCAGCGGGCCGATGTTCTCGACTGTTTTCACCATTACGCGCCCGATAAAGCCATCAGGGAGGCGAAATGTCGCGCCCTCGCCAGACCGGCGCTTGCGGCGTCGCTCCAGCGCACTGCGTACTTCTGCTTTCATCTCTCCGACTGCATCAACAACCCGCCGCATCTTGCCCGCCTGCGCAACAGATACAGCCGACAGCTCTTTCCGATTACCAGCATCACGCATTCCCTGAGCTACGCGCGCTATGCCAAAGAATTTCTGGCGCACCTCTGGCCAGGGTGTACGCCGCGCGACGTCATTGCCGCCACCTCGCAGGCAGGCCGGCGCGTTGTCGCCAACCTTTTCGATGCGCTACGCGCGGGGTATTGCCTGTCCCCGGCCTCTTTTCCCCAACCGGACATTGTCACCATCCCCCTGGGGATCGATCCGGATGCGTTCGTCCCGTTGACGGCGGCCGAGCGGGAAAAGGCCCGGGCGCAATGGGCATGTGGCGACGATCAGGTCATGATCCTGGTTTTCGCCCGCATGTCCCATGCCTCCAAGCTCGATATGCTGCCGGTCCTGCGGGCATTGCAACGTGTCTTCGCCGCCGGGGTACCGCGCGCCGCCATCCGTCTCATTCTTGCCGGCGCCTGCGATCCCGCGGCCTCGGGCCAGGAACAGTTCCTGTCCGATCTGCAGGGCCTGGCCAGCAACATCGGCGCGTCCCTGACGCTCGTTCCCGATCCGGACAATGCGACACGGCGCCAGCTGTACGGCGCCAGCGACATCTTTCTCTCTCCGGCGGACAACCTCCAGGAGACCTTCGGCCTGACTCTGCTCGAGGCCGGGGCCATGGGGCTTCCGGTCATTGCCTCCAATTTCGACGGCTACCGCGACATCGTCGTTCCCGGGCGTACGGGATTGCTCGTCCCCACCTGCGCGCCTGAGCGATCCGACGCCATCGACGCGCTCGCGTCGCTCTGGTTCGACAATCAGTACCACCTGCTCCTGGCACAACAGACCGTTGTCGATGTCGGCGCGTTGGC
>CAZGAH010000029.1:0-49396 GCA_964523295.1 uncultured Desulfovibrionaceae bacterium | reverse complement strand
GCGATCCTGCGGATCCAACCCCACCAGCAAAGGCCAGGCCCCGATCTCGCGGATGGAGTGGAACAGCTCGTCAAAGAAGCTCGCGGTGTTCAGCGCGTAAACCCGATCCATCGCCCGCGTCGCGTTAGACTCCCCGGCCACCGCGCGTTGTCGCGCGTAGCGGTCTGCCATTCCGACAGCACCCCTTGCGTCCCCGAAAATCATTCTTACTGGCGAGCTTCAGTGACATGGAGTGAGTCTACACCCTACGGGTCTTTGTGTTCAGCTCATTTTCGCAGACTACCGGATTTGTCCGGCTAGACCTGCTCCGAATTTCAGGTCGCGATAATGTGCCATTGCCATCCCGATGTCTTCGTGCTAATTTTCACAAAGCTTTTGGGGGACGTGCGCATTGTTTGTTTCGGTTTGAACTGAAAAGCATGCACGTAGCGCTGGCCGTCGCTGCGTTGGTGAAATGCCCTGATCCGGTATAACCCTTAACGCATCGAGGTAAGCCATGGGCGTAAAAACGAAGCTGTACCTTCTCCTGGGCTTATGCATCGTCGGTTTCGCCGGCATTTTCGCGGCTGGCAAGCTTGGCGGCGTGGCCGTACACACCAGCGTTACGCTGGCCAGCCTGGCCGTCGATGCGGAGTTCGAGGTGCTCCAGGCCAGGCGCCAGGAAAAGAATTTCCAGACCCGGCGCAAGACGGACTACATGGAGAAGACCCTGGCGCACATCCGCGCCGCTTCCGGGTACATCAAGGCGATCGCCGCGCAGGATCCCTCACGCACGGAGCTGTGCAAGGACGCCGAAGCGCTGCTGGCCGAATACGGGAGCCTGTTCCGAACCTATGCCGATAATCAGATCGCCATGGGGCTCGACGATCTCGACGGCGTTTCCGGGTCCTTTGTGCGCGCCGCCCGGGCACTGGAGTCGACGCTCGCGTCGACGAAGGACAAGGAGGTGCTCATCGCCCTGCTGCAATTGCGGCGGCAGGAGAAAAACTATCTGATGCGCGTCAAGGACGAATATCTGGACAAGATGCGCAGCCATGAAAAGCAGCTCCAGGAGCTGATCAAAAAAAGCGGCGAGGGTAACGTTGAAGAGAAGCTGAGCAGCCTGGTCACCTTCATGGAAACCTTCGATCGCTATGTCCGGTTGATGAAGCAGAGTGCTGACATTGAATCCCGGATGATCGACAAGGCCCGCAAGCTGGAGCCGCAGATCGAGAAGATCCGTCGCTATTACGAAAAAGAGCGCGAGCGGGTGCAGCAGAATACGGACATGGTGATTCTGGGCATCGAAATCCTGGTTTCGGCGCTCATCCTGGGCATGGTGCTCTGGCTGTTGCGCAGCATGACGACCGCGCTTGCCGCCCTTCAGGGCTACTCACGACAGGTGGCCCAGGGCAACATGGAGGCTGTGCCGGTGGGGACTTTCGAGGGGGAATTCGCCGCCTTGCGCGACGACGTCGCCAGCATGGTCCGTACGCTACGCTCCACCATCAAGGCGGTTGAAATTAAAGAACAGGAGGCCTTGCAGCAGAAGGAGGTGGCCCAGGCCGCGACGGCCGAGGCCTGCCGCAAGGAAGAACACGTTCAGCAGCTGCTGGACAAGATGATCCGGGTTGCCGGCCAGGCCGGGACCATCGCGGACAGACTGGCCGCGGCCACCAGGGCGCTTTCTGCCCGCACCGAGCAGGTCAGTCGCGGGGCCGCGACCCAGCAGGAGCGCATGCAGGAAACAGCTTCCGCCATGGAGGAAATGAGCGCGACTGTTATAGAAATCGCGCGCAACGCGAACGTTGCGGCCGACATGGCCGAAAAGACGAAAGACAATGCCCAGAGCGGATCGCAGGTGGTGAAGCAGGCCGCTGCCGCGATCAATACCGTGAATGAAATCGCCAACCGGCTCAAGAGCGACATGCTGGTCCTGGGCAACGACGCCGAGTCCGTCGGCCAGGTCATCAACGTCATCAACGAGATCGCGGATCAGACCAACCTGCTGGCGCTGAACGCCGCGATCGAGGCGGCCCGGGCCGGAGAGGCCGGGCGAGGTTTCGCCGTCGTCGCGGACGAGGTGCGCAAGCTGGCTGAAAAGACCATGACCGCGACGCGCGAAGTCGAGGATCGCATCTCCACCATCCAGGAAGCAGCCCGCCGTAACATGCGCAACATGGACAGCGTCTCGGCCTCCGTGGACCAGGCCAACGACCTGGCCGGCAAATCCGGCTCGGCCCTGACCGAAATCGTCGGTTTTGCCGACTCGACCGCCGAGCAGATCCAGGGCATTGCCGCGGCCTCCCACCAGCAGTCCGCCGCCGCCGAAGAGGTCAGCCGGGCGACCGACGAGGTCAACCGCATCGCGACCGACTCGGCCGATGACATGGCCTCGGCAGCCTCCGCGGTGCATGAGCTGGCGGACATGGCCGACGAGTTGCAACACCTCATCAGCGACCTGCGCGCTTGAGCAGGTACAGCAGCGCCATTGCGGGCGTCAGACTCGATGTCAGGCGCCCGCAATGGCTACCCGGAGCTGCGTTTTGTCGGAATTACAAACGTAATGACACGGTACGTGCCTGCCACGGCGAAAAAGCGGCACCGGCCTACGCGGAACCTGAACCTGCTGTCATCAAGGCGAGGTCGCTGTCGTGAAACACGCCATTCTGAACCGGATCAATCTGCATACGCTGCTTCTCGGGCTGGTGCTGCTGGCCTTTGCGCCGGCCGCGCTGGCTACGGCCTGGCTGGGAGTCCACTTCCGTCAGCAGTCGGAACGCCTGGCCCGGGAATCCTCCCGCCAGGCCATCCAGGCCTTCATCTCGATACCGGAGCAGATACGCAAATCAACGCAGCGCCTGCTCGGTACCCTGACCTTTATTCCGGATATCCGCACCCCCGACCCTGAGGCCTGCTCCACCGTATTCCACGCCCTGCTCAACAGCAATCCCGAGTTCGCCAATCTCTACCTGCTCGCTCCCGACGGCAGCGTCTCCTGCGCCCACCGGCCGCCGTCGAGCAGTCCCGCCGGCCCGGACTGGGACTTTTTCCGGCAGGCGCGCGACGCCAAAACATTTTCCGTCGGTCGGGTGTACATCGATGACCAGAGACACCGCGCCATCATTCCCTTTGCCGCGCCGGTTACTGACGCCAACGGCGACGTAGCGTCCGTACTGGTGCTCGAATACGATCTGGCAGCCTTCGGTACGTTCGGCGACGCGCTCAGGCTGCCCGAGGGAACGACCTTTGTGCTCTGCGACGCGAGCGGGACGATCCTCTATCGCCATCCCGAACCGGAACGCTGGCTCGGGAAAGGCATCCAGGCGTCCTTGCGCCCGCTGCTCGCCGCGCCTCCCAGGGAGGCCGCCATCATCGAGACGGGCCTGGACGGCGTGCGTCGGCTGTACATTTTTCAGCGCTTCCGACTCGCTCCGGAGAGCGGAGATATTTTCATCCGCATCGGCATCCCCGAGACGGCGGTCTTCGGGCAGGCCTACCGGCTTCTGGCCTCGAGCATGACGGCCATGGCGCTCTTCGCCCTGGCCATTCTGCTGGTCGCGCGGGTGCTGGGCCGACGGTTCATCCTGCGGCCGGTGCAATCCCTGGTCCTCGTCTCGCAGCGTCTTGCCGGCGGCGAACTCGACGCCCGCTGCGTGCTCCCGGCCTCGGCCACAGAGCTGCACGCGCTCTGCAACGCCTTCAACTCCATGGCCGAGGCTCTGGAAGAGCGCGAATACCGGCATCTGGCTATAGAAGAGAAACTCTGCGAAAGCGAGCAGCGCATCCGCGCATTGCTCAACGCCACGCCGGACTCCGCAATGCTCATCGATACGCAAGGAAGAATCCTCATCGTCAACGAGCAGGCCGCGCAGCGACGCGGCAAACATGCCCGGGAACTGCTGGATCAGGACATTGCCGACTTTCTGCCGTCAGACTCTGCAATGATCCGCAAAAACCGGATTGGTGAGGTCGTCGAGAGGAAAACCGGTGTCGTTTTCGACGATTTTCGGCAGGAACGCTGCTTTCGGATTCGGCTCTATCCCATTTTCGACGCCTCCGGCCAGGTCGTGCAACTGGCGAGCTTTTCCCGCGACATTACCGACCGCTTGCGCGCCGAGGAACGTCTCCGCCACCAGGCGTTTCACGACGAGCTGACCGGGCTGCCCAACCGGGCGCAATTCATGCGCCGCCTGCATGAGGCCATCGACCGCTACAAGGGCGACGCCATGCAGCGCTATGGCATGTTGTTTTTCGACCTGGACAACTTCAAGCTCATCAACGACAGCTTCGGTCATACCCTGGGCGACCAGCTGCTGAAACAGCTGGCCTCACGCCTGGCCCGGAGCGTACCCCGGGATTGTCTCCCGGCGCGTTTCGGGGGCGACGAGTTTGCCGTGCTCTTCGATCGCCTGTTCGACATGACCCAAATACTGCGGCTGGCGGACCGCCTGAAACAGCTGATCAGGGAACCGTTCTCCATCGACGGTTACGAAATGCAGACCAGCGCCTCCTTTGGCGTTGTTTTTGGCAAACACGAGTACACCGAGCCGGAGCAGGTGCTGCGCGACGCCGATATCGCCATGTATCAGGCCAAGGACCAGGGCAAGGGGCAGTCCGTGGTCTTCGACCTCTCTATGCACAATAAAGTCCTGGAACGGATGCATCTGGAACAGTCGCTACGCACGGCCCTGCATCACGGTCAGATTTTTCTTCACTTTCAGCCGATTTTTTCGCTGGATACGCTGCAACTGGGCGGATTCGAGGCCCTGGTGCGCTGGAACCACCCTGAACGTGGCCTGGTCCCGCCCGGGGTCTTCATCCCGATTGCCGAAGAAACCGGCCAGATTCTCGCCCTGGGAGAATTCGTGCTCCATCAGGCCTGCCGGCAGGCCAGGGACTGGCTGGACCGCTTTGACGGCCAGCGCCCCTTCACGATGAATGTCAACCTGTCCGGACGCCAGTTCTACCAGACCGACCCCGTGGAGCTTGTACGCCAGGTGCTCAAGGACACCGGCGTGGGGGCACAATACCTGAAGCTGGAGCTCACGGAAAGCCTGCTGCTCGAAGATCTGGATACGGCCAAGGAGATCCTGGAGACCCTGCGCCATTTTGGCGTACGCACCGCGCTCGACGACTTCGGCACCGGCTACTCCTCGCTGGGATATCTGCGGGCCCTGCCCTTCGATACGCTCAAAATGGACCGCAGCTTCATCAGCCATTTGCACGAAAGCGAGCGCGACGCACGCATCGTGCGCATCATCATCGATCTGGCCCATGCCCTGGGCATGGACGTCGTGGCCGAGGGCATCGAGACCGAAGATATCCTCAAGCTGCTGTCCAGCTACCTCTGCAACTACGCCCAGGGCTACCTGCTCAGCCGCCCGCTCCCGGCGGCAGATGTCGAGCAGTACTTCACCCAGGCGGCGCGCTGCGTGCAATGAGTCGGGAGGCAGGCAGGACAGCAGATGGCAAAAATGGATGACAAGGGCACCTGTCATGGCTACCCTCTGTCCGAGGATGACTCGTTCCTGAAAGAAGTGCTCGCCCGTTGGAGGAAGCCGTGAGCAGCGCGTTTACAATACACGCCGAGTGGGAACACGGCGAATACGGCCCGCCTGAAGAGCGGGCGACCGCGGCGTACCTCTCCATCCATGTCAATGGCGTGTGTGTAACCAGGGCTGAGAACCGATGGTCAGAGACCCTGGTCGACAAGGTTCTGCTCTCCGCCTGTCCGCTGGCCCTCTGGCTCGCTGCATCATGGTGGCGATTGCGCTGGGAACCAGCCTTGCCTCCTGGTTCAAATACTACCGACCAGACCAGTATCGACTGGAAGATGTCCCACGAAGCCGGCGCCGCGGGACATGGCTTTCTCTGGCCGCCCCTGCGTTTCGAGGCCGACGGCGAAAACATTGATATCGTTGTCTCCGCCTCCTCCCCCTCGTCAAAAGCCATGCTGCGCTATGTCGGGGAGATACGCGGGTCTGTTCCCGGCGCCGACTTCGAGCGCGGCGTTGCGGACTTTATCGAATTGACCCTGGCGCGGTTGCGTGATCGCGGTGTGAAAAACTCCGAACTCGAGGCCGTCTGGAGAGAAGTACAGGCCGAGCGGTCCGACCCCCCGTCGGCCTTCTTCCGGCAAATCGAGGCGCGCATGGGCTTCGATCCGGACGAAGCGCCTCCCTCCGTCATCCAGGACCTGCTGCGATTGAGCAAGGACGCGGGGCAGTCGGCAATAGCCGAGATCGCGCCATTGTGTTCCGGCGCCAATCCAGGCGTGGCCCTGGAACGTATCATTGACATGTCCCGTTCAGAAGGCATCAGCGCCGCCTTCGATCCCGCGCTGCGCAAGAACATCGGGCGCATCCGGAAGACGCTTCCACCCTGGGAGCGGGGCTGGGAGCTGGCCCGGGTGCTCCGCTCGAAGCTGGACCTGAAGGGTGCGGTTTCGGACGAGCTCTTCAAGGAGCTGTTTCAACTCCCCTCCGCGGCGTCGGTCTTTCCGGATGCTCCGGCCGGTCGGCGGCCCTTGGGACTGGCCGTGCTGGGCAGCAACAGCAACGCGCTGAAGCTGTTCTTCCGGCGCCCCAGGCGGACGGGTCAGCGCTTCGAAGCGGCGCGCGTCCTGGCGGACCTGCTCATTGCTCCGCCTCAGGACGCCTGGCGCCCCCTGACGGATTGCCCTACCGCCAGACAGAAAGTCCAACGGGCCTTTGCCAGTGAATTTCTGTGCCCCATTCAACTGCTGCGGGATTTTCTGGACAACGATTTTTCAGAAGCACGTCGGGAAGAAGCCGCGGAATTCTTCGAGGTTTCCGAATACACCGTGCGCTCGTCCCTGTTGAACCACAACCTCCTGTCCCGCGACGTCGTGGACGGCTGACCTGGCCCCGGATTCCCCCGCGCAGCCTCCCGGTTGAGCTGGCCATTTCCCCTTTGGCAAGGACCGCCGCCGGATACGCAAAGACGAAAACGCCCACACCCGGGCAGCATTCCGCTCCCTGGCCATTCACCCGCACACCGCACAGACGGCCCTGCAGCTCCATCGCAGTCAACACCGTGTATTTTTTCGACATCGGCCGCGACTGCAACAAACTCAAACGCAGCTTGCATTCCACATCGATTTCTTGTATTATTTAAGCAATAATCAATTGAAGTTACAATAAGGAACCCTTGGATGATCCGGTGTGCTTCGGCGCTTGCGTTCCTGTTTTTTGGCCTGTTTCTTGCCCAGGGGCACGGGGCGGCATCCCCGAGGCCGTCCGATGTGCTTATTCTCCTCTCCTATGATATCGCGGACCCGTGGACGGCATCCGTGCTGGAAGGCATCGGCGAGGAGCTGGCCGGGGCGGACGTACGGCTGCACATCGAGAGCCTCGACGCGCGCCGCCATCAGGGCGACCGCTATCTCGCCGAGTTCGAGCGCTTTCTCCAGACCAAGTACTCGGACAGCAGCCTCGATCTCGCGCTCGTCTCGGACAATGCAGCTCTGGACTTTCTATTCCGCTTCCGGCCTTCCTTCACGCCGGGGATGCCGGTGGTCTTTTGCGGCGTCAACAACGTCACTCCGCACCTCCTGGCCGGC
Organism: uncultured Desulfovibrionaceae bacterium; assembly: GCA_964523295.1. Classification (GTDB taxonomy): domain Bacteria; phylum Desulfobacterota; class Desulfovibrionia; order Desulfovibrionales; family Desulfovibrionaceae; genus CAZGAH01. Next base: position 41,832 of record CAZGAH010000029.1, on the reverse strand, counting down.
CAGGCCGACGTCACGGGCGTGAACGAGGCCGTGGACATCGTCGGAACGGTCAATCTGGCCTTGAAGCTGTTCCCCCGCGCCAGGCATCTGATCGTCGTCGGCGGCAGTGGCGGCCCGGGCGCCGTGAACATGACCTTTTTCCGCGAGCGCATCGGTGAATTTTCCCGGAAGATGGAGATTCAGGAATTTCTGGATGTCCCGCGCGTGGATTTCGGCGAGACCCTGGCCCAGCTGCCCAAGGACAGCATTCTGCTACGCCTGGACAATCTGCGCGAGCCGGATGGAACGAGTACGCCATTGCAGCAGAGCATCGCCTTTCTTTCCGCCCATGCACCCTGTCCAACCTTTTCCTTCTGGGACTTCGACATGGGGCACGGCGCGCTGGGTGGTATCGTAGTCAGCGGTCCGGCTCAGGGTAGGGCAGCGGCCGGACTGGCCCTGCAGGTGCTCCGGTCCCGCCCCTCGCCGTTGCCCGCGGTGCTCATGCACAGCCCGAACGTCCCGATGTTCGACTACAACCAATTGCTACGCTTTGACGTGGACATGGCGTCCCTACCGCCTGATTCGACGATCATCAACCGCCCGATAACCTTCTATACGCAACACAAGCTGCTGATCTGGTCGGGGGCCATCGGCGTCGGGATGATGCTCCTGTGCATCCTCTGGCTGGCTGCGGCCCTGCTGGCCAGGCGCACGGCAGAGCGCGCACTGCGCCGCCGGACCGCCGAGCTGTCCACGATTCTGGACGCCCTTCCGGCCCTGGTCTGGGTCAGCCTGGATCCGGAGTGCCGCGTCATTACCGGAAACCGGGCAGTCAACGAACTCTTCGGCGTCAGCACCGGCATGAATGTCTCGCAGACGTCAGCGGAACAGGGCCAGGCCATTGCCATCAAACACGTCAGGCCGGACGGAAGCGAATACCAGGCCGAGGAACTGCCCATGCAGCAGGCCATCGCCTCGGGAAAGCCGGTCTATAGCGAAGAATTCTCGTATATTCTTCCCGACGGCAGGGCCCTGCCCGTGTCCGGCAATGCCACCCCGTTGTTCGACGAGCAGGGGCGACCCCGCGGCGCAGTCGCCGTGTACTGGGACATCACCGAGCGCAAACGCGCCGTGGAGGCGTTGCGCGAGAGCGAGTCGCGCGTGCGCAATAAACTGAACGCCATTCTGGAGCCTGAGGGCGATCTGGAAAACCTCGAACTCGCGGACGTCGTCGACATCGAGGCCCTTGCCTCGCTGATGCGGGATTTCAGCGCCTATACCGGTCTCCCGGCAGCCCTGATCGACGTGCACGGCCGCATTCTCACCTCTGCCGGTTCAACGGATATCTGCACGCGATTCCACCGGGCCCACCCTGAAACCGCCAGAAACTGTCTGGAAAGCGACATCAAACTGGCCCGCGGCGTCGCCCCGGGGACCTTCAGGCGCTATCGTTGCAAGAATGCCATGTGGGACATGGTCACGCCGGTTGTGGTCGGCGGCAAGCACCTGGCCAATCTCTCTCTCGGACAGTTTCTTTTCGACGACGAGGCGTTGGAGGAAGAAACCATGCGCCGCCAGGCGCAGCGCTACGGATTCGACGAGCAGGACTACCTGGACGCCTACCGGAGGATGCCGCGCAGCAGCCGGGAAAAAGCCCTGCGCGTCATGACCTACTATTGCAAACTTATCGATCTGATTTCCCGTCTTTCCTACGGCAACATCAAGCTCGCCCGCACAACCGAAGCGCTCGCCCGAAGCGAGCACCGCTACCGCATGGTCTCGCAGAGCACCTACGACTTCGCCTTTTCCTGCAGCAAGGGGCTCGCAGGCTACACGCTCGACTGGCTTTCCGGCGCTGCCGAACGCATTACCGGCTACGCGATCACGGAAATCATGACCGAAAAGTGCTGGGGATTCCTGGTCCTGGCAGAGGACCGGCCGGTTTTCGAGCGCAACGTCATCTCGCTGCACCCGGAAGAGACCAGGGAGTGCGAGTTGCGTATCGTTCGCAAGGATGAGGACATTTGCTGGCTGCAGGTGAACACCACGTGCATCTTCGACGCTGGCCGCAAACTCAAGATCATCTACGGTGCATGCAAGGACATCTCCGAACGCAAGCAGGCCGGGCAGGCCCTGGCGGACGCCAAAGAAGCCGCGGAGGCTGCCAACAGGGCGAAATCCGAATTCCTGGCCAACATGAGCCACGAAATCCGTACCCCGCTGAGCGGCGTCATGGGCATGCTCCAGCTCCTGCACGGCACCAGCCTGAACGCAGAGCAGAGCGAATATTCCGCCTCCGCCATTCAGGCCTGCAAGCGGCTGGTGCGTCTGCTCACGGACATCCTGGACCTCTCGCGCATCGAGGCCGGCAAGATTACAATCCAGCACGCGCCGCTGCATCTGGCCGAGACTGTCCGGCACATCGAGGACCTCTATCAGCCCATTGCCAGGGAATCAGGCGTCACGCTCCGCAGCGAGCTGGATCCCGACATACCGGCCTTCGTGCTCGGCGATTCCACCCGGTTGCAACAGGTACTCGCCAACCTGGTCGGCAATGCCCTGAAATTCACTGACGCCGGGAGCGTGTCGCTGGCCGCCGACCTGCTGCCCGCGGTGCAGGAGCAGACCTGCCGCGTGCTCTTCAGCGTCGCCGATACGGGCATTGGCATCCCCGACGAGAAGCTGGACAGGCTGTTCAAACCCTTCAGCCAGGTCAACGAGGGCTTTACCAGAAACTACCAGGGTGCGGGCCTGGGCCTGAGCATCTGCAAGCGCCTGGTCGAACTCATGGGCGGCAATATCGCCGTGGACAGCGCTCCCGGCGCTGGCACCACCGTCTACTTCAGCATCACCTTTCTGCAGTCCACGGAAGAGCAAGAACTCCCCGAGCAGCCGGCCAGGAAGACCTTTAACGGATGCTCCGGGCTCAAGGTGCTGCTGGCGGAAGACGAGCATATCAGCCGGCTTGCCGCTTCGCGCTTGCTCGAAAAGCTCGGATGCCTGGTCACGGCCGTTGAAGACGGACAGCAGGTGCTCGATGCCTTGCGGCAGGAGCCTTTCGACCTGCTGCTGCTCGATGTGCAAATGCCGGTCCTGGACGGCATCGCCACGACGCAGGCCATACGCGGCGGACAGGTGCCCCGGGACAGAATGGCCATTCCCATCGTCGCCATGACCGCCTATGCCATGCCCGGCGACAGAGACGTTTTCCTGAATACCGGCATGAACGGCTATATTTCCAAGCCCGCCGACCCCGAAGAACTCATGCAGGTCATTGACGAGGTTATGCGTCGCTGACGACCCGTGGCGGTGAACCTGGTCCTGTCTTCACTGCTGTGCCAGGACTCCTCCCCTGCTCTGCAGCCGGAGCGCTGCTATTCCTGACCGACCATCCGCTCTATTTCCTCCAACAGCGGGCCGAACGACTTCAACGGCTTGAAAAATATTGCATTCGAGACATTCTGCTGCTCCGTAAGCGCCGTCGGGACATGAAGCTCGGGCGAACCGGTGTAGATGATAAAGCGCAGCTCCGGCCAACGAGTGTGAGCCGCGGTAATGAACCCCGCGCCGTCCATGCCCGGCAACCTGAGATCAACCACGGCGACATCGGCGGTCGTGGCCTGGAGAAGCGTCAACGCCTCTTCGGCGCTTTCAGCCTCCAGCACGCAGAAATTTTCGTCTTCCAGGGCCAGGGCCAGGCTCCCGCGCACGTGCGCGTCGTCATCGAGTACGAGAACCCGCGTCGTCATGACCCGGACTCCCTGCTCTCCGCCCGCAGCTTGATGCTGAAGCGCGCGCCATTTCCGGGGGTTGAGCTGACCTCCATGACGCCTCCATGCTGTTCGACCACGATGAAATAGGATACGGACAGCCCAAGCCCCGTGCCCCGATCGACCGGCTTGGTCGTGAAAAAGGGCTCGAAGACGCGTTTACGCACCGCCTCGTCCATCCCCGGGCCATTGTCTTCGATTTCCACGCAAGCCATCCCATGGTCCATATTCGCCCGGAGAATAAGCCGCGGCCGCGCGTCGGTGTAGCTTTTTTCGCCCATGGCCTCGGCTGCGTTTTTCAGCAGGTTGAGCAGGACCTGCTGTATCTCGTTGCGGTCGCACATGGCCGGAGCCATATCCTGGGCGTACTCGCGTACGATTTCTATCTGCCTGAAGTCATAATTCTTTTTCAAATCGTAGTCCATGGCGGCCAGCTCCAGGGTATTGTCCAGCAGGCTGTCCAGCCGCTGCCGCTCGAAGTACTTTTCGCTCTTGCGGCCAAAACTGAGCATGTTGCTCACGATCAGGGCCGCGCGCTCGCCGGACTGGCTGATACCCTCCAACATCTCCGGAATATCTCGCCGCGTCAGGTAGTCGCGCAGCCCATCGAGCGAAATCCCGCATTCCCGGGCCGCTTCCTGGTTTTTTATTGTCGCGTCAAGAAGTCTTCGTTTGATATTGTGCGTATAGCCCAAAACCGCGGCCAGCGGATTGTTGATCTCGTGGGCCATGCCAGCGGCCAGCCCGCCCACGGAAAGCATCTTTTCCGACTGGATCATCATCTGCTCCAGTCGGGCGCGCTCAGTTACGTCATCGACGCGGATGACCGCACCTTCAGCCCCGTTGGTCACGAGAGGAAAGACCGTGACATCCTCGAAATGCGTCTCCCCCGCGCGCAGGCTCGGTCTCCGGACTTCGTGCTGCACCTCGCGCGTGCGAATGGCCTTGCGTCCGCGTTCCATCTCCACGGCCAGGGCCGGATAAATCGTCTCCAGCGGTTGCCCCAGAGCCTGCTCCGAGCGGCATCCCGTACTGAGCGCGGCTTCGCGGTTCCATTGGGTGATGCGGCCCTGCGCATCGACCGCGACAAGCACGGAAGGCATGGAATCCACGATATTCTGCAGATAATTCCGCAAGCGGCGCAGCTCCTCCTCGGCCCGGCGCCTCAACAATACGTCCACCGCCGACGTCGCCAGCTGCGTCACCACGCTGAGGTCGTTCTGGTCGTAATCGTAAGGCTTGTTCCCTACGCCAAGGATCGCGAATATCTTTCCTTCGTTGAAGACCGGCACCACCAGTTCGCGCAAGACCGGCACGTGCCCTCCAGGCAGCCCTTTTTTATGGGCAAGGCTCTCGTAATCGTTATGCACCACAGGCTGTTTTTCCCGCACGCAATCAACCCATACGCCCGCACGGTCGATCGGGTAATGTACTCCCTTGCCCGCTGCCGTGCAGTGCCTGAGCGTATTCGGCGACCAGCTATAGAGTTCGATGGTATCCTGATCCGGGAGCACGAAATGGAAAAAGCCGATGCTGCTCGACGTCAGCCGCTCCGCCTCCTCGAGGGTGGTGGTCACGAGTTTGTCGATACCGTGCGTATCGGCGTACTGTCGAAGGTCAAGGCGAATGTTGAGCAACTCGCGGTGCAGCTTTTTCGACGTGACATCCTCGCAGAGCAGCACGAGCGAAGCGACCTGACCGGTCGCGTCGCGTAGCGCGGTAACGATCTGCTGTGCCCAGAGCATCCGCCCCTGGCTCGTCACCAGCCGTTTCTCCAGATGATAATCCTGGCGCTCCCCGGCATAGACCGACGCTGCGAGCGCCTCGTCCTGCTCCACGTCCGCCGCGTGCGTGACATCCTGCCAGCGTAGCGAGGTCAGGGTATCGGCCTCGTAGCCCAACATGGCGCACAAGGCGGCATTCACGTGCAGGAACCGGCCGTTTCTGTCCACCTGAGCAATGCCCAGGCCGGCGTTGTCCACGATCGCCCGATGTCTTTCCTCGCTGACGCGCAGGGCCTCGGCAAAGGCGGCACTGGTCCGCACCTCGTTCTCCAGCCCGTCGATGGACGAACGCAGCGCGCCGAGCATGTCGCGAAAGGCGCGCGCCATCTGCCCGAGTTCATCCTGACGCTCCAGGCAGGGCACCTGGACGGAAAAATCTCTCGATTCGCCGGCGATACCGCGGGCCGTATTTGCCAGCGCAATCAACGGCGCGGCAATGTGCCGGGCGACCAGCAGCGACAACGCCGCAGCCAGCAGCACAACCGCGACGATAATGAGCAGCGACGAGGCCCCCTGTCTGTAGGCCACGCTATAGACCTCGCTGCTGTCTATCTCCACCAGCAAGGCCATCTGCAACGCAGGCAACCAGGAATAGGCGCCCAACACCTCGATGCCGCGATAGTCCGGATATTCGGCCAGGCCGTTGCTCCGTTCGCGCAGGGCATGATCGACGCCATGACTGTCGATGAACGACTGACCGGGAGCATAGCCGGAAAAACGCGACGGCGTGAGCAGAACCCGGTTCATGCCCACCAGATAGCACTCCCCGCTCGTTCCCAGTCGCGATACCGTTGTCAACAGCTCGTTGAGCAGGGCCAGATTCGCCCGTCCCGCCAGCACGCCGAGCAGACGGCCCGAGGCATCGCGCACGGGCCGTACCGCCACGACATTGTTCAACCCCTCGGACGTGGACGAATAGGAGAGCGTCTGAATGAGCACCGCAGGACCTTTCATGCCGCGCAGAAAAAAGTCCTGAAGCCCCTGGTAGATGCCCACGGATGCAGAATTGGTCGAGAGCACGGTGAACCCGTCGGCATCCATGAGGAACAGCTCGTCGAAGCGCCGGGTGATGCCGATGAATCCGGACAATTCGCGCAGCTGTCTCTCGGAGGCGACGGCGCTGCCGGAACCGGACGCGGAGAGTAGCGATAACAGCCCGTCATGATGGATTACCGCTACCAGCTCGAGATCCCGGACAAGAGTTTCGCGCCAGTCGGCAATGCGCTGCGAGACGATTGCCGCAACCGTCTGCAACACCTCGGCGCTTTCCCGCGTCTTGCCGCGAATGCTCGTCGAGACGGCATAACTGCCGATGAGCAGTCCGGTCAGCAGCGTAACGCCGATAACCGCGCAAAAAATGCGCGAACGGATAGAACTGAGCATCGTAGCCCCTCACGCCCTGCAGTAACGGTAAGCCAGGCGCATACGCCCGCAGCCTACCGGCCGAGCAACCCGCGCATATCCGGCCGCTGCCCCTTGTCGCCGAGGGTTACCAGCTTCTGCGGGCTGAAAATCACGCGGGGCAGGGTTTGGCCCTCAAGGAGCCGTAACGCGACCTCCACGGCAACAATGCCCGTTTCGAAGGGATAGGAGTCGACCGTTGCCGTCAATTCGCCACGCTCGATCGAGGCATAGGCCGGCTCGATGCCGTCCGTGCCGATGACCTCGACCTTTCCCTGCAACCCTGCTCGCTTTACTGCCATGACCACACCCAGGGCCATGATGTCGTTGTTGCAATAAAAAGCCACCAGGTCGGGGTGCTCTTTGAGCACCGCCTGGGCCGCGTTCATGGCCTTTTGCAAGTCCCAGTCCCCGTTTACCTGGACCACGACCTGAAACCGGCTGTCCTTCAAGGCGTCGATAAGGCCCGCGCTACGCTGGTTCACGGCGTAGACCCCTTCTATGCCGCGCACCAGGGCGACCTTGCCACCCGCGGGAAAACGCTTCATGAGGTGCGCTGCGGCACGTTCGCCGTTTTCGTACTGCTTTGGCCCGACAAAATGCTCGGCATCCTCCAGCACCGCATCGTCTACGTTGACCAGAAGAATGCCCTTCCGACGCGCAAGCGTTACCGCCGGCATCAGATTCTTGTCTGTCTGCGGCGAAATGAGAATGGCGTCGTAGCCCTTGCCCAGCATGTGCATCATCCGCTCCAGCTGCCCCTCAGGATCGGACTCGGTCGCCGCTGCCTGCACGTCGAGCGGAATGCCCAAATCCCTGGCCCGCTTGTGCATCCCGTTGGCCAGAAGCTGCCAGTACTGGTTGCCCAAAAATTTCATGATCACGCCGAAGCGATAGGGCTTTTTCATCCGCGGCGTCGGTCCGAAGCGTGCAGCCATGTGGTGATAGTCCATCGCCCCGGGCCAGTTGTCGGGATCGAAGCGCCCGGTCTGCGCCGATGTGTCCCCCCCGGCGGCATTGGCCATCTGCGCCTCCCCGCACCAGCCCCCCAGACCCCCCGCCAGCATGACAAACATCACCACCGGGAATACCCTGCGCATCGCCCCCTCCTGGTCGTATGCCCACTGACAGTCAGCCCCCCGCGGCATATCAAAAAACAGCACACATGAGTTCTGCGCCGACAGGCTGTCAAAAGCTCTTTAAGATATGCCACTAATGATAATCAAAACGTAACTATAGTTCAAGCACAATATGCAGATCTGAGATTCGGAGTAGGAACAGTGATGCGAACGTGGATGCCGGGGGAGATCGGGCAGGGGGGCGGGCGGTGGGGTGATGGAGGCCGGCTGGTCTGGTACTGACTGAAGCGTGACGTCAGAGAAAAAACCCGGACGTTTTCACGGAGAGCGCGAAGGCATGTGCGGTATAGAGCATGCCTCGGCCACGTGTATCGCCAAGGTACAGCCAGTTGGCAGCGCGATAGCACGTTCCGCGGCAGCAGGCCTTTTCGACGAAGGTCTCAAGGAGCACAGGCGATAGCCGTAGCGGGCATGCCCAGTCATCGGGGAGGCGAGGCCCAGGAGCCTGAAGGCCAGGTGCCTGGAGCGCACCCAGGGGATGATGAGGAAACGGGCGTTGTTGACGACGAGGCGGAGGCGGACCTGGCGCCGGGGCACCCTTCATCCGATGAACTCATTCCGTGGCGCAGTCTTCCAGGCGGCGGCTACGAAGACTGGAATCACGAACAGACTTTCTTCAGACCTGGCGAAGTAACGCTGTTGCGCGCCGGGTCAATACCGGCTCCTGGCGCAAGGTGTCAAATCGCCGCCCCTCTGGCAAATACTGAAGAATAGTTCGCCACCCATATTCACCCGGGATATCGAGCTCAGGAGCTGTTCAAAAAATTTGTGAGCAGCGCGATCCTCGGAGCAACACGAGTAGCACCATCGGCAATGCCGGGCTGCTGGCAGGGCAGATGAAATGTTCCTGGAAAAAAGGGTTGCCCCTCTTGACCTTTAAAAGAAAAGTGGATAGCAAACTGGCTACTGTAGTCTTGCACACTGCGAGGCAACGGGTGCGTTTTCCGACATTGTTCGGTCGTGGCGGAGAATTTGACTTTTTCAACCCACATGCACAGCTGTTCTGGAGATAGGCTTATGAATCGCGCATGGCATCTGGCTCCGGCCCTTCTGGTTTTTCTCCTCACACTGTGGTTCTGCGGCGGTGTCGGCATTGCCGAAAAGGGCGCTTATGTCGGCTCCAAGGCGTGCAAGGACTGCCACGAGGAACAGTACACCACGTTCATGAAATTCGCCAAAAAAGCCAAGTCCGACCACAGTGTGCAGATAATGGCCTCGGATCTTTCTCCCGAAGAGATCCGCAGCTGCTACCCCTGCCACACGACAGGCTACGGTCAGCCAGGCGGGTTCAAGAGCTACCAGGAGACCCCGGACATGGGGCACGCCGGGTGTGAGGTCTGCCATGGTCCAGGGGCCGCGCACGTCGAAGGCGGCGGCGATCCCACGCTCATCAGACGAAAAATGAGCATGAAGGAATGTGAAGTCTGTCACAACGCCGAGAGGGTGAAGTCCTTCAACTTCAAGCCGCTGCTGCATGGCGGGGCTCACTAGGAGTCGGTATGGGTCTGCTTAAACGATCGCTGGGCGCAAAAATCCTCGTTCTGGTCAGCCTGCTGTTGCTGGTCATCTTCACCGGCCTGTTTCTGGCCAATTCGCACTGGCAGCGCAGCTCCACCCTCAAACTGATTGAAAAGAGTTCGAGCGAACTTTCCGACATCCTGCTGACAGCCATCTCCGAACCCATGGCCATCGGGGACAACGAGGCCACGCAGAACCAGTTCCGCAAGGTGTCCGAGCGATACAAGAACATCAAGGTCTATCTGACCAACTTCCGCGGCGAGATCACCTACTCGACGGACACCTCCGCCGTGCGCAAAAATCTCGAGCAGCTGTACCAGGGCTCCGAGCAGTTCACCTCCCTGTTCGCCCGCAGCCTGAAGACCTCTTTGGCCGAAGGTATGGAAGTACATATCGACGGTACGCCTTATTTCGTCGAGGTCGGCACCATCAAGAACGAGTCGGCCTGCTACCATTGCCATGGCTCCTCGCGCGACATCCTGGGCTCTGTGGTCATGTTCAACAACGTCTCCGAAGAGTACGGCGTGCTTTCCGACATCCAGCGCTACAGCGCGCTGATCTCCCTGGCCGGCATGGTGTTGCTGCTGGTGCTGCTGGTCACGTTCATGAAGGTCAACGTGGTCAACAAGATCACCGAAATCGCCCGCGTGAGCGGTGAAATCGCCAAGGGAGACTATACGCAGTCCTTCACCATCAAGGGCGAGGACGAGCTGGCCAGTCTGTGCAACAGCCTGGGCACCATGGTCGGCACAATCCGCAATCAGCTGGAGTACAACCGGGGCATCCTGCAGGGCATCATCGTGCCGCTGTTCGTCACCGACCGTAACGGCGCCATCGAATTTCTCAACACCCCGATGCTCAACATTCTGGGTCGCCCTGAAAAACAGATCATCGGTCAGAGCGTCGCCGATCTGTTCCCCGACCGGGCCGCCGGCGGCAGCATCGCCTCCAGGGCCCTGAGCGAGGGCCGGAGTTCGAGCGGCGTATTCCACTTTCAGCGCAGTGACGGCGTGGTGTTCCCGCTGCACTACGAAATCTCTCCGCTCAAGGACACCCATGGCGCTACCGCCGGCGCCATCGGCGTGATGATCGACCTGACCCAGGAGGAGAAGGACAAGGCCCGCATCCGCGAGCACGGCGAGAACCTCCAGCTCGTCGGCGACGAGGTCACCAAGGTCGCCCACAAGATGTCCGATGCGGCGCATCAGCTGCGTCGGCAGATGGACGAAATCACCGGTGGCATGCGCTCCACGACCGAACAGACCCACTCCCTGGCGACCGCCATGGAGGAGATGAATTCCACCGTGCTCGAGGTCGCCAACAACGCCAGCAACGTGGCGCAGACCTCCGACCGCGCGAACCAGGTGGCCCAGGAAGGCAGCGTGGAGGTACGCAAGACCGTCGCCGAGACCCGCGAAGTTGCTCAGCGAGCCGGAAAGCTTGCCGAATCGCTCAACGACCTCTCGGACAAGGCCGTGAACATTGGCCGGATCATGTCCGTGATCAACGACATCGCCGACCAGACCAACCTGCTGGCCCTCAACGCCGCCATTGAAGCGGCCCGCGCCGGCGAGGCCGGACGCGGCTTCGCCGTGGTGGCCGACGAGGTCCGCAAGCTCGCGGAAAAGACCATTCACGCGACCAAAGAAGTTGAAAACGCCATTGGCCAGATTCAGTCGAGCACGCGCGACGCCGTCCGCGAGATGGGCGAAACCCGCGAACGCGTCGAACTGACCTCGGCCATGGCCGAGAAGGCCGGTACCGTGCTCGAGGGCATTGTCGACCAGTCCAACCAGATAGCAGACATGGTCCACGGCATTGCCGCGGCCTCGGAAGAACAGTCCGCCACGAGCGACGAGATCAACAACAACGTTACTCAGATCAACGAGTTGTCCAAGAGCGTCGGCGCACGCATCGAAGAGGCCAACGATGCTATCCAGGAAGTTTCCAGCATGGCCATGCAGTTGAGCGAACTCGTGCAACGCTTCAAGAACAGTTAACATTTTCATTTTACGGCAGCGCCTGCATCCGGCGCCGCCTGTCCAGCACCATACCCCGGACTGCGCCAGCATGGCCCAGTCCGGGTTTTTTTCTGTAAAGGAATGGACAAAGACCGGGTAATCTGCTTTACTTGTCGCTCCAACTGTCACTGTCACTACGATCTGCACCCGGCTTGCCGGATAACCCCGCCGCGCCTGCATCGCGTCTGCTGCGCCGTGCAGCACGGCCGACAAGCATTGAAAGGAGAACTGCTATGAGCGGACTCAAAGGCACGCGGACCGAAAAGAACCTCCTGACTGCGTTTGCCGGCGAATCTCAGGCGAGGAATCGCTATACGTATTTCGCCAAGCAAGCCAAAAAAGAAGGCTACGAACAGATGGCCTTTATTTTCGAGGAAACCGCCAATCACGAAAAAGAACATGCCAAGCGCCTGTTCAAGTTCCTTGAGGGCGGAGAAGTCGAAATTTCCGCCGCCTTCCCAGCCGGCGTCATCGGCACCACCCTGGAAAACCTCAAGGCCGCGGCCCATGGCGAGCATTACGAGCAGGCCGAGATGTACCCCTCGTTCGCTGCCATTGCCGACGAAGAAGGCTTTGCGGAAATAGCCACCGTCTTCCGCAGCATTGCCATGGCGGAAACCTACCACGAGAACCGCTATCTTGGTCTGGCCAGAACCATCGAGGCCGGGACGGTATTCAAGAAGGCGGAAAAGATGACCTGGCGCTGTCGCAACTGCGGCTACCTGCATCACGGAGCCGAGGCGCCTGCCCAATGTCCGGCCTGCAAGCATCCCCAGGCCTATTACGAGGTCCTGACCGAATCCTGGTAATCGATCGACAACCCCAGCCCGCAGCCCGACCACCCTGGTGTACGGGTCGGCCGGCTGCCAAGGAGATGACACCATGACGGCAGTACTCGAAATCTACAAATGCGAACTCTGTGGCAACATCGTCGAAGTCCTGCACGCCGGAGGCGGCGAACTGGTCTGTTGCGGCCAGCCCATGAAACTGTTCGTGGAAAACACCATGGACGCTGCCAAAGAAAAGCATGTCCCGGTCATCGAAAAGACGGCGGACGGCTACAAAGTCATGGTCGGCAGCGTCGCCCATCCCATGGAAGAGAAACACTGGATCGAATGGATCGAACTTATCGCCGACGGCAAAGTCTGCCGCCAGGCCCTCAAGCCCGGGGACAAGCCCGAGGCCTTCTTCCCTATCCAGGCGGACAAGGTCACGGCCCGCGAGTACTGCAACATCCACGGGCTCTGGCGCGCGGACAGCTGACGCCGTTGCCAGCCAGGAGCGACATGCCTTCATTTCCAAACCCTTTTGCCTGAGGACAACGACATGGATATCTACATCTGCAGCGTATGCGGATACGAATACGATCCTGCCAAGGGCGACCCCGACAACGACGTGCCCGCGGGAACACCCTTCAGCAAGCTGCCCGACGACTGGATTTGTCCCATTTGCGGCGCACCGAAAAGCCAGTTCAGCAAATCGGGCAACTGAGCAACGCTTTCGACGTACAGATCGGCCCTGCCCTTCCGGCCAGACACAAAGGTGACGGAGGGGCAGGGTCGGCTGACGCGCGGCACGCAGCTGCCTGCGCCGCGCCCTACACCTTCAGCCGAGACCACAGCGAGGACCCTATGCGGCCGTTGGAAATCAAGAAAGACGTTTTCTGGGTAGGCGCCATAGACTGGAACCGCAGGGATTTCCATGGCTATTCGCTCTCCCCGCGCGGAACGACCTACAACGCCTATCTCATCAAGGACGAAAAAGTCACCCTGTTCGACACGGTCATGGCCGGCTTCAAAGGGGAAATGCTCTGCCGCTTGGCCCACGCCATCGAACCCGAAAAGATCGACTACTTTGTCATCAATCATCTCGAGCCCGATCATGCAGGCTGTCTGCCCGAGCTGGTCGAACTCGCCAAGCCTGAAAAAATCTTCTGCTCGCCCATGGGCCTGCGCGCCATGGAGGCGCATTTCCATTTCAGCAACTGGCCGGTTGAGGTCGTCAAAACCGGCGACAGCATCTCCCTCGGCGCGCGGGAGGTCCGCTTTGTCGAGACACGCATGTTGCACTGGCCGGACAGCATGTTTTCGTACATCCCCCAGGATCGGCTGCTGATCTGTAACGACGCCTTCGGGCAGAACATCGCCTCCACGGAGCGGTTTGCGGACCAGATCGACCGCTCGCTGCTCTTTCAGGCCATGAAGGAGTACTACGCAAACATCGTGTTGCCGTATTCGCCGATCGTGCTCAAAACCCTCGAGGCCGTCACCACGCTGGGGCTCGACATCGACATGATCGCGCCCGACCATGGGCTCATCTTCCGCACCAGGGACGACGTGCAGTACGTACTGGACTGCTACAAGGCCTTCGCCGAGCAGAAGCCCGCGGACAAGGCCGTGATCGTCTACGACACCATGTGGCACAGCACCGAGAAAATGGCCCTGGCCATTGCCGAGGGCCTGAACGAGGCCGGCGTCTCGGTCAAGGTCATGTATCTCAAGGCCAACCATCACAGCGCGGTCATGACCGAAATCCTGGACGCCGCCGCCGTGATTGTCGGCTCGCCCACGCACAACAACGGCATTATGCCCTCCGTGGCCGGGATGCTTCAGTACATGAAAGGACTGCGGCCCCTGGGCAAGATCGGCGCCGCGTTCGGCTCCTTCGGCTGGAGCGGCGAATCGGTCAAGATCATCGCCGAGTGGCTGGAACGCGCCGACTTCCAGCTCGTCGCCGACGCGGTCAAGGTCAAGCACGTGCCTACGCACACCGATTACGAGTCCTGTCGCGAGCTCGGCAGGAAAGTGGCCGCGGCCATCCGGGAAAAACGCGCCTGACGCCATCCTTCGCGCCGCCGGACCGTCCGGCGGCGCGCGGAAGGACTCCAACACAACCATGGACGCCATTACCCGCATCATCAGCACCCAGCCCCGCGTCGTCGATTTTCTCCGACGCTTGGCAAACGCGCCGCCACAGGTGCTGATTCTGGAAGGCGGGCTCGCGGACGAGCGCGTCGCCCTGGCCCTGTACTGGGCTGCCCGGCTCAACTGCAGCGCCGATAGCCCACCTTGCCTGCGCTGTTCATCCTGCACCCGGATCATCCATCCGGAGCACCCGCACCGCGACCTCTTTTTTCTCGACGGCCGCGAGGGCAGCATCAAGATCGAGACCATCCGCGACGAAATCCGGCCGATTCTGGCTCAGCCCCCGCGTGAGGGAGCGCAACGGGTGGTCATCCTGGCCGAGGCGCAGGCCCTGAGCGATGAGGCTGCCAATGCGTTGCTCAAATCGCTCGAGGAGCCGCGACCCTGGACCCGCTTTCTGCTCCTGGCGCCGCAGCGCGAGCGACTGCTGCCGACGCTCGTTTCCCGCGGCTGGGCCTTGACGCTCGCCTGGCCGCACGACAGCACGCAGCGTGACCCCGACCAGGACGAGGCACTCCGCTCCTGGCGCGAGACATTGATCGGCTTTCTGAAAACCGGGCGAGGCTGGATGGAACGCACCAGCCGTAAGGGCGAACTCAGCGCCAACATCGCCCGGCTGTTCGTTCTGGGCTGCCAGCGAGATCTCGCTGCTGTGCTGTCCGGGCGTCCGGGCAGCGAGCTGGCCGAGTTCTGGACCCGATGCTTCGATGTGCCCCGGTTGCGGCAGGTCGACGTCGCCCTGGACGAGGCGCAGGCTGCCCTGGACTCCAAGGGCACGCCAGCGCTCGTGCTGGATTGCCTGGCTCTGCGCCTGTTCGGTTGGATGCCGCGCGCCTGAGCCGGCGTCCGGGCCCTCGCGCCGGAAATATGACCTGCCCCGTATAAGCATGGATCAGCCCCGCCCGATGTCCGAACTTCTCTACGCCCTGCACCAGGACCACAGTCTCCGCTTTCGGCATCCCGAGCCCCCGGTCGCGACGCCCGGGCCGAAAATCGTGCCGATCTTCCTGCCCTTTGCCGGCTGCGCGCGTCGCTGCCTGTACTGCAGCCAGGAATACCAGACCGGGCAACACGCCGGGTCGCTGGAAAAACTCTACGCCGGCGCAGCCGACCTGCTGGACGCGCTGCCCCCCGGCCCGCCCCGCGAACTGGCCTTCTTCGGCGGCACCTTTACCGCGCTTCCTGGCGAGTGGCCGGAACGCTTTCTCGACCTGGCCCAGCGATATCGGAAGCAGGCACGCATTGCACGCGTGCGCTGCTCCACGCGCCCCGATGCAGTGGAGGCCCGGCAACTGGCGCGATTGAAGGCTATGGGACTGGACTGCGTGGAGCTTGGCGTGCAAAGTTTCGAGGACGCGGCGCTCGCTGCCTCGCAGCGCGGCTACGACGGCGCCCGCGCAGTCGGGGCCTGCGAACTGGTTCGCCAAGCCGGCCTGGAGCTGGTCATCCAACTGCTGCCCGGTCTTCCGGGCCAGAGCAGGGGCGGATTCCGGGCCGACATCGACCGCGTTGTCACGCTCGGACCCGCGGCCGTACGCCTGTATCCCTGCCTAGTGATCGAAGGTTCCGGGCTCGCGTCCCGTTGGCGCGAGGGCCGCTACCGGCCCTGGAGTCTGCGCACCGCTGTCCCGGCGCTGTCCCTGGCCCTGCTTCGGCTCTGGCCGGCTGGCGTTCGCGTCATCCGCACGGGCCTGGCTCCCTCGACCGGGCTGGCCGGACACATCCTGGCCGGGCCGGCGCATCCGGCCCTGGGAACCATGGCACGCAGCCTGGCCTTGCTCGTCATCGTGCGTGCGCAGCTGGCACGACTGGGCCGGCCAGCCCGACAACTACGCCTGCCACGGCGCTATCAAGGCGAAATATGGGGTCATTGCGGCGCGCTCGTCCAACGCTACGCACGCCTGGGCCTGACCCGCGCCCGGCTCAGCTACTGGAATGAAACGTTTTTTGAATTCATCTGAGCGCAGTGCCCTCACTTTCATGCGTCCAGACCACAGCTCCCCCTCACCCGGTCTCTGATCGCCGCTTGAGCTGCTTGAAAAAAACGCGTAGCAGAATGGGGATTCAATTCAGCACAGTGCCAGTCGGGGCAAGGATGCCCGCAGAGAGTGGTCTGAACCGGATAAACATCCGGGGATGACTCGTCTTTGTTTTTTCAGGGGGGGGGGGCTGGATGCGTATTCGTATCGTCGTTATGCATTGTGTACTCGCGCTGCTTGCCTGGGCGAGCCTGGCCCGGGCCGAGGCGTTGTCCCTGGGCATTCCGCTGCCGCTGACCGGCCCGCAGGCCAAATTCGGGGAAATCGCCCGTCGCTCGTACGAAATCGCTGCCGAGGAGATCAACGCCCGCGGCGGCGTCGCTGGCCGGCAACTGCTGCTGCACTTCAACGACTCGCGCGGACTGCCGGATATCTCCCGTGCCATTGCCGAAAAACTCGTCACAGAGGACAAGCAGCCGGTTCTGTTGGGCGAGTACAGTTCCTCCTGTTCCATGGCCGTGGCCCGCGCGGCTGGAGGGCTCAAGGTCCCGTACCTGGTCGTTGCCGCCGCGGCCGACGACATCACCCGGCAGCACAACCGCTACGTCTACCGGCTTTGCCCGCCCAATTCCTGCTACGTCGCCGGCCTGATGCCGTTCATACGGGAAGTGGTCAAGCCGAAAACCATGGCCATCCTCTACGAAAGCTCGGACTTCGGCGCCTCGGGAGCGCAGAACATGCGCACCAGCGCTGAAGCCGCCGGCATCCGGATCGTCCTCGATGAGCCCTACGAGGCGCAGGCAACGGATTTGACACCGCTGCTCGAGCGGGTCAAAGCCGCCAGTCCGGACGTCGTGTATATGGTCTCCTACGTGCTCGATGGCGCGCGGCTCATGCGCCAGATGAAGGACATGCATATCCGCACCCGGCTGTTCGCTGCCGGGGCCGCCGGCTTTGCGCTGCCGCAGTTCATCGAATTTGCCGGCGAGGCGGCGCAATACGTAGTCACGGTCTCGCTCTGGACCCCGCATCTCCCCTACCAGGGCGCCAGTGAATTCGCGCACGCGTACCGGACCCTATACGGCAATGACCCGTCGTACCACGGCGCCGAGGCCTACGCCGCGCTCTATGTCATCAAGGACGTCCTGGAACGCTCGGCCTCGATGCACCCGGACGACATCAACGCCGCCATGAAAGCCACGAACCTGGAAACCGCCTTCGGCGTCGTCGTGTTTCAGGACAAGGACGGCTACCAGAATCAGAACTTCATGGAAACGTATGTGCTGCAGATCCTCAACGGCAGGCACGAAACCGTATGGCCCGAGCGGATCGCCAGCGCGCGCTACGTTTTTCCTGTGCCCTCGTGGCGGTAGCGGTAGCGTAAAGTTAGTCATGCAAACGAGGAGGGCGTCAGGGCCAAGGCATTTGCCCTTTGATGCCCGTTGGCCCTTTTTTGAAGCGAGTTTGAATTGTTTTAAAGTTTATAACAGCTTTAAATATTAGAATTTTTTTGGACACAGCATGATGGTTCGGGAGGTGTCGTGAAAGCAGGGAGGCGCACGAGACTGCGATGTTCCTCGCGTTTTCCCATAGTATAGAAACGAGTTGAGCGCGTTTTTTCGAGATCGCCCAACGAGGAAAAGCTGATGGCGAATAAAAAACCGTTATGTCCAATCAATCCATCTCATCAGGTGAAACTCTGGGAGATGGACTCAGAAGCATTCGAAGAAATGTGTTGCGCACTTCTTCAAGAACATCCTGACATAGAAAATGCAGAGCGCTATGGGATCAATGGGCAATCTCAAAGGGGTATTGATATCCTTGCTAATCGAAAGCTTGAGGGACATGTTGTCGTTCAATGTAAATGTCACGAATCGTTTGGAACAAATAAAATAGACGGAGCCGTAAATGAGTTTCTTAAACATGTGCGTTATTGGAAGAAGTTTGGAGTAAAGTCATTTTATCTTCTTGTTGCTTGCTCTTTATCTAACACGCGCCAACAAAATAAAATCAAATCTTATGCTGAGCTACTAAAGAAAAAACACAAAATTCACTTTAAAGCTTGGTCTGGAAGTACCATCCAGAACAAGCTTCGCCCACACCGTGGCATTGTTTTCCGATTTTTAGGCAAGTCGCCTGAGATAGTAGATTTAATTTGCGGCCCTGCGGTCACTCCCCTGCCGTCAAGCTATGTCACCTCAACAGTACTTTCTCAGTCTTTTGACATCAATCCATCAATACGAGCAAAGTTCAACGATGCGGCGTTGAAATATCTTAAAGATGTAATCTGTCTTTATTCGAAAGGGAAAGTTCGAACCGGTCTTGCGCAGCTACTCGACTTCAAGAAAGATGCTGAGCAATGGTCCCTCCTCAACGAGGAAACCAAGGCTAAATTTCTTCGCATCGAGGCGCAGCTTCGCCTTAATACCGAAAAAGACCTTATCGGAGCCAAGAAGTTGGCCGTCGAGGCCGATGCACTGCGCTCCGGCGTAGGGAGTTCTTTGCTGCACGCGTTGCTTTGCTATAAAGAGAACGGCGCTCAAGCTGCCTTGGACTCTCTGGGCGACGACGCGACCCCCAAGATAGTACTACTCAGGGCGTCTCTTCTTATGGACATGGACGACTACGAGCAGGCCAGCTCCCTTTTGGAGCGCACGCCCACGGAAGGGGTGGACAAGGACGAGGCGCTACGATTGACCGCGTATATTCGCCTGCATGAAGGAAAAATAGAAAGCGCGATTCGGCTCATCGACCAAGCTCATGACGTTAACAAAGATTCTTACGTCGTGCGATTAGCGCAAGGCACCTTACGCTATTATAGCGCGCTCTCCCCGGTTGCAATGCCCAAACAGATTATGGCGATCCCAGAACCCATTGACTGGATACTCGTTCGACGCAACGATAAGAGTCGCGCACGGTTGCGCGAGGCCTCGACGATCTTCAAAGCGCTTGTGGATACGTGCGAGTTGGACCAGGAGCAACGTCGCCATCTCGAAGGCTGGCGTTTGGCTTGCTTGGCCAGCAACACGGACACCATATCCGAAGCCGAAGAGTATTGCCGCGAACTCCTCGCAAAAGATCGTACGCACGGTCAAGCCATCGCCTGGGGGGGCAGTCGCGGCTTGGCGCCGACAGACATGCTGGAGAAGTCCATTGCTCCGCTCAAAGAACTCGTCGAAGATGCGCCGACAGTGGAAACGATCGTAAGTCTCAGCAACCTGTATCTCTACCTTGGACGGCAAGGGCAAGCTGCGGCTTTGGTGCAAAGTGAACGCCCACGTTTCGAGGAGGCCGGCCAAACGCCGCTCTGGGAGGCATTCATGATGCTCACACAAGGATCAGGGAGCACCTCTCCTACGTCTGCGTATCATTCTGAACCTGTGAATCTTCCCGCTCTCCTCCAGGCCGCTAAGACATCGAACGATATAACATCGTTGCTGTCTTTAGCGACAACAATACTTGCTGAGAAGCGCTCCCAACATCTTCTCGGCGAAATTTGTTTGCTCTTGGCGCGCAATAGCGAATGGGCCTTCCTTGCCGACAATGCGGATTCGCTCATTGAGCTGATCGGGACCGACGCCATCGTAGATATGACTGCTCAGGCATGCGTAATCCTCGGCAGACATAAAGATGTTCTGCGTATTCTCGATGCGCATAAGAGCAAATTTCCCAATGAATTGATCCCTGATTATCTCAAGATAGCTTACGCAGACTCCTTATCTCATACGGGACAGATGAGCGAGGCCTTGCTGATAGCAGAGCACATTGCTTCAAAGACAACCTCGCTGGATGGTTCACTTTGGCTCTCTGATCTGTACAGGCGCAAGGGAGATGTCGCAAATGCCCTGTTGATAATAAAGAGAATTAAAAAAATCCATGCAATCCCCCCAGATAAGTCGTTATATCTGGCTTCAGTTTTTGCTCCGTATGACCAAGAGGCTGCCAAAGAGCTATTTCTTGGTGCCGTCCAACAGGGTGTTCCGCAAGAATTTCTAGCGCATGCCTATGAACTCTCAAAGCGGCTTGGAGTCGAGAGAGACGCGGAGAACATCGCGAGAACCTTCTTCGATAAAGCAGTCAAGGGAGAAATCCCTGGTGCTAAGCCTGCCACGCTTGATGACGTTCGCTCGATATTGCGGGCACGGAACAACCTGGCGTATCAACTGGAGGATAAACACAATGCAGGCGACATCCCGATACATTTTGCAGCGGACTCATTAAATCAAAAGCTTTATAAATATTACCATCTGATACCTATACAGAACGCGTCCACGGACGAGTTTAAAATGAAGACGCCACTACTGTATCGATACGGAGGGCTAAGTCTCCTTGATGCATTACCCATGCAAGCTTCTAATATACGTTTGCATGTTGATATTTCCTCCTTGTTGCTGGCTAACCATCTTGAAATTTTGGGCGAGGTCGAACAGCTCTTCAAGCCGCTCTACATTGCAAAAGAATTGGTCGCCTGTCTTCAGGATATGTGCTCGGAGGCAGGGCCTATTCAGCCGAGCTGGACGAACGCCGCAGATACGCTCCTGGATTTGATCGAAAAGGGTAAGGTAACGGTGCTTGCAAAAGGCGATAAGCTGCCGATTTCCATAACTGCCCTCGACTGGACTGAAAATGTGAGGCAAGCGTCTGACGTTTCTTCAGAACCTCAGTGTAATTGTCGCGCGCTAGCCGACTCGCTTCTCGCAATGGGCGCTATCTCCAGCGTTACGCACGCAGACGCGCTTTCAACGATGGGCGTAGAGGCGATACCACTCCCATACTCCACACAACTTAACCGCAATACAAACGTTCTTTGCAAAGACAGCACTGCAAAATTACTCACTACAGCAGGATTGATCGCAGCAGCTTGCAAGGAATTTGTGATGTACATTACAAATGAGAGTTACGAATTGTTTAGGCGCGAGTCACTCCAGAACAAAGAGAGATGCGATGTAAAACAATGGCTAAAGGGCCTGATGGACCGGGTAAGCGATGGAATATCGCTTGACGACTATAAGTTCTTTGTCCCTCGAGGCCTACGCCAAGAGTCTGAAGATAAAGTTGAAGCCAATGGCCTCGCTTCAGCCGCTTTAATAAAACTCTTCAGTGTGCAGTGTGACGTTTCGACGGTGATATGGTGCGACGACCGCTTCACAAACTCATACAAAGCAGCCAATGGCTCTCATATCGTTTGCATCACAGATGTTCTCCGGGCTCTGCGGCATTATACAATCATAAGTGACGACCGCTATTTCGAGCGTATGCAGTATCTTCGCACGATAAATGCTCGTTTTATTCCGATGACGGAAGGCGAGCTTTCTTATCATGTTCTCAACGCATCCATTTCAGGTGGAATACTTCAAGAGACTCCCGAACTCAGCTTGCTGCGCCGTTATTACTCTTCATGCTTTTCTACGACGCCGGGCTTACGAATCAACGCCCCCCTAAGCCATATTCAAGATGGGTTGGGCGAGTTTTTATTTATTGATCAATATAATAAAATACTTTCCGATGGTCTATTTGAGATATGGGAGTCTTGCGACCTTGAGACGCATGAAAAGATTGCTTGCTCTAATTGGGTAATGCATAATCTATACATTGAACAGTATTCAGAAATGCCGTCCAGAACTGATGAGCAAAGGAGATATGAATTTTTTCCTGCGTTATACCACGCGATTTTTCTGGCGCACGGGGCTGACCTTTACGGGTCGGAGAGTGAGAACCCCGTTGCTCTTTGCTCCAAGTATGTCTCTTGGTATACCAACGGTGTTTTGGAGATGAGGCTCCTTGCTAATCCTGCATTGGCCAAGGATATAGCACAATTTCTCATGCTGTTCGTTTTCGGTAATAGCGCTCTTGAAGCTGAAATGCTAAAAGACGAAATTGACGCCAATTTGCAGAAGGTGATCGTAAACTATTGGAAACGGAGAAAACTTGCCTTTCTTACGAGCCTTCCTGGTAGGGTGAGGGAAGAAGTCGAGAAGCATGCGATGGTGAGTGAGTTTTTTCAACAGGGGCAAAGGAAAATGCTCAGCCTTGGAGCGTTTGACTTCGACTTTTCTGCTTTCTCCGAACAGGCCACAAAGGCCCTTTCTGGCGTTGCGTCCACAGTCACGAGCAACAAAGGGACGAGTATTCTGCTGGAAGCTGAGCCTGCGAGAAATGGAGAGAGGGTTACCTTGAAATTCACTCCTGTTGGCGACGGGGAAACGCTTATAGTTAATTCTCCCATTTCTTGCGTATTTTACCCGGACACCATGCAACGCGTGGCATGCCTGATGGCCTACTCCAGAGACTTTGATCGCACTCAGGAGCAATTGTGCGACATCGCTTCAGCTATCGCAGAGGAACCAGTCGCATTGACCCGCTTCTCCAAGGCGCACAAAATGAGCCTCGATAGTTGCGTTACTCGCTACCGCCTGCTTTCCATCAAGCTTCATGGAGAAGAGGGTCTCGCTCTCGACGATATTCTTCCACCTTCGGCGGACGCCTTGGCGCGCTACTTAAGGCTGAGGCCTGACGATCCCGACGGCGAGGCCTTCGAACTTGCAGCAGAACGCGTCCTCAGCGACGTTGGCATAGCTGAAACGCTTCGTCGCTTTTCTGGCTTGCCGCGCTCCTTTCCAGCTGCTGTTGTCCGCAGATTAGAGGTGATGAGCGAAGCTGATAGAGACGAGTGTATTGCTGAGTGGTCAACTTCGCCCAATCCCCCTCTTTTCATCTTCCATTACGTACGTTTAGTTCTCCACTTTCAGGCCGCAGGCAATGACACGATTAAAGGCCTTATCGAACGCCAACTCTGTCTCGAGGCATTCTCAGATGTAATGGACATGTTTGAGGCATTGCTGGATTGGTCTTCAAACATCATCTGTTCGTTACCTGAAGCAAGCGGATGGCCTTACTGGATGCGTCTCGCACTTTCTTGGTCGCATGCCTCTCAACTGACGGGATTGCTCTTGCAGCGAGGAGTCCCGGACAAGGGATTCAGTTCCTTTCTCAACACACACTCACGAGGAATCCCTTTGGAGGATCTTTTGCATGAAGCATCACATGGCTGCGACGTTGCATCGCCGCGAGCATTCAACGCGACAAGCTTTACCCTGGCTGGTCTGACCTATGCTTTAGAATCCATAAAGGGAGAGGGATTAACCGCGAAGGCCAAGAACGCGCTCAAATCAATCACGTTTATAGACATCGACGGGACACTGCATCCAGGTTCTAAATTCCTTAACGATTTAACCCTTGGGGGTGATTGTCTGGGCTCTTTCTTAAGGCAAGGCCTAGACTCCATAATTAACACATTGGATTTTAACAACTTGAATGCAGCAAGTTGGAGTCCTGACAGCCGCTCCAAGGCATATATCAATCAAATTGAAGCTAAGGACATCAACCTTGAAGCAAAAACGGTCTATCTTATGTTGGCAATGAGCAACGCCGTCTCACCAGAAACCTGCCGTGAGGCGATGATTTCATTGCTAAGAAATATCGACTTTGTAAATATGTTAAAAACAAACGAAGAACTTGCATTCGCCAGCTTGATCTGGGCTTCGAAAATTGCTGCAAAATATAGCGATCCAGCGTTGTCTTCGCATGTAGAATCGACGATTCGCAGCATTACACAAAATAAGATGATACAACACGGATATGGACTGCTTGTCGAAAGAGGGTATCTTTTGATCTTTGAACCTGTTTTCTGCCTTGCTCTGGGTGCTGGTGAGCTTGATGCGTATTTGCAACGCCTCATGCAGCTGCTGAACGATCTCGTTGATATTGATCACAACCTGATCCCTCACGCACTAACTATCTTGGAGAAACACGCAGAACAACTACCTTTTGAAAAAACGCGCGAGGTATGGCGAATGATAATGATTTTACGATCATACACATTTAAGAAGAATTGACAAGCCAGCCCATCACCCTTGTCCTTGCTACAGTGATTTTATTCCCCAAATAATGTAATTGTACAAAATCGCCCTGCCACAAAGCGTTTAATAACTCTCGACCTATGGGAACAAAGCTGACATGCACCCAGTAATGCAACGAAACTTCCTCAAAAAAGTAATAAACACAAAACAATACCGTCAAAAAATAGAACTTCGGGTTGGCGCGTCCTACCCTTGAAAACCTGTCACCCGATCGCCTTCCCACAAGCACCCCTTCCGGCTCACTCCACACTAAAATGCAGGGCGTCCGTCCGGCCCTGGTCGTCCTGGACGAGCAGTCGGTGTCGCCCGGGCGTGGGGTCCAGGAAGAGCGGTGCACCCGGCTGGCCCGTGGCCACGAGCAGTCCGTCCTGAAACCATTGCAGCTCGCGCGCGTCCGCGCTGGCCTGGGCCACCAGGGCGATACGCTGGAACTGGCCCGGGGCGTCGCGCCGGATCCGATAGGGCGTGCGGCTGCTGGGGGAGACGATTTTGAGCCCAGCCGCATCGGGCAGGGCCGCGCAATGCGGCGACAGCGGCGGCAGTTCCCTCACGACCTGGCCTTGCGAGCGCCACCAGGCCACCAGTTCGACCGGATACTCCCGCACTACGGTCGCGATATGCGGCCGGCGTTCCAGGCACGCGCCTTCGAGCCGCAACCCGGTCTCGCTATCCAGAAAGACCTGCCGGAAAAGCGTATCCACGGGCAGGCGCGTACGGCCCGGGAGGTAGTCCATGGTCATCAGCTCCGGACAGAAGGGGCCGGGAAGATGCCGGCTTTCGGCGCAGACCTCGATGGTCGCGATGTCCAGGCCGTCCGGTCGGGGCAGGTCCGTACCGCTGCGATCGAGCGCGCGGAAGAGATCGAACAGCAGCGGACCGGCATGTCGTGCGCCGGAAATGCCGTTGACGCCTTTGCCGTCCAGATTGCCGGCCCAGACGCCGATGGCGTAGCGGGCGGAAAACCCGACGGCCCAGGCGTCGCGGTGTCCGAACGAGGTGCCGGTTTTCCAGGCCACCGCCGGCATGTCCCGGGTCAGCTGCCAGGCCTGGGGCAGATCCGGTCGCTCGACCCGGCTGAGCATCTGCGCGACGAGATAGCAGGCCTCCGGCGAGAGCAGCGTTTCGCCGAGTTCCGCGGCACGGTTCCCGGATCGTGCCCCGTTGTGTTCGGCTTGTCCGGGTGGCGGATCATCCGCCTGGATGCGGACCTCCCGATATTTTCCGCCGGCCGCGAGCGTCGCGTAGCTGTTGGTCAGATCGAGCAGCGTAACCTCGCAACCGCCGAGGATCAGGGGCAGGCCGTAGTGTCCGGGGGGCTTTGCGAGCGTGCGCAGCCCAGCGCGTCGGAGCAGGCTGAAGAAGGCGTCCAGGCCGAGCTCTGCCAGCAGGCGCACGGCCGGGGCGTTGAGCGAGTGGATCAGCGCCTCTTCGACCGTAACCTGCCCGCGGTACTGCCCGTCGAAGTTCCGGGCCACGTAGCCGGCATAGTCTGTCGGCAGGTCCAGCAACAGGCTTTGCGGCGCGATCAGGCCGGCGTCTATGGCCTTGGCGTAGAGCAACGGTTTGAGCGCGGAACCCGGCGAACGCGGGGTCAGGGCCGCGTTGATCATGCCATGGTGCGCGCGGTCGAGATACTCTATGGACCCGGCAAGGGCCTTGAGTTCGCGCGTGGCGACGTCGATCACCACCACGGCGGCGTTCTCCAGTCCCTGCTCACGCAACCAGGTTGCCCGCTCGGCGAGTTTCTGCTCCACAGTGCGCTGCATCCGCGCGTCGAGCGTGGTCCGGATGCGCAGCAGCGCCTCGCCGCCGCCGGGACTGCGGCCGGAGCGCTCCATTGCCAGCTCGCAACAATGCGGCGCCAGCCATGGCGCCTTGTGCAGGGCTCCAGGCAGGCGATGCCGGCGCGCCGCGGCGATCTCGTCCGGACTGAATAGCCCCTGCGCGGCCAGCCGATCGAGCAGGCCGTCTCGTGCGGCCCGGGCCGCGGCGGGCTGGCGTATCGGGTCATAGCGAGACGGCGCGCGCGGCAGCACGGCCAGCAGGGCCGCCTCGCCAAGCGACAGCGTGCCCGGGGTCTTGCCGAAATAGAACCAGGCCGCGGCGCCGAGCCCGCAGATGTTGCGGCCGTAGGGAGTCAGGTTCATATACAAGGTGAACAGCTCGTCCTTGCTGTAGTGCCACTCCAGTTGCACGGCCCGGAAGGCCTCCACGCACTTGGACGCGAGGGTGCGCGGACGCGGGTCTGCCAGACGGGCCAGTTGCATGGTAATGGTGGATCCGCCGCAGACCACGCGCCCGGCCCGCAGATTGGTCCAGGCGGCGCGAAGCAGCGAAAAGGGATTGATGCCGGCATGATAGCGGAACAGGCGGTCCTCCGAGGCCAGCAGCACGGTGCGCAGCGTCGGCGCCGCATCGTTCAGGGCTATCGGAAACCGCCATTGCCCGTCGCGGGGCAGAAAAAAGCGCAAGGGCTCGCCCCGCGCGTCAACGACCACGCTCGCCGCCGGCGGCGACAAGGCCCGGACCGGAAAGGGGAAGAGATGGTCCAACGCAAGAAAGGCAAGCCAGGCGGTCAAAAGCAGACCGGGCAGGATCAGGAGCGACAGCACTGCCAGCCGCCAGCGCAAGGATCCGCCGCGGAGCATGGAATGCAGCCGCCGGAAGACCATCGTGCCCGCCAGCTCCGCCCGTGCGCCCTGGCCGTCCGGGCCGTCGGCCTGGCCTGGCCCTATTTTTTTTCTTTGGCGCAATGCTGGATCAGCTCACGAAACGCCTTGACCGTACTCTTGATATCCTCGCGCCCGCGCAGCGCGCTCCGCAGTAACAGCGTCTGCTCCGCGCCGGTAAAGGCGCTCTTGTCGCCGACGCGGCCCTCGGTGCGGACACCCTCCCCCTTGGCGAGGAATTCGGCCTTGATGTAGGGCCTTCCATGCCGTTCCTCCCAGGTCACGGAATTCGGATTGAGCGTGGCGAGTTTGCAGGAGGAAACGAAGACGTATTGATCGAAGGTTTCCTGGTTCTTCAGCAGACAGCCATCGAAAGCGACATTGGCCAATCCCTTTTCCAGCCTCTTTTTCAGAAGCGCCAGTTCTGTCTCCTTGACCTGCCGGATGGCCGGGGCAGGGACAACGGCCGCGACCTCGGGCGACGCGCTGACCGCCGGCACGTCGGCATCGACCGCGCCCTCGGCCCCGTCTACATACACCGCAAGTACGGGTGGATTTTCATAGGACGAGATCAACGCGTTGTAATGCTTGATGATGACCAGATAGGCCTTCATGGCCTGATCCCGGGTATCATATTTCCCGACCAGAACCGTGTAGTACCCGCTATGTTGGATGATGCTTGCAGGCTGACCAAGCACTTTGGATGCCTTGCTGGCGAAGTAATGCGCCCCGTTGATGTCTTTGGTCGATCCGATCTGAATCTGATAGCCGGCGAGTGCGTGCGTGCATACTATCAGGATCAGGACCGCCGTAATGGCCGCGCACCGGACAACCAGGCCGGCACGCAGCTGGCCCTCGCCTCTGAGGCGCATTTTTTTATAGAAATTTCGGCATGTTGAGAACGAGTCGATGTGTTCCTGATAAACGGGACACGTAGCGCTCAGGGCTGGTGCTTTCGCAGAGACCATGCAATCTTCTAGAAAATTTCTTGAAAGTTGCTGCATTGTCATTTTTTTGGTTTACAGAACCAAAAGAAAGGGTTACATAGCCTTCGCCGTAGCGTGAGTCCGCACGGGCCGATGGCGCGTCACGATCCGGGCATATCGTTGGTCCGGGGATCGTGCTGTCTGCTCGGAGTGTAGCCCGCTGCGGTCGATCTGGCAAGCGGCGTCAGGCCGCCTGTCCGGCTTTCGAAGAGCGGGCGCGCAGCGCCCGCAGGCAGGTAAAGGAACGGATACGCGGTCTGACCGCGTCTTGAAAATCACCCAGGCAACCAGGAGCGAAGCATGAGGCGAGGCGTTGTCCTTACGCTGATCGTACTGGCCGGCTTTCTCTGTTTGGCCACGTCGGGCCAGGCGGCCCTTTTCGATACCAAGGCCGCAATCATCATGAACCTGAGCACGGGCGAACTGCTCTACGAGCAGAACGCCGATACGCCCATTCCCCCGGCGTCGCTGACCAAAGTGTTGACGATGTATATGGCCTTCGAGGCCATCCAGCGCGGAGAGCTGCATCTTGACGATCAGGTGAGCATCAGCTCCGAAGCGGACCGGACCGGTGGATCCAGTATGGGCGTCAAGGTTGGGACTCAGGTTTCGGTCCGGGATTTGCTGACAGGCATGGCCGTGGCCTCGGGCAATGACGCCTGTGTCGCCCTGGCCGAACATTTGGGCGGCGTGGACCGTTTCGTAACTGCGATGAACGAGAAGGCCCAGGCCCTGGGCATGAACGGCACCCGCTTCTACAATGTCAACGGTCTGCCCCACAAGCAGCAGACGACCACCGCGCGCGACATGCTCCGACTGGCCGTAGACTACCTGCAACGTTTTCCGCAATCGCTCGATTACCATTCCATTCAACGCATTACGCTCGGCGACGTCACCTGCATCAACCGCAACCGGCTGCTTGGGGCCTGCGAGGGCGTGGACGGGCTGAAAACGGGCTACGTCCGGGCCTCGGGCTATAACCTGATCGCCACGGCCAAGCGTGGGAATGTCCGCCTGGTGGCGGTCATCCTCGGCGGCAGCACCTATCGGGTCAGGAATAACGAGACACAAAAAATACTTGAAGCCGGCTTTCTCCTGGCCAACCACGCCCAGCCGGACATGGAGCGGGCGCTGGCCCAGGTAGTGCCGACCGATGCGAAGGGAAAAGCGGTGGAAGCGGCTTCCGGGCGTATCGATACAAACCAGCTGGTCGTTTCCAAGTCCAAGCCCAAAATCCGCTCCATGCTCAAACAGCGCGTGAGCGTGGCCCAGGCCGAGCGGGCCAACCTGGTCAAGGGCGTCCCCTTCGGTCCCAAGCACGACTGGTGGCGCGACTTTATCTCCAAAATGAGCCGCTCGGACGAACTCTGGGAACTCAAACAGACGGCCAAGGGATCAAAAAAGCTGCGCGAGGGACCGAACTACTGCATCGTACGCAACGGAGAAATCGTCGACAGCTTTTTTTCCGCCGTCAACTGACCCGGCGCGGGTCGGACGAATCATCTGAGTACCTGCCGCCGTTGACGGTATCTTCACAGTACGACGAGTCAGCGGCATATTTTTTCATTCAATAACAAGCCTTGAGCTGCGCGGAAAGTCATAACATTTTTTAGCTGCCTATTTAAGGCGCTTTCTCCTCTTGGATTGTTCACCAATTGGCACGTATTCCACTGCCCCTTGACGATCTGATGAAATGCTCTTGTGGGTTTAATGCGCTCCAAGAAAGACATACATTTCATCGGCACTTTGTGAGACTGGATATCTCGTTTCGATGTGTTAAATAATCTACACTTGAGCCTGATGCGACAAGGTAAATGATGATGGTTAGGGATTGTGCTTTGCCTCCGAAGGCACAGTCATGGAAGAGCCAGGAAGGAGCTATAAGAACCACGAGGTCTTCAGTGACAAGACAAACCGACACAGAAAAGGTCCAGTGTCGCCAACCTCAACAGCGAACTCTGGCCATCCAGCTCAAGGAAGCGTTTTTTGCCGTGCTTCTGGCCCTGGTCCCTGATGAACAGGTCGCCACTGAATATTCCCAGGAGCAAGGAAGGCTTGCCCTCATATCTTGCTCCCACATTTCAATCCGTTACTGGCACCACTCGTGCCACTGCACAGCTTTTGGACAAGTGGCGGGAGGCCAATCCGGCCGGACAACCCTAGACAGCTTTCTTAGGTGCGATTGATACATGCTTGCGGCCTCCTCCTTTTCCTCATCCGCCAAGGCTGCGTTCCATCCCCTCCCCCGCCGTTACCGGAACAAATCCGGTTCTTCTCCATCCGGTTTTCGCCTTCGGCCTGGGTCTGAACCGCGTTGCATGCCCTGTTGCGAAATCCTGGCGGCAGGCGTATGCTACTGCCTGCCTTGCCACTTTTTCGCTTGCGTCGTTTCCCTTTTGGAACGTATCCGGGAGCAGGCAGTGACGCAGCGGTCGGCCTGGCGAGTCTGGACGTGAGGAGAGGCGCGATGCACCGATACAAAGTGCTCATTTATGCCGAAAAGCCGGTTTCGCCGGCCGCCGGACAGAGGTCTGGCCCACATGCGGAAAAGAAAGTCTTTCCTTACGAAATCGAGGCCACGGACGAACGGGAGGCGAAGCTCCAGGCCATGCAACGCTTTGTCCGTGATCATTCTGTTCTTGGCGACGGTTGGCTGACGAACGAAGTCGAGATTCTCCGGATGGACATGTAAACTGGCGCAACGAGATGGCGGCGAATCGGGAAGCCGCTGGAAAGTAACGCGACGCTGACGGCCGGCAGATATTTTTCGGAGGCCGCAGATGCAACACACGGTGCGACGTCCTGTCAGCGAACAGAGGCAATCTCAGGCAGCGGCAAGGCAAGTGACATGACCGGTGAAACAACGATTATCAATATTTTGCGCGACGTGCTGCTCAACAAGGGCGACTCGTCGGAACCGATGGTGCAGGAGCTGGAAAAAATCACCCGCCGGTTTTCCTATGACGACAATGCCGTGCTTGTTCTGGGCGAAGCGGAGCCGGTCCGGCACCGGTCATTCCGTTTGACGCGCAATCCCAAAAAGAAGGTGACGTTTTATCTCACTCCGGAAACAGAATGGAAGCTGGAGGAAGTCAAAACCAGGCTGAAAATGCTCGTTTCCGACAGGCATGGGCTCCGTATCTCCAAATCAGCGATCGTGGACAATGCGCTGAAGATTATGCTCAGAGAGTTCGAATTGAAGGGCGAAGACAGCATCCTGCTCAGACAGATGATCAGAAATACAGGGAAAACATAGCGTTATCCCAAGCCGTATCTCGAAGGGAGGAACAAGGATGGAAATTACCTGCCCGAACTGCAAGCTCAAGAGGACAATCGACGACTCCCGACTTCCTCCCGAAAGAACAAAAATTTCAACGCTGTGCAAATCCTGCGGACACCGGTTCACCCTGTTCGTCGAGGCCGGAGCCAGGCCCCAGGCTCCCGAGCCTGCCGAGGCGCCCGCAGGCACGGCGTCGAGCCAGAGCATCCCGCCCCGTAAAGAGGTCACACGACGCCCCGAGCCAGACGCACGCCCGGCCGCCCGCCCTGCCTCACGCCCGGCCCAACCCTCGGCTCCGGCCGAGAGCGTCGCGCCCGACCCGGACATCAAGCCCCGTCCCAAGCCGGTATCCCGCATAGAGACACGATCCATCGGCGTCATTCTGAGCAAGGGCGGCGTGGGCAAGACCACCACCTCGGTCAATCTTTCCGCCGGGCTGGCCCTGGCCGGCTACAAGGTGCTTCTGGTCGATACGGATACCCAGGGCCAGTCGTCGTACATGCTTGGAGTCAAGCCGGAAGTCGGGCTGGCCGAGCTGGTCACCAAGGAAATGGACGCGCAGAGCGTGGTCTTCAAGGCCCGGGAAAACCTCTGGTTACTCGCCGGCGGCCGGTCTCTGGCCGGAGTGAAGCGCTTCATCGACCGCAAGGATTTCGGTGGCGAGCTGACATTGACCGAGGCCTTGCAACCCATAGAAAGTCTTTTCGATTTCGTGATCGTGGACTCCTCGCCCGGCTGGGACCCCATCACGGTGAACGTGCTGTTCTACGTCAAGGAGATTCTGGTGCCCGTATCCCTGGAGGTCATGTCGCTCCAGGGCCTTTCCGAGTTCACCAAGAGTCTGACAACCATACAGAAATACCGCAAGCGCGTAGGCATTACCTACATTTTGCCGACCTTCCTTGACGACAAGATCGCCAGTCGCGAGGACATACTCGTCAAGCTCAAAGGACTGTACAAGGGACAGATCTGTCAGCCCATCCGCTTCGACCCCAGTTTGTCCGAGGCGCCCGCGTATGGACAGACGATCTTTGAATATGATAGCGGGTGTTCTGGCGTCGCTGATTACAAAGCCCTGGTGCGCCGGCTTACCGACGGCAGCGCGTTGCTTTGACCATGCCGGGAGCGGGCGTGTGTGCCGCCCTGGACCTTATGCGCGTTGTTTTCCCTGTGCCCCGTCTTATCGGGGAAAACGCTTCTACGGCAGACAACTGTTCATCGGCCGCCGAGGTCGTTGCCAGCATGACCAAAGACAAAAAGGAACGAAACGTTCTTGACGATATTTTTTCGCTCAAGAACCCATCCGGCCCGACAAACGACCCTTTGGCGGACATCATCTACAGGGCCTTTCAATTGGAGAGCGAGCAACTCCCCGAATCCGATGAAAAAAGCCTGACAAAAACGCCCTCCAAACCCGCGACACGCAAGGCCACCCACTACCTGCGCGAAGAGGTCCTGGCCGATCTCGTGGACGCAAAAGCCCGGATTGCTGAAATGTTCGACCTGGAATCCGGCAAAGGCATTTCCAAATCCGACATCATCAACCAGGCGCTGCTCATCGTGCTGCGCGAGTTCGAAGAAAAAGGCGAGCGCAGTCTCCTCGCAGAAAAGATCAAGCATGTCTTGCATAAAAAAAAGCCGTGATCTGCCCTCCGCGCTGACCGGCGCGAGGTTCCTTTCATGAATGAAACCCTCCGACAGGCGCTCTCAACGTTGCGCATCGTCAACGCCGGCGCCCTGTTCAACGCCGCCTGCGGCACAGCCGAGGGGTTGCTGCGCGTAGCCGCTCCCAGGGCCTTGCCCGCGTCGCTGGACATCATTCTGACCAAGGCCTGCAACCTGCGCTGCATTTTTTGCATCTCCTACGCACCGCTCGCAGACCGCCATTGGATGGACATCGGGCTCTACAGAAACATCGCCCGACAGCTCTTTCCCACGGCCCTGGGGGTCTACTTCTGCTCAGGAGGGGAGCCGCTTCTCTATCCCCACGTCCGCGAGGCCTTGCAGTTATGCCGCACGCACCGGACCAGAGCGACCATGACCAGCAACGGCATGCTGCTCGATCGCAATGTCGCCGATTGGATGGTTGCCGACCAAAGCCTCACCGAGTTGTGCATTTCGTTCGACGGCGCGACCAAATCCACGTTGGAACGCATCCGCCGCGGCGCACGCTACGAGACCATTCTCGACAACCTGCACTATCTGTCCGATTGCAAACAGCGGCAGCACAGCCCGTACCCCTGGCTGTGGTTCCGCTTCGCCATCATGCGCTCCAATGCCCACGAGCTGCCGGACATGTTCCGCCTCTGCCGCGAGTACGGCCTCTCCAAGGTCGAGGTGAAATACCTCAACGTGGCCAACGAGATGGATGCTGACGAATCACTGCTGAACCACCCGCAGCTCGCCCAGGAGGTCTTCGCGGCCGCACAGGCCAAGGCCAGGGAATACGGCATAGCCCTGGCACTGCCCCCGCTGCCGGCACACAGACACGTACCCCACCGCTGCCTGCGCCCCTGGCAATTCTGCCAGATCGATACCGACGGCTCGGTGCGAATCTGCTATTATTGCTGGCGCCAACGCCTCGGCTTCGTGGACGACGACTTCACCGCGGTCTGGCGTAACGACCACTACCAAAAAATCAGGCGCAGCATCGACTCCGATGCACCGTATTATCCGTTTTGCAAATTCTGCCCGGTCAGACGCGGCCCCGGCGATCCGTCGGCCTATGATCAGAACCAGCACCAGGACGCCTATTGCATTCCGGGGCTGGAATCCTTGCAGAGCCATTTCAACCGTCGCAGCGAAGAAAATGTCGCCTCGCTGCGGGAAATCAAAACGACAAACCGGGCTGCGGACTCGCAGGAGCATTCCGCCGAGGCCGCGATTCCGCCTCTTGCCAGACAGGACAAGAACGGCTAGATACTCGTTTCGTCCATGATGGCCCGTGTCCAGGCCCGATCTGGACAATTCAACATGGACCGGCCAGCAATGGCCCTGTCCGGGAGCAGCTACATGCAGGTCAAGACGACGTGCGTGCGATGCGGCAAACCTATTCATGGCGCCTATATTTACTGCGATCGTTGCGAACGGATCATCCGCGACGGCGTCCCCGCGTCGGGGAGAACCTCGTACGCCCGGATCGTACTTGCCTTCGTTCTGCTGCTGACCGTCGCGGGTGGTGGTGTGTACTTCTGGCGCCAGGGATTGATCTCTCTGCCAGGCGAACACCAGTTCGTGCGGGCAACCGAGGTCATCCAGGACTCCGGCCAGCCGAAGACTACCATCACGGAATCTCTGGTGGCCAAAAAGCTCGACCTGAAAGAGACGCCCGAGCCTTCACCCCCCCCCTCCACGCCGGCTCAGGACGCATCCCAGCCGCCGGCTGATGCCGATTTGCCCGAACCTGAGCCCGAAGCTGCGTCTGAGGCGACTCCGCCGGGGCCGCCCCTTGCCCAGGACAACGCCACGCCGAGCGCCTACGAGGTGGCCATGCCCAAACTCACGCCCCAGCGGCTGGACATTCCGGTTGACCAGACCCCTGCGCCTCCCGCGGCGACAGATGCGGTGACCTGGGTCTTCCATGCCCAGGAGCCCGGACGCGACGAGGCTCTGGCAGCTACGCTCCGCAACCATGGCTTCCAGCGCGTCGAATCCAAAGGCTACTGGATGACAAAATTCAAGGTCAATTACCTGTTTTACCGTCCCGGCGCCGAAAACGGACTCGACAGCATCAAGACCAGAACCGGGCTGACTGATATAAAATCCTACCCCTATTCGACGGTGCAGACGAGCACCAACCTGCAGCGGGCCTTCGAAGAAAACCCAACGCTCTCGTATCTGCTCATCGTCCAATGACGCCTTGCGCTCGCCTTTTCGCCCGTTGCGGCACACCAGAGACTTCGCCGTTGCCGGCACTTGATACAGATGCCCCCGACCAAAGGGATATGACGCCGCTATGATGTCGTGGTTGCAAAGGCAAAAGCACGCGCTGGCCCTGGTTGCGATACTGCTCGCCGGCGCGATTCTCCGCGTGTACCGGCTCGACTTTCAAAGCTACTGGGTCGACGAACTCTGGAGCGTGCGGACCAGCGCTCCGGATGCCCCCTTCCTCTGGATGCTCCGGGAAACCATACTCGACGTCCACCCTCCATTGTATCAGCTGCTGCTCTGGATCTGGCTCAAGCTCTGGGGCTTCTCCGAGTTTTCGGCCCGCTCCCTTTCCGTTCTCCTGGGCGTGCTGGTCATTCCGGCCATCTACAGCCTGGCCAGACGGTTGTTCGACAGGGATACCGCCCTGATCGCAGCCCTGATCCTGTCCTTGAACATCTTTTTCATCGAATACTCCCAGGAAGCCCGCTCGTACGCGCTCCTCGCACTGCTTACGCTCCTGTCATTCGTCGCTTTTGTGGATTACTTCAAGAAGAACACAAAAGGCTGCCTGGTTGTCTATGCCTTTTTCATTGCAGCACTTCTTAACACACATTATTTCGGTATCGTTATCGTATTTGCTCAATTTCTCTTTTTTATTCTTTCTCCAGTGTTTAACAAATCATTTCGAATCAGGTACTCTCACCTGTTTGTCGTGTCTATCGTGGCCATTATTTCAATCATGCCGATCATCCAAAGCATGATAAACAATATCTCTCGCGATAATTATTGGATGCCAGTGCCAGACCTGGCCTTTGCACTGTATTGCTACCTTGTCATTTTTCACAATCACGCGTTGGTGATTATTGCCAGCCTTCTTCTCATGACCTCCATTCTCATCCCGATTGTAACCAAACGAACCAAAGACTACGCAAGCGTCACGCTTCTTGTCCTTTGGATTGCAACAGGCATCGTTATCCCCGTTGTCCTCTCTCTGGTGTCCACGCCGTGCATGACCTCGCGCAATACGACAATAGTCGTGCCCGCCCTTTTTATCCTCATGGCCTTCGGCGTTACGTTGCTACCCCGTCGTTGGCTAAAGGCAGTCACACTCACCTCAATTGTCATCCTCTCCCTGATTCCCCTCTTTTTTTCCTATAACTATTACCATGTTCACAGAAAAATAGAATTCCGGCAGGCCGTGCAAAAGGTTCTTTCAAACAACGCGGGGCTCGCTGTTTATGCTTTGGGAGAAAAATGCCTTCATTTTAATGTCTATTTCGAGCTGTATACCGGAAAAAAACTCGCCTTGTGCGAAGACCGGCTCCGCGATGACCTGGCCTCCGGAACGCTGAAAAGCACGGGGCGGCCCTTTGTTCTGCTGCTCGTCAACGGGTATCCCGAGAACGTTCAGGCCATTCCCGGCCTGTCGATCCTCGAGCAGGATAACTCGTTGCACGGCATTACCATCTACCTGGCTGTTCGTTCGACTTGAGTAAGCAGATCCACAGGGGCCCGACAATTCTGACGGTTCCGGTGCTCCCGTTCGCGAGAACCTGAGCACGCTGTGCCGGGACCGCAAAAAGCCGGAAACCTTCCTGCTGCAATCTGGTGTGCCTGAGTCAGCTGTTTTCATTCTGATTCCCAGTCGGAGCACGAACAATACGCCAGGGCAAGCTGCATACATTTGCAATCAGAATGCACGGCCACGCGACAGGCCCACAGCTTGCGTGCAATACATGCCAGGTGTGAACTATTTCGGGATGCCCTTAACTCCCGTTCGGCGGCGTTATTTATTCAGAACGAAAACGCCGGGACAGTTCCTTGCAATTGTTTCAATTTCGGGTATCAAAAGGTCGTGGGCCGAATCAGAGAATTCCGACCTCCGAGGCCCTGCGGGATCGCTACCGGAACAAGGGTCCGTCAGTCATGACTATTCATCTGCTCAACCATGTCATAACGCCGAGCGTCGTCGGCATATCGCCTCAGGCCCCTGTGGGCGAGGCGGTACAGATCATGAGCGAGCAGAACATTTCCTGCGTGGTGGCTGTTGAAAACGGCTTTCCCGTGGGCATTCTCACCGAGCGCAACGTGATGTGGGCCATGGCGCATCAGGGCCGGCATGTCGCTACACAACGGGTCAAGGCGTTCATGAGCGCTCCCGTGGTCACGGCCAGGGCCTCCACGCACGCCTACGAAGCCTATCTGCAGCTGTCGCGCAACAACATCCGGCATCTGGTCATTATCGACGACGCCGGTCTGGCCATTGGCGTGGTCACCCAGTCGAATCTGGTCGCGGCCATGGAGCGCGATTATCTTTCTGAAATCAAGCGCATTGAGCAAATCATGAACCCCGACGCCGTAATTACGCCCCCATCCCTTACGGCCAGGCAGGCGTTGCAGATCATGGCCGAAAAATCCATCAGCTGTCTGGTGGTGGGCGAAGAAGACCGGCCCGTCGGCATTCTCACCGAACGCGACATCGTCCGGCTGCTGGCCCGGGACGCCGAGCTGGACGCCTTGAAACTGGCCGACATCATGAGCGCGCCCGTGTACACCCTGCGCGAGGACGAGGCGGCCTTCAAGGCTGCGAACCTGATGCGGGAGAAAAAGCTGCGTCGTATTGTCGTCGTGGACGCGCACGGCCGGGTCAGGGGACTGGTTACGCAGTCCGACATCGTGCGCGGCCTGGAGAGCAAGTATATCCAGACGTTGACATCCATCCTCTGGGAAAAGGACGAACAGCTCATCCAGGCGGGCAAGTGCCTCAAGGAGCGGACCAGTTATCTCGAAACCATCCTACGCAGTACCACGGATCTCGGCATTATCGCCACGGACAGATATCTGCGCGTGGTGTACTGCAACCCGACGGCCCAACGCTATTTCCATGTTTCCCCACAACAGATCATCGGTAGAGACCTTCGGGAAATTCACGTCGGGCAAGGCGTCTCCCTGGCCAGGGTCAATCGGATTCTCAACGGAATCAGCACGCACAACAGTTACACCTTCGAGATCGTCAGGCAAACCGATGATGGGGAGCTTTGTTTTCAGGCCAGCATTTACGGCGTCCCCTCAGGCGAAGACGGACTGTGCGGCTACGCCCTCATGGTCCAGGACATCACCCGGCACCGCCACGCAGAGCAGCAACTCGCAGCCCTGAATCGCGATCTGGAGCGTCGGGTGCGGCTGCGGACGAACGATCTTGCGCTCAAGGCCAAAGAACTCGCCGACTCCAATGTCCGGCTGCGCGAACTCGATCAGCTCAAGTCGGAATTCGTCTCGCTGGTCTCGCACGAATTACGCACGCCGCTCACCTCGATTATCGGCTTTGTCAAGCTGCTGCGCAAGGACGTGCCCCGGGCCTACGACGCCGCGCTCTCAGCGGCAGGCCAGGAAAAGCTCCGGCGCCGCATTGGGGAGAATCTGTCGATCATCGAAAGCGAGGGCGAGCGGCTCACCCGGATGATCAACGACTTCCTGGACCTGAGCAAGATCGAGGCCGGTAAAATCGAGTGGAAGGAGTCCGATGTCGCCCTGGCGGAAGTCATCGCCCGGGCGCTGCAGGTCGTCAGCCCCCAGTTCGCCGACAAGCCGGACGTTGCGCTCGTGGCCGAGATTCCGGAGACCCTGCCGGTTCTGCGCGTGGATCCGGACCGTATCGAGCAACTGCTGGTCAATCTGCTCTCCAATGCCGCCAAGTTCACCCTGCGCGGGCGCGTCGCGCTGATCGCCAGCCCCGGCGCAGACCGGATTCAGCTGCGCGTCGAGGATACCGGGGTCGGAATAGCGGAAAAGGATATTCTCCGTATATTCGACAAATTCCATCAGGTGGATACGCCGCCCGAGCTTGGCAGCAAGCCTGTCGGTACGGGACTCGGCCTGGCCATCTGCCGCCAGATCGTCACCCACTACGGCGGCAGCATCTGGGTAGAATCAACGCCGGGACATGGTTCGGTATTCATCGTCGAGCTTCCCTGCCAGCACGGCGAGTGAGGCATAGTCCCTGTCGTCTTCCCTGCCGACTGCGAAGAATCACCAGACAGAATGAACGGGGAAC
The DNA here is from genome assembly GCA_964523295.1 of uncultured Desulfovibrionaceae bacterium. Taxonomy (GTDB): domain Bacteria; phylum Desulfobacterota; class Desulfovibrionia; order Desulfovibrionales; family Desulfovibrionaceae; genus CAZGAH01. The sequence continues at coordinate 2,536 of CAZGAH010000029.1, read as the reverse complement.
GGTCCACCCTCAGCGCCGGAATTGCCAAACGTTTCGTCTGGATTGCGCGCTACCGAGTAATCTGTTTATGCTTGCGCTCAGAGAGACACACAACAGCCCGTTGAATCCACTTGAGATCAGGATATTCGTTTCTGAAATACGAATCAACGGCCTCGACCAGCACGTTATACGTTCGCTTTCCGTTCAGCCTGCATGTTTGGTACAGGGGAAGGGCGAGGTCGACCCAGAGGTTCACTTTCTCGCTTTACGTGCCCAGGCTTCTCCTGCGCCAAAGACCAGCCAAGCGCAGCAGTCGTTCGGCAACGTTGTTGGCTGAGACCACGCCTTCGACCTTCAAGAATAGAGCATTTTAATCTAGGGCCTGTTTCCAAATCATCGCAACCAGATGAGGCATGATGCGATGGTGACCATAGTTAGGAAGGTGGCCTCCAGTTTTTCGTAACGCGTGGCTACTCGGCGAAATTCCTTGATTTTGCAGAAGAAACACTCAACGAGATGACGTTCTTTGTAAAGGTGATTGTCATACTCACGCTGGTCGCGGCGATTCTTCTTGGGCGGGATGACCGGAGTTGCGCCTTGACCGCGGATGAAATCGATGATGGCGGCGGCATCATACGGCTTGTCAGCAACGACATTGCCAGCCGCCCATCCCTCGAGCAGGGCGATGGCCGGGACGCTGTCGTGAACCTGCCCGCCGGTAAGTTTGAGGCGAATCGGATTACCCAGCGCATCGACGACCACATGAATTTTAATCGTCAGGCCGCCCCGGCTGCGGCCGATAGCCTGGGCGTCGGCCCCCTTTTTGCGCCGGCGGAATGCTGGTGGGCGCGGACGTAGGAGCCGTCCAGCAGAATGGATTCGAGGTCTGCCTCGCGTGGAAGCATGGCAAGAATCTCCTGCCAGATGGAGGACTTGGACCAAGCATTGAAGCGCTTGTAAACCGTTTGCCACGGGCCGAACTCCGAAGGCAAGTCTCGCCAAGGAGCGCCGGTGCGCAGGATCCAGAGAACGCCGTTGAACATCAATCGCGCGTCCTTGGGTGGCCTGCCCTGAGGGGCCTTGCGTGGCTGGCGGACAAGGGATTCGAGACGTTTCCATCGCTCGTCGGGGATGTTGTGTCGGCTCTTGAGGCAAGGTTATCATTATTGAAGCGAAAGTCTAGAGATTTTTTAGAGACAGGCCCTAGCCTCTTTCATATCGTCTCGATTCTGTTCATCAGCATGTAGCATTTTTTTGAACCTGAATCCGAGCGCTTTGAGAGTTTTATGAATTGTGAAAAGGGAGCATTGTTTATCAAATAGCTCTTTAATTGCCACAATGTAAGGTCATGGGACTCCTCAACAGCCTTTTTTAGAAGTATTCGTTCGTGTTCACTGAATGTAGCAGCCATGTGACCTCTCTTTCTTGGTTCAAGACGATTGTCTTTTTTGTACTCATGAACCCATCACAATAGAGTTTTAACATGACAACCAGAGATATCAGCTAAATTATTGGCCGTCCCACACGAGGTCGAGTCACGGGTACGAAAACTCTCCATTGACGGCAAAATGATCGGTATCATTCGTCTTGAGGACCTGATCATCGACAGACTCAATGCCGCGAAATTTTCACGAAAAATGAAAGTTACGAGCAAGCGAAATCGATTCTTGCCGGCGCACGAATCGGCGGGCTCGACTACGATGCCACCTACGCCGAAAAACGGGCCGGGTGATGATGAAGTGGGTAAAGAAAGCGCATGGGATGGAGTTTAGCATGGGAGGCGGTGGGTTTGGACGTGGTGGCGTAGACATGCCCGGCGCCTGGCGCCGGGCATGTGGGAACGGATTTCAGAGGGTGGCTGCTAATCGTCGATGCCGATGCATCCGCCGCTGTAGTCGCAGTTCGGCGTAATATAGAACACCGCGCCCAGGGCCTGGGTGCCGTTTAGCTTGCCGACAAACAGCTCGAAGGGACTGGCGTTGCAGGGGGTGGTCATGATGATGTTGTATCTGCCGTTGTTGCAGCAGTACTGGTAGCCGTTGCGGCAGTTGGGGCAGGTCCGGGGAATAGGGGTCCATTTCCATGCGTCATCGCCTTCTCCGGGGAAGCGCGTGGCCGCGATATCCATGCATGAATCCCGGGTCATGTTGATGAGGGCGATGGCGTAGTCACGGGTGAGAAGCTCGGTTTCGTACAGTTCTGAAAAGGCTCCGACGGCAAGTGACACCCCGTCAGCTTTTAATGTTTTTGCGTCCGGTTCCTTCCATTGCATGGCGTACCTCCAATTATATTAAGGTTTATCAGTGGACAATGCATTTTTAAGGATGTCCCATTGGTTATTAAAATTACTCAGCGACGATCAGCGATTCGTTACGAATTAGATAACTCAGTTTTTTTGCCTTCGTCAAGTCAAATTTTTGTTCATTGTCCATAGCACGTGTATCTGACCGATCTAGGTAGCACATGACTTGACCGATGCCCTGCCTCTTCCCTTAAGATTTCTGGTCCTTCCGGGTTTGCCGTGGGTAGCCTTCTGATGCAGGCGACGGCCCAGGAG
>CAZGAH010000028.1:44504-49456 GCA_964523295.1 uncultured Desulfovibrionaceae bacterium | reverse complement strand
TCCAGGACCCCCTGAAGGTACGACACGCGCGTGCGCAATTGCTCCACGGCAGCCTGACACGTGGTGAGCTTCTCCAGCAGCACCAGCATCGAGGCGCCTTCGCAATCCGCCACATGGGGGAGTCTGCGGACACGCAAGGCAGCCAGCATCGTGTCGCCCCCCCTGCGCATGAGACGCGCCTCTGTATCGAGCAGCTCGCATTCCCCGCGTATAAGATCGTTGATCCGCCCGAGAACCGTATCGACGTCGTCCGGATGCAGCAGGTCAAACAGCCGCATCGCCCGCAGCCCGGCCGACGAAACACCGGCAAGATCGGCAAACAGGGCATTGGCCCATAGGATGCTACAATCGGCTTCGACCAGAGCAACAGCAGCTGGCAGGACTTCACCCATCAGGCTTGATATCGGATTGTTCATAACCATGACAGCCTCCTCGCAGCATTTTTAACTTTTTCTGCAAAAAGGGGAAAATACAATACTTCAAAAGAAAAACACGTATGATTCAATACTTTTATCCAGACATAGAATTTATCTTCCAATTGCCGCTTAGTGTCAAGGATTATTTTGGAATCAGTACCGGTTCATGGCACCCTGAGTGCTATGGCACAACGTAGTTTCATCTTTCTTTAGTATTCAATTGCGCTGACACGACGAATATTGACAATGATTTGGCGGAGTTTTGCATGAAATTGCATTCTGTGCGTCAAAAGGCATACTCCGGACGACGATATCGCACCTCCCCGATAGCCCGCCCTGTTCGGCGCAGTTTCGTCTTGATACAATTTTCCTTCGAGGGGAGGCATTGACCAATGCCTGTGCTTGCACTCTTTTTCTTGAAAGACGGCACTAAGCCTGTCATACTCGGAATCAATAACGCCTGAACAGACTGCAAGGGACGGAAATCAAAAACATGTCACGCCAAGAAGACCTGAAATCAATATACAAAGACATGGAACACGCTATACTCAAAATACATCGCCTGTGCGATGAATTTGCTAAAGGGCCAGAAAGCGAAAATAAAGCTGAAAACAGCGATTTCACAATCACCCATCTCGCCAGGGTGCTTACGCCTATATCAGAACACAAATTTTCTCGCTGAAAATTTCGGAAATTGCCAGCCTCTGGCAAGGACAGATCAACTCCGTTACATGCATCAGGATGACCCCGGCCATGGCGACTTAATGCTCTGAAAGGATTGCGTTAATGGCGGCTGTTCAGTTGGTGGAATGCTAGCCTGGTTAGTAGCTGGTAAGGTCTGGAATTTGATGGTTGGTATTTTGCGAATTTCGTATAACAACACTGTCAGCTAACAGAAATGCGCTCCAGCCCCGCATATTTCGTCTTTTGGTTGCCCACAATCACATTGTGTGGAATTGTCTTGGGCTATTTCCTTGTGATGTGGTCGAACGCGCCAAGGATTCCATCTCAGGGTATGGAGGCTCTTATTTCGCTCCCATACGCATTCGCCTCGTTGGCGATGGCGCCTTTTATAGTCGGAATCGTAATTCTGTTATGGAAGCGTCCCCTTCGTGCTGCACTGAAGCCTGCATATGTTATTCCAACGATTGTCCTGACGTTAGGCGGAGTATTCGCCTTTTATGTCACACCCAGAGCGAGTGCCGTAACATATGAAATCCCCATGGTGTTTGTGGATGAGCAAGGAACCCCTCTCTCCGGCCTTGCAGCAAAGGTGGTTCATTCCTCACCAGGTTTCGATTTGATCAGCGGCAGCACGACACGCCGAGAAGAAACATTCCTCATTCCATCGAGCGAATTTACCCTCATAAAAAGGAAAGGGGAAGAAACCGAAATAAGAATTGAGAAGGACGGATATTACCTCACCAAAGTTACAATTCCCCATGTTTTGCCGGCCAGGCGAAATTATGGACTTCAACTGATTCATATTGGATGGCAGAAGAATTGGGGCAGTGGACGCTGGGGTGTTGACGCCTGCCAGGCTTCCATGAATTGGCCACTCTATGCCAAAGAGCCTTTCAAGGTTGTGATGCTTGCCTGGTCATCACCTGCCAAATCACCGCTCCCCGAATACTCTGAGGAAGACTTTCAACTCCTTCAGAATGCAAACAAATAGAGCTGACGAGACGATGGCCCTGACACCTGACCGTGTCACTGTCAATGGACACCCTGCCAGAGCCACCCCTGAGCGGCATAATCGAGCCGACCGTATCGCTCCTCACGGCCTCCCGTCCTGTTCGCCGAAACAGCGCTTTCCGCAACGACAGCGTACGAGGCCCCGGCGCGCACTCTTTTTCTTGAAAGACGGCCCCAAGCCTGTCATACTCGGAATCAGTAAAGTCTGAAATGCTGTCTCCCGCGCAACGGCTTGCGTTGAGGGCGGAATCGTCGGGCCGGGGCGGCGTGGTCGTGGCTTTTGCGTCGCGCGGCTTCGGTGTCCGGGTATTCAGGGCGCAGGCCTGGCCTGCGTAACGGAAGGATACGCCATGCGTCTGGTCAAACCCGATGTTCTGGCCCTGCCGCTCTCCCTGGTCAGCCGGGTCAATGTCCATCGGTTTGAGAAGGAGGTAACCCATGAGCGCAATTACCTTTGACCAAATTTCGGCAACAACAACATTGATTGAATCAGAAATCAAAAACATGTCACTCAAAGAAGACCTGAAGTCGATTCGCGAAGACATGGAACACAATATAATTGATATACATCGTCTTTGTGACAAGATCGCCAACGTGTTAGAAACCGAAGACTTAGATGAAAACAATGATGTCAAAATAGCCCATATCGCCAGGATGCTTGACGCCTTTTCAATGTCATTTGCCTGGCACGCAAAGAGAAAGAGCCTGTTTTACGGCATGACCGACTCCATCCTTAACGCCTCCAGACGAATGGAAGAGCTTAGCGAAAATCTTTGCCTTGTCTCGACGCAGCAAAAAAGGGAATTGCTGTCCGCCATTGAGCAAAAATTGAAAACACATGTGGCGATGATACCGTCATGGCGTGAAAGCAAGCTTTTTTCCTGATGTATAGCGTCAACCCAACGCCATCCTTCTTGCGGCAAGCAAAAACTCTGTTCAATAAGTATCCATATTTTTCGATGGCCCGTCATTACGAACGAAATTGATGGGCGCATCTGACCTGGCGCCGACGTTTATCAATGGGCACCCTGACGCCCCCCCTTGAGCGGCATAATAGAGCCGACCTTATCGCTCCTGACGGCTTTCCTCCCTGTTCGCCGAAACAGCTCCTTCCGAAAAGACATTGCCCAATGCAGGAGCGCGCACTCTTTTTCTTGAAAGACGGCCCCAAGCCTGTCATACTCGGAATCAGTAAAGTCTGAAATGCTGTCTCCCGCGCAACGGCTTGCGTTGAGGGCGGAATCGTCGGGCCGGGGCGGCGTGGTCGTGGCTTTTGCGTCGCGCGGCTTCGGTGTCCGGGTATTCAGGGCGCAGGCCTGGCCTGCGTAACGGAAGGATACGCCATGCGTCTGGTCAAACCCGATGTTCTGGCCCTGCTCCCCAAAACGATACGGCTTGACGGCGGCTTCGGCCTCTGTCTCTCGGCCTGTGCCGCGTTTTCGTTCGATACGCCCGGGCCGGGGCAGTTGCGCCCCGAAGGAGAGCTGTGGGACGCCGTGGCCGCGTCGTTGCTCGACAGCGAGGTCTTTGACGCCGGATTTCCCAAGCCCAAGGGGGAGTTTCTGGTCTACGGGCGCTGTTTTCCCCCTGCCGGCGCGCGCGGGGTGGAAATCGTGGTCCAGGCGGGACGGCTTATCAAGCGGCTGGCGGTCTACGGCGAGCGCCACCAGCTGGCCGGTCGCCCCGGCGAGCCCGCGCCCTTGCGTCCGTTCCGGCTCGACTGGCATTCGGCCTTCGGCGGGCCGGGCTGCAAGGCCAATCCGCTGGGACGGGGATGGACCCGGCCGGGCGAACGGCTGCCCGACGGCGAATCCCTGCCCGCGGTCATGCGCGTCGGCGAAATGCTCTCGAATACGGGCGAGGAACTCGAACCGGCCGGACTGGTCGCCATGCCGTCGAACTGGCCGCAGCGCGTGCAACACTTCGGCACGGTCGATGCGCGCTGGCTGGCGGAGGACTGGCCCTATCCCCCATCGGGCACGCGCCCGGAATACTTTTGCACGGCCCAGGAAGATCAACGGCTGCCCGGCTATTTCCAGGGCGATGAGACCGTGGCCGTGGCAGGGATGCACCCGGAGCGCCCGGTGTTGCGGACCACTCTGCCGGGCTTTCGGGCCAGGCTGTTCGTCGAACGGACGCCCGAACACGGCGGGGATTTTATCGAGGCCCCGTGCGCGCTCGATACGCTCTGGCTGTTCCCCGAGCTGGCGCTCGGGGTGCTCTGTTTCCGTGGCGTGGCACCGCTTCTGGACGAAGACGCCGAGGACGTGACCCAGGCCCTGGCAGCGCTCGAACCGCTGAGCGAAACGCCCCGGCCCGCGGCCTTTTATCGCGAGCGCCTGGCCGCGCCGCCGCTTGCCGTGCAGGACAGCCCGCCCGCTCCCGCGCCAGCCCCGGCGACAGTCGATCTCTCCGCACCGGCTGCGCCACCGCCGGACATCCCGGCCGCGCCACCGCCCCCCGTGCAGGACGCTCCCGCGCAGGCCGGGCTGGACGAGCTGCACGCGCAGGTGGCCGAACTCGAGGCCCTGATGCAGCAGCAGATGGCCGCGGCGAAGATTACGCCCGGGCAGGTGCAGGAACGCCTGGCTGCGATATCGGCGCCCACATTCGACCCGGAGCAGGATATTCAGAGCACGCTGGCGGAGTTTGAACGCTGGATGCACGAATCCTTTGCCGCCAGCGGCATCGACCCGGCCGCCGTGCAGGCCTTCATGGACAAGCAGCTTGCCGCGCAGCAGGCCGACCCGGACGCCATGCTGACGGCCTTGCTGGCCCGTCCGGACCTGCCGGCAAAGGATCGTGCGGCCTTGCAGCAGTTCATGGACGAGATGGGCAAGC
>CAZGAH010000028.1:44084-44335 GCA_964523295.1 uncultured Desulfovibrionaceae bacterium | reverse complement strand
TGCCGATGCCAACTTCACCGGCGCCGTGCTGACCGGGGCCAGGTTCGTGCAGGCCGACTGCACGGGCGCGACTTTCGACCGCGCCAGCGCCGCAGGTGCGGACTTCTCCGGGGCGAACCTGCAGCAGGCACTGCTGCGCGAGGCCGATTTCGCCAAAGTCCTGTTCGCGGGCGCGAACCTGACCCGGGCCGATTTTTCGTCTACCACGTGCAGCGAGGCCAGGCTCGAAGGCTGCCAGGCGCTCGAGCTGA
>CAZGAH010000028.1:34612-44074 GCA_964523295.1 uncultured Desulfovibrionaceae bacterium | reverse complement strand
CGATTTCAGCAACGCGCGGTGCGCTGGCGCCGATTTCAGCCGCGGGACCCTGCTCGGCGTTGATTTCAGCGGCGCGGATCTGACGGGCGCCCGTTTTACGGGCGCCCGGGTCAAGAAGGGCAAATTCAACCGGGCCCAGTGCCGGAACGCGGTGTTTGCGCAAGCCGTTCTCAGGGAGACGCGCGCGGACGCGGGCACGGACTTCAGCAACGCGGAATTCACCGAGACGGCGATGCAGCGGGCGCGCTGGTCCGGGGCGAACCTGAGCGGGGCGCAGTTCGTGGAGGCGACGCTCGACGAGGCGGATCTGTCCAGGACGGAGCTGATCAAGACCTCGTTCACCTGCGTCACGGCGCGCGGGGCGGACCTTTCCAAGGCGCGCGTACACGAGTCAACGCTGCGGGGCGTCAATCTCTTCAAATGCTCGCTGCGCAAAGCTGACATCCGCGGGTCGCAGATATCCCGATCCAACCTGTTCGGGGCCGATTTCTACGGCGCCACCGTGCTCGATACCGGCTTTTCCCGCACCAATCTGCTACGCACGCTCCTGGAGGACAGGCATGACGCGTGAGGAATTCCTGCAGGCAGCGGCCAACGACGGCGTAGTGCGCGGCGCGCAACTCGCCGGAGCGGACCTTTCCGGAGTCAGTCTGCGCGGCCTCACTATCCAGGACTCCCAACTCAAGGGAGCGAGGTTCGCCAGCGCCGATCTGACCGGCGTACACTTCGTCGACTGCGACCTTGACGGGGCGGATTTTACCAAGGCCTTGCTTCAGGACGCCGAATTCTCCCGCTGCCCGATGGCCCAGGCCGTGCTCTCCGGCTGTCAGGCCCTGCGCGTACGTTTCGTGAAAAGCGTGCTCGATGGCGTCCGCTGTGTTGCGGCCGTCATGCAGCAGGCGAGCTTTCTGTCATGCAGCATGGGGAACGTCGATTTTTCCACGGCGAATCTGACGCGCGCGTCGTTTACCGAAGTGAACCTGAGCACGGCGGTCTTTTCGGGGACCTCGCTGCACAAGGCGCATGCGCAGAGCATCGCCTTCGGGGCCCAGCGCTTTCCGGGCTGCGACCTGACCCTGGCCCGGTTCGTCAAGTCGGACCTGACTGCCGCGGATTTTTCCAGACTCGATCTGACGCAGACGGATTTTACCGCCGCAACGCTCGACCGGGCGTCCTTTTCCGGGGCCACGGGCAAATACGCGAGCTTCAAGGGCGCCTCCCTGAACGAGGCGATATTGCGTGGCTGCGTGCTGCCCTACGCGAACTTCACCGAGACGATCGGCCGCTCGGCCATGTTTACCGGTGCGGACGTGCAGGCGGGGCGCTTTGTGCGCGGCGTGTTCAACCAGGCGGACTTCCGGGAGGCCCGGTTGCGGCAGGCGAATTTCTCCCTCGCCACGCTGACCGGGGCCCGATTCGCCGGCGCGGACCTGGAAGGCGCGAACATGCATCGGGTCGATCTGCAGTCCGCGGACTTCGCCCGCGTGGACATGACCCGGGTCAAAGCGACGGACCAACAGCTGGCAGCAGCGGAGCTGTGGTTTGCCGAAAAAAGCGGGACGTAAAACACCAAGGAGTGGGAAAATGGGCAGAGAACAGTCCGGCACAGTCGTGGCGCTGACCGATGCGGAGCCGCGTGAGCCGTCGCCCTGGCGACTGGAGGGGCTGACGCCGGGGCAGGTGACCGCGGTCGCCGGCTCGTCGTTCAGTGTTCTGACCGAAAGCGGCCGGCTGCTGCGTGCCCGGCGCGCGGCCGCCTGCCTGCTCGATCCCGAGCCCGGGGACCTGGTGCTGCTCTATCCCGGCGGCGCGGCGAAGACCTATATCCTGAGCGTGCTGGAGAAACGACGGACCGACAGCACGCTCTCCTTCCCAGGTGATGTCCGGCTGGCCGCGGACGCGGGAACGATCCGCCTGGCAGGGCACGATGTCGGCCTGAACGCGGAAGGAACCCTGAAGGCCGAGGCCGGTGAAATGGTCCTGCAGGGCGTGCGCGGCGAGGCGGTCTTTGCCGAGGCCTCGTTCGTGGCTGCCAGGTTCAAGGGCGCGATCCACGCCGCGGAGATTGTCTACGGCACGCTGCGGAGCGCAGCCAGGCTGATGATCATGGCCCTGCGCGACAGCATCCGGCGAGTGGACGGGGTAGACAGCGTGGAGGCGGGCCGGATGCGTACGCGCGTGGCTGGCAGCTACGGGCTCAAGGCCGGCAGGGCCACGCTACGCGCCGAGCAGGATGTGTGCATCGACGGCGAAAAAATCCATCTGGGCTGAGGGAGGCGGGCATGTTCGCAGCGACAAAGGAAAAAGGCCAGGCCCTGGGCGAACCCGACATCTGCAAGACGCCGGCGCCGCCGGCCCCGAACCCCGTGCCCGTGCCCTACCCGAACATGGCGCCCATGCCGCTGGCCGAGCCCGGCGCGGAAAACGTGTTTATCTGCGGCATGCCGGCAATCAACAAGGCCTCGAGCATCGAGCCGACGCAGGGGGACGAGCCGGGCGTGGAAGGCGGCATGGAATCGAATGAGATCATGGGTCCGGCCAAATTCACTGCCGGCAGCGAGGCCGTGACCATCGAAGGCAGCCCGGCCGAGCGTCTGGGCATGCCGACCACGCACAACAACAACAATACGGTCGGCACCATCAGCGTGCCCAGTCAGGAAGTGGTGCTGATCATGCGCTGAGGCCGTTGCCAGCCCTGCGCCGGTCATTCCTCCTTCAGGGTCCTGGTCATCAGTTCGCGCACGGCCTCTCTGGGGTCCTTGTCCTGGTAGAGCACGGCGTAGACCTGCCCGGCGATGGGCAGCTCGACGTCCAGTTTGCGGCTGATTTCCCAGAGCGCCTGCGTGGTCTTGACGCCCTCCGCCACGGTGGTCATCTCGCCCAGAATGCTCATGAGCTTCTGGCCGCGGCCCAGCCGCAGCCCCACCTGGCGGTTGCGCGAGAGTTCGCCCGTACACGTCAACACCAGATCGCCCATGCCGGCCAGTCCCATGAAGGTCTTGGCCCGCGCGCCCATGGCCACGCCCAGCCGGCTCATTTCCGCCAGCCCGCGGGTGATGAGCGCCGCGCGGGTGTTCGTTCCGAACCCCAGACCATCGGCAATGCCGGCCGCAATGGCGATGATGTTCTTCACCGCTCCGCCGAGTTCCACGCCGCGCACGTCGGAGGTCGTATAGACGCGAAAAAAGTCGGTGGACAGGAGCTGCTGCAACTCCTTGCCGCCCTTTTTGTCCGTGCAGCCCAGGGCCACGGCCGTGGGCACGCCATGGGCGACCTCTTTGGCGAACGACGGGCCGGAGAGCATGGCGAACAGGGGCTTGAGCGCGCCCAGTTCCTGGTGCACGATCTCGGAAATGGTGCACAGCCGCTCCACCTCGATGCCTTTGTTCGCGCAGACGATGAACGGCCGCCTGGACAGGCCTTCGCGCGCTTTCCATAACACACCGCGGAAATGCTGCGTGGGCACGGCAAAGAGAAACACCTCGGCCCCGTCGAGCACGTGATCCAGTTCCGGGCTGATGCGCAGACTCTCGGCCAGGTGTACGCCGGGCAGGTACCACGAGTTGACGCGCGTGCTGGCTATCTCCGAGGCCAGGGCCTGTTCATGCACCCACAACGCCACGTCCACGCCTTTGTTGGCCAGCATGTTCGCCAGCGTAGTGCCCCAGCTGCCACCACCAATAACCGCTACTTTCATGATCCCATCCCCTGCCTGCGCTGTCGGATTGTCAGACGCTCGCCACTGTCTTCTCTGTCCTTACCGTTGACCGCGGGCAAAGACAAGTCCACCGCTGCCCCAGAATCCACCGTCTCCTTTTGGATTAGAGGTTTGCGTTCCTATTTCATATATAATTTCCGATCTGTCGAGCATTTTCGTACAAATATATGATTTTCAGACTGAAAGATGTATTTATACAATTTTACCAAAAAAGTACATGCTACATACTTATATGTACCATAAATATATTATAATTCTATCCGAAATCCGGATTGAGCGGGGCAATGACTTGGCGTGCGACAACCAGAACGCAACACGCTGGATGTCCATGCGCAATGCGTAAAACCAATTTTCTCAAATGCTGTACACACGAACTGGGATAAACATTTACTGAAATCGTAACGCTTTCATTCTCTAAGTTGCTAATACGCATCCTAGCACAGCTCGTTTTAACATTGCGTTTACAATATTGAAATCTTTATGATACTCCGCACACCGCGTTTACGTCGAACTTTCCAGACAAAAAATGACCATCGTTCATTTCGTGTTTGATTATAGAATGAACCACTTACTTTTTTTACAACGCTACAAATCCGATAAATATAAGCATGATAATTCATATCCTTATTAGTCACATACACACGCAATTTGTATCGCATTTCGCTTGTTTCGCATTTCGGAAACGGATACTCTTTGTCCTTTTCAAATCCTGGCAAATCAATCTGCTCCTCAATGATTTCACGAGTAGCTAGAAAACGAAAGTGCGGCCCATTCTTACTGCTCAACAATGAGTTCGGAACACAATATCATTCAGCCCATTCACGGCCCGTATCATATGTGTGGTCATTCTCTTCAACCTTCAATCGTTTTCATGCACTCGCTGGCGTCTGCGCTACGGCTTCTTTAACCTCCTTGCAAATAGGGTAACCTATTTCAATTTCGACATGCTTAAATAGAGAACTATTTGTGTCACGACAGTAAATAATTAATTCTAATTGATATCCAGCCGAATCTGAATGTAATTCTACTCGAGTCATCCTGCAGGCAATTTATCCGATGACTTCTCCACTACACGTTTCAATTCAAAGCCAGCTGAAAAATTTCCATAGCAAAATTCGGCATGAACCATCTGTTCCTCTTCATCCCAGCAGACATTAACACATTGAAATGCTTTATATTTATTTATAGCATCAAATTGCTTCTTCTTTATATCTCCCTGTAACAATGCATCAATTTCAAAAGTTGTCATATATTTATAATGTACTACTGCGCAAATGACAGCCACCATTTGAAAACATCACAAAATCATTGCAAATATACATTTTTTACTGAAATAAACGATACACTGAGAACCCGATCAAGCTCTTATTTTTTCATTTTTATGAAAGACATCTAAAAACCAAAATAGTGATGACGCTGATGGAACACCCCTTATCTTCTCTTTACGCCTGCGACGTGCTGGTGCGCGGCGTTCCTTTCTGGAAACATTTGACGAGGTAGCTACGAGCAATATTTCATGAAAGCCATCGTCTCGTTCAAGCATCTCCAACCCGTACTCGCACGCTCTTGGGCATAAACGAAAGGGAGACGTTGGTTCGCCATGGCAGCTGCTGGTACGAGTGGACGTCGACTACGAGGCCAGCGCTCGCCGCGGGTCAGCCGCATCAGGCACGTGATATAGACTGCTTCATGCATGAGGAGGCGCCGGAGCTGCCCCGGCAGCGCGACGGCCTCTGCGCCCCCCTGAGCCGGCAGATGGAGATGCTGGACGCCATGACCGGCTCCAGCGAGCACAACCTGAGCTTCTACGAGCTGCTGCAAGGATTGGGGCGGTTGCGGGAGTAGGCCCGGGCTCAGTAGTCGTAGCGCCAGTTCAGGCCGATGCCACCCTGAGAATCGGCACCCATCTCGCTTTCCAGCCCTATGTTGGGGGTTATCTCCACCTCCACGCTCAGGGAGTCGTCGCGCGGGTTCAGGCCCTTGGTGCCCTTCAGGTACACGTCATCCGTGAGGTACTTGCCCGCCTGCAGGGTCATGTCACCCGATTTTCCCTCGCCCGCGGAAAGCTCGTCCAGGTACAGCACGTCCTTGAGTTTGCGCATCACGTCCAGTGAGGCCCCGGTGGTGCCGCCGGAGAGCTTGTCCAGGGCGCGGGCCAGCCGCAGGGCCTGCATGGGGGGGAGCCTGTTCAGCGAGCGGCCGAAGAGCACCGCGGAGAGGATCTCGTTCTGCGGCATGGGGGGCTCGGAGTCGAAGCTGACCTTCAGGTGCGCGGGCGTGCCGTTGATGATAACCTTGGCCAGCACGTCCTTGGCCTGGGCGGAGGTGACCACGTTGATGACGGGCGTGGGCGGCGTGTCGCCGCTGAACCGCAGCACGCCCTTGTCGATACGGAAGACCTTGTCCAGGAATTCGAAGGTCCCGTGGTCCACAATCAGGTCGCCCACCACGCGGGGGTTGGCCGCGTGGCCGGTGATGTCCAGATTGCCTCCCCACTGGGAATCCAGCCCCATGCCGCGCACGTAGAACTGGTTGGCGATAACCACCCTGGTATCGAGCATGATGGGAAAGGCCGGTGCCGACTTCCCCTTATCCCCGTCAGCCTCCGCCTCCGTCTGCGGGGCCTTGCCGGCGTTGGTCTGCTTCACGTCGATGGTAGTGACGTCGGGCGGCAGGTTCCGGGGTATGGTGAGCACGGCTTCGTCCACGGAGAGCCTGCCCGTTACCGTGGCGCCTTGCGGGGCGTTGCCCTTCAGGTCCACGGTGCCGCTCACCTGGCCGGTGAACATGTTCATCTGCACCGGGGTCAGGCGGTCCAGCCTGATGGCGGCCTCGAAGGGGGTGTCGCCCGCCATGGTCACGCCGCCGGAGCCCTGGATGGTGCCCTTGCGGCCGTCGTTGGCGGAAAGCCTGACGATCTCGATGCGGTTGCCCGTTGCCGTGAGCTCCAGGGTGATGTCCGTGAGCAGGGTGCCCAGCTTCAGGTTCTCGTAGCGTCCCCCGGTGAGGGATATGCCGCCATTGACGTCGATCTTGTTGGTGGGGCCAGAGACGCCCATGTCCAGCTTCAGCCGGCCGTCGAGCAGGGAGTCGGTCATGGCCAGGGTGTCCTGGAGCACCTGCAGGTCGATGTCTCCCGTGATCCTGGCCGTAAGCGGGGCATCCTGCTTCAGGTCGAAAGCGAAGGGCTGCAGGGTCAGGCCCATGGGCAGGCCTGCGGTGAGCTGCAGCAGGCGGGTGCCCTTGTGATTCAGGGCCGCGTCCGCCTTCAGGCTGCCGCCGCCGAGGGTGGCGTCCAGCATCAGACCCAGGGGCGGGAGCTGCGGGCCGGTACCCGGGTTCTGCTCCTTCACGGCGATGTTGTCGTCCTTTTCCTGCTGCTCCTTTTCCCCTGGTTTCACGTCTCTGGCTTCTGCGTGCAGCTCCACCCGCGGTGCTGCCAGAGAGCCTGACAGCTTCAGATCCAGCCCTGCCGTGCCTTTCAGGGGAGTCAGCTCCAGCTGCCGCAGCACGGGCAGGGGAAAATCCTTCAGGCCGGCCCGCAGGTCGGCGCTCTCAGGACCGTAGACGCCGTCGGCCGTCAGGGTGCCCTGGGCCAGGCCAAGGGCCAGGCTGCGCACCGTGATTCCGCCACCGGCGCTGATTATGGTGGCGGGGGCGCGCAGCGTGATGGGGATGCCGGCATAGTCGCCGCGAAGGGCGACGATGTCGGCCTGAATGCGTTCCGGGCCGGGAGTCACGCCAGCCTGCATGGCCAGGGAAAAGGGCTTGTCCGCCACGCCTTTGGTCTTCAGGTCCAGGTTCACGCGCCCCTGGCGCATTACGGCGTCCAGCTGCAGGGTCTCGGCATAAGCCGCGGGCAGGCCGGCCTTGCCGGTCTGCAGGTTCACCGTAACGGCGCCGGAACCGTGGGCGATGCCGTAGGCGTCGCCCGTGTCCGCGGTGAGCTTCAGGGAGGCGACCTCCGCATCCTCGACCACGATGCCGCTGCCGCTGACCGCGAGGGTGGCGGCCTGGCGGTTGTCGCGCACCTTCAGGTCCGCCTTCAGGTCCAGGGCGCCGGCCAGCTTCATGCCCAGCAGCCTAGCATAGGCGGCCAGGCGGGAGGCCTTGACCGTGACCGTGCCGGAGACCAGGAAGTTCTGGAGCCCGAGGTCCAGGGCGCCGTCGATGCGTGTGTCCGGGCCGCGCACCTGGAGCTGTGAGAGCTGCAGGTTCTCGGAGCCCAGGCGGTAGCGGCTGGAGGCGGAAATTTCGATCTGATCGCTACGCAGGTCCAAGGAGAAGCGGTCCTCCTCCGCTGCCGGAGTACTGGCAGGAGTCAGGGGCACGCCGGCCTCCAGCGCCAGACGCAGGCCGGTGAAGGCGCTGCCCGGCAGCTGGGCCGTGCCGGCCTCGCCCTTGGCCGAGACCTCCATGCGCTGCTCCAGGCTGCCGGAAGCCTGGATGTCCAGCGGCATGAGCCCGGTGAGCACGAGGGGCGAGGGCTGCCCCGCCGGACCCGGCAGCGCCAGCCGCTGTGGCGGGGTGATGGTCAGGGCGGCGTCCAACCCCTTGCCCTCCATCACGTAGTCCGCCCTGGCGGTCAGGCTGGTGCGGCCGTCCAGCTTCAGGCTGCGCAGTTCCACGTGCCTTTCGTCCACAAAGGCGTCGGCATGGATGGTCAGGGCCTCGCCCAGCAGCTCCGCGAGCCGGGGGTCCAGGCCCTTGATGCGTTCCAGCCCCACGGCCACGGTGGCTTCTATGCCGCTGGCCATCTCGCCCGTGGCGTCGGCCTTCAGGGTCATGGCGGCGTCCATGGGGTGCAGGGGGTGCAGGGGCATCAGCGCCCCTGCGTTGGGAAAATTGGCCTCTATGCGGGCCTGCACCTTCCGGGCGGCCAGGTCCACGTTGCCCGAGGCCTGGAGGGTGTTGCCGCCGTTGAGCAGGTGCAGGTTCCGCACCTCGATGCCAGCCTGCTCGGCCATGGCCAGGTCGAACTCCAGGGTGAGGTCGGGGTCCAGAGTGTAGCCCTCGGGCGGCACGAGGCCCTGCACTTGCAGTATGCCGATAGCGGAAAGGGTGCGCGCCGCGGGGTCCAGGGGCTGCTTCACGTTCACGGTAACCTGCAGGCTGCCCTTTTCGCTGTTCAGATCGGGCAGGGCCAGCGCGCCCGTGCCGGTGCGCAGCTCCAGGATGGCGGCATCCTCGTCGCCCTCCAGGCTGGCGGTGAGGGTGGGTGTCCCTTGCAGGACCTGGCCGGTGACCAGGGGCAGCACGTTCGCGTCCAGCACCTGCAGGGTGAGCGTGGAGCGCAGGCGCTCCTCCTCCACGGCGGCGACCAGGCTCAGGGCGAAGGTGGGGCTGCGGAGTTCCAGACCGTCCAGGCTGGAGCGCGTGCCCAGCCGGCCGTCCAGGGGCAGGGTGGCGGCGATGTCGAAATCCGCCGTGGAGCCCGTGAGCTGCGAAACGTCCGCGGGCAGCAGGGCAGCGGGGTCCTGCAGGGTGCCGGCCAGGCCGATGTGGAAGGTGCCGGCCGCGGTGTCCTGGCGCAGGGTGAGCGCGCCCTGCAGCAGGTGCGCCTGCCCTACGTCCAGGCGCATGTCGCCCTTCCAGTGGCCCAGGGGGCCCTTGCCCTGCAGCCCGCCGGAGAGTGCGGCATCCGGCGCCGCGCCGAGCGCAGCACCCACCAGTCCGCCGGAGCCCTCCTCCAGGTTCGCGTCCACGGTCAGCACCAGTGTGCGGATGCCGGCGGCCAGCGCGCG
>CAZGAH010000028.1:29099-34602 GCA_964523295.1 uncultured Desulfovibrionaceae bacterium | reverse complement strand
CTTGTCGGGCCGGAAATCCCGCCCCTCGTCCGGGGGCAGGGGCAGTTCCAGCACGGTCAGGTCCACGATGAAGTCGACGCCTTCCGGTCGCACGGCGCCGTCCACCGAGAACGCCTTCACAGTCTGCTCCGGCGGCTGGCCCAGGTGCAGCACGGCCTCGCCCACGCGCAGGGTGTCCAGGCGCACGGGCGGAATCTTCGGAATCTCCAGGGATATGGGCTGCTGCGGCTCCCGGGGTTTTTCCTCCTCTCCGCCGGCGGGGGGGCGCAGGTAATGGCGCCGCCCAGCAGGGCGGGCACGTCCACGCTCGCGTCCAGGCCGCTGCCGGAGAGCCAGACGCCGTCGGCATCGGCCAGGGAGAATGAGCCCAGCCTGAGGTCCCAGGGCATGACGGACTGCAGGCCCTCCAGCCGGATGGTCATGGCTCCGGAGGAGGCCTTCTCGTTGACCAGGACCACAATCCTGTCGCGCCCCCATTGGGTGTGCAACGCCCAGAGCAAGCCGCCGAGCACGAGGCAGAGCAGCGCGAACAGGGAGAGGGCGCCCCAGCCCAGGCGTTTGAGCCAGCGTTTTGCAGCGGGGTTCATGGTCATCAGAAGGATTGTCCCAGGCTGATGTAGATTTGGTAGCGGTCGTCCTTGCCCTCGCGGCGATCGGTGGGGATGCCCACGTCAACGCCGATGGGGCCCAGGAAGCTGTAGTAGCGCAGCCCCATGCCCACGCCCAGGAAGGGGTCGTCGAAGGTGGGGAACTGGTCGTTACAGGCGCGACCCACGTCGGCAAAGGCCACGATGCCGAAGTCGCCCAGGAAGCGCCAGCGGAGTTCAGCTGCCGCCTCGAACACGGAGCGTCCCCCGATGGGGTCGCCGTTGTCGTTCAGATCGCCGGCCTTGCGGTAGGCGTAGCCGCGCACGGAGTTGCCGCCGCCGGCGTAAAAGCGCACGTTGCGGGGCACGTCGTCGAGCTGCGCGCCCTGGGTGCTGCCCAGCAGGCCGCGCATGGCCAGGATGAGAGTATCCTCGCCCACCAGGCGGACGGAGTGGGTGTAGGAAATCTGCCCCTGCAGGAAGTCGGAGGCCGTGCCAAGAGTATCCAGGTAGGGGGCGCCGGAGACGTCGAAGCGCCAGCCCGTTGTGGGGTTGAGTATGTCGTTGCGGTTGTCCCAACGCAGATAGGCGGGCACGGAGAAGAGCCCGAAAAGCTCGTTGTCCTTTTCTTCGTCGGCGTCGCGTATGCGCGAGAAGCGGTAGGAGACGCCCATTCCCGCGCTCAGGCTCTTGGAAAGCTGGTACTCCATGCCCACGGAACTCACCAGGGTCTCGCCCTCGTAGGCGTCGTCGTGTTCGCGCACCAGCCGCTCCTCCACCAGCAGGGAGGCCTTGTCCATGAGGAACGAGGGCTTGCGGAAGCTGGCCAAAAGCTCCTGCTTCACCATGTCCGCATCCAGGGAGGCGCGGAAGTGCTCACCCTCGCCAAACAGGGTGCGGTGCTCCCATTCCACCTTGCCGCCGGGGCCGGTATCGGTGCGGTTGCGCACGCCGGCGCGAAAGGTACGGGGCTTTCGCTCCGTCATCTCCAGTTGCATGGGCAGCTCGCCCTCGGGCGTCATTTCCAGCTTGTCGAAGGCCGCCATGGCGAAGAGCCCGCTCTGGATGAGGGTGGCTCGGGCCTTTTCCACCAGGCTGGCGTCGTAGATTTGCCCCTGTTTCCAGGGCAGCTTGCGGTGCACGTATTCCGCGTCCACGTATTCCAGGCCGGTTATGCTCACCGGGCCGAAGGTCGCCGTGGGTCCGGTCTTCACGTGGAATTCCACGTTCACCGTGTCCGTGGCGTGGTCGGCTACCACCTTGCGGTTGGCAATGTCCGGAAAGGGGTAGCCGCTGTTGCCCAGGGTTTCGAGAATGGAACTCTGGGCGCTGAGCACGGCCTTGGCCGTGTAGGGCTGGCCAGCGCTCAGCCCGGCCTGCTCCAGGGAGGGCAGGGGCGCCTTGGGGTCGGAATCGCCCGTGGGCATTATGCGCAGCTTGCCGAAGGAAAAGCGCGGCCCGGGCGTGACCGTGAAGACGGCCACGGGCTGCCCGTCGGGCCCCTCTTCCAGGGCAGTGGCGATCTTGCCCTTGAAGTAGCCACGGGAGCTGAGCACCTTCTGCAGGGTGGGGATGTCGTCATGCATGCGGCGCAGCAGCAGGTTGCGCGTTCTGGGGGGGGAGTCCTGCAGGGTGAAGGTGTCCAGCGAGGCAGTGATGAGCTCCTGCATGTCCTCGGAGGACGCCCCCTGCAGCTGGGCGGTGTAGCCCTTGAGCGCGGCGTCCTGTTCCTGCGCCCCATTGGCGGCAGCATCGCCCCGCGCGGCGCACGGGCCGGGCACGGGGCATAGCAGTAGGGAGGCCAGGACAAGGCCAGAGAGCAGGATCGTTCGCATGGAGTCCAAACGCCGGTCCAGTGTTGAAAACGGTCTCTGGACTGTACCTGATACCCGGGGAAAAAGCCAATGAGAAGGGCATCCCACAATCCACCGCCTCGCAGCCGCTGCGCTCTTTAATGAAGGGGGTCAACTTCACAACGAGCTTTTTTGATGGGGGATTATGCTGCCATGAACGCCGGTCGGCTAGTGAACGCCTAGGGAAGCCGTGTCCGACGGGATTCAGAGCAGCGGCCCTGTCGCCCCCTGCCCTGCAAGCTCAGAGCGAGGCTGCGGGCCTGAGGGTTTTGTCCGTGTCGAAGCGGCCCAGCAAGTCCATGGTGTTGGTGAGTTGCCGACCGAGTGGCGTGTCCTGGCTCAGCTCCCGTTCGACGTTGGTAATGCCTTTGAGCACGGTGGTGTGCTTGCGATTGAAGCGGTCGCCGATGTCCTTGAGCGACAGCCCGGTATGCTGCCTGGCCAGAAAAAACGCGGCGTTGCGGGCGACGACGATCTGGCGTTGCCGGCTTTTGGAGCAGAGCTGCTTGGGCGTGAGGTCGAAGCTAGTGCAGATGAAGTCGATGATGCGGTCAATGGTGACGATGTTGTCGGCAATGGCGTAGTGGGTCAATACCTCCATGGCCAGGTCCAGGGAAATGCGCTGATTGAGCAGCCTGGCCTTGAGGATGAGATTCTGCAGACAGCTTTCGAGCTGGCGTACGTCGGCATGAATACGCTCGGCGAGCATATCCGTTACGCTTTCCGGCAGAACGACCTGAAAGGTGCGGGCCTTGTGCTCGAGAATGCGCTTGCGGGTGAGGAAGTCGGGCTTGTCGATGACGGCGAGAAAGCTGGCGCCGAAACGGGAGGCGAGCTGGCTGTCGAGGGTTTTCAGCTCACGCGGGAGAAACGAGCTGGAATAGACCACCTTGGCGCCCTTGCTGCGCAAGGCCTTGATCGTGGCCAGCAGCTCATCCTGCATCCGCTCCTTGCCCTGAAAGAAATGGACATCCTCGAGCAGCAGGATATCCACGCCGTCGCGAAAACGGGCCTTGAACCGCTCGATTTCCCGCGCCCTGAGCGCAAAGACCATATGCCGGGCAAACTCTTCGCCCGTGAGGTATTCCACGCGCACGCGGTCCAGATTGGACATTTCGCTCAGATAACGGCCGACGGCCTGGAGCAGATGCGTCTTGCCCAATCCGGGCGCAGCGCTGATGAAGAGCTGGTCGGAAGGCATGGTCTCGGTACACAGGCTCTTCGCCGCCACGTAGGCCAGCTCGTTCGAGGGGCCGACCACGAAATCATCGAAGGAAAAGCGCCAGGAACGGGACGCTCCCAGAGCATCCCGGCCGCGCAAGGGCAAACCGACCTGCCGGACCAGGGCATCCGGCGCCGGGGCCTGTCGGGCAGGCGCCAGCATGGGCAGGGGCTCGGGACGAGCCTCCGCCTCCCCCGTTGCCAACGGCGTAGCGCTGACGACAATCGCAGGTTTGAAGCCCAGAACCGTGGCTGCGGCCTGGGCGATGTCCTCCAGCAGCCGTTCCCGAACCCAGTTGACGACGAACTCGTTCGGAGCCTGCAACTGCAACTCCTCGCCCGATAGCGCCGCCTGCAAGGGCTTGATCCAGACCTGGAACAAACCAGGATTCATTGATTTTCGCAAAATTTCCTGAATTTGGAGCCATTCGTTTTTCATGTGGCGAGGTCTACGCCCGGACAGGTTCTGCCGGCAAGGCCGGAAAACTGGCCGGGAGGGCATCCGAAACCGGACAGTTTTCCCAAAGCGAACTTTCTGTAATACCTTCAAATACCGAACGAAATCGAAAAAGCCAAGCCCCGTCTCAAAGGCCGGTTAGGGCCGGCGAATCAAGGGTTTGCCCGCAGCGCCCGCCCTGCTCTGCGCACAGAGCGACAAGCTGAATTCACAGGGTACTTTTTGATTTTCTCAAAAAAACTCATCTTTGCTCAAAATTTTTTGAGGCAGGCACTATTTCCAGCAACAAAACTGTCACTTCTGTGCCCTGTGGCGGGCAAAGCCGCCCTGGCTCTTGCCCTCGGGGCGGCAGGGGAAGGAAAGCGGATGCGACAGGGAGACCCCGCCCGGTTGCGGACCAGGGCATGAGGGGAAAGATGCGCGCGGCAGCAGCCGCGGCGGACAGGAAGGAGCCGGGCCGGTAGCGGATCAGCCGTCTGTCTGCGTGCGCAACAACGCGGCCTCGTCCGGATGCGGTCCCAGAAAATCGACCTTGCCGCTGTCTATGTGGCAGAGCGCGCCGATGATGCACAGGGCCCCGTCCCGGGCCTTTTCCCGCAGTACCTCGCTCAGGGTGAACAGCTCGGCAATGGCATCCCAAATGTTGGCCTCGATGGTCTTATCGATGAGTTCCGCCTGCGTGGCGCCGGGATTGGCCTTGGAGACGGCCCGGAATACCCGGTCGATCGGTTTGACCAGCTCGGGGAGCAGGCCGTGGGCAGGCTCGCCCGTGACCACGGCCGTCACTGCGCCGCACTGCGTATGCCCGAGCACGACGATGAGCGGGATGCCCAGATGATCGGCGCCGTACTCTAGGGTGGCGATTTCGCCCGGTTCGGCGACATTACCGGCCACGCGCGCCACGAAAAGAGTGCCCAGGCCCTGGTCGAAAAGCTCTTCCGGCGGCACTCTCGAATCCGCGCAGCACAGAATCGACACGAAGGGATGCTGCCCGCTGGCGGCGAGAGTCCTGCGCCGGTTCATGTCCTCGTCGGGATTGAGCATGGCCTCGGTCGCGAAGCGCGCGTTGCCCTCCCTGAGCAAAGCCAGCGCCTGGTCTGCCTTGGGATTGCACAGTCGCCATTGCCTGTCCGCCCCCTGCTCCTCGGCCCGGGCCGGGGCATACGCCAGGAGCACAAGAATCGGCAGGCCCAGCCCGAGCAGTACAAGCGCGTTCAGTCGATGGTTCGCAGGCATGGCGGTTCTCCTCAGTTATTGGTTGCCGACAGACAGCCAGACAGGACCGGCGACAGCATGATCCGTGCTCACGGGTTCGCGCGCGCCTGACGCGCCCTCAGCGCTCGCGCCGGGAGCCGCAGTCCGGATTTCCTTTATCACAGCTTCTG
>CAZGAH010000028.1:11983-29089 GCA_964523295.1 uncultured Desulfovibrionaceae bacterium | reverse complement strand
CGTATATCCAGAGCAGAGGCGATATGCCCGCGGCTAGTCACCAGCTCTTGCCAGCAGCTCGCCATCTCTAATGCCGCTCGAAGCAAGTCGGTGGAGTCCATGGGCGATCTCCAGATTATAGTATTTTGGTTCTTCGACGTTTGATATGGATTTGGCCTTCAGCGCCCCTGGCAGCCTGCACATCTCATAGGCAACACGCTGATGTTGAATTCCCCGAGCGTCGTATATTGATGTCCTCTTCAGAAACCCTTCTCGGGACTACATCATATCGTGGCGGCCTCTGCTCTGGAGATGAAGACGACAATCTGATCAACTCATCGGGATTCCTTGCAATCATCGCTTGTGTTTCCGGAGGGTCGTAGCAATCCAAGGAGACGGAATCCACACGAAAGGTCAAAGATTCAGTGTAGTTATTGCTACAAGATGCCTGCGCCTGATACAGCAGGATGAAGATCATCAACGAAATCCCTCACCCGGCTTTCTTTGTCAATATTGCATTTTGTGCCGGGAAGCCGTAAACGGGCCGGGTGATAGCCATACGGCTCAGGGAGTCACTATGAGCTATGAGATTCTGTCCTGGCAGGAAATGTGTCAGCGTGAGGGCTGTCCCTTGCAGCGGGGGATGCATTATGGCCTGGGCACCTACTATTCCGTGGTGTTGATGACCCTGAGGCCCCGGGCCGGATACGAAGATCAGGCGCAGGAGCACGGCGGCGTCATCGTCTATCAGGGTCATGACCGGGCTCGCGGTCCGGATTGCCCGGAGCCAGCGCTGGTCGATCAGCCTGAATTCACGGCCAGGGGGCTGCGGACCGGGAACGGCAAATTTTACTGCGCGGCCCTGGAGTACAAGCTGGGTATCGCCCCTGCCGAGCGGGTCAGAATCTACCAGAAGCTCCGCCCCGGGGTCTGGTCCTGCAACGGATTTTTCCGGCTGGAAGACGGCTGGAAAGATCGGCAGACCGGACGTCTGGTCTTCCGGTTCCGGCTGCGAGCTGAAGAGCAGCCCACGCCCGATCCGGAACCCGGGCGGGCGAGAGCCATTCCCCCTCACGTCAGGCGGACGGTCTGGAAACGGGATCAGGGCTGCTGCGTGCTGTGCGGATCCAGGGATCGGCTGCACTTCGATCACATCATCCCGGTTTCCAAGGGCGGGTCTTCGACCACGTCCGACAACATCCAGCTCTTGTGCGAGCGCCACAATCTCGGCAAGAGCGCACGCATCGGTTAACTCATCAACGGCGCACCCGTTGTCGCCCAGCGGCGTCCATGGCCTGGCGTGCGACATTTTTTTCTGGCGCCTTCCCTCAAGTTTTCCCTATTCCGACCGATACATATTTTGAACAGCCGCAGTCAGGCCGGTCTTTTTGGCCGGGCGAAGGTTACGGCATAGCGAACGGAGGGGCATATGGACGTGCAAGGCGTCGGCGGAGTCGGAGGCGGATTGGATGTGAAGGCCATGGGGGAATTGCAGAAGCAGGCCGGCGATGCGGCGCTGGTCTCTACGACCCTGAACACCATGAATACCACGCCTCAGAATACGGGGAACGCCGATTACGACTTTCAGAAGAGCGTGCTCATGGCCGATGCCGTCGGCAAGGGCGCCGGCCTGGATACCCTGGTCTGAGCGGCTGCCTGACGGCCGCATTATCGACGCAAACCGGACTGCTGCCGGACGCTGCGCCTGCCTTGGCAGGCGCGCGTTCCGGGGCAGAACCGGATGACGCCCCCTGCCCTGCGACCGCACAATGGCGGCTCGCAGCCGTCCGCGACGTGACCGGAGCGTCTCGTGGCCCCCCGTTTCATGCCTGTTTCCCTGTTTTTTTCCCACAAACAGCGTGCGTAGCCCTCTGCTGTGGCGCGCGCCGCTTCCCCTTCTCCCGTTTTTTTCGCGCACGCGCGGGCCGGGCCTGCGCCCGTGCCGGAGCGCATCGTTATCTCCGCGCGATCCTGACCTTTGACGAACGCGGCGATTGTGCTCTACAAGGTACCGCGGGCGTCCCGTTTTACTGATTGCCCGAACCTGACCGTTTTGTAATCCAGGGGAAAGCCTGAAGCAATCGGGTGAGATTACTCTTTTGACCGGATGTCTTCGGACCGTCGCTGACGGTTCGGCGAACGACTGGCGCCGGATGCGGACCGGCGCGTGCGGCTGGTACGATATATCGACAAGGAGATGACAATGGTACGACACATGCGACGAATGCTGCTGCTGACGCTGGCGATGCTTCTGCTGGCCCTTCCCGCCCAGGCGGTCTCCGGCCTGCCCGAACTGGCGGGACTGGCCAAGGAAGCAGGCAAGGCCGTGGTCAACATCAGCACGACGAAGCGTATCGGCTCGGGCAACCCATTCGAGAATTTCAGGCGCTTTCATCCCAAAGGCAGTCCCTTCGGGGATTTTTTCGATCAGTTCGACAAGTATTTCCAGGAGCAGCCCGGCCGGCAACACAAGTCACAGTCTCTGGGCTCAGGGTTCATCATCTCCTCGGATGGCCTGATCGTCACCAACAACCACGTGGTCGCCGAGGCTGATGAGATCAAGGTGACGCTGCAGGGCAAAAGCAAGCAGTACGACGCGACGGTCATCGGCCGGGATACGGAGACGGATCTGGCCCTGCTCAGAATCGACGCCGGTCAGTCCTTGCCGGTTCTGGAGTTCGCGGACTCCGACAACGCCCGCGTCGGCGACTGGGTCGTGGCCATCGGCAATCCCTTTGGCCTGGAAAACACGGTGACCGCGGGCATCATCAGCGCCAAAGGGCGGGTGATCGGGGCCGGGCCCTACGACGATTTCATCCAGACCGACGCCTCGATCAATCCGGGCAACAGCGGCGGCCCGCTGCTCGATCTCTCCGGCAAGGTCCTCGGCGTGAACACGGCGATCGTGGCCTCAGGTCAGGGTATCGGCTTCGCCGTTCCGAGCAAGATGGCCAAAAGCGTCATCGCCGAACTCAAGGAAAACAAGAAAGTCAAGCGCGGCTGGCTGGGCGTTTCCATCCAGAACGTCGACGAAGACAGCGCCAAGGCCCTGGGGATTGCCGAGGCCAAGGGCGCACTGGTGGCAGCCGTCACCCCGGGCGATCCCGCCGACCGGGCCGGCGTACAGACCGGCGACGTGATCGTGGCCATCAACGGCGAAGGTGTCGACGACGCGGGCGTGCTGACCCGGACCGTGGCCAGGCTGCAACCAGGCGAAAAGGTCCAGCTCAAACTCCTGCGCCGGGGCAAGGAATTGACGCTGACCGCCAAGCTGGGCGAGCGGGCCGTGGACGTCGCCGGGAATAACGGCGACGAATCCGGCACCGGCTCCGCCAGCCTGGGCCTGACCCTGCGACCGGTCGAGGCCAAAGAGGCGCGTGCCCTGGGCCTGGAAAAAGCGGAAGGATTGCTGGTCACCGACGTCAAGGACGATTCGCCGGCCGGAGACGCCGGGATACGGGCCGGAGACGTCATCCTGGAGGCCAATCAGGAACCGGTCGGCAGTGTCGCCGCCTTGAAAAAAGTCGTCGAAGGCGACGGCAAGCAGAAAGGCGTGGTCATGCTGTTGATCAAACGTCAGGGACAGAACTTCTTCAAGACGCTGAACCTGAAATAAACGCACACCCGGGGGCGGACAGCCGGGGCCTCGCGCCGGGCTGTCCGCCTACCACAGCTCAAGATTGAAATCCACCGAGGACGTATCCACGGCATCATCGGGAAATTGCATTTTGCGGATCACCGTCTCGATTGCGTTCTGCTGGCGTTCCGACAGTTCGACGAAGCGGCAGCCGGCGACTCCGGCAGAGATGTGGCGGATTTCCGCCCGCAGTTTTCGGATCTTGACTTCGTCCAGGGCCATGAGATCGAAACCGACCTTGTCCCCGGTACCGATACGCGCCTTGTCGACCTTGAAGGCAATGCCGCCGGTGGAAAGATTGACTACCGGATGCGGCGGCTTGAAGCGGGATAGCCGGACGAAATAATCCGCAAGGGAAATGCGTTCGGCGCGCCGATGATCGACGAAGTGCGCCGCCGAGGACGATTCGTCGCCTGGCCCGGAGTCCGGGCTGCCGTCCCCGGCGTCTTCGGGCCGGTCCGGCCTGGGCTGGGCCTCGAAGCGGACGATGGTTACCGGATCCTGATCCCGACCCCTGGCGCCCGCCGCCCGTTCAGGCGCCGGCGGCTCGACGCGCTCCCGGGTCTGAAAGACCTCGATGGTGACCGTGTCCTCCTCCTGCGGATCGACCGGCTCTCCGGTTGCCGCGGACGACCTGGGGCGCTGTCCGCCGAGCTGTCGGAACAGGGCCTGCGCTTCGTCGAACCCTTCCAGCAGAACCCAGGCTCCCTCGAGCGTGGCCAGGGCCTTTTCCTTGTGACCGGCAGCGGCCAGGTTGCGGGCCAGGGCGCAGTGCAGCAAAGGATCGTCGGATACGTGCACGATGGCCAGTTCCAGCACACGGGCGGCGCGATGGTGCCGGCTGTTGGCCTCGAGCGTGGCCGCGGCCGTAACGAAAGGATCCGGCAAGTCCGGCTCCACTTGTCGCAGATCACGCGCGAGGTTGCAGGCCTCCTCGAAACGTTCCTCCAGGACAAAGGCCTCGGCGGCCCGAAACAGGGCACGCCGGGCGCGCCGGGCATCTCCCCGGGCCTTGAACACGAGCGCCAGGGCCTTGTAGGCGTCGGGGAATACGGGGCGAAGCTGCACGGCACGGCGCAATCGCTCCATCGCCTCGGCGGGCTTCTTCCCTTTCAGCAGGGCTACACCCTCCTGAAAAAGACGCCTGGCTTCCTCGATTCTGGTGGCAGCCGGAGCGTTGGATTTTTGCGAGTTTTCGGACATCGTCGTCTCGTTCCTGCAATTTCGGCCAGGGTCCCGACCGGCCATTCGGACCAGGTCAACCCCGTCAGGCGCTTATCTTTTCTGGGCATGTAGAACAAGATACGATTCCTGGCAAGAGTCGCATCAGGATGCAATCCACTCTTTTTTCGGAAATCGCTCAGGACCAATGAAGATGCGTCGATCACCGCTGAAACTTCAGGCTACGGTTACTTGGCATAGAAGCTACAGGTTTGCAGATTGAAAGAAGCGAGTCCGATATGCACATCGTAGCGGCACACCGCGCGTACTTCAGAGCGATTCACGCCGTAGCATGACGACGCCGGGCTGTTGGCAAAGGCGGATGAAATATACCTGAACTTTCCGGGTCCCCTCTTGACAACGCTGGTAATGGGCCGTAATGACTGCAACGCTATGAAAAGGGCATGGTATTGGCGCGCGTTGAGGCCTGAACAAGGAAAACGCTTCACGCACGAGGCACGCAACCCTATTACCGAGAGGAGATCGTTCATGAGCAGGGCAGCTGCACTTTTGTATTCCATCGGTCTGATTGGACTGCTTCTGGCAACCCCGGCGCTGGCCGAGGAAAAGGCGACGGCGGACGAGATCGTAACCAAGGTCAAGGAGGCGGCGGCGTACATTGCCAAGGAAGGCGACAAGGCCATCGCGGAGTTCCAGGACATTAAGAGCGCCTGGGCCTGGAAAGACACCTATATTTTTGTCCTGAAATGCTCCGAGCAGACGGCCGCCGCGCATATGGCCAGCCCGAAGATGGTCGGCGCCGACCAGTCCGGTCTGGCGGACAAGCGCGGTAATTACTTTTTTCTCCAGTTCTGCGACGTGGCCGAGGCCAATCCGGAAAAGGGCGGCTGGGTCGAATACTGGTGGCCCAAGAAGGACCAGACCGAGCCCTCGCGCAAGGTGTCGTACGTCCTGCAGGTTCCGGGACAGCCCTTCCAGGTCGGGGCCGGCGTCTACAGCGACGACGCGACCGCCGATCAGCTCAACGCCAGACTCAAGTAAGTACATCGCTATGCCTTGGGGGGCACACCGATGCATGAAACGGAGTTGATCTGATCTGCCTTGACTACAGGCTGACAATTCCCGCTCTATTCATCGGTACAGTGTGTTTTTTGGCAAAGCGCCATCATCGCTCGTTCACGGGCCTGGCGTTTCGTCCCGCAAAAACCCCCAACCGATAAAGGCTCAGCATGTCAGGCATCTCCCTTTCCCGCACTTCAGTTACCTTCCGTATTACGCTGCTCGTCGCGCTCGGGCTGGTCATGAGTCTGGCCCAGCTCGGCATTTCCTCCTTTGCCGAGCGGCAGGCGACCCGCCACGCCACCTATAGCGACCTGCTGGTCACGGCGAACAATGCGCTCACCCGTGCCGTGGGCGATGAAAGCCGCTTCTTTCACAGTCATTCCGTAGACGATGAAAATCACGTGCTCGCCGCGACCGAGACCGCCAGGGCGAGCGTCGCAAAGCTGCCCCCGGACATGTTCCCGGCCACGGAAATCGAGGCGCTGCTGCAGCTGCTGGACAACTATCGCAACGTGTTCCGCAGTCAGGGCCAGGCCGTGCGCGAGGTGGATATCCTGGAAAGCGGGCAGCGCAAACGCTCCGAGGCCATGGACCACAAGACGGACGAGGCGCTCGAGGCCATCAAGACCTACATCGGCGCCGAGCAGGTCCAGGCGCGCGCCATCCCGGAGCAGGTCCGCGCCGCGGCCGACGTGCTGCGCACCATCAATATCCTGAACACCCGGTACATGAAACTCGTCCAGAACGAGCTGTTTCGCAAAAACGACGTCGCCGCGTACAAGGAGCAGTCCGAGAACCTGTTCGCGGCGCTTTCCGGGCAGACCAAAAACCTGAGGGCCATTGCGCGGTTTCTCAAGAAAAAGCAGCTCGACGTCGTCTACGTCGCTGCCGAGACGATCATCGAACAGGCGGACCAGGTGCAGCAGTTCTCGACCGGGCTGCTCGCACTCTGGGACAAGCGGCAGCGGCAGCAGGAAGACATGCTGCGCATCCGCGAGCAGACGACCGGGAAGCTGAAACAGTTCGTCGATGCGGCCATGCAGGACTACGAGCAGACACTGCACCGGCTCAACACCTGGCAGTGGGGCGCGCTCGTCGTCATGGGCGTGCTGTTCGTCGTTGCCAGCGTGCTCATTGCGCGCTCGGTCACCGCCCCGCTGGCCCGGCTGGTCGACTACGCGCTCAAGGTGGCCAAAGGCAAGCTGGATGCCCAACCGGCAGGGCGCTTCGGCGGCGAACTCGCGGCCCTGCGCGACGCGCTGGCCCACATGGTCGACAATCTGAGAGCAAAAATGGACGAGGCCAGGGCCAAGTCCGAAGAGGCCGAAAACGAGGCCCGCAAGGCCCGGGACGCCTCGACCGAGGCCATGGAGGCCAAGGCCCGCGCGGAGCGCGCGCGCACGGACGGTATGCACGAGGCGGCCGGCCAGCTCGATGCCCTGGTCTCGAGCCTGAGCGAGGTCAGTGCGGAGCTGCTCAAGCGCATCGAGCAGGTCGCCAACGGCGCCGACCAGCAGAACGATCGTCTGACCTCCACGGCCACGGCCATGGAACAGATGAACGCCACGATCACCGAGGTTGCCAGAAACGCCGCACAGGGCGCCAACAACGCGCAATCGGCCAAAAATAACGCCAGCGAAGGCGCCCGGGTCGTCCAGGACGTGGTCGACGCTATCAATACGATCCAGGCCAGCACCGTGGTCATGACCGGCAACCTCAATGCCCTGGGCAAGCAGGCGGAAGGGATCGGCGCCGTGCTGAATGTCATCAGCGACATTGCCGACCAGACGAATCTGCTCGCGCTCAACGCCGCCATCGAGGCGGCCCGCGCCGGCGATGCCGGACGCGGCTTCGCCGTGGTGGCCGACGAGGTCCGCAAGCTGGCCGAGAAGACCATGCACGCCACGCGCGAGGTCGGCGACGCCATCGGCGCCATCCAGAACGTGGCCCGGACCTCCATCCGGGATATGGAAACCGCGGCCCAGGCCGTGGAAAAGAGCACCGGACTGGCCCGCGCGGCCGGCCAGTCGCTGACCAGCATCGTGGACATCGTCGAGGAGACGGCGACCGAGGTCAGCTCCATTGCCACGGCCTCGGTGCAGCAGAGCGCCTCCAGCGACGAGATCACGCGCGCCATCGAGGACGTCAGCGCCGTGGCTGCCGCCACGGCCAAGGGCATGACCCGCTCGCGCGAGGCCCTGGACCGGCTCACCGAGCTTTCCCGGCAGTTCGGCGGCGTCATCGTTCAGCTGCGCCAGACCTGAGGCGGAAGGCCGCGCAGAACGGCCCTTTCCCTGCGCACTGTCGTTGCCCGCGCACTCCAGGCTGTCACCCTTCCCGGCGCGTGGCCCTTGCCACGCGCCGGTGTTTTTCCGTTCCCGCTTTCCGCTCCTTGCCGCCCCCGCAGCTCTTGTCGGGATCGTGCGCTGTCGCTGCCGGCTTGACGCGGCGGGCGTTTGCGGGGATTTCTTTGCCATTGCGCACGCAGCCGGAGGAAAAGGCCGGCCTTTTTTTTCATCTCGCGCGTATCACCCTATAAAGAGGTTCGCCGCGTGCTCAGCCCTCAGGAGGAGCGGGAAATCGTCGAGGCCGTGCAGCGGGGTCTAGTTCAGCCCTTTGCCCGGCTGGTGACGGCCTATCAGGGCGCTCTGTTCGGCTTCGCCCGCCGCTTGTGCAGGAACGCGGCCGAGGCCGAGGACGCGGTGCAGGAGGCCTTTGTGCGCGCATACGTCGGCATCGGCGCCTTTGATGGGAGCCGGAAATTTTCGACCTGGCTGTACGCGATCTGCCTGAACGTGCTGCGCGACGGGCGACGCCGCCGCGCGGTGCGGGGCGAGGCCGTGGACATCGACGAGGCCGGGCTGGCCGACGAAACGGCGGCGCCGCCCGAGGCCGCGGCCCGCGGCGAGCAGGGGCGGATGCTCGAGCAGGCGCTGGAGCGTTTGCCGGAGCCGTTACGCGAGGCCGTAGTGCTGCGCTTTCTCCAGGGCCTGTGCTTTGCGGACGTGGCCCGGGTGCTGGGCGTGAGCGAGAACGCGGCGCGCAAGCGGACCTATCAGGGCCTGCTCAGACTGCACGATTTGCTGCCCCGGGACTGGCGCCCGGAGGAATGAGGAACGACCATGGAGCGCAGGCTGGAACGATTGCTGGAGTCAGCCGCCCTGGGCGAGCTTGACCAGGCCGGACGCGACGAACTGGAGTCCCTGCGGCCCGACGCCGCGGCGCGCGAGCGTCTGGCGTACGCGCAGGCCCTGGGCCGCGCGCTGCGCGCCCTGCCCACGCCGCAGGCCTCGCCGGCGCTTTCGGAGCGGACCATGGCCCGGCTGGCCGCGCTGCCGGTCGCAGGCCGGGCGAGGGTCGCGTCCGAGCCGGCGAGTCTGCCCGGCCTGGCCTTTGCCGCGACGGCGCTGCTGCATCTGGCGGCGTGGTATGGCATCCGGCACGTCGGCATTGCCGCTCCGGCCCTGCTGGGCCATGCCGGCTGGCTGAACGATTTTTCCCTTTTCTGCTTTCTCGCGGCCGCCTTTTTCTCGGTGGCCGCCCTGGGCACGCAGTATCCGGGCCGACTGCCGCGTCTGGCCATCTTCATCGGGCTGGGCGCCTATGGCGCGGCCTTGACGGGCAACCTGGCCCCTGCGTTCGGATTCTCGACGGACCTGTCCTGGCGGCTGACGCTGCTCAGTCTGTACGTGAGCGGCGTCACCGTGGCCTTGTATCTGGCAGCGCTTGCGCACAAGGCATACGCCGGCGCCGGGGCGGCGTTGCCGGCGGCTCGGGTCGCCCGGCTCGAGACCTCGGCCCTCGGGTTATCAGAGGGGCGCGCCTGCGCCGCGCTGTTCCTGCTCTGCGCGCTCGGGCATTTCTGCGTGGCCGCGCTGCTCTGGCCGGCGTCGGTCGGAGCCTTTTCCTGGCTCGCGGCGCAGCCTGCCCTTGCCCTGGGCACGGGCTGCCTGTTTCTGAGTTCCGGCCTGCTCCTGCTGCGCAACGCGCGCCACGCGCCGACGTTCGCCCTGTGTACGCTGGGCGCGTATCTCCTGGGCTCGCTGGTCAATGCAACAGCCCTGAATCTGCTCGTTCCGGACAGCCGCCTGCTGACAGCGCTGTTTCGCTACCAGTTCAGCGCGCTGGCCATCGGCGTACTGTTGTCCCTGCCACTGGGGCAATTTCTGAAATCTCCTTACCGGGAGGCGTAACGTATGAACACACAGCAAAGGACACCTTCGGGAGCGCGTTCGGGGGAGCGGGGACTGACCCTGGTCGAACTCATCATCACCATGACCGTGCTCTCCTACACGGCCGCGATGATCGTGCAGTTCCTCTACACGAGCCTGGACAGCTTCCAGTCCGTCACCATTGTGCAGCAGGAAATGGACATGGGCCGGGCGGTCGAGGAGGTCACCGCGGACTACATCCAGAAGGTCAACAGCTTCACCACCTCCGGCACCGAGCTGCCTGTCCAGGATTTTCTCAATTCCATCAGCACCACGGCGACGCCGACGGACCTGACCGTGACCGGCGATACCGTCTGCTTCAACAGCAGCGGCAATCTCTCGGCCAACTGTTCGACCGAGCAGATTCCGCTGCTGCGCATTCAGGTCACGGAAACGCTCGCGGATCTCGGCAATGCGTCCGGCCGGACCTATCTTTCGCTGTTCGGCAAGACGCGTGTCTACACCGATCCCTCACGGGAGCACTAGCCATGAAACACGACCGCGGATTCACCCTGATCGAGGTTATTCTGTCGCTTGCCATTCTGGGAATCATGGGCGCGGCGGTGTTCGGCTTCATGCAGTACGCCGTCGAAGGCTTCAGGACCTCGGAAACGCAGAGCCAGGCAGCCATGGAATTGAAGCCGACCTACGACTTCGTGGGCACGCTGCTCAGCGACATCGTCGATCTGACCTGCGACGACTGCTGCTTCTCGACCAATTCCAGGCTGACGTTCCGCAACTCCAACGACATCGAACTCTCGGTCTTCAAGGGCGCGAATTCGGCCTTTCAGCTCACCAGCAGCAACAGCGCCTACGAATGGCCACCGACAACGACGCCGCCCATGACCGAGGTACTGCTGTTCAAGAGTCTGGAAATGGTCTCCTCGGGAGGCTACGTCAAGTCTTTCCGGCTGACCATAACCTACAAGAAGTCCATCGTGACCGGCAAATTGGAAATGGACCGGGATTTTGTCCTGGAATTCAGTCCCAGGGCCTATGTTCTGACCGCGGACATCAACACGTGCCCGTAGGACACCCAGCGAGGACACTGCCATGAAAAGCATCCCTTGTTCCGTCATCCGCACCGAAAGGCCTAGCGCCGAATCCGGCGCCTCCCTGCTCTATTTCATCCTCGTCCTGGTGGTGCTGGGCGTGATGCTCTCCGGGATGATCTCCATGTTCCAGACTTCGATGAACATCACCACCGTGACCAACCACCCCAAGCGCGCCTACTATATGGCGGAATCCGGCGTGCGCTACCTGGAGAGCCAGCTCATCAACGCCACGGGCAGCCTGGATCAGAAGACCGGTCTTATCAACAACATCCCCAAGTTCAACGTCGAGAATGACCTCTTTTTCGAGGCCAAGGTATTCCGCCTGGGGGCCTTGCAGGCCATCAACAACGTCGGCGTGCCGGCGAACCAGACCTTCGCTCTGAAGAACCGGGATAATTCGCCGTTTTCCAGCAAGTTCACCATTCCCATTTTCGGCCAGAACGAAGACGCGGTGTACCTGGTAAACAGCCAGGAACTCGACAAGGTTAACGCGCTGGAATACGCGGATATCAAGGCTGTCTCGTTTTCCGCCGACCTCAAGACACTCTATGCGACGGTGGGCAAGAAGGTCGATCCGCCCGACCCGCCCTACGGCAGCGCCGATGACGAAAAAAACGCGTTGACCTACTATCTGGCCATCCAGCAGCACAGCCAAATGACCCTGAGCCAGGGGTGCAGCATCGACGCCGGCGCGGGGGCCGAGATTTTTCCTCGCCGCAACGGCATTATTTCACTCAATACGCAGAAAGGACAAGTCTGTGATTACAAATACACCGAGCGCAAAAACAATGGCACGGGCTACACCTTCACCAACCTGCAACGGTCTACCGACGCCAACGGCAATGCTGTCGCCTGGAATGATCCGGTCGACATGTGCCCAGGCGGAAGCATTCAGGTCAAAAGCAACACCTGGATCATCCTCAACTCGGACAAGAACACGAACATGTGGGGCGACGTCACGGGCTACTCGGGCACAGGCGCCATCCAGGTCGCTCAGAATCTGACGCCGAACTTTTTTGTCCGGGAACAGAGTCGTGCGCCCAAGGCCAACATCACCTTCGGCGACGAGCACAATATCGTGGAGTCCGATCCGGGCAAGAACCCCATCGTCATGCTCGCCGAAAACAAGGGCATTTCCCTCGGCGCCGGCGAACTTTACGCCTTTGGCGCGATCTGGTTCAAGGGGACCAAGAAGGGCGTCAATCTCAACTGCGTTGACGGAGAATGCGAATTTGGCCAGGGCGTGCGCGTCTTCTATTCCACGCAGTTCCTGACGCAGGAGGCGGACGGCTTCGTGTTCGGCTTGATCAACGGCGACCAGAACACCTACAATTCCATTGGCGGCGATTCGTCCATGGGCGAACTTCTGGCCTGGGCCGGCGATAGTCGCGTCTACGCCGGAGAAAACGGGAAGTGGCACGCCAACGTGCTCAAGTGGGTAGACGCCACGCGAAACGGAATTGTCGCGCCCAAGTTCGGCGTTGAATTCGATACCTACGTCAATTCGGGCAATACCTGCGTCTGCTGGCGGATGAACGACAACGTCTATTCAAGCCGGCTGGACAAGGCATCCTCGAAGCATATCGGCTACGTCTTCTGGGGCAACGACCTGGAAAGCGGGTGCGCGAACGGGTTTTCGTGCAAAGACCAGACAAGCGCCTCCGGCGCATCGCCCACCGCAGTGGGTCTGGTCACTTATGACGACAACAAGCATAGCACCGGCGAGAACACGGCCACAGACAGCGTTTTCGTCGCCACCGACAGCACCCAGAAATGGTGGGAAACCAGCGATGCCTCCAAGCTGTTCGGCGTCAGGATTGAAATGCACCGCAACCTGGTGGCGGAAACGAGCGGCGCCTATACCGACAAGTACAAGTACACCCTGAAGACGTGGGTACACAGCTGCACGGGGCCGAACTGCTCGGAATACATCTGCCAGGCCGTGTCCACGCCGAACTGCCCGGTCGTGGGCAAGCCGAAGCTCTCGAGCCTGGCGGACCTGGACAAGGACTTCAACGTCACCACCAGCGGGAATACCTACCTGCCGGTGATCACCAAGGAACTCTACCTGACCGCGGCGCAGCACCAGCAGATGGAAACCGTGCTCATCGGATTCACCGAGGGCACCGGAGCCAAGACGCAGATCGCGAACATCACGAATTACGAGGTGAAATTCCGTTCCGGCGGCGACGAGGCCCCGATCACCACGCTGGCCCCGTAAACCGCGTTCAGAAGGAGGAGAAAGACCATGAGAACCCATCTCTCGCGATTCATCCTGAACCTGACGCTGGCCGTGGCCCTGCTCGTGTCGTTTGTCTGCGAGCGCGCCTTCGGGGCCGGGCCGGTCAATCCGGGCGCGCAGCCGGAGGTGCCCGAGTTCGACTCCGGCGTCGCGCCCGAAATGGAGCCCGGCGCGAACCAGCCGTCCGGCATCGCCCCGACCAGACCGGCCGACCCCAAGCGCAACTACATCAAAAAGGAAGCGCCCACGAAGCGCGAGGTCCCGACAAGACAGGCCCCGACGCAGCGCCAGACGCCGTTGTCGAAGTAACGGGCGCGCAACACCTTCCCGCCCGCGGGCCGGACGCAACGCAGCGTCCGGCCCGCGGTGCCATTCCCGGAGCCGGCTCCGCGGCGCCGGCCGGGCAGTGCACGGCTGCATGACGTTTGTCTGCCTGACCAGGAGTCCAAAATCAGGCCTTGACCCGGGATATATACGGATATATATATAATACATCGAAATGAACCGGTTGCATGGGATGAGCGCAAACGCCGCCTCCGAGCGGGTTGTTTATGAGCACGAAATCCAGCGACTGGACACGAGTTGACGCCATGAGCGATACCGAAGCCCTGCACAACGCCGGGACCGACGCCGACGCCCCGCCCACGGATGCCGCTTTCTGGGCGGACGCCGAACTGAAGGGACCGGAGCCGTGCATGGTGCCGGTGTACATCCGCATCAAGCCCGACGTGCTTGACTTCTTCAAGCAAGGCGGACCGGGCTATCAGCGACGCATCAACCACGTCCTGGAGGCCTACGTCAATCATCATCGCAAGCGGGCGGCAAGCTGACAGGAAACGTCCCGTCCCCTGGCGCGAAGCCCGGAGCTACGCGGACGAAGCATTACCCGGTCTGCTCCTGGTCGGCGCCCGATTGGCCGACACAACGCCCGCACGCTGGCCAACGCGTTGAACGTCGATCCACGGCGCTTTCTGGCCGCATAACGCCGAATGAAATTCCCCCCGGCCAACGCCACGGAAGCGCTTACCCGAGACGGCAGAACCCCACGCAGGGCACGGCAGACGGCAACACGGGCGGCAAAGGGTGTGGACATCGGGGCAGGCAGGCGGTAGAGGCAGGAAAGTTTATGACGAACTGTGAACGCAAGGAGCACGCACCATGGCCATGCCGATACATCGCACGCCGAAGTTGAACGCACGGCAGACCGAAGACTTTCTGCGCCGCGTGGAGGAAGGCTTGAAGACGCCTGCCTACCCCGTGGGCGATCCTGCGAAACTCGAGCTGCTACGCGCAAAAGTGCTTGAATATGCTGCATCCAGGAAACAACCTGAAGATTAACGGGTATGAGTTTCGTCGCGTTGAAGACTTTTCTGTATTCAACGCTTTTACCTGTGCCGACGCTGACCTGGATGAGTATATCCACAAGGATGCAGCGTTTCACAAAGCCGAGCTGATTGCTGAAACGTATTTTTATGCTCTTCTTGAGGCGCCAGATTTACCCATAGCCTTTATCAGTCTCTTAAACGACGCGCTTGCGCTGTCGTCAAATCGTCTGCGGCGCATGGTGGATAACCGTGTAAGACGTTACAAAGATTATCCCGCCGTGAAGATCGGTCGGCTTGGCGTAGACGCGGCCTTTACGCGCCATGGAGCGGGCTCGACTATGGTAAACATCGTCAAAGAGCTGTTCACCACGAACAACCGCACGGGCTGCCGCTTTATTACGGTAGACGCTTATAACTGCAAGCCCGTGCTCACCTTCTACCAGCGCAACGGCTTTGACTTCCTTTTGCCCGAACGCAGCGAAGGCGCAACGCGCATCATGTTCTTCGACCTCAAAAAATGGCGTGCCGGAAGCCTGAAGCTCGAATGATTGAAATTTTCCCCTGCCAACGCCACGAAAGAACTCCCCGTGACGGCTCGGACCCAGACGGCAACACGGGCGGCAAAGGGTGTGGACATCGGGGCAGGCAGGCGGTAGGCAGGGAGCAATGGAGGCACAAAAGCTAACCGTCATCATCTACGAAACCGAAATCGGCGTGTGCCCGTTTATGGACTGGTTCAGGGCACTCCGCGACAAGTCAGGCAAAGCTCGTATTCTGGTCAGATTGGAGCGCATCGAAAAAGGGAATTTCGGAGATTCGAAGCCGGTTCAAAGAGGCGTTTCCGAGCTGCGCGTAGATGCTGGTCCGGGCTATCGAGTCTATTATGGCAGACATCATGACTCCGTCGTTGTCCTGCTGTGTGGCGGCGATAAATCCTCACAACGTCGCGACATCGAAAAAGCTTGGGATTTTCTGGATGATTACAGGAGGCGTTACGATGCAGATGCTCAATGACATTCGGGCAGAGAGTCTTAAGGATAGAGAGTTTGCCGTCGAATATCTCAACGCTGTCATGGAAGAGGGCGACGGCGAACATTTTCTCGAAGCCTTGAAGCGTGTTCTCGACGCGCAAGGGGCAAGCGCAGTCATCAGCATTCGCCACGCCGAACATGACGCGGACCGAGACCCTTTCAAGGTCGAGGTTGCCGCCTAACGTCGATGGGAATTTCCCATTGCCAACGCTCAGGCCTCGCGGGCTGTGAACGCAAGGGGCACGCACCATGGCCATGCCGATACATCGCACGCCGAAGTTGAACGCCCGGCAGACCGAAGACTTCCTGCGCCGCGTGGAGGAAGGCTTGAAGACGCCTGCCTACCCCGTGGGCGATCCTGCGAAACTCGAACAAGCCCGCCTCAAGGTCCTGGAATATGTTGCATCCAGAAAACAGCGTCAGGAGTAACGCCTGGGAATTTCGCCGCGTTGAAGACTTTGCGGTATTCAACGCCTTTACCTGTGCCGACGCTGACCTGGATAAATATATCCACTGACATCCTCGTTTGCATCGCCATCCGCCTGGGCGACGAAGCGCTCTATCTTCGTTTTGCAAAGACGTACGAGTCGCTGGCCAGGACGCCTCATTCCAGTTGGAGCGACTATTGTGCCGAAATGGAGGACGCTCAGAGCCTCACGTTCCTCTCCATGGCGCTGACCGGGCAGTGCATGGCTGAATTGAGGGAGTGACCGGCTGGATGTGCGCTCCGGGGACTGGGGATGCGGTTGGCCCGGACCGTCAGCTGCACTCGCATTCCGTGGCGGGCAAAGGCTCGCCCGATGCGGTCAGCGGGTCGCCTGCGCGGAGCTGGCCCTCCATCCAGAGCTGGCCCAAGGTTGCGCCCTGTTCCAAAAATTCCTTGACCCCCCTGACATCCGCCGCCCGCCGGACTTCGGAGTAGCCGTCCTGGTTGCGGTAAATGGTCCATACTTCCTCCGGGCGCAATCCGTCCACGAAGAACGGGGAGTGCGTCGTGACAATCAGTTGCGAGCGGCTGCTGGCCTCGCGGCACTCCTCGGCCAGTTCTGCGAGCAGGCGGGGATGCAGATGGTTTTCCGGCTCCTCGATGCCAATGAGCGGGGGCGGGTTGGGATCGTAGAGGGATAGCAGATAGGCCAGCAGCGTCATCGTGCCATCGGAAATGTACTTGTACGGGATGGGGCGTTCAAACGGCGCATCCTTCAACTGCAAAAGGAGCCGCCCGTCGTCCAGCTCACGGGCGTCAACGGCGTGCAGGCAGGGGATCCTTTGTCGCAGGACCGTAAAGATCGTTTCCAGTCGCTCGCTATGCTGTTCTTTGAGATACTGAATGACATTGGGCAGATTGTCGCCGGACCGGGAAAGGTGTTCCTGCGGGCCGG
>CAZGAH010000028.1:3652-11960 GCA_964523295.1 uncultured Desulfovibrionaceae bacterium | reverse complement strand
AAGCGGCGCAAGGCCGCTATCGGCCTGTACTCCTGCAACTGGCCGAGGGTGTTGACGGCCAGGAACTCAGGGGAGGCGAGCCGGGTCGGGAGACGGGCGCCGGACTCGTCCGGACTGTCTCCGATCATGGCGTACCCTTCGCCGCGTTTGAAATCGAGAAAATGAAAGGGCTTACCCTGCGATTGTCGCCGCCATTTCAACCACTCCGCCACGACCACGGGGCCGCCCGGTTCCTCGTCGATTTCCAGATGAAAGGTAATAACCGGCGTATCGGGCTGTTCGCGAAAGCGGACTTCGAAGACAATGGGGCCGGTCTGCCCCCGGCTGCGCAGCTCCTTGAAGCGCCCCCTCTGGTCCCAGGCCTTGCGCAATCCGGAAGAAAAGCATTCGGCAAGAAAGGCGAACGCGTCGAATACGGTGGACTTGCCGCTACCGTTGGGGCCAAGCAGGGCGGTCAATGGCGAGAGCGGCGCCAGGGACACCCGTCGCAACGCACGATAGTTACTGACGGCCAGTCCGTGGATTCGAGGCGTTGCCGCAATACCGGTATTGCTCATGACTGTTCCTCCGCGTCGTTCTCAGTGTCTGCTGAACGCCGTGGCCGGATGTACGCCTTTTCTCCGGGTGCGCCATTGTCACCCGTTCATCGGCATCGTCCGCGTTCCGTAAGGAATATAGAGCCGATATCCGGAGCGGGTCAAGGAGCTGTGGTCTCGATTGGGTATGGCCTCCAAAGAGCCCTCGGCTCGACACGCGCAGCCGCGGCGCATTGCCCCTTTCCCGGAGTTCCTCCGCTTTCCCCTGATCCTCTTTGTTTGGCCTCCTTCTTGCTAGTATCCCTGCAAAGGAGGTCCCGCCATGCAAGACAGTATGTACAGCGCCTTGTTCGGGGCTTTGAGCAACGAGCACAGGCTCAATGTCATCGCCAATAATTTGGCGAACGTGAACACCACGGGCTACAAGCAGGACCGTTTGGCCTTCGAAGACACCATGAGCTTTTTCGCGCACGAGCGGATTATGCAGCCCGTGCTCTCGCTGCGCGACAAGGAACTCTTTCCGCGTCCCCTGCATCTTTCGCGCGTGCGCCTGGTCGACAGCAAGACCGATTTCGCCCAGGGGGCCATGCGCGAGACCGGCGACCCGCTCGACGTCGCGATTGTCGGCGAGGGTTTTTTCAAGGTGAGAACCCAATCCGGCGATATGTACACGCGTGACGGGCACTTTGTCCGCAACCCGGAGGGCGTATTGAGCACGCCGCAGGGGTTCACCGTGCTGGCGGGCGGCAGCGAGGTCACCTTGCCGGTGAATGCCGTGGTCCGCATCGACGCCCAGGGTCAG
Organism: uncultured Desulfovibrionaceae bacterium; assembly: GCA_964523295.1. Classification (GTDB taxonomy): domain Bacteria; phylum Desulfobacterota; class Desulfovibrionia; order Desulfovibrionales; family Desulfovibrionaceae; genus CAZGAH01. The sequence continues at coordinate 10,622 of CAZGAH010000028.1, read as the reverse complement.
GTTTACGTCAACGAGGAGCAGGTCGGCCAGCTCGACGTGGTCAAGCTCGACAAGCCGGAAGACTTGCAGAAATTTGGCAACAATCTTTACCGGCTGCGCCCCGACAGCGAGGCCGTGGAGGCGGAGGCCGACCAGACCGAGGTGGCGCAGTCGTATCTTGAGGCGCCCAATGTCAACGTCGTCGAGGAAATGGTCAACATGATCGAGGCCCATCGCGCCTTCGAGTCGTATCAGAAGATGATTTCGTCCACGCAGGAAATGGACGAGCGGGCCATTCAGAAAGTCGGACGAACCACGTAACCACACTATCGAGGAGACCAGCTTATGATGCGCTCGCTGTGGACTTCGGCTACGGGCATGATCGCCCAGCAGATGAACATCGACGTCATCGCCAACAACCTGGCCAACGTCAACACCATCGGCTTCAAGAAGAACAGGGCCGAGTTCGAGGACCTGATGTATCAGAATCTCAAGGTCGCTGGCTCGGAAACGCCCGACGGCGGGCGTATCCCCACCGGCATCGAAATCGGTATGGGCGTCAGGCCCACCACGGTCCACAAGTTCTTCACCCAGGGCGACTATCAGAACTCCGGCAACCCCTTGGATTTGGCCATCGAGGGCGACGGCTTTTTTCAGGTGCAGGTCAACGGCGAGAACGCCTATACGCGCGCCGGGGCCTTCAAGCTGAACAACGACGGCACGATCGTGACCGCCAACGGCTACGTGTTGCAGCCCGAATTCACCGTCCCGGCGGATACGGTGAACATCGTGGTCACGGAAAACGGGCGCATCAGCGCCCTGGACCGCAACGGAGGGGAACTGGCCGCCGCTGACGTCCCGCTCTACACCTTCATGAACCCGGCCGGACTCAAGAGCGCCGGCCGCAACCTCTATTACAAGACCGACGCCTCGGGCGACGAAACCGAAGGCACGGCCGGCAGCGACAATGTCGGCACCATCGCCCAGGGATTTCTGGAAATGTCAAACGTGGAAATCGTCGACGAAATGGTCAACATGATCGTCGGCCAGCGCGCCTATGAAGCCAACTCCAAATCCATCACCACGTCCGACTCCATGCTGGGCATAGCCAACCAGCTCAAACGGTAAACCCCGGGCGGGGCGATCCCGCCCGGGCAGGCTGCTCCGGCTCCCGCCTCGGTCCCGGAACGACCCGCACCAGGAGAGTATCATGTCAAGGTCCGATACCCGCACCGCTTCGCGACACCGTCGCATACGCACGGCGCTGGCCTTCGGTCTGGCCGTCGTCATGGCCGGAATCGTCCAGCTGGCTGCCGCTACGGACACGCCACCCTGGCGCATCGCCATTCGGCCCGCCGCCATCGTTGCCAACGACACCGTGCTGCTCGGCGAAATCGCCGACCCGGCCGGCGAGATCGATCCTTCGCTCTGGCAGGAGCTTTCGGCGCAACCGCTCTGGCCCGCTCCCGAGCGGCAGTTCAAGCCCATGCAGATCACCAAGAGCCGGCTGCATGCCGCTCTGCTCGCCGCGCTCGGCGACGAAATGGCCGCGCTCTGCTCCCTGCCGTCTGCCCTGGCCCTGCAGCGCGGGGGCGCGGTGCTCATGCAGGATCAGATTGCGAAGCTGGCCGTCAATGCTTTGACAACGCAGGCCGCCAGCCTGGGCGGCGAGGCCGAGTTCCGGGATTTCAAGCTGCCGGCCTACATTTTTCTGAGCGACCCGGCCAACCGCGTTGACGTGGAACTGGCGCAGGCCGGGCTCAAACCCGGTCGCGTGGCCCTGCGCTTCACCGAGATGACCCTGGATAACCGGCCCGGGCGGAAATACACCGGCGGCGTTCTCCTCGACATCTGGGCTACCGTGCCGGCCGCGGCCAGGCCTCTGAACAACGGCGACGAGCTGACGCCCGAGCGGATCACCTTTATACGCAAGAATCTCGCCTATCTGCGGGGAGACATCTGGGACGGACGCGGCGGTCCCTGGCGCATACGGCGCCCGATCGGACAATCTGAGCCCATTTATGCCGAAAACATCGAGGGCATCCCCATGGTCCGCCGGGGCGATAAGGTCCGCCTGACGTACGTCGGCAAGAACGTGCGGCTGGAGGTCCCGGCGGAGGCGCTTGCCGACGGCGGCTTCAACGCAAGCATTCCGGTGCGTAATTTGCAAACAAAAGTTCAAGTCTTTGCCCGCGTTCAGGATGCCCAGACCGTACAGGTCTGGTGAGCGCGCGAAAAGAGAGGAAAACGCCATGACCAGACTACTTACGCTTCTGCTGTGCTGCACGATTCTGTCCCTCGCGGGCTGTATGCAGCGGATGCAGAACGCCGAGAACCTTCCGTCCATGACCCCGCCCCCGGTCGACGACCTGCAGGACGGCGGCGCGCGCAATCCGGGCTCGCTCTTTAACCCCGGCAACGCCGACTATCTCTTTTCCGACAACCGCGCCCGGCGCGTGGGCGATATCGTCATCGTCAACATCGTGGACGTGTCCAAAGGCAAACAGTACGCCAAGACCGATACCAAGCGTGAAACATACCTGGAGCTTGGCGTCTCTACCTTCTTCAACAAGGACGAGACCGGCATCGACCCCGTCGGCGGCGCCAATGTCCTCGGTCTGCGCGCCAACACCGGCGGCGACAACAAGGGCATCGTCAACACGCACACCAAGAACAAGTTCAAGGGCGAAGGCACGACCGACCGCAAGACCGACGTCAAGGCCACCGTGGCCGTGCGCGTGGTCAAGGTGCTGCCGGGCGGGCTCATGCAGGTCGAGGGCGCGCGCGAAACCCGCGTCAACGAGGAAACGCAGGTGCTGGTGGTCCGGGGCCTGTTGCGGCCGCGCGATATCGGCGCGGACAATACCGTGGAGTCGACCAGCCTGGCCAACTCCAGCATCGAATACTACGGCAAGGGCGTGCTTGCGGACAAGCAGAAGGCCGGCTGGGTCATGCGGCTGCTCGACAATGTCTGGCCGTTCTGATCGCCGTTATCACCGCGTCTGGCAAGGAAAAGATCATGCTGTCCAACCATTCTGACACCCTGACAGTTCCGACCCGACATCGGGCGCTCCTGTTCTGGATCCTGCTGCTCCTGGGTCTGCTGCTGCTCCCGGCGCAGGCCCGGGCCGTACGCATCAAGGACATCGGCAACTTCAGCGGCGTGCGCAACAACCAGCTCGTGGGGTACGGCCTGGTGGTCGGTTTTAATGACACGGGGACCACCGAGAAGTCCGATTTCACCATCCAGTCTATGGTCAACATGCTCGAAAACATGGGCGTGGGCGTGGATCCGACCAGACTGACGCCCAAGAACATCGCCGCCGTGATGGTCACCGCCCAGATGCCCGTGGCCGCGAAGCCGGGCACCAGGATCGATGTCACCGTTTCGTCCATGGGCGACGCCAAAAGCCTGCTGGGCGGTGTGCTGCTCATGACGCCGCTCAAGGGCATCGACGGGCAGGTCTACGGCCTGGCGCAGGGTTCCCTGGCCCTGGGCGGCTACTCGGCCGAGGGCCAGGCGGCGACGGCGCAGAAAAACATCACCACGGTGGGCCGGATTCCGAACGGCGGCATGATCGAGCGTGGCGTACCGTTCGAGTTCAATCGTCAGACCGAACTCAGCCTGCATCTGGGGCTTTCCGATTTTTCCACCACGCAGCAGATCGTGGACAAGATCAACGAATCGCTGGGCGGCGAGTACGCGCGCGCCGAGGATGTCTCCACCATCGACATCCACGTGCCGGAGTCCTACCAGAACAATCTCGTGCCCTTCATGGCCTCGATCGAGAATCTCGAAGTCAGCCCCGACTCTCCGGCCAAGGTCGTGGTGGACGAGAAGACCGGCACCGTGGTGCTGGGCCGGAACGTCCGTCTCTCCAAGGTCGCCGTATCGCACGGCAATCTCCAGATCGTGATCCAGGAAGGTGCCAACGTCTCGCAGCCCGGGCCGTTCAGCCAGGGCCAGACCGTGGCCGTCCCGCAGACCACCATCGGCGTGAAGGAAGAACGGCATCGCCTGGTGCTCATCGAAGGCGCGACGTTGCAGGAAATGATCGACGGGCTCAACGCCATCGGCGCCACGCCGCGGGATCTCATCTCCATTCTGCAGACGCTCAAGGCCTCGGGTGCACTGCACGCGGAGCTGGAGGTCATTTAAATGGAAACGCCCCTGCTTGACGCCAATTCCTTGACAGCGCAGGCCAATCACAGCCAGTCGCTCGAGCAGGAGCTTGCGATCCGCAACCTCAAGGAACGCATCCAGCCCGGTCCGGACCATGACAAGAAGCTGCGCGAGGCCTGCAAGGGGTTCGAGACCATTTTCATCACCAAACTCTGGCAGGAAATGCGCGCCACGCTGCCCAAGGACGGCTACCTGCACAGCAAGGACGAGGAATTCTATCTCTCCATGTTCGATCAGGAGGTCTCCAAGAAGCTCGCCGACTCGGGCGGCATCGGCCTGGGCAAGATGCTCTATGACCAGCTCAAGGCCAGCATGGAGGACGCCAGCCGCACCACATCCCCCAGCCGCGCACAGAACGCAAAGCCGATCAATGCCTTGACGCCAGAAATCGCAGCCGGGAAAACTCTCGCCACCCACCGCCTGGGACAAGCCACGGGCGGAGCCCCCGGCGAGCTGCCGCGCGAGAGCATGGCCGCCGCTGCCCCGGGCGTGGTTTCGGCCCAGCCCCTGGACAGCAACCCGCTCTATACGCCGCTCGAGGATGAAAATCAGGCCGAGGCCGCTGCTGTCGGCCCGGTCGCGGCCCCGTTGCCTGGTTCGGACGGCCAGGACCCCGCTGTCGCGGCGAGGACCCTTCCCCCGGCAGGCAAGATGGAGCCCGGCCCCTTGCGCCCGGTGCGCAGACCCGGAACCCCGGCCGCCATGGCCGCCGGTCAGGCGCCGGTCACAGACCCCGCGGGCACGTCCCCGGCAATGCCGTCCGGCTCCACGCTGGCCGCTGCCTCCGCTCCAGGCGCCACGCAGCCTGTGGCCTCAGCTCCAGGCGCCGTGCCGCCAGGAGCCGCCGCGCTCGGCGCAGCGCCGATACGCCAGGCGACCGAGACCATGGCCTCGCCGGCGAATCAGGGCGTCGCTCCGGTCGCAAATCCTGGCGTCGACTTCGCCTTTGGTCTTCCGGCGTCGTCACCCGCCGCCTCCGCCCGCCCCGCGGCCCCTGCGCGCCCGGCGGCCCGGGAGAATGCCTCCGGTTCCGGCCCCAAGGCCGCGATTTCCACCTCGACGATCCGGCCGGGCACGCTGCGCGAACGCCCCACCACGGGAACGACCGGGCTTGCGCAGCCCGACGCCGCGCCGGCGGCGAACACCGCCCTGCGTACGGGGCCTGGCGCACGTACCGGCCGGGTGGTCAAGCCGATTCTGCCCCGCGGCAAGCAGGCGCAGGGCCCGGACGGGGCGAGCGTGGCCCCTGCCGCGGCGCCGGGGACCTGGTCGCCTGCAGGCACGCAGCCGAATACGCCGACCGCCCCGCTCGGGGCGCCGGGCAGCGCCGGTCCCGCGGTCCAGACCGACGAACCGACGCTGACGGCTGTCGAGCAACTGGCCGGCAGCATCGCCGGAAATCAGGCCACAGGCCCCAGCCCGGCAAGCCGGCAGACCGACCGGACCCGCCTGGCTCCCCAGGCCGCGCCCGAGAGTCCGGCCGACGCAACGCCGGCCGACGCCATGTCCTTTCATTTTACGCCCGACAGCGGCACGGCGTCGCCTCAGGCCGTTCAGGCGCCGCAGGGAACCGCCCCGACCGTGGCGGCGCCAACGGCGCCCGCGCAGCCGGCCCCGCTCGATCGGCTCGACCGCGGCATCCGCAACAAGCAGGGCGCCGTGCATAATGAGGGCGGGCCGGAGTCGGCGTTGCCGATCGAGTCCCTGAAGCCCGTCTCCACGCTCCAGTCCCGCGGTGCGCAGCGTCCGGCGCCCATGCTCTGGCCGACGGACGGGCAGGTCACGTCCGGCTTCGGCTGGCGGCGCAGTCCCTTCAGCGGAGAGCGCACATTTCATGCCGGCGTGGACATCGCCGCGGAGTATGGCGATCCGGTGAAGGCCTCGTGGGACGGCCGGGTCGTTTTTGCCGGCGAGCGCGAGGGCTACGGCAAGCTCGTAGTGCTTGAGCACGGCAACGGCTGGCAGACCTTTTACGGCCATAACAGCGACAATACAGCCAAAGTCGGCGACTACGTTACCGCCGGCACGGTTGTTGCAAAAGCAGGAAGTACCGGACATTCCACCGGGCCGCATGTGCATTTTGAAGTACGTCAGAACGACCTGGCCTGGGATCCGGAAAAGGTCCGGCAGCAGCTCATGGCCGGAACGAACGTAAGCGACGCGAGCTGAGACGAGGAAAAACGCCATGCAACGCATGATCCGAGACAATCTTTTCCGCCAGGCCAAGGGCATGGAGCTTCTGGAATCTCTGCTGCTCGAAGAATACGAACTGTTGAGGACGCTCGATCCTCAGGGAGTTACGCATCTCGAATTCTCGATTCAGGAGCTCATGCAACAACTCGTTGCCGAGCGCACGCGGCTGAAGAAGATGCTCCAGGGCAAGAAGCTCGTCCAGTATATAGCCTTTTTGCGGCAGCAGGCCACAGCCGGTCGGCCGGAGCTGGCCGGGCAGGCGGACGAACTGGCGGCGCTGTTCAAGCGGATCGACACGATCGAGCAGTCCGGAGCCCGGCAGGCGGAAAAAAATACTCAGCTGGTCCTGGCCTTGATGGACCAGAATTCGAATTTGCTGGATTTTTTGCAGAAAAAGGTCACGCCGCAGCAAAAAGACGCCTATTCTGCCGCCGGTAAATACAAAAACGCCCGGCCGGAAGCGGCGCTCATTCGCGGGAGGCTCTGATGAGCGGCATCGGTTCCCTGCTCGACATCGGCTCGTGGGCTCTGTTTGGCAACCAGTCTGCCATTGAGGCCACCGGCAACAACATCGCCAATGTCAACACGCCCGGCTATTCGCGGCGGTCGGTGCGC
>CAZGAH010000028.1:830-3642 GCA_964523295.1 uncultured Desulfovibrionaceae bacterium | reverse complement strand
GGATGCAGGCCGCCGAGGTCGTACGCCATTTCGACTACTTCATCGAGGCCCAGTACAATTCCCAGTCCACCCTGAGTTCGCGTTACCAGACGCTCTACGACAACCTGTCCGGCGTGGACGGCCTGTTAAACGAGTCCCAGACCGACGGCATCAGCGCCAGCCTTTCCACTTTTTTCGACAACTGGCAGAATCTCTCCCTGCGGCCGGCGGACTATAGCAGCCGGACCGCGCTGGTCACCCAGTCCCAGAACATGCTGTCACTGTTGCGCAGCTCGGACCAGGAGCTGGCCAACCTGCAGCAGCAGAGCGAAGTCATGTTGCAGCAGGAGGTCACCGACCTCAACATGCTGCTCAAGCGCATCGCCGACGTCAACGCCCAGATCAACGTACACGACTACCCGGGCGAGAACAACGCCAACCAGCTGCTTGACCTGCGCGACCAGCTCGTGCGCCAGGTGGCGGAAAAGATCGACGTCAGGGTCATTGACAAGAGCGCCGGCCTGTCCAATGCGGACACCGGCACCTCCAGCGGCATCAACCAAAGCTGGAGCCTGATCACCCTGTCCGGTCAGACCCTGGTCCAGGGCACGGAGACGTTTGAGGTCACCTACGAGGGCCCGCAGGCTATTCCGTCGCTCAGTCCGGGCTCGACCTTTGACGGTCGGATCAATTTTTCCGGCTCCTCGTCCTTCGAATACACCGTCGACGTCGTCCGCGCCGGAAACGTGGATACTTCGTCGGGAGCGGCCATGTTCCGGGTTTCCGCTGACGGGGGCATGACCTGGCTCAAGAACGCCGACGGCACGGAGCGTCATTTTCATGCCCGCCCGGAAAGCGCCAGCGTCAATGTCTCCGGCGTAGACATCTTTTTCGAGAACAGCACCCAGCCCCTGGCCGTGGGCGACAAATTCGACGTCATGCCCAAGAACGGGCTCTACTGGCACGAGAATACCGCCCACGCCATGAACATCACCCCGGTCATCCGGGCCGACGGCAGCGATGATGGCCGGCGCGCCACGGGGGGGACCATCGCCGGGCTGTTCAATCTCTCCAGCTCGTACGTGGGCAAGTACCGCGACAAGCTCGACGCGATGACCAAAACCCTGATCTGGGAGGTCAACCGCCTGCACAGCCAGGGCGCCGGGCTGACCGCCATCAACAGCACCATGGGCACCTATTCCGTACGCGACGCGAATATGGCCCTGGGCAGCGACAGCTCCGGGCTGGTCTGGAACGACCGTCTTGCCAGCGGCAACTGCCAGGTCTACATCTTCCAGTCCGCGAACACGTCCCTGGCCTCCTGCGCCTCCTTCGGCCCCCTGGATTTCGATCCTGCGACCGCGGGCATCCAGAATTTCGATCCGTCGATCCATTCTCTCAACGACGTGCGCAACGCCTTCAACAATACCTTCGGAGCCTATGTTTCGGCCACGATCATCAACAATCAGCTCCAGATCACGGCCCGCCCGGGCTACAAGTTCGGCTTTGGCGACGACTCCGCCGGGCTGCTCGCCGGGCTGGGCATCAACACCTATTTCCAGGGCTCAAGCCCGCAACTGATTGCCGTGAATACCGAGGTGCTCAATAACCAGGCCCGCCTGGCGGCGGGACACATCAACGGCGCCGGCGAGTTCAACAGCGGCGACAACTCCACGGCCATGGGCATCTCCGTCCTGCGGTCCATGAAAGTCAGCATTGTCGGCGTCTACGACGCCGGCTCGACCCAGTCGATCCTGGAGTACTATTCGACAACGGTCGCGACGGTCGGCGCCGACACCTCGGCGGCCAAATTCAAATTCACCTATTATAAGTCCCTGGCCGACGATCTCGACGAACGGCAGAACGCCGTCTCCGGCGTGAATCTGGACGAGGAAATGAGCAACCTGATCAAATACCAGAACTCATACCGGGCCGCGGCCAAGCTGATCACCACCGCGGACCAGATGATGCAGACGATTCTCGGATTGAAGCAGTAATCCGGACAGGCCTTGCAGACAAAAGGACAACGTCATGTGCGCATTCAGAGTCTCGCAGCGCGGCATGTTCACCCAATACGTGAACAACATGAATTCAGCCATGAGCGAACTCATGGAACTGAACTACAAGGCCTCCAGCCAGAAAAAGATCACCAGACCTTCTGACGATCCCGTGGGCACGGCCCGCATCATGGGTTACGACAGTCAGATTGCCGGACTCAAGCAGTTTCAGATGAACGTGGATACGGCCAAGGGGTGGTTGAACCAGGCCGATTCCACGCTGCTCGAGGTCAGCACCGTGTTGACCCGGTTCAAGTCCCTGGCCGAGCAGGCCGCAACCGGCACCATGAGCCAGCAGAACCGCGTTCAGGTGTCGTTTGAAATGCGGCAGCTTTTTTCCCAGACCATCACCCTTGCCAACACCGAATTCGAGGACAGTCACATCTTCGCCGGGCAGAAAACCGGGCAGCCGGCCTTTACCTACGCGCTCAACGCCACGTCCAACCGCTCCGACGCCTCGGCGAACTATCGCATCACCGGCAACGCCGACTACACCGTCATGGTCCAGTTCCTGGCCAGCGGTGCCGTGGGCGGCGTCAACAACCTCGACTACCGCTATTCCAAAGACGGTGGTCTGACCTGGACCAGGTCCACGCTCGCCGCCGGGCAGGACACCCTGAATCTCAACGGGGTGCGCGTGCAGCTGGACCAGGGGAGCGCCGTCCACGCCGTGGACACCACCGTGAACAGCAGCCTGGCCTCCAACGGCACCTGGCTCTGGGTCCGGCCTACGGCCATGTATCAGGGGGACGACGAAGACGGCATCGAAGTCGACC
>CAZGAH010000028.1:0-820 GCA_964523295.1 uncultured Desulfovibrionaceae bacterium | reverse complement strand
ACGGCCAGCGGACCATCCAGGGCCAGGCGACCGGGACCTTTCCCAACGACATCATGGTCCGTATCGACAATACCGCCGCGGTATCGCTGTCCGGGCACATCGAGTATTCCTACAGCCTGAACAAGGGGATATCCTGGGTTACCGGCAACACGACATCCGGGACATCCGGACTCAGCGCCTCGCTCGTACTCCCGGGCGGTTTTCTGGAACTGAGCACCTCGAACGCCGCGGCCCAGCTCAACCGGGGCGACCAGTTCATGGTCCGACCCCGGCGAGCGAAAATCTATTTTGAGATTTCAGCCGGGGAAACAATCGCCGTAAACAACATCGGCAAGGATGTCTTCGGCGGGATATACAAGCAGTCCCCATGCGCCAGCAACGTCACCCCGGCCTTCGGTGGTGTTGCGAAAAACCTGTTCGAATCGCTGGGAAAGCTCATCGGCTACGTCGAGACCAACAACCAGAGCGGCATTCAGCGCGGATTGGCGGACATCTCCGTGGCCCATGAACACGTCATGACCGTGGCGGCCAGCGTCGGAGGCCGGGAAAACCGGCTGGAGATAACCAGCAACATGCTCACCAGCCTTATCTACAACAAAAGCGAACGACTCAGTCAGATCGAGGACGTCGACGTCGCCGACCTCATGACACAGCTCTCGCAGCAGCAGCTGGTCTACCAAAGTGTTCTGAAATCATCGTCCATGATCATGCAGATGAGCCTGCTCAATTATATTTAGCGCAGTTTCGCCTTGAAGCAAGGCTCTGCCCTGAAACAATGTTCCATTGTTTCAGGGAACTGCACAAGAGCATCTAAACTTTT
>CAZGAH010000027.1:42885-50562 GCA_964523295.1 uncultured Desulfovibrionaceae bacterium | reverse complement strand
CCGGGCATACCCCTCGCCCGGGCAATGCGCCCCGCGCCGCGAGGGCCGGAGGAGAGTTCAGATGGAAAAAGGGAAACGCGTCGCCAAGCTGCTGATGGAGTCCCTGCCCTACATCAGCCAATTCCACGGCCAGAGCGTTGTCATCAAATACGGCGGCCACGCCATGAAAGACGAGTCCCTGCGCCGGGCCTTTGCCAAAAATATCGTATTGTTGAAATACATCGGCATCAATCCGGTCATCGTCCACGGCGGCGGGCCGCAGATAGGCCGGATGCTCGACAGCCTGGGCATCAGCTGCGAATTTCGCGAAGGCCTGCGCGTCACCGACGACGCCACCATGGATGTTGTGGAAATGGTCCTCGTCGGACGCGTGAACAAAGACATCGTCAATCTGATCAATCTCAACGGCGGCAAGGCCGTGGGCCTGTCCGGCAAGGATGGCTGGCTGATCAAGGCCTCCAAGCTGGAGATGTACCTCGATCACGAGAACGCCCCGCCGGAGCTCATCGACCTGGGCAACGTGGGCGAGGTGGTCACGATCGAAACCTCGCTCATCCGCTCGCTCGAGCACGAGGGGTTCATCCCGGTCATCGCGCCCGTGGGCGTCGACGAGCGAGGCCGGACCTACAACATCAACGCCGACTCCGTCGCCGGCGCCGTGGCCGCGGCGCTCAAGGCCAAGCGTTTGATCCTGCTCACGGATGTAACCGGCGTGCTGGACAAGAACGGACAGCTCGTGTCCTCGTTCACCCTGCCGGCCGCGGCCATGGCCATAGGCGACGGCACCGTACGCGGCGGCATGATCCCCAAAATGAAATGCTGTCTGGAGGCCCTCGACGCCGGCGTGGAAAAGGCCCACATCATCGACGGCCGTATCGAGAATTCCGTTCTCCTCGAACTCTTCACGCCGGGAGGGATCGGCACGGAAATCGTACGCAACAAGGGCTGACGCCTCCCTTGCCTGCCCCACGCGGCGAGGCGACCGCCAGGCAGCGCAGGGACTCCCCGCCTGCCCGGGAGCAGCCGTGTCTTCCACGGACGCTCTGCGGGCGGATCACTCGAAATCTGCTCCGGCATAGCCCCTGCGCCCACGGCGCTGCGCCGTATCCTCGCCGACCTCGTCCTGCCAGCCATTCCGCTCGGTAACCAGATTGTCGAATCTGGCGGTGTATGGCTTGATGTCCAGAAGCGGCGTCCCGTCCAGAATATCCACGCCGTCGAGATACAAAAATCGCCCCTCGCGTCGGGTCAGCGCCACGATGCTCAACCCGATGGAATTCGGGCGGCACGGAAACCGCGTGGCAAAGACCCCGCGCTCGACGTCCTGGAGAAAGGGTTTGACGAGCAGATTGGGGGCACCCGAGCAATGAAAATGGAAGAGGAGGTACAGGTGCGAAAACCCCTCCACGTCGCGCAGCCCCTCGGCAAACTCTTCGAACAGCTCCACACTCCCCGTACAACCGCGGGCAAAGACCGGCTGAATGGGCGTCTCTTCGGGGACACGGTGCGCGCTGTGGATGATGCCTATGGGACGATAGGTAACAGACAAGAAATCCATCAAACCCTCCCTCGGGTCGCAGCGAACGCTCCCGGAACGGCAATGCAGCTCCAAACCGGGCTGCGACATTCACCTCCGATGCGTTCGGTTATTGCAGCGGCCACGCCCGCGTGTCAAGCTGTGCCAAGCGACACGGGACGAAATGATGCCCGCATCCGACGCACCGGGCGATAAGAGGCGAAAGGGGTTCGATGGGCAGGTGTTGCCCTGGACAGGGACTGGCCAAATGCGGAGATGAGGCCAAACACACACGAAACGACACAGACCACACGAGGCCATTGACAAACCCAGAAAGTACCGTTACAGTACCTATATGAAGAGCATCGGCTGCGACCACAAAGGGAAACCTCATTACACGCTCGAAAGTATCAAGCGATTGGTCAGGGAGGGTTGTTTTTGTATTGCAAAGCAGGCGAGGATGACAGCATTTGAACATCTCGGAGCAACTAATGACACGATAGCAGATGTTGTAATGAACTTGGCGCAGCACAATTTCTACAAATCAACACACGACTGGAATGTAAAGGGAAGATGGCAAGACGCATATATTACGACATATGACGACAAACAAGTATACGTGAAATTTACAATTGGAAAAAATGAAGATTACTGTATTTTGCTTATCACTTCATTCAAGGAAAATGAAAATGAATATTAGAAGATCACAATCGATTGCCGATGGTTCTCCCTGCCCTTTTTGCGGCGAAGGTGTCATACATAAAAAGATTGGAGAAGCAACGTTTTGTTACAAAGGCCAGAGTATCTCCTTCGAGAATTACGTAAGTCATGTCTGTGACAGCTGTGAAGAGGACTTTGTTGCCCCTGGAGACAATGCTTCGTGTGAGCAGGAACTGGCAACGTTCCGAAACCATGTGGACGGACTCCTTTCCCCGCAGGAAATCCGGAAGGTTCGCAAGGCGCTTTCTTTTTCCCAGGCGAAATTTGCCGAAATATTGGGGGTCGGAGTAAAAAATTTTGCAAAATATGAGAACGGAGCGATGCGTCCCAGCAAAACGACAAGTCATCTTCTCCGCATTTTGTTCTATCATCCGTCGATGCTGGAATGTGTATTCGATGGAGGACTGAGAGACACAAGAAATACAACACTGACATGCACACAAGAATATAAATTCATACAAGATGAAAAAGTGAGCCTTGCCCTGGACAAGGCACTGGTTAATGCAACATTTCATTTTTCTGATACATTTTCGGAGCATGAAAAATGCGCATAGTAAATATATACCTCTTAAAATGCGCTTTCGGGCGCGAACCGGACGATATTATCCATGACTCTGCGGCGATACAATTTACAATTGAAATCGAGACTCATTTCTCAAATGAAAAAAGTGAACTTATAGTGACACTTACAACTACAACGAAGTCTGAAAAACCGTTTTATTTTTCGATAACATATAGCGGCACGTTCTTTATTGAAAGTGATGAAATGGATCACATCGAACGCATTGGAACAATACACGGCCCAGCCATACTCTTTCCCTTTATCAGGGAGCATGTGGCAGACCTGACACGGCGAGCTGGCCTGAACGCCTTCATTATCAACCCTGTCAACTTTGTTGCTCTTGCCAGCCAGTCCGGGGGCAAGAAAGGATTGATTCCTTCACATTCCGCTACAAAGGCCAATGAGCGCTAAAAGGCGTTTCGATAGCGCCATAGAGATCCATTCTCCCCGGCAGGAGGATGGTGCCCGCAGTGCTCCTGCCTTGTTGCGGGAGGGGGATTTCCGCAGCAACAGGTTGCGGGATCACTGTATTTTATCAGACTGAAACCTCCGCCCGCGTGGTCCGCACTCATCCGGCCAATCCCCGTCCGCCGGCTACGCCCCGACGACGAAGACCCAAAAATTGTCCCCGAACATGACGCGCTGGCGAGTTGACGGAAGCCGCGCCGCATGATAGCTTACAGCTTGATTTTCTTTACAATGTCATCTTCACTGCACCGTTTTTCCGCTGCCCGGCGCCAGAAACGCCGGCGCCGCACCACGGGGATAGCATGGACTACTTCGACAAGGCCGAATATCTCGATCGCTCCGCAATCGAGGCACTGCAACTGGTCCGGCTCAAAGGCACGCTGGAACGGGCGGCCCGTTCGCCGTTCTACTCCAAACGCCTGGGAGACGTGGGCGTGTCCGCGGACACCCTCCGCGGCCTTGACGACCTGACGGGCATTCCGTTTACGACCAAAGAGGACCTGCGCCAACAGTATCCCCTGGGGCTGTTGACCGTGCCTGCCGGGGACCTCGTCCGCCTCCATGCCTCCAGCGGCACCACCGGCACGCCCACCGTGATCGTCCACACGCAGAACGATCTCAACACCTGGGCCGACCTCATGGCGCGCAGCATGTTCATCGCCGGGGTCCGTTCCCGGGACGTGTTCCAGAACATGAGCGGCTACGGCCTGTTCACCGGCGGTCTCGGCATCCACTACGGCGCCGAGCGCCTGGGCTGCCTGACTATCCCGGCCGGCGCCGGCAACAGCAAGCGGCAGCTCAAGCTCATCCGGGATTTTCAGGTCACGGTCGTACACATCATCCCCTCCTACGCGCTCTATCTGGGCGAATTCATGGCTCGCGAAGGCGTCGATCCGGGCAGCCTGTCCCTGCGCATCGCGCTGATCGGCGCCGAGCCGCACTCCGAGGAGGCCAGACGCCGCATCGAAGACGTGCTCCAGCTCAAGGCCTACAACTCCTACGGCCTGTCCGAGATGAACGGCCCGGGCGTCGCCTTTGAATGCGAGCAGCAGAGCGGAATGCACCTCTGGGAAGACGCCTACATTGCCGAGATCATCGACCCGGCCACGGAGAAACCCGTTGCGCCGGGAGAAATCGGGGAGCTGGTGCTGACCACCATCTGCCGGGAAGGCATGCCCATTCTGCGCTACCGCACCCGCGATCTGACCCGCATGATCCCCGGACAGTGCCCCTGCGGCCGCGTACACGTGCGCATCGACCGCATCATGGGCCGCGCCGACGATATGATGATCATCAAAGGGGTCAACATCTACCCCATGCAAATCGAGCAAACGCTACTCTCGATACCGGAAGTCGGCCAGA
Organism: uncultured Desulfovibrionaceae bacterium; assembly: GCA_964523295.1. Lineage (GTDB taxonomy): Bacteria > Desulfobacterota > Desulfovibrionia > Desulfovibrionales > Desulfovibrionaceae > CAZGAH01. Next base: position 45,934 of record CAZGAH010000027.1, on the reverse strand, counting down.
ATTACCTGATCGTGCTCGAACGCGACGGCTTCCTGGACCAGCTGAAGGTGCAGGTCGAAATCAAGGACGATTATTTCGTCGAAGATATGCGCTCGCTGTCCAATCTGCAGCGCCGGATCGTCAACCGGCTGCGGGACGAAATCCTGATCACGCCGCGCGTTGAGCTGGTGCAGAACAACACCCTGCCCAAGAGCGAAGGCAAGGCCCAACGCGTGCTCGATCTGCGCCAGAAACAGGCCTGATCCGCCGGACCGGACGGCATCTGCCACCCGCCCGTGCGGGACGCTTGCGACTACTGAAGGATGGGATCGGCCTGGCTGCCGCCAGGACCGACCGGGAGGCCCGGAAATACACCTATGATAGCAACCGTCGTCTTTCTTCTGCTGCTTTCCTGCGTGTTGCTGCTGCACATCTTCAGCCTGCCGGCGAACTGGATCGTTCTCGCCCTGGCCCTGGGCTGGAAATGGCTGCACCCCGGACATGAGCCGGGCTGGTGGGTGCTGATCGGCCTGGCGGCCCTGGCCGGGGTGGCCGAACTGCTGGAGCTGGGAGCCCAGGTGCTGGGGGCGAAACGCTTCGGGAGCACTGGCCGCGGCAATCTGGGCGGAATCGTGGGGGCCATTGCGGGCGCGATTCTGGGCGCGCCGCTCTTCTTCGGGCTGGGCGCTTTGTTCGGTGCCCTGCTCGGCGCCTTCACCGGCTGCCTGCTGATCGAACTCGGCCAGGGCCGCCGCAAGGAAGACGCCTTCCGCGCCGCCTGGGGCGCCTTTTTCGGCAAGTTTTTCGGCCTGGCGATCAAGTTCAGCCTCGGGGCGGCCATGATCGTCATCCTCGGCCTGCATATCTGGCCGCGAGGCTGAGCCCGGACATGCTCGACAATCTCGCCGTCGTGCTCGCCTTCCCCAAATTCCCCGAAAACGTCGGCGCCTGTGCCCGCGCCTGCGCCAACATGGGGTGCAGCGAGCTGATAGTCGTGCAGCCGCAGCTCTGGGACATGGACAAGGCCCTTGCCCTGGCCACGCCCAAAGGCGCGGGGCTGCTCTCCCGGATGCGCGTGACCCGGACCCTGGCGGAGGCGCTGTCCGATTTTTCCCGCGTCTACGGTACCACGGCCCGCACCGGCGGCTGGCGTAAAACGGTCTCCACGCCGGCCCAGGCCGCGCCGGAAATCTGCGAACGCCTGGCGGACGGCGAACGCGTGGCCCTGGTCTTCGGGGCCGAAGACTGCGGCCTGAGCAACGAGGACATCCGGCTCTGCGGACAGCTGCTCTGCATCCCGACCGCCACGGAGGCCAGCTCGCTCAACCTGGCCCAGGCCGTGCTCCTGGTGCTCTACGAATGCCTCAGGCACAATCCCGGCCAGGCCTTCAGACCGGCCGGACGCCGCACCGGTCAGCCGGCGACCCACGCCGAATGCGAAACCCTGTTCCAGACCATGCAGCTCACCTTGCAGCGTATCGGCTTCCTCAAGGGCAACAACATCGAGTACTGGATGCTGCCCATACGGCGCTTTTTCAGCCGGATCCGCCTGCAACGCAGCGAATTCAACCTCATCATGGGCGTCTGCCGACAGATCGACTGGCTGGCCAGACAACTCCAGGGCAAGGGCGTGAGTGACGCGCCAAAGGCCCTGCCCGACCCCGAGCCGGGCGCCGACGCCGCGGCCCCTTCCAGGCAGGCCGCCGGCACGTCCACCAGCGACTCCGATGCGTAGCCGTGCCATTCCCTCCTGGCTGCTGCCCCTGCTGCTCTTCGTCGGCGTCTTCCTCGTCCACAACAACAGCCGCAATGCCGTACTCACCGACTCGTTCTGGTCCGTCCACGTGGCCTTGAGCATCCTCGGCGAGCGCAATACCGACATCGACGAATACCTGAAAACGTGCGCTACGCCCGAAACCTATCGCCTCGCGACCGTGAACGGCAGGCAATACTCCTTTTTTCCCATCGCCCCGGCCGTGTTGTCGCTGCCGATCGTCGCCCTGCTGGACGGCCTGTCGCCTTTTCTCTGGGGCTACGACCTCGAGGACACGCTCCGGCGCAAACCGCACTGGAGCGCAAGCTCCCAGCGCCTGATCGCCTCGCTCTATACTGCCCTGGCGGCGCTGTTCGTCCTGCTCACCGCCCGGCGCGCGTGCGGCCGCGACAGCGTGGCCCTGGCCGCGGCCTGCATCTTCGCCTTTGGCACCTCGGCCTGGTCCGTGGCCAGCCGGGTGCTCTGGCAGCACGGGCCGTCCATGGCGGCCGTCGCCGCCACGCTCTATCTGCTGGAAACGGGAAAGCGGGATACCCGACGCGTACCCCTGGTCGGGCTGACCCTGGCCCTGGCCTACGTGCTCCGGCCGGTCAACTGCGCGGCCGTCGTCGTGTTCGCCGGCTATGTGCTCTGGCGCCATCCTCGCCAGGTCCTTGCCTGCGTCCTGTGGTCGCTGCCGGTCATTGTTCCCTTCTTTGCGCACAGTCTGCTGCTCTACGGCAATCCTTTGCCACCGTATTACGCCGCCAGCCGTCTCGATTTCGATCTGCCCCGCGTGCTCCTGGGGATGGCCGGGAACCTGTTCAGCCCGTCGCGCGGGCTGTTCGTCTTTTCGCCGGTGCTCCTCTTCGCGCTCTACGGCGGCGTCCTCAAGGCGCGCGAAGGCCGCTTCGACGCCCTGGATGCCGCCATACCCGTCGCCTGCCTTCTCCAGCTGGTCATCGTTTCCAGCACCCACGACTGGTACGGCGGCCACTGCTACGGGCCCCGCTACACCTCGGATATGCTGCCCCTGCTGGTCTATTGGCTGATTCCGGTTCTCGACCGGCTGAGCGCCCGGCCGGGCTTCGCCGCACCGGGCAGGATGGCGTTGGGCGCCCTGTTCGCCGCGTTTCTCCTGGTCAGCGTGCTGATCCACTATCGCGGGGCCAATTGCCCCGGGACCTGGGACTGGAACCAGGTGCCAGCGGACATCAACGACGCGCCGGCGAGGCTGTGGGATTGGCGCGACGCCCAGTTTCTGGCGCCGTGTACCTCGAAGCTACCCTGAGACCGCCCCTGTCAGGCACGGCGCAC
>CAZGAH010000027.1:0-42875 GCA_964523295.1 uncultured Desulfovibrionaceae bacterium | reverse complement strand
AGCGCCGCGCAGGCCCGGTCGGCCTCGACGACAAAGGCGGCGACGCGGGCGGGATCCTTGCGCCCGTCCGGGCCTTCCAGGCGCGTATGCGCGTCAACGCCGGCAGGACGGACGTGGCGAATGGCCGCGGCGACGTTATCCGGCCCCAGCCCGCCGGCCAGAATGACCGGCCGTGGCGACAGTTCCACCAGCCGGCGGCTCGCCTCCCAGTCGTGGGTGAGTCCGGTCGCCCCGCAGGCGCCGGATAGCGGGTCGAAGGTATCGGTAATAAAGGCGTCCACGCAGGGCGAGCAGACGGCGATCTTGTGCTCCAGCGCCTCCACGCCGACCCGCCGAACGAACAGACTGGCAATGCAGAACAGCTCCGGGGCAAGGGACTTGAGCGCGGCAAAGACCCCGGCGCCCGCGTCCGTGCGATCGTCGAACGACGAGTGTACCTGTACGCCCTGAACCCCGAGCGCGCGGCACAAGGCCACCAGGGCGTAAGGATCGGATTCGTAGGTAATGCACACGGCCTGCATCCCCGCAGGCAACGCCGCCACCAGCCGCGCGGCCGCGGCCTCGCTCAGGTCGGGCTCATGCACGGCCAGACGCAGCGGAATCCCCAGACAACGCACCCCGCAGCGCGCCAACAGCAGCGCCTCGTCCAGATCGTGAACACCGGCGACCTGAACGAACGCGGGCGCAACGGGAGCACGGCCAAGCTGCTGCAACGCGGGCCGGGAACCCGGGTCAGACGGTCGCAACGCGGACCTCGCTGCGGGAATGCAACGACATAGGGCCTCCCGGAAAAGAGCCGTCCCTGGCGGACGCCAAGCGCCTTCATGGAATCGATGCAGTAACGTTGTTCAAAGGTATCGAACTTACCGCCACATGAAAAGGGCTCCCGACAGGGCTCCCTGCGACCGCATCGGCGACAGCGCCGTAGTCTCCGGCAACGACAAGGAACGGCAACCTCGGGGCGACTTCCGGTTCTATCACGACAAGGCGCCAGGAAAGACAGCGGATTATCCGAATATCCAAAATGACGCTCGCTACAACGGAATCGATCATTTTCCGGCGACGCTTGACAGGGGCGCCTGCAGGGTTCATAGTGCAACATACTGGTATGTGGACTCTCCACCTCGTCGACGGCTTCCGATCGATCAAGCGCAATCCATGATTATACCTCAATTGCGGGAGGATGTCATGTGCGAGCAAAACAAACAGGTCCTTCTTTCCGACGCAATCCCTGACCTGGGCGAAACGACCGGTCCCACGCGTCGGGCTTTCCTCAAGGGGATACTCTTCGGGGCGGCCAACGCCATTTTGTTCCCCATGGGCGCCATTGGCAGCGTCGGCTTTTCGGAAAATATTCACGTGCAGGCAAGGCCAGTTGTCCCAGGCGAAGCGGGAGCCCTCCCTGCGGCTATAGGGCATGTTGCCCGGGTGTCGGTCGACGAGTCCGCCTGCGCCAGTTGCGGGCTCTGTTCGCTCGTCTGCGCGGTCGTCCATGGCGATGCGGCAGGGCACTCCTGCGCGAGCATCGGACTCGAGCGCTATCCCTTCGAATGCAGGTATGTCTCCATCGCCTGTCAGCAATGCGATGCGCCGGAATGTTATTATGCCTGCGACGCCGAAGGTGCCTTTTACATCCACGAAAAGACAGGAGCGCGCGTCATTGATAGTAACAAGTGTATCGGATGCAGACAATGCATCGAGGCCTGCGTCTTCGAGATTCCCCGGATCCAGTGGGATTCAGAGCGGAACGTGGCCTTCAAATGTGACTTGTGCTCAGATCGTCCCAAAGGACCGGCTTGCATCGAATTTTGCCCTCAGCAAGCGTTGAAGCTGACCAGGGAGGCAGGCGCATGAGCGGGTTGTACGGCTGGATTGGAAAAATATTGAAAGTCGACCTGAGTTCGGGAAAGACGGACGTGGCAGACGGAACCGGGTTGCTCAAGACGTTTATCGGAGGAAAAGGTCTCAATCACCGCTTGGCCTGGGATGAAATCCCACCGGCGACGGGGCCGTTCGATCCGGATAATCGCCTGCTCATCTCAGTGGGTCCTCTGACCGGAACACCCGCTCCGACGTCCGGCCGAATGGAGATAGGCGGCATCGCGGCCCAATCCTATCCACCAATGTACGCCCATTCCGGCGTAGGCGGCTGGTTTGGCGCTGAACTCAAGTATGCCGGTTACGATTCCGTCATTATATCGGGGAAGGCCGCCTCACCGGTCTATGTATGGATCGAAGACGATGTCGTCGAACTCCGCGATGCCAGCAGTCTGTGGGGGTTGGGAACGTACGATACCCAGATCAGACTGAAGGAAATGCATGGCAAGAACGTCCGCGCTTTGGTTATTGGACCTGCGGGAGAGCGCTGTTCCAGGATCGCCATTCTGCTGACCGACACGGAAAACGCCGCTGGCCAGGGCGGCTTCGGGGGCGTCGCCGGCTCGAAGAATCTGAAAGGGATCTGCGTCAGAGGAACGGGCAAGGTCCGGATAGCCCATCCGCAGGAGCTGTTACGCCTGCGCCAGGAGCTTGCTCCCGCCCCCAAAAAGAATCCTGTCGACCGGGCAAGACATTGGGACTACGACAAGGAACCCGTAGAAAACGTTCCCTACCCGCGGAACAAAACCTCCTGCACGCACGCCTGTGATCGCTCCTGCTGGCAGGAATTTCGCGACGTCCCCCGCAAAACGCGTCCGGGACTTCATGCCGGACGCTGGGAATGCATCGGTCGCTACGCCATCGGCTGGCGACATCCCATGCAATACGAGTGGCCCCTGTGGTGGCAGGGTTTCGAAGGCGGCTTCGAGGCCACGGAGATGATTAATCAATACGGCCTCAATGAATGGGAATTGCTGGGCGGAATGGTCCCGTGGCTCGTCATGGGCGATCGAGAAGGCGTGCTGACGGACAAACGTTTCGACGCCATCAAACCCATCGCCGCCGACGATCCCGAATGGTGGATGCGTTTCCTGAAAATAGTCGCCTATCGTGAAGGTATCGGCGATCTGCTTGCCGAGGGCGTCACACGCGCCATCCACGAGCTGGGAGCGGAGCAGTACGGCGAGACGATCTACCATGGAAGGCGGAAATACCCGACCAGGATTCATCTGCAGGAGGCCTGGGGTTATGCCGGGCATTGGAGCGGGAGAGAAATCAACGCGGTGCGTGAATTCCCCCACTGGCTGCTTGAGGCGCTGGTCTGGATGACGGCGACGCGTGACCCCCTCGACGATACGCATATCCGGGCGAAACCGGAGTGGATGAGCGAATTCAACAACGCCCCGTATGAAAGCTCCAAGGGTCCGGAAATCGCCATCTGGAACGAGCATCGCTCCGAACTAAAATCCAGCCTGACCCTTTGCGACTGGTCGTTCCCCATTCCGACCCGGTCCGATGCCGAGAGTCTTCTATTCTCCGCCGTTACCGGCATAGAGGTGGACGAAAAGGGCCTGGATACACTGGGCGAGCGCAACAAGAACATGCAACGGGCGCTCCTTGTCCGGAACTACGACCGCTGCAGAGACATTGAAGTGAACGAGATCATGCCCTGGTTCAAACGCCCTGACGCGACCAGGGGCATCGCCATCGACGAGGATAAATTCAACGGCCTGGTAGACACCTATTACTCGCTCCGCGGCTGGGACAAGCGGACCGGGAGACCTACGAGAGCCACTCTTGAGAGACTGGGACTGCACGATATCGCGGACGCCCTGGAAACTTTAGGGAAATTGCCCCTGCACTCAGACACGACATGAACCAATCCCTCCTCGCCGGCAGCAACGCCGGCTGCCCGGATCAGCGGATATATGTCGGTAAATTGACAAAGAGGTCCCGGGTAAAGGTGATCATTTTATCCATGATCCAGGGAAAGGCAATGAGCAGGGCGACAAAGATGGAGACGATCTTGGGGATGAAGGTCAGGGTCATTTCCTGAATCTGCGTCGCTGCCTGGAGCACGCTGATGACCACGCCGACGGCCAGGCCGATGCCCAGCATGGGCAATGAAATAATCAAGGCCAGTTCGATTGACTGACGGGCGAAGCCGATGACGAATTCCGGTGTCATGGAAATAACTCCTTGCGGTTCAGAGTAGAAAGCTGTTTACGAGCGAGCCGGTCAGCAACGTCCATCCGTCAACCATGACGAAGAGCAGTATCTTGAAGGGCAAGGACACCATGACCGGGGGGAGCATCATCATGCCCATGGCCAGCAGGATGCTGGCGACAACCATGTCCAGAACGAGAAAGGGAATATAGATGAGAAAGCCGATGGTGAATCCGGTTTTCAGCTCGCTGATTGTATAGGCGGCCACGAGCAACATGGTGGGCACGTCGTCCTTGGTCTTGGGCCGATCCATTTTCGTGATGGAGTAGAAGATGGAAAGGTCCTTCTCTCTGGTATGCTTGAACAGAAAGGTGCGCAGGGGCTGCTGTGCGGTATTAAGCGCTTCCTTGAAGCCGATTTCCTCGTTCAGATAGGGCTGAAGCGCCTTTTCGTTGATCTCAGTCATGACGGGCATCATGATGACCACGCTCATGAATATGGCCAGGCTGGCCAGTACCTGGTTCGGGGGCAGCTGCTGCGTGCCGAGCGCCTGACGCAGAAAATGGAAGACAATGATGATGCGCGTGAAGGAGGTCACGGTCATCATGATCGCCGGCGCCACGGAGAGCACCGTGAGCATGAACAGAATTTCGAGCGTGAGCGCGACCTGTTCCGGCTCGGTATGGCCGCCGGCCAGCGTCATGGACAGTTGCGGGAGAGGCAGATCGGAGGTGGCGGCGAAGGCCAGCGCGGGCGAGAGAAGGAGCCCCGCGCTAAGAAGCGTCAATATCGGTGCGTGCTTGCGCCAGGGCCTGGTCGAAGTCGTTGCTGTGAGCGTCATGTTCGGTGTCCGTTTGAGTCAGGAGGTTGACATTCGCGTCGGTTACGCCAAGTACCAGACGCTTATTCAAGAATCGGACCACCGCGACGCTTCGCTTGGGCCCCAGCTGGAGCTGGGCCTCGAGTTGCAGGTCTCCCCGCTTGAACAGCCTGCTGCGGGGGGAAAAACGCTTGAGAAGATACAGGGCCAGGGCCAGCAGGGCCAGGACCAGAAAGACCGCGCCCAGGGCTTGAAAATAGCCGCCCCAGCCAAAAGATGCCGTCGGGATTCCGGCTGCCGGGGGGGGCGTGGTCGACGCCGTCAATTGAGCCGACGCGGCATCCCTATCCGGATTGGCCGTGGAGCCTGGTTCCGGCAGAACGATTGTGGCTGGGGCGTCGGTATAGGCGCCCGCGGCCAGCGAGTCGGTCCAGCGTCCCATGGCGTCAGAAGGGGTTGCGGCCCGCGGCGGCCGGTCCGGCCGAAGCCGACGTGCCGTCACCGAGCGCAGGGTAAGAGGGAATCGATCCGGCCATACGCCTATCCTAGTTGTTTTACCCGCTCGATGGGGCTGATGATGTCCGTGAGGCGAACGCCAAACTTTTCGTTGATGACCACGGCCTCGCCTCTGGCGACGAGCTTTCCGTTGACGTATATTTCCAGAGGCTCGCCAGCGAGTTTGTTGAGCTCGATGACCGAGCCCTGCCCGAGTTGCAGCAGCTCGTTGATCAGCAGGCGCGTGCGCCCCAACTCGGCGGAGACGTCCAGCGGGATGTCGAGAATGAAGTCGAGTTCGTGCCGCGTCTGATCCGGGCGCGGGGATTTGGATTCATCCGTCAAGTCCTTGAACTGGGCGTCCTTGGCGGTTTTGCTGAGAAGTTGCTGCTCCTTTTCCTTCTTGACCTGAACGCTTTCGTCCGCCGCCAGAGCCTTGGCCCACTCCGCCGCCAGGTCATCATCTGACGAGGTCGAGGCATCGAGGTCCGGCTTGGCGGCTGGCTTTTCCTCCTCATCATCCTGCTCGGAGAGGGCGGCCGCCCACTGTGCGGCCAGATCGTCCTGATCGATGTCCTTGTCCATGCTTGCTTCCTCGTCGTGGCGCCGCAGAAATCGGCTGCGGCCAGTCAGTTACGCTTCCGGAGCACCCCGGGATGCGCTGAGACCCAGCGCTACTGGATAACCATTTCCGTAAAGTAGACGTTCTTGACCTTGTTGGGGCCAAGAATCAGGTTCAACTGATTAACGATCTCCATTTTCAGCAACTGCTTACTTTCGAGCGTAGCCAGGTCCGCGTAGGACTTGCTCGACAGGAGCAGAATCATGGCGTCGCGAATTTTGGCCTGGCTGGCGTCCAGTTTTTTTTCCGTTTCCGGGCCGTCGACCTCGACGTCCAGAGTGAGTTTGATATAACGCCTCCCAAGCGGATCAGCAAGATTGACCAGAAAGGTCGGAAGCGTGACGTTGCGCACCATTTCATTTTTTTTCGCCCCGTCCTTGTCAGCCTGAGCCTGTTCCTCCGAGGCGCTCTCCGCGGAGCCGGGCTTGTCGGCAAAGAATTTCAGATAGGCGAAATACCCGCCGCCGCCCAATCCGAGCAAAAGAATGATCAGGATGACCCACTTGACCATGCTGGATTTTTTTTTCGAACCCGCTTCAAGCTTGTCGACGTCGGGCATATGTTCTCCGTTTTGCGTTAAAAGGGTATGTAACTGCCTTGGACGGGGGTGGTCTTGATCAGAATCTCGACCCGCGAACCGGCTGCCTGGTTTTCCAACTGGGTGCTCGTCGGCCAGGGCGACTGCGGCCCGTAGCCGGAAATGGAAAAGCGGTTCTGTTTGAGCTTGTTTTTGATGAAAAAGTCAAGGATTGCCATGCTCCGATCTGCGGAAAGCGCGTAGGGATCGGTGGTCATCACGTCGTAGCGGGGGTCGGAAAACGCGGCAATGTTGACAGCGGATTCGATGTAAAACAGCATCTCGGCGATGGATCGGAGTATACTCCTGGCTGGAAGAGTAACCTCTACGCTGTCCGGACGGAATAAAATCCTGTCCGAAAGCGATAGCACCAGCCCGTCAGGCCGTTTCAGAACTTCCAGATTCTGATCCAGCACGCTCCGGTTGATTTCTTTCGGCAGGACATCGTCGGGGAAGAGCAGGTCCTTGAAGCGTTCCGGCTTGTTGGTCACTTCCGTGGGATCCTCGAGCAGCGAAAGCAGCAACTCGATACGCTGGGGGACCCGGCCAGCCCCCCGGGGGGCAAGAAAACCCAGATCGTTCTGAAAAAAATTGATTCGCGTGACAACGCTCGTATCCATGGACGACATGCTCAGCAACAACACGAAAAAAGTCAGCAGCAGCGTGACCAGGTCGGAAAAGGTGACCAGCCATCCGGCGGTCCCCCCTTCGGAAGAGGCTTTTTCCTTGCGGGCCATGGCTCAATTGTCCGTATCGCCCGCCGACCCGTCTCCGGGATCGGCAGGGGGAATGTTGAAGAGAAAATCCTTGAACATGAACTGATTGCGGCTGGACGGCCCCTTGGCCGGCCCCAGGGTCTTGATGATTTTCTGGTTCCGGGTGTCGAAGACGATATCGACGCGCCGGTTCATTCGGCGGCCCTCCGCTGATTGCGCGCTGTATTTGGGGCGGAAACGACCGAAGGCCTCGACCCGGATCTGCGTCGGGTCCACGCCGCGGCCGACGAGGTACTGATAAATTGCCAGCGTTCGAAACACGGACAGCGACCAGGAAGGGTCAAGACGATCCTTACTGAGATCCACGGTAGTCTTTTCCGGTTGCTCGTCGCGCAGGCTGGAGCTGTGGCCGGCAATGAGCACCGGAAAATTGATCTTGAGCAGCAGCGGGAGCATGTAATCGAGAATGACTTTGCCTTTGGGCATCAACTCCGTTTCCCCGGGCTTGAAAAAAACGACATCGCTGATGGAGATGATCTGGATAAAGCGGTTGGACTGAAAGTCCACATCGTCCTGAACATCTTCCCAGAGCTTGTCACGCAGCATCTGATAGTCGTCCATGCCGCCCAGAGGGCCTGGCTCCACGGTAACGCGCGTGTCGTTGACAGTGCGCATGTCGTAACCTGCCGTCCCGATACCGAACGAGCCGATGAGCGACCCCAGGGTTATCAACCGCCTGCGGTCGTCGAAGGTGGCCATACTGACCAGCAGCACGAAAAAGGTCAGCATCAGCGTCATCATGTCGCTGAAGGTGATCAGCCAGCCTCCCCCGGCGCTTCCCCCCTTTTTCTTTTTCTTTCGGGCCATAGCGAAACCTCGTTACGCGCCTGATGCCTAACTCGGCGCGGAGCGCATCTTCGGCGGCAGATAACTCGACAGCTTTTCCTCAATGATCCGCGGGTTCTCACCCTTGGAGATGGAAAGAATGCCCTCGAGCATCATCTCCATAAGCTGAATCTCTTCCTTACTGCGCTGCTTGAGCTTGCTGTTCAGGGGCAGAAAGAGCAGGTTGGCCAGCATCGCGCCGTAGAACGTAGTGATGAGCGCCACGGCCATGGCCGGGCCGATGGTGCTGGGATCGCTCATGGTCTTGAGCATCATGATCAACCCGATGACCGTACCGATCATGCCCATGGCCGGGGAAAAGTTCGCGAACGCGTTCATCAGTTCCGCCCCGGTCTCATGGCGTTGTTCACGGTAGCTGATTTCGGTTTCCAGAATCTCCTGGATCGCCTGGGGCTCGAGACCGTCGACCGTGAGCTGGAGCCCCTTGCGCAGGTAGAGATCGTCGATACCCTTCAACAGCGGCTCCAGCGACAGAATCCCCTCCCGCCGCGCCCGGTTGGCGTAATCCATGAACTGTTTGATCACCTCCGTAGGCGACTGCAGGTGAGAAAAAAAAGCGATTTTTATGACATTGCCCAGACCAAGAAAGGTGGACAGCGGATAGCAGGCCATGACTGCGCCGATTGCGCCGCCGCCAACGATGAGCATGGAAGGGATATCGATAAACAGCAAAAAATTGCCGCCCAAGGCGATGGAGCCCATAACCAGGCCCCAGGCGAGCAGCAGACCGATGAGTGTTGCCAAATCCATACGCAAAAACCTTTTGGCTGGTCAGTCAGACGCGACGCGGACCAAGCAAATCCGTACCGACGCGCACGATGGTTGCGCCCTCTTCCACGGCGACCTCCAGGTCCAGGGACATGCCCATGGACAGCTGCGGCAGGACTTGCCCCAGGCGAGGCGCCAGCAAATCCCTGAGTTCCCGCAACCGCACGAAATACGGCCTGGCCAGCTCGGGGTCGGAAAAAAACGGGGGCAGGCACATCAGCCCGCAGACCTCCAGTCCGCTCAACCCGCGCACCTCCAGGGCCAGACGTTCCAGTTCGTCAGCCGCGGCCCCCGATTTGCTCGCCTCCTCGCCAATATTCACCTGCAGCAGCACCGCTTGCCGCACCTGGCGTCGCTCGGCTTGTGCATGCAAAGCCTGGGCCAACTTGACCGAATCCACCGTATGGATCAGCTGAAAATTGCCGACAACGTATTTGGCCTTGTTCGATTGCACGTGACCAATGAAATGCCACTCCAGCGGCAGGGAGGCCAGTTCCGACTGCTTGTCACGGGCCTCCTGGACATAGCTTTCGCCGAACTGGCGCTGTCCCAGGTCGAACAGCGCGGACAGCTCCGACGCCGCGTGCCCTTTGGATGCGGCCAGCAGGGTAATGTCGGCCGGGTCGCGGCCCGCCCGACGCGCCGCCGCGGCGATACGCTCGCGCACCTGGTGCAGGCGCTGCGACGGAGTCAGAGAGAGTACGGGGTCCATGATCCCTTCCGGCAGGTTGAAGGTCGGGCCTTTGGCCGGGCGCTCAGGTCCCCAGCCCGAGTTCCTGAAGGATGTTCGGGTCCTCGGTCCATTCCTCGCGGACCTTGACCCACAGCTCGAGGTGCACCTTCTGCTCGAGCAGCTCGGCAAGCTCGACGCGGGCCAGCGTGCCGACTGTTTTCAACAGCTCGCCACGCTTACCGATGACGATGGGTTTATGCGCGGCGCGGGTCACGTAGATGACGGCGCCGATGGTCACATGCCCGGTGGCCGGGTCTTCCTCCCAGCGTTCAATGTCCACGCCCACGGAATAGGGCAATTCCTGCCGCAGGTTGAGAAAGAGTTTTTCCCGGATGATCTCCGCGGCCATGAAGCGCACGGTGACCGTCGAGACCTGATCCTCGGGAAACAGCGGCGGCCCGACCGGCAGACGCCGTCTGACCGCGGCCAGCAGCTCGGGCAGGCCCTGACCGGTGAGCGCGGAGATGGGAAACAGCTCGGCCTCGGGCCACACCGTGGCGGATATCTCCAGCAAGGGGAGCAGACTGGGCTTGTCGGCGACCACGTCCACTTTGTTCAGGGCCACCAGCGCCGGAGCCCCGGCCAGCGATTCGTGAAGCCTGGTCAAGGCCTGGTGGAAGGCCTCCGGCCGCTTGGCGTAGCGCGAGGCATCGAGCACGAGCACCACCACGCTGGCAATCTGCAGTGCCTGCTGCGCGCTGTGCATCAGCATCCGGTTCATCAGCCCGCGCTTCTCATGCAATCCCGGGGTGTCCAGAAAAACGATCTGTCCGTCCGCATCGGTCAGAATGCCGGTGATCTGGTTGCGCGTGGTCTGGGGCTTGGGCGAGACAATGGCTATCTTTTGCCCCAGCAGGGCGTTGAGCAGGGTCGATTTACCCGAATTGGGCGGCCCGGCCAGGACGGCGAAGCCGCTGCGACTTTCAGCGTGTTGCATGAATCCCCTCATGGACGCGGCCGTGGCCCGGCCGGCTGGCTCGCCGGACACGACACGGCACGTTCCCGTTCGATTTCACTTCCGACACACGCAGTGTAGGCCAAAGAGGCGGACCAGGTCCAGCACGAAGAGTGCGGAGGGCAGGGACATTCAAGAATAGCCACAGTCATTCCAGCTCGCGTTGCACACGCCGCGCGAACTTTCCCGCATCGTCCTGGCCTTCGCCGTAGATGGAGATGAAACGGACGAGTCGCGCGGAGAACAGGTACCACTGGCCAACAGTGGGCGACGCATTGGCCATGTGGTTCAGCCGCTGCAGTTCCTTGCACGCCCAGACGCCGCAGCGGGCGATCTCTGCGTTTGTTCGCTCCGATAGCCCCTTGGCGTCGCGAATCAAGTGCGCAAGGCAGGTCTGCTGCTGGCCGATCCACTTCTGGTACACGCCATAGCCATCCAATACGAAAATGCCCGTCCAGTCTTTAATCCGAAGTTTTTTGTTATTTTGACGATATTATCCTGAATTTATTATTTTTGTGAAGAGAGTCTCGTTGCGCTACTGGGTACAGTCCAGCTTTGTCCCCAGCAGGTCGAGAATTGTTTGCTGAAGCGTCGTTGGTCGGGTAACTTTGTAAAAGGGCATCGCTCCTTCCAAGCGAGGTTGGATGGTATTTTGGTCCTTCCGGGCTTGTCGTGGGTAGCCTTCTGATGCAGGCGACGGGCTGAACCTCTACCCGGCCCTTAGCAAAACCGGCCCCCCCCCTGAAAGGCCGGAAGTACCAAAAATCAATCCGCCCGCGCGAGACGGCTTTGCCGTGCTGTTTGGGCGGGGAATACGGTTTTGACCTGCCGCGATCACCCCGTGGTCATGCGAGAGGGCCTTTTCCGACATCAAGGCTGTGGGCAGTATGAATTCCTGTCTCAAATTGCGATGCTGGCGACACAACCCTCTCCAACAGATTGCTTGAATGTAACTCCCAAGGTGCGCTAGCGCACCGACGGAGCGTCCCTTCACTGTCATGACTACGATAATGGTAACCCTCATTTTCGCAGCAGACAGGAACATAGTGGAAATCAAAGTGTACGCATCATGCAGGCTGGCCGTGGGTTGTGTTCTTCTTTTCGCCGCAATCCTCCTGGCAATGGGAGGGGCGCTTACGCCATCCGCTGCCCGGGCTGAACTCCCCGCCACCGAGGATCAGCCCAACGACGACCACGTGGAGTCCACCTTCATCTTCACCGAAGAGAATGACTCCCTGGCGAACACTGACAAAAACTACACGAACGGCATCAGATTTCAGTGGATATCCGGGGACATCAGCCGCTACGCAAAAAACAACCAGTTGCCGAGAGCCATGCTCAGCGTCCTCAAATTTCTGCCCTATTTCAACCAACCCGGCATGCAGCACAATCTGGGCGTGACCGTCGGGCAGATCATTTATACGCCCCGCGACATCCATACCTCGCGTTACCTGCCGGACCAGCGGCCGTACGCCGGCTGGTCGTTCGTCTCCCTGGCCCTGCATGCCAAGACCGCTTATCGCCTGGACACCCTTGAGGGCACCCTGGGCATCGTGGGCCCCTCGTCCCTGGCCGGCACATTCCAGAATACGACACACGAGATCATGGGCATCAAGACCGCAGAGGGATGGGAGCATCAACTGCATGACGAACCGACGCTCCAACTTTCATGGAACCGCACGCTTCGCTCCTACCGTCACGACTTCAATAACCGCCTCGCCTTCGACATTCTTCCGCATTTCGGAGCCACGGGCGGCAACGCCCTGATCCTGGCCAATGCCGGTTTCGAGATGCGTTTTGGCTACAACCTGCCGTGGGACTTCGGCACCTCGCTCATCCGCCCGGGCGGCGGGGTGAGCGCGCCCGTCGCCCAGGACGACGCAAATCAGGAAAAGAGCCCGTTGTGGGGCGCGCACCTCTTTGTCGGGGCCGACGGCCGGGGGGTAGCCCGCAATATGTTCCTTGACGGCAACACCTGGGGCGAGAGCCACAGCGTGACCAAAAACATCCTTGTCGGGGACGTCATGGCCGGGGTGGCCCTCTCGATGGGATCGATCAAGCTCACCTATACCCAGGTCTTGCGGTCCCAGGAATTCACCGACCAGCAATCGGCGCAACTTTTCGGATCATTGGGGTTGAGCGTGACATTTTGAATTGGCCACGGTGCGGGATTGGGAATCGGACCGAGACAACATCTTTATTTAATGGGTAAAACGTCTGAAATATGCTGGCTTTATACCCCTTATAACAACGATTTTGCCCTCGAAAAGGCCCGTTTATGATTTCATCATCCGGAAAGCGACTTCACTGTGTGCGCAAAACACCGGAAAATGTCCGCACCCTGGACGGCTGTTGCCGCTCGCGTGGAGCCAATCGCTTATGATGCCCATTTCGAAACAATCTAAACCCGGGGTCGTGGATGTCGTCCCTTCCCCGGAACAGGAGTCACGCATCATGCAAAAGGAACAATCGTCGGAAACCATGTCCCCTGAAATGCGAGAACTCGTGAATCACGCCCAGGCGCTGGTGGAAGCCACCGCAGGGGACGTGGACGACAAGATCGGCAAGGTCCGGGCGGACCTCCAGGAACGGTTGCAGGCCGCAAAGGACAAATATGGTGAGTTGGAGAACCACCTCATGGACAGGGTCAAGGCTACGGACAGACTGGTTCGCGCCAAGCCCTATTACGCCATGAGCGGATCATTCCTGGCAGGCCTGCTGCTGGGATGGATCATAACCCGGAAGTAGCGTGATGAACCCACCGTCATTCATGACCGAGTGCCTGAAGGGCGTGGGCCGACTTGGCGGCATGGGCGCGGACATGCTCGGGGACCGACTGGAACTGGCGGCTTTGGAGTTGCGACAGGAGGAGATACGCCTTGTCCAGGTTCTCTTCCTCGTCTGCCTGGGAACCGCCTTAGGCCTCGTGGGCCTGATCCTGTTGCTCCTGGCCGTAATCTTCGCCCTGCCTGCCGAGTGGCGGCTGTACGGACTTGCGGCCATGGCGTTCGTCAGTCTCCTTGGCTGCCTGGCCGCGTATTGGTCCCTCCGGCGTCGCCTCTCAGGGCAGAATCCGGCCTTTTCCCAAAGTGTGGCCGAACTAAGGAAAGACAAGGCATGTTTCTAGACAGGGAGCTCAGGGACATCGAGATCGCCAAGGCTGCGGTAAGCAAGCGGTGCGCCATGCGCCGCCTGAGCCTTCAGCTCGACATCCTCGTCGTACGGGCCAGGGTGCGGGGAACGGTTTCCGGGATGAAGGCAATTTTGACTGTGGCCGGGCTGCTCGCGGGTATTTTTTCGAGCCGCAAGGATCAAAACGGATAGCACGGGACTCCCGCCTGGTTCGGACAGTGAATTGGGGGTCGGACCGAGCCAACACCTCCGGAAAACGTCCGCACCATGGACGGCTGTTGCCGCTCGCGCGGAGCCAGTCGCTTACGAGGCCCATTTCGAGGGTGAAATGGGCATCGTAATGCATGAAAACAGCTTGTTTTGGGACTTATCATGCGTGAATTCAAGGTGTTGACTCGGTCCGACCCCAATTGCCAATTGGCAATTGGACAATTGGACAATTGGAAAATACGGTCTACTTGTACACGTCGCCCCTTGGGCCAATGTCCAGCGCCAGAATAACAAGTTCCTGGTCCAGGATGCGCAGGATTACGCGCCAGGGGCCGACGCGCAAACGCCATTCATTCCGTCCCTGAAGGCGCTTCATGTCCTGGGCAAAGGGGTCCGTCTGCATAGCCTCCAGGGCATCGACAATGCGCAAGGCTGTCTTCTGCGGCATCCGGTCAAGGCGCTTCTGGGCCTTGGGCATGACCTTCACCTGCCAGGCCACAATCAGGCCCCCCGCTCCAGTAATTCGCGCTTCACCTGCTCCAGCGGCTTTGCCATATCTGGATCAGCCTGATAGGCCTTCCAGTCGGCGTCAAGGGCCTCTGCCTCTTGCGGGGTCAGCCTGTCATCCTCATGTTGCCGTTGCAGCGCCTCCCACTCGTCGATAGGCACAAGAACCGCCACCTCTTCGCCTGCGTCGTTGTACACGTGCTGAATGGGCATGGTCTCCCCCTTGATCTATTCGTTCGCCGCCCGATGCAGTAGCAACACGTTCGCCCCTGCCTACAGTTGGTCAAGGTAATCCGCCCAGCTCTGAATCATGCGCCTGCGTTCCGGCAAATGCTGGGCGAAGTTGTAGCTCGCTCGAATCGTGTTCCTGTCGCCGTGTGCAAGTTGCCTTTCAATCCATGTAGTGTCATAGCCCAGTTCGTATAACCGCGTGGAAGCGAGGCTCCTGAACCCGTGGCCGGTCATGGTGTGCTTGTCGTATCCCAGATAGCCCAAGGCAGCATTGATGCTATTTCAAGACATCTGCCGACCATTGCCCCGCCTGCCCGGAAATGTGTAGCCGTCCTATTACACATTAAATTACTCACACAATACCTGGATGTCAATGGACGGAAACGGACGAAGCCGGACTATCACTAGCCCGGCTTCTCTATTTTTTCAGGGACTTAAGCCCGTTCTGGACTTCCCTGGAATGTCGGGGGCGAGAATCGGAGTCACTGTTTAACTAGCTATAATAACTCATATTTAAATTTCCGCTTCCAACGCGATACCCCCAAATGTACCCCCAAAACTTCACGCTACCCCCAGGGCCTCCGTGGGCAGGTCCGGACATCGGCACAGACCGGTTTCCGAGACCCATTTTCACGGGCCAGTTGATGGCCGGCCAATTCCGCACATTGTCCAGGGCTGCCTGCCCCTTCACCTCCTTGGGGGGCGTTTGGGCGACGTGGACAGCAAGTTGAACGGCATGTCGTAGGTGCCGCTCCCATTCATCTGCGGTCTTTTCGTTTCGGGCCTCCGTGGCATTGGCCGTGCGTTGGGCCTGCTTTTGCCCGTTCTCCTGCTGGGATTCAGCTCTTGCAAGCGCCGCTTCCAGTTCGGCGATGCGTTCCCGGAATTGGGCGTTTTCCTCTTGGAGCTGGGCGTCAGCTTGAGGCAAAGCGCTTTGCTTCGCCTTCAGCAGTTCGGCCAGGGGGGCAAATTCGGGGATTGTGTTGGCCGCCGCAAGAAGGTCGTAACGATTGAAATATATACCACCCACGCCTCCCATAGTTGTATTTTCATCGAATAAGAAATTATAAACATTGTCACACGAATCATACGCATACGCTGTCATTCTGTTTACTTTGCACAATGTGAGCAATTAAACTGGACTTAAACGCATGATAGAGCATAATTCATCGAAACTAAAATCTACCTTATTTTGATCCTGTGACATCCCCGCCCCTCCCTTTTGGGCACCCTGGGATGTATCGCCGGGCCAAGCCGTCAGGGAAAACGGCTGTTCGGGAGCTACCCTAGGCCCGGCGAAATACGATCACGTGTGAGAACTTACCCCAAGTTGACGACAAATGAGACTGGCCAGAGAATCGGCAATCTCACTATGCCGGGGAACCGGGGCACGCTTGCCCGTGATTGGATTCTGGTAAATGTCGTGGCCGCCACCATGGCGCAACAGTTGACAGCCCTGCCGTTCCAGAAGCCGGACCAGAGCCTTACGCTTCAAGAACAATCTCCCGTGCCTCGTAATTGATCGGGAGGCCGTCCGCGTCAGCTTCCTCCATCATGTGCAGCGCGTCGCGGATATTAGACTCAAGCTCCTCCATGGTCCGGCCTTGAGAAAATACGTCCGGACGCTCACGAAGTCGGCCAACGAAAAAATTCCCATCCTGCCAGTACAGCAACGTGCCCTTTTTCATTTTTCTCCCTCCTGCCGGCCAGGCGGTCTACTCGTTCGCCGCCCGATGCAGCGGCAACACCTTCGCCCCGGCCTTGAGTTGGTCCAGGTAATCCGCCCAGCTCTGCATCATCTTGCGCCGTTCCGGCAAATGCTGGGCGAAGTTGTAGCTCGCTCGAATCGTGTTCCTGTCGCCGTGTGCAAGTTGCCTTTCAATCCATGTAGTGTCATAGCCCAGTTCGTATAACCGCGTGGAAGCGAGGCTCCTGAACCCGTGGCCGGTCATGGTGTGCTTGTCGTATCCCAGATAGCCCAAGGCAGCATTGATGCTATTTCAAGACATCTGCCGACCATTGCCCCGCCTGCCCGGAAATGTGTAGCCGTCCTATTACACATTAAATTACTCACACAATACCTGGATGCCAATGGACGCAAACGAACGAAGCCGGACTATCACTAGCCCGGCTTCTCTATTTTTTCAGGGACGTAAGCCCGTCCTGGACTTCCCTGGAATGCTCTGTGGTGCCGGGGGCGAGAATCGAACTCGCATGAGGTTACCCCCACTGGATTTTGAGTCCAGCGCGTCTACCAGTTTCACCACCCCGGCGCTAAAGCGTAATAGATAGGCCAATGGTCGAGGAGTGTCAAGAAAATTGTCGGAAGCGCGGAAGCCAGGACTGCGGTGCGCCTTCCGAAACGCCGGTAGCGGTCGCGTCGGGCCAGGGGGGCTTTGCGCTCTGCTTTCACATGGAGTCTTCAGGGAGTTGCGAAACCAGGATTGCGTCGATGCGCTTGTCGTCCATGTCGATCACCTCGAAGCGGTAGCCGTACTTTGCGACGTATCGCCCGGGCACCGGGATTTCGCCAAGTTGAGCGAGCAGGAAACCGGCCAGGGTCTGGGTGGACTCATGTTCGTCGGCATCCAGGCGGATGTGCAGTATGTCGACGACCTCGTCCATGGGCATCAGGCCGTCCATGATCCACGAGCCGTCTTCGCGCCGCGTCGCGCCTGGTTCGCTCTGTTTGCCGATCGAGGCCACGTCGCCGACAATGGCCTCCAGGATATCGTTGAGGGTCACGATGCCCTGCACCTCGCCGTACTCGTCGACGATCACCGCGAGATGCATACCCGGCTGACGCTTGAAAAGGTCCAGCATCTGCAACACGCGCAAGGTTTCCGGAACGTAGAGCGGGGGAAGGAGCTGCGCCTCGAGGTCGGCCGGTCGCCGTTCCCGGCTTGCGGCGAGGAACTGCTTGGCGGGCAACACGCCGATGAGTTGCGAAACATCGCCCCTGATCACGGGGAATTTGGAAAACGGGCTCTGCTCAAGCGTGCGCAGCGTCTCCTCCCAGGGGGCCTCCATATCCAGCCAGACCACCTGCGACCTGTGCGTCATCATCGCCCCCACGCGGCGGTCTCCCAGACGCATGATGCGCTCGAGCATCTCCTTTTCCCGCTCTTCCAGCACCCCGCTACGCGCAGCCTCGCCGATCGTGGCCCGGATTTCCTCTTCGGTCACGACAACCTCTTTCACGGGCTTCAGGCGCAGCCCTCGGATGACGACGCCGGTGGAGAAGGACAGGAACCTGACGGCCGGCGAGGCGAGCCGCATGAGCAGCGTCATGATGGGAGCGGAGAACGCGGCCAGGGTCTCCGGGTGGCTGAACGCCAGGCGCTTGGGCACCAGCTCGCCGAGCACGATGGTCAGACAGGTTGTCGGCAGGACGACCAGCGCCAGCGCGATGGCCTCGCTGTAGGGCGCAAGCGGCGCGAACGCCGCGACCGAGATCTCGAGCTTCTCGGCCACGGTCGCCCCTCCGAACGCGCCGGTGAGTATGCCCACCAGCGTGATGCCGGTCTGCACGGTCGAAAAGAAGCGGTCCGGCTGCTCAATGAGACGCAGCGCGGCCCTGGCCTTGCGGTCGCCTGCCTCCGCGCTGGCCCGAAGACGGATGCGCCGGGCGGAGACAACGGCCATCTCCGACATTGACAGAAAGCCGTTCACCAGGATGAGCAGAATCATGGCGACGAGTTCGATCGAGACACTATGCACGTGCATTCTCCTTGCTGCGTCGAGGCAACCTGGAAAGACGGGGCAGTCATGGCCGCCAGGCGGCGAGACGGCTGGCGGCAGAGATGTCGCCCGGGCAAAAACTCATTCGGTGACGACAATCACCTATCCGCAGGCGCTGTCAGGTGTCAAACCAGACCAAAGAATAACTCCCTACCAGTCCGATGCGACCGGAACGTCGCATCGAAGCCCCCCTCCTCCCACCCTGTCAGGAGCGGGTCGCGTTTTGCCCACTGAATTATCGCCGTATTGTCACCTGTCCGACACCAGGCCGGTCTACTCCATTGCGGGTGCGCAGTATGGCGTACGTTCCGACGCGCGCGAAGGCGCGGCAGCAGGAGGCAGCATGAAGATCGATCTGCACGTCCATTCCAGATATTCGACCCGACCCTCGCAATGGATTTTCCAGCGCCTGGGCTGCGCCGAGAGCTACACCGAGCCGCTGCGCATTTATCACGAGGCCAAGGCCCGGGGCATGGACGCCGTGACCATCGCCGATCACAATACCCTGGCCGGGTCGCTGGAAATCGCCCACCTTCCCGACACCTTCCTCAGCGTGGAAATTACCTCGTATTTCCCTGACGACAGATGCAAGGTACACGTACTCGCCCTGAACATCGATGAAAAGACCTTCACCACCATCCAGAAGATACGGGAGAATGTCTTCGATCTGGCGGCCTTTCTGCAACAGAACGACATCCTGCACGTCTGCGCGCACCCGCTCTACGGCGTCAATAACCGGCTCACCGTCGCACACGTGGAAAAGCTGATGCTGCTGTTCCGCAACATGGAGTGCAATGGCGCGCGCGACGGGGCCTCGAACGATGCATTGCGGCGCATCGTCGCCTCGCTGACGCCGAAGGATATCGAACAGTTGGCGGACCGGCACGGCATCGTTCCCGCCTTTTCCGAGCCCTGGCGCAAGGTGCTGACCGGCGGCTCCGACGACCACAGCGGCATGAACATCGCGCGCATGTATACCGTGGCAGCCGAGGCGCAGACCCTGGACGGCTTTTTCGACTGTCTGAGGAATGGTTCGGTCTATCCCGCGGGCAAGGCGGCCAGTCCCGCGACGATGTCCCACAACCTCTACGCCATTGCCTGGCAGTTCTCGAAGGACCGGTTCAAACTCGATCCCTTCGTCGGCAGGGACATTTTTCTGAGCTTCGCCGACCGCTTTCTGGGAGACGGCGAGCCGCGCGAGTCGGGATGGCGAACGCGCCTGCATTCCTTTCTGGGAGAGCGACGCTACCGCCGGGCGAAGCTGGACGGCACGACGGACATCAAGAGCCTGTTGCGACACGAGGCCGCGCGCTTCATCATGGACGATCCGACGCTGATGGAAATCGCCAGAAGCAGCCTGCCGCTGCCCGAAAACAAGGGGCAGGAGTGGCTGCGCTTCGTCAACGCCTCGGCCGGCAAGGTGCTCAAAGTCTTTGCCGACTCGCTGTTCAATCACTGCAGCGGCGCAAAATTTTTCGATATCTTTCAGATCGTCGGCTCGGCCGGCGCCCTGTATACGCTGCTCGCGCCGCATTTCGTGTCCTACTCGGTTTTTCAGGAAGGCCGGCGATTCAGCGCCAAGGCCCTGGAGGCCTTCGAGGGCCCGCGTCGCGAAGAGCCGCTCCGCGTCGGGCATTTCACGGACACCTTTTTCGAGATCAACGGCGTCGCGCGGACGCTGCAACAGAGTCTGGAGCTCGCGGCCAGAAAGGGTAAAAGCCTGACCGTCGTCACCTGCGATCCGCATTGCCGCGACTGCGGCCCGAACGTGCGCAACTTCCAGCCCATCGGCGTCTACGATCTGCCCGAGTATCCGGAGCAGAAATTCTTTTATCCGCCCTTGCTGGACATGATCCAGTACATCTACGACGCCCGCTTCACGCATCTGCACGTGTCCACCCCGGGCCCCATCGGGCTGGCCGCCCTGCTGGGCGCCCGGATACTCAAGCTGCCGATTCACGGTACCTACCACACGCAGATCCCCCAGTACGCGCGGCAGCTCACCGGGGACGAGGGCATGGAAGACCTGGCCTGGAAATACACCTTGTGGTTCTACAACCAGATGGACAAAGTCTTTGCCCCGTCGCAGGAAACAGCCCGCGAGCTGCAAAGCCGCGGCGTCCGGCCGGACAAGCTCCTGGTCTATCCGCGCGGCGTGGACGTGCAGGCCTTTCATCCGGGCAAGCGCAACGGTTTCCTCAAGCGCTACGATGTTGCCGAGGGTCCGAGCCTGCTCTTTGTCGGCCGGTTATCCAAGGAAAAAAACCTGGACGTGCTCGCCGAGGCCTTTCTCGAGCTGTCGCCCGCGCACCCGGGCATGAACCTCGTGCTCGTCGGCGACGGTCCCTATGCCCCGGCGCTCAAGGAGAAGCTGAACGGCACGCGCTGCGTGTTCACCGGCGCACTGGACGGCGAGGAGCTGGCCGCCTGTTACGCCTCCTGCGACCTGTTCGTCTTTCCCAGTCTGACGGATACGTTCGGCAACGTGATCCTCGAGGCGCAGGCCTCGGGCCTGCCGACCATCGTCAGCAACGTAGGCGGCCCCAAAGAAAACGTCATTCCCGATGAGACCGGGCTGATTCTCGCGGACATGACCTCCGCGACGCTGGCCGCGGCGATACGCGAGCTTGCGGGCTCGCCGGAGCGGCTGGCCGGAATGTCCCGCCAAGCCAGGGCCGCCATGGAAAACCGATCCAGCGAACAGGCCTTCGACGAAACCTGGACCCTCTACGAGTGTCTGTAGTGAGCGGCCGCGCCGATGACATCGCCTGGTGGAAGGTGCTCGCCGCTCTGGCCAGAGGCCGGGCCCCGGGGCAGACGGTCATCCAGTACACCGACGTCTGCAATGCGACCTGCGCGCAGTGCGGCATGAGCCGCGTGCATCGCCGCACGCGTCATACCCTGACCCCGTCTGCCGTGCGCGGTCTGCTCGACCGGCTGGCCGCGCGCGGAACTATGGCCGTGTCCTTCACCGGAGGCGAGCCGCTCCTGTTTCTCGACGAAATAACCTACTGCATCCGCTACGCGCGCGATATCGGAATCCCCTCCGTGCGCACCGGCTCGAACGGATTTTTCTTCCAGGGCTCGGACAAGCCCGGCTTCTTGAACAAGGTGGCCAGGTATGCCTGCGCCCTGGCAGCAAGCGGGTGTACGACATTCTGGATCAGCCTGGACTCGGCCGACCCGGCCGTGCACGAGGCCAACAGAGGCCTGCCGGGCATGATCGACGGCTTGGCCAAGGGCCTGCGCGTATTCCATGAACATGGACTGCGGCCGGCTGTGAATCTGGGCCTGAACCGGAACATCGGCGGAATAACCCCGCGGCCCGAGGCCGAAACCCCGGACCAGGCCGTTGCCCGGTACCAGGCCGCGTTTCGCCGCTATTTCGACTTCGCCCTGGAGCTGGGCTTCACGGCGGCCAATGTCTGCTATCCCATGACCCGGGCGCAGTTCGAAACGGACGGCGTCGTATACGAGGCCGCCGCCGAGGTGGACTGGATGCAGTTCTCAGACGTCGAACTCGCCGCGCTGTATGACGCGCTCTATACGACGCTGCCCGAGTACCGCCACAGGATGCACATTTTCACCCCCCGCTGCGCGCTGCTGTCGATGATGCACCGACTCCGGGGGCAGCCCGGACAGGCGTATCCCTGCCGCGGCGGAAGAGATTTCTTTTTTGTGGATGCCGCAGGAATGCAATTCTATCCCTGCGGCTATCGCGGCCAGGAGTCGGCGCCCGATCCGGATACACTCGCACGCGCCGCGGCCAAGGCCGGTCCCTGCTCCCGCTGCGACTGGGAATGCTTTCGCGACCCCTCGACACTGTTCGGACCGATCCTGGAATTCTTCCGCAATCCGCTGCGACTGCTCGGACGCATCTGCGCCGATCCGGAGTGGATGCGCGCCTGGCTGGGCGATCTGGCCAACATGCGCGCCTGCGGCTGGTTTGACGCCCGGAAGCCGTTCCAACAGCGGCAGCGCCCGGAAGGAAGTGCTCAGCGGCCCGACACCCCGGCCTGACACGACGCAGGGGTCACAGACGCCTCCGTCGTGTCCGCGGGGCGACGATCCACGAAATCGGCGGCGTGGTAGCTGCTGCGGACCAGGGGAGCGCAATGGGCCTGGTCGATGCCCAGCTCGCGAACCAGGGCGGCCCAGGCCTCGAAAACCTCGGGCCGGACATAGCGTTGCGGGGGCAGATGAAGGCGCGTGGGCTGGAGGTACTGGCCGATGGTCACGCTCCGGCAGCCAGCCTCGGCCAGGTCCCGAAGCACGGCCTCGACCTCGGCGTCAGTCTCCCCCAATCCGACCATAAGCCCGCTCTTCGCGACGCCGCCCGCACGGGCCACGCGGCGCAGGAGCTCCAGGCTGCGCTCGTAGCGGGCCTGAGGCCTGATGTGCGCATAGCACGACGGCACGGTTTCGACATTGTGGTTGACGATGTCCGGCTGCGCAGCGAGCACGCGGGCCAAGGCCTCCGGGCAGCCCTGGAAATCCGGGATGAGCACCTCGCGCGTGGCCCTCGGAAGCCCGGCACGCAGGGCATCGAGCACGGCGACGTAATGGCCCGCGCCGCCGTCGGGCAGATCGTCGCGCGTGACCGAGGTGACGACCACGTGCCCCAGGCCAAGCTCCCGGGCCGCGCGCGCCAGGCGTTCGGGCTCGTCCGGGTCGGGCGGCACGGGCCCCGGACGTGATGCGTCGCGGGCGATATTGCAGAAGGCGCAGCTACGCGTACACACGTCGCCGAGGATCAGGAACGCGGCCGTGTGCCGGGAAAAGCACTCGAAAATGTTCGGACAGCGCGCGCTCTGGCAGACCGTGTGCAGGGTCAGCCCGGCAAGCAGCTCGCGCGTGCCGGCAAAGGCCGGACCTGAGGGAAGCGCGACGCGCAGCCACGCCGGGCGGCGGACGCGGGCCGCGGGTTGTCTGGTGTCGGGCATTGCTGATTCCTCGCTGTTCATCGTGCGGCCTGGCCGGCAGGGGAGTTGACCGCCAGGGCGGGCGCATGTGCCCGGACGGCTGGCCCGCGTCGCGGAGCACAGGGGGCAAGGCGTTGCGCCGCTGTCGGGGACTCCGGCGGCAAAGCGTGCGTAACGCAGGACTCGACCGGCTCGAACACCGCGGCAAAGCAGCTCGTCAGCCTGGCCTTGACCTCCGCGAGCGCGACCGCGCGTCGCTGCCCTCGCCGCTCCAGCTCCCGCTCCATGGAGGTAGGTTCGACGTCGCGCATCCCGCACGGGGCGATCAGCGCGAACGGCCCAAGGTCGTGGGATACGTTCAGGGCCAGTCCGTGAAACGAAACCCAGCGCCGCGCGCCGATGCCGATGGAGGCGATCTTGCGGCCCTCGACCCAGACGCCCGGTCGTCCGGCGCGACGCCCGGCCTCGATGTTCCAATGTTCGAGCGTGCGCAGGATGACCGCTTCGATGTCGTAAAAAAAACGGTGAATGCCCCCTGCCCGGCGGTCCAGGCGGAAGATGGCGTAGGCTACGAGCTGGCCGGGAAAGTGGCAGGTGGCGTCGCCGCCGCGCGTGCTCCGATGCACGGCGATACCCTGCGCGCGCAGCTGGTCCTCGGCGACGAGCACGCTGTCGGCCCGACCGTTGCGGCCCAGCGTGATCACGGGCGGATGCTCCAGCAGCAACAGCACCGGCGACGCGCCGGCAATAACCTCGTCCACGTGGCGCATCTGAAGCTCGAGCGCCGTGGCATAGGGCACGCAGCCCAGCTCGAAAACCCTCACCGATCCTCCCCCTTGCCGCCCGGACGCTTCTTTTTCTTGCGCGCCCGGCCGCCGGGAGCGGTTCGGGAACCTCCGGGCCGCGAGGACGTTGCCTCGCGCGGACCGCGGTCCTTAGCCTCGTCGCGGCGCGGACCACGGGTTTTGGCCTCGTCGCTGCGCGGACCGCGATTTTTAGCCTCGTCGCTGCGCGGTCCACGTTTTTTTGCCTCGTCGCTGCGCGGACCGCGGCCCTTGGCCTCGTCGCCGTGCCGGCTGCCGCCTTTGCCCTTGCGCTCGCGCTCCGGCGCGTCCGGGCCGCGGCGCTTGTCAGCCGGGCCTTTGTCGCGCGGGCCTTTGTCGCGCGGGCGGTCCTGCGGTCGCCGGGGCTCGTCCTTCTCCCAGGGGCGCCGGCCCGTGCCCTTGGCTCCGGGCTGCCTGGCGCCCTCGCGCGGGGCGCTGCGCCGTGCTGGCTCGTCCCCGCGCCCGGACCGTTTATCGTCCGAACGCCGCCATTCCCGCTCCTGGCCCTCCGGTCGTTTGTCATGCCGATCGCGGAAGCCGCGCTCCTGTCTCCCGGCTGCCCCCCTGCCCTGTTCGCGCTCGTCGCGCCCGCGTGCCTGGCCTCGCGCCTGGCCGCGTTCCGGACCGCGCGCCTGGCCGCGTTCCGAGCTGCGCTCCGGGCCGCGCTCCGGGCCGCGCTTTCCGGCGGAACGGCCCTGACCCGACGTTGCGTCGGCACGCATTCTGCCGGACTTTCCGCCCGGCCCGCGCTCATCATCGCGCTGCCGCGCTGCGTAGCCCCCGGAACCACCTTGACGCGACGGGCGCTCGTCGCCGCGCTCCTTCCAGTCGCCAGCAAAACCATCCTGCCGCCGCGCGCGACCAGCGCCTTTTTTCGGGCTGGACCGCTCGTCGGAAAAACGCGTCCCGGACGTCGTGCCATGCTGCCCGCGCGCCGGCTTGCGCCCGCGTCCGGGCTCCGGACGCGTCGCGTCGGAACGGCCTCGGGAACGCCCGGACGACTCGATTTCGCCAGTCCGCGAGCGCTTGTCCCCGGACTCGGTCTTTCGCCCGCCACCGCCCCAACGCGGCAGGTCCTGAAAAGCGCCCTGCTCCGGGCGCCCGCGGCGGGCGTCCTCGTCGGGCTTGCGCCGGGACTGCGGGGCCGCGCGCTCGGCGGACGGCCGCCCTGTCGTACGCTCGGAGGGCTGCCGCCAGGCCGGGCGCTCGGAGGAAGTCCGGGCCGGCTTTTTGGCCAGCGGGCGACGAATATCAACGCGCCCGACGCCCGGCATCGAGGCCGCTGGCGAGGGCGAAGTCGACGCGGTCGGGTGATCCGTGCGAATGATCAGGGCCCCGGACTTGCCGTCGCGCGGGGCGTCCGGCGGAGTCGGGAGCCGCAGCAAATCGCCCGGGGCGCAGCAATCGGCACGGCTTTTTTCGGTCTCGAGCAGCACCAGTCCCTGGCGGCAGCAACCATAGCGGGCCATGACGCCGCGCTCGGGCAGGGGAAAGCTCTCCGAGAGCACGCGTATCGCCGCCGGTTCGTACGGCGCCGTTCCTCCGAGCAGCACAAAGCTGACGCTCAGGCTGCTCTTGCTCAGGCCGGCCTTGTCGGTGAGTCTGGTCAACCACTGCGGCAGGCCGTCCGGCTTGAAGGTGAAATGGCACCAGGACTTGCGGCGACGGTCGAGGCGCGGGCACGCGGCGTCGTGCGTGCAGGGGGCCAGCGGGCGAAATCCCTGCCGGATGGCGGCATCCCGGAACGTGGCGACGAGCTTGCCGCCCAGGCGGTTGCCCGGCTCCACGAGCAGGGCCTGTCCGCCGGGATTCAGCCGGCCGAGCATCGTCTGCGCCAGCTCGTCGAGCTGTTCTTCCAGCGCGACGTCGCGCTGCCAGCGGAATTCGTTGAGCACGTTCCCCAACACGAGCAGGTCGGGACGGGGCATCTCCTCGCGCAGGGCCTGACGCAGCGGCGCGTGGACGAGGTGGATGCGCCAGGGACAGGGCGTGCCGTCGGTGGCGCGGGTCAGGGCCTCGAAAATGTCGCGACCCGCGGCCATGATGCGCCTGGAGCGGTCGACGCAGTAGAAATCGAGCTGCCGCGTGCGCCAGGCCGGAAGCGCGAGCCACAGCGCCAGCGGCGTTGTCAGGGGGCCGGCGCCGAGGTCGGCCACGGTTGCGCGCGCGTCCGCCGCGGCGAGCAGCGGAGCGAGCCCGGTCGCCAGCCGGCCGAGGCGATACAGATTCCAGGGCAGAAAATAGAACAGATAGGCGGCGACCGCGGCCGGCGATTGCAGGTAATCGTGGCCCAGACCGGCGCGCTCGCTCGTGAGCAGGGCCGACAGCGCGGCGACCTCGCGCGGCAGCCCGGCCCGGTGCCGGGTCTTGAGCTCCAGCGCCGCGGAGAGCAGCTCCGGGAGCCGCGCGACGGCGGCGAGCAGGTCGTCCGCAGGCCGTGGAAACAGAGCGGACGACGCGGACGCACCGGCAGCCGGCCTGTCCGGGCCGAGTGACGCAGCGGGGGCGCCGTCGGGAAACGAGGCCTGGTCCGCGCGTTCGGGCGCGCTGTCGCCAGGTCTGGCAGGCCGGAACGCTCCGGTACGGTCTTTGCGTTTATGGGACATAGTCGAATACCATCCTCTCGATAAAACGTTCGCCGAAACGCGGCGCGCCGGCAAGATCGATCGTTGTCAGGACCTTTGCCACGGAGGCAGCCCAGTCGCGGGTCTCGGGCCGGGTCAGGAACAACCCCGCCCCGGCCAGGGAGCTGTTACCGAGTACGGACACGCGCGCGGCCGTACCCGCAGGAAAGAACCCCAGGGCCTCGAGCTGCGGCGCGCCGGCATGGCGGCCGAGCGCGCCGGCCAGATATATCCGGTCCAGTTGGTGGCTGCCCAGCCCGGCCGCGTCGAGCAGCGTGGCAATGGCCACGTTGAACGCGGCCTTGACCTTGAGCAGTCCCTCGACATCCGCAGCGCTCAGGTACGCGTCGCCGGACAGGCAGGGAAGCCGGAGCCTCGCCTCGCCGTCCACGCTGACGATGTCGCGCGCCAGCCGCCGGGCCAGTGGCGACAGGCGGCTGTCCGTTTCCGCCAGAAAAAAATGCCCGGCCCGGTCCAGCACGCCGACCTGCCGCAGCAGCGCCAGCAGCGCGAGATAGCCGGCGCCGGTGATACGGCCCGAGGTTGCGACCGCGGCGTGCGCGCCAGGGCCAGATTCCTGGAACATCCGGGCGACCAGGCCGTGCGGCGCGAGCGTAAAGCCAACGGCTGCGCCAGGGCCGGCCACGGTGCCGCAGCTCAGGCCGATGCCCTCGAGCGCCGGTCCCATGGCCACGCTGGTGGCCAGGTATCTGTCGGGCGCCAGGGCCAGAATGCATTCGCCGTTGGTGCCCAGATCGGCCAGGAGAAAGGGCCAGCATGGCGACTGCGCCAGGCCGAAGCGGATCCAGGCCAGCCCGGCGGCCAGGTCGGCACCCACGAACGGCGAGAAGAGCGGCGGGATGTAGGCCGGCGGCAGCGTATAGCCCAGATCGGCGCCGAGCGCCATGGTTTCGTGACCGCGAAAATCGAGCCGATAGGGCGCGCTGGACAGGCCTTGCAGCGGACGGCCCAACAGAATGGCCAGCATAGCCGGATTACCGGCCACGCACAGTTCGTCAAGCACGTTGCCCGGCGCTTCCAGCAACGCGCACGCGGCGTGCAGCCGGTCCAGGACAAGCCGGCGCAGCGCGCGCGCCTGCTGCGGGTCCGCGGCAAAGGCCAGCCTGGACATGATTTCGCTGCCCGCGCCGAGCTGGGGATTCAGCTCGGCTGCGCGGGAGACGACGGCGTCGCCGGCATAGGCGGCCCAGTGCAGCGACGTGGTGCCGAGGTCCACGGCCAGGCGCAGGGGCAGCTCGAGCCGGCCGGGACTGACCAGCAACCCGGGCCGGCGCAAGGGTGGCAGCTCGACGCACAACCCCGGCCAGGGCGCCAGCCGGCACCCGAGCCGCCAGCCCGCGTCAATGTCCGCCTGCCCCAAAAGCCGGCGCTCAACGTCGCCGACCTCGGCCACGTCCCCGTTCCCTGCCCCCTGGTCCCCAAGCACGCGCACGCGACACGCCCCGCAACGCCCCAGCCCCGAACACAAGGCCGGCGCCGGAAACCGCCCGTCAGCATAGACCGCCTGCGCCACGGTCTGACCGGGCGCGTACGCTATAGCCGTCTTCTCGCCATCGGCGACAACGTAAAGTACTCGTTTCACGGAAACATCCGAGGATAACGACGCCACGGGCCGCCATCGTTTTCAGGACAACATCTCAGGGTGTAAAGCAAGGGGGGCGACACTGCAAGGCCGGCGGGTTGTCACAAAGCGCCCACTCCAGCCTATTCACCTAGATAAACTTATACTTTTTACACTAATTATTTATCCGCCTATTGAAATTTAGAAAAATACCCTTTGTCAATATCATAGACAATTCTTTTCACCAGTCCAAGCTCAACACGCTCAAACATCTCAACAAGCTTTGTACCATCTACTAACTCTATTTTTATTACCCCATCCCTGTTTGCTTCTTGAATAGCAGAATTAGTAAATGATGACGTTGTAACAAATATACCCTTATCTGCTCTTCCCATTATTGTATTGCGAAATTCGCCAACTTGAGATCTACTAATCGCGTTTCCATTTTTATAACGTTTGCATTGAAACAATACTTTAAATGTAACAAACGGATTTATCTCTAATGTACCATAACCATCGATACCACCATCTGGACCTCCAGGTGTTACTTCTACGTTTACAAATCCAGACTCTCTCAAAAGTTCTCTAATGACGTTCTCAAACCCTGAAGGGGAAAGATTTTGCAAAACTTGAATTAAACTCGTTTGATCTTCATCTGCAACTTTTTCAGGAGGAGTATTATCAAATACATCTTCTATGCTTTCTCTGTCTGTTTCTTTTGTCTTTCTGTTGTCTTGGTTAATTTTTACCCATTTTAAGAAAAGTTTATGCGCATCTGCTTCTGACAGATGGGCATTGCGCCCGCGTTCAGTGAGCCTCCACGTTCCATATTTTGAAGAATCTATAAGCCCTTCCCAAACTAGATACTGCCTTGCCCAAGCGACTTGATTATGGAACTTATTGCCACCTGATTTAACAGTTGCATCCAAAACTTCATCAGGCAACTTTAAATTTTTAGCTATTCTGTTCGATACTTCTCGTGGCTTTCCGGATTCACCAAGGTCCCTAAGGGCATCCAGCAATGGTCCAAACCATTTAGTGAATTCGGCTTTCTTTTCCTTATTTTTGGCCACAATTTAACCTATATTATTTAATAATTGTATCAAATAATTGCATGATGCAACTTTTCCTAAAATATTTTTACAAAAAAGTCTATTCGTAATCGGTTCCAATCAATACCCTTGAATCAACAAGAGGACAAGATGGCTCCGGCACACTTCATCCGAAATTTCCCATAGCCGGACTACATCCTGGCTTCAGCTGAGGCAGATACGCTACGGCGGCCTGTGTCTGGTGGGACAGTCAATTGAGCCCCTGTGGGGCCTTTATCCGGCCAGGGTAATAACCGCGGCGCCTGCGCTCATCAGTGCGGCGCCGGCCAGGCGGAAGAGGATGTCGGGTTCTTTGAAGAGCCAGCCTCCGTAGAGCACGGCGAACAGGACGCTCAGGCGTTTGATGGACATCATGTACGCGGCCGGGGCCAGGGCGATGCCGTGGAAATGGCAGATTACGTGGGCCATGAGTGCCAGGCCGACGAGCAGTCCGGGCAGCAGGTGCGTCTTGAGCACGGCGGCGGGCGTCCGCGTGACGCTCAGCAGGCCGAAGCCGAGCAGGGTGTTGTGGATGAGGAAGAAGACCACGACGGCATAGAGCGGCGAGGACTGGAGGATGAGTTTTTTCCCGAGCACGGCGGTGAAGCCAAAGACGACGGCTGCCAGCAGCATCAGCCAGATACCCCGCGCGTGCGCCAGGGCCTGCAAGGGCGCAAGCAATGTGCGTGGCCGGCGGCCGGAAAAGTTGAGGATCCAGCTGCCCAAGCCGACGCCGAGTATGCCGACCAGTCCCGGCCAGGACGGGGTTTCGCCGAGCATGAGATAGGCCGAGCCCGCAACGATAATTGGCGTGAACGAGAGAAAGGGCATGGTCAGCGATATCGGCGCGCATTGCAGCGCGGCCAGATAGCTCAGAGTGCCGGCCATGTTCAAAGGCAGCAGCACGGCGACCGTCTGCCAGAAGTCCGCGGCCAGCGGCGGCTTGTCGATGCAGAGGAACAGGACGATGAAAAAGGGCAGCGTGCTCAGCTGATGGCAGGCGGTCATGGCCAACGGTCGCAAATCGCCCAGAAACCGCTTGGCCAGAGCGGCTTCCGTGGCGGCGAAAAAGGCCGTGAGCAGGGCGAGGGAGAACCAGTGCATCAGGATGGTTGCAGGCCGGCAGTCAGGCTGATTCCGCCCGGTCAGCGCGCCGCGGGATGGCGAACGCACGTCCACCCGGCACGCGGAACCGGCCTCTGCGCGGCTGCCCCCCTGCGAAGATTGCGCAACGGCTCGCCCTGGCGCGATGCGGCCAGTTCTGGCCGGCCTGGAGCAAGGAAACCGTTACGCGTTCAGCCCTGCTTAACTCAGGGCCTTTTTCACCGTGCGCAACAGTTTGCCCGTATCGATGGGCTTGGTAAAGGTCTCGATCACCTCGAAAATCCCGGAAAGCTCGAGAATGGTATCCGGGTTGAAGGATTCGCCACCGGAAATGGCGATAATCTTCTGATGCTTATTGAGCTTGACCAGCTCGCCCATGACCTGAAGCCCACCCATGCGCGGCAGGAAGATGTCGATGATGCACAGATCAAACTGCCGCTGCCTGGCCATTGTGAGAGCGGCCTCACCGTCGGCGGCTTCAAAGACCTCATAGCCCTCCGGCTCGAGCAGTCCCTTGAGGAGTTCTCGGATCATGAGGGCGTCGTCTACAATGAGAATAGTTTTCATTCTGGCGCCTTTAGCTCAGGGTTGAAGTGAAGTCCGGCCAGCGGGGACAGCGTCGCCGTGCGACCGGGTTCTGGCGATATCCATGCCTGTTCATTACGCAAAAAATGCTCTTCGATCAAGCTGTTCAGCTTCATTTCCGACCGAAAAAACGTCCGGCCTTTTCCATACGCTCGCCGCACGGAAAAACGGCGGAACGAAACCAGGGTTCAGGCCCCTGCCGCCAGGCCCTGAAGAAAATTCCGCACCTGCTCCACTTCCTCTTTCAGTGCCCCGAGCATAGCCTCAAGCCCGTCCCGTTCGCCGGCCTTGCTGGCGAATTCCATAGTCCTGGCTAGTTCGCTGGCGCGCGTGGCGCCGACCGTGGCCGATGAGCCCTTGATGGAGTGCGAGAGCAGCGTAACCTGGGCGATGTCCCCGGCTGCGAGCGCCGCGCTCAGCTGATCGATCTCTTTGGGCGCCTCGCGGACGAAGACGCCCTCCAGCCGCGCGAGCAGCTTCTCGTTTCCCTGCAGCAGGGCCAGGGCCGCGGCCCGGTCGGTCTCGCCCGGAGGCGGTTGCGCCGGCTCGGGTGCCGGTGCGGCGGCGGGCGCCGGCGGGGCCTGCTGCCCCTTGCCGAGCAGCGCCACGACCAGCTCGACCTCCTCTTTCAGGGCCTCGAGCATGGCCTCAAGCCCGTCCCGCTCGCCGGCCTTGCTGGCGAACTCCATGGCCCTGGCCAGTTCGCTGGCGCGCGCGGCGCCGACCGTGGCCGACGAGCCCTTGATGGAGTGGGAGAGCAGCGTGACCTTGGCGATGTCCCCGGCTTCGAGCGCCGCGGTCAGCTGAGCGATCTCTTTGGGCGCCTCGCGGACGAATACGCCCTCCAGCCGAGCGAGCAGCTTTTCGTTTCCCTGCAGCAGGGCCAGGGCCGCGGCCCGGTCGGTCTCGCCCGGCGGCGGCAGCGTTGTCCGCGGCGGCGAAGGCTGTGCGGGGCTCGCCGGGCAAGAGGTCTGCGGGGCAGCTGAAGCCTGGCCGGCGCCGAGCATCCCCGGCCCGACGACGGACCTGGCCAGCATGTCGGCCAGATGACCGAGATTCAAAGGCTTGGGCAGGTAATCGGTAATCCCGGCTTTGAGGAAGCGCTCCCTGTCGCCAGGCAGGGCGTGGGCGGTCAGCGCGATGATGGGAATACCAGAGGGTACGGCAAGCTGCCTGCTGCTGCGGATGGCCCTGGTGGCGCTGATGCCGTCCATCTCGGGCATCTGGATGTCCATGAGCACGATATCGACCGCCGTATGCGTCAGGACGTCCACGGCCTCGCGACCGTTGACGGCGATGACGACCTCGTGTCCCTGACCTGTGAGAAACAGGGTGGCCAGTTCGCGGTTGAGCGGATTGTCCTCGGCCAGCAGGATGCGAAAACGCCGATCCCGGGCGCACTGGGCAACGGGTGAAGGTTTCCGTGCCAGGACGACGTCCGGATTGCCGGGGAGAAAGCGGGCAGTAAAGGAAAAGGTCGAGCCCTTGCCAACGGTGCTATCCAGGATGAACTTGCCGCCCATGAGCTGCACCAGCCGCCGGCTGATGGACAGGCCGAGCCCCGTGCCGCCGAATTGACGGGTGACCGAGCCGTCGGCCTGCTCGAAACTTTCAAAAATGGACTTGCGCTTTTCGCGCGGGATGCCGATGCCGGTATCCTGGACGGCGAAGTGCAGCCAGAGTTCCCCCGGCCTCCCCTCGCGCGGCGGGTCCGCGGTGTCGACCGCCAGGGTAATACCGCCGGCCTTGGTGAACTTGACGGCATTGGCCAGCAGGTTGTTGAGCACCTGACTGAGCCGGGCCGGGTCGGCTTTGAGGCAGTCCGGCACGTCCGGGCCGATGCGCAGCTCGAAGGCGAGGCCACGCTTTTCCGCCTGAAAGCGATGCATGACGGCCAACTCCTGAAGCAGGGCGTGAAGCTCGAAATCGATTTGTTCCAGCTCGATTTTCTGGGCCTCGATTTTCGAGAAGTCCAGGATATCGTTGATGACCGTCAGCAGCGTTTCACCGGCGTTGACGATCATCTGCAGGGAGCGCTTGCCGTCAATTTCACGCCCTCCGTCCAGAGCCAGTCTGGCCATGCCCATGATGACGTTGAGCGGGGTGCGGATCTCGTGACTCATGTTGGCGAGGAACTGAGACTTGGCCTTGGTGGCGACCTCAGCCCGCTTTTTGGCTGCGGCCAGCTTCTTTTCCGCCTTGCGCCGGTCTTCAATCTCCAGGGTCAGCAGACGCACGGCCTTTTCCAGCTCGGAGGTGCGCTCGCGCACGTGGCGCTCCATCTCGCTGTGCGAATACATGAGCTGGGCGACGGCTTCCTTGCGCTCGGTAATGTCGCGGGCAATGGCGGTCAGCCCCTGCACCTGTCCCAGCTCGTTGAGAATAGGCACGCGCACGGTCTCGTACCAGCGATGCTGCCCGTCGGTAAGCTCGATGACCTCCTCGGAGGTGAGCCGCTGTCTGGAACGCATGACATCATCGTCGCGCTTCTGGAACAGCCCGGCGACGGCGGGGTCCCAGGCCGGGCAATCGGTGTGGTCGCGCAAGACCTCGGCGGCTGAACCGCTGCGCTGCACGTAGGCATGATTGACGGCGATGAATTCGTTGGCGTCGTTTTTGAGCCAGACAAGGTCGGGGATGTTATCCAGAATGGCCTGCTGGTAGTGCCGGGCCTTTTTCAGGGCATCTTCCGCCTGTTTGCGCTCCGTGATGTCGATGCCCAGGATCATGGCCACCGGCGTCAGGTCCACGTCGGTCATGGGATGGGCATAGACATGGTAGGTCCGCCCGTTCGAGGCGGTCCATTCCCACTCCGACAACTGCTGCGAGCGAAGCACGTCTACAGCGGGGCAGACCGCGCACGGGACGTCCGTGTTGTGAAAAATTTCATGGCACTTGCGATTGCGCACTTTGCCGAAGGCATGGCGAAAGTACCGGTTCGTATAGCGGATCGTGTAGTCGGGAGCGAGGAGGTAGACATACCCGGGCAGGGACTCGAGGTAGAATATCTGGCGTTGCTGCTCGCGGCGCAGCTCCTCGTCGGCCCGGCGCACGAGCGTGACATCGGTTGATACGAAAACCAGACGGGAGGACGTATCGCCGAGTTCGCGGATGGGCAGAACGCGATGATGATAGATCCGGTCTTCGAGTTCGTCCTCGAAGGTGACCGCCTGGCACGATTCCATGACCTGACGGATCTTTTGCCGCCGGTACAGAGCCACATCTTCGGGCAACAGGGCAAAGAGATTGCTTCCGACAAGGTCGGCCGGGGCAGTCCGCCCGTAGCGCCGGGCCGCGACGGCATTGGCGGCCAGAATCTCGCCATCCGGCGACAGAATGCAGGCTGCGTCCTCGATGGCCTCGAGCAGACCGAGAAATTCGGCGTTGGGCGGGGTGCAGACAAGCGAGTCTTTATTCACGGCGCCTCTGGATAACAGGTTGTGGCAACGATTGCACTGTGTGATATCCTGCCTCGATACACTGCAGAACGATCCAAACGCTGTTCCCGTCCTGACAATCCGGCGCCGCGTCCATGGACGCGGCGCCGGACCGAACGCAGTCTGTCAGCTACGGTCTCGTACGCAGCTCATCGATGACTTCCTGAATCTCTTTGGACAGGACCCGCAAGGTGTCGCTGGCCTGTGCCGCTACCGCCATATCCTGGAGTGTCCGGATGGCGATGCCGTGAACCTCGGCAATGGAGCGGGATATTTCATCCGTCGCGGCGGACTGCTCCTCCGAGGCCGAGGCGATGCTCTGAACCTGGCCGGCGTTGTCCGCGGCGAGCGAGACAATCTCCTTGAGGGTCTGCCCCGAGAGGCTGGCCTTGTCCGTAGCCAATTCCACCGCCTGCGCCGCGCTGTCCACATTGTGGATGTTGGAGCGGGTGGAGTCCTGTATGGAGCGGATGTTGTCGCCGACGTCCTTGGTGGCGGTCATGGTCTTTTCCGCCAGCTTACGAACCTCGTCGGCCACGACGGCGAATCCGCGACCGGCCTCGCCGGCGCGGGCCGCCTCGATGGCAGCATTGAGCGCGAGCAGGTTGGTCTGGTCGGCAATGTCGTTGATCACGTTCATGACGTGACCGATGGCCTCGGCCTGGCGACCGAGCCCGCTCATGCTCTCCTTGAGCAGGATGGTCATCTCCCGGACGCGGGCAATGGCGGTCACCGCGTCGTTGACGATGCTCGCCCCCTGCTCGGCCTTGTGCCTGGCGTCTTCCGAGCTTTGGGCCGCGCGGCCGGCGTTGCTGGCCACGTCGAGCACCACGGTGTTCATTTCCTTCATGGCGTTCATGGTGTCGTCCAGGTGGCTTTTCTGCTTCTCCGCCCCGCGGCTGACCTCCGCGAACTGCTCCGAGAGTTCTCCTGCCGTATCGTTGATCTGTTCGGAAACGCCCTTGGCCTTTTTCACCACGGAATTCATGGTCTCCAGCAGCTTGTTGAGCGAGGCCATATGCTCCTGGACCCGGACCACTGCCTCTTCCGCCTTGTGGGCCTGGTCGCTGGCCTCGCGCTCCTTGGACTGCACGAGCACCATTTCATCCTTGAGGCTCTGCACCATGGTGAAGATGGAGGCCTTGAGTTCGCTCAGTTCGGCAATAAATCGCCCGGTAATCTTCGCGTCCAGATCGCCGGCTGCTATGCGCCCGGAGAACTCCACGATACGCTGCAAGGGCGATGTGAAGTCCCTGCGGAAGATGCCGGAGAAGATGAAAATGAACAGCACGGCGATGCCCACGTTGCACACGCCGACAATGAGCAGGATGCTGTTCAGGGAGTCCCTGAAGGCCTCGCGGTCGCGCTTCAGCGTGGCCTCGATGTCGTCGACGTAGACGCCCATGCCGATGACCCAGCCCCAGGGCTTGAAGAGACGGACATAGGACAGCTTGGGGTACAGCTCGGAGGTCGCGCCATCCTTGGTCGGCTTGGGCCAGTCGTAGGTGACATAGCCCTCGTCCTTGGCCTTGACCACCTCGTTGAAGGCCTGAAACAGATTCTTCTTGCCGTTGGTCGGCTCCATGGAGCCTTCTTCGCCGGCCTGCATCCCGGTGGCGCAGTTGAACTTCTCCGAGTCGAGCACCTTGCCGTTCAACGCGGGGACCGTGGGATGCATGAGCATGGTGGGGATAGGCAGCGTTTCGTCGTTGATCCAGAAATAATTGCCGTCCTTCAGGCGCATCTTACTGATCTGCTGCAGGGCCTGGGCCTTCATCTGCGTCTCGATGTCCTCCAGCCAGGCGCCCGTTCCGAGAATCCAGTTCACCCCGGGCAGCAGGCGGACATAGGAAATTTTCAGCTTCGGTTCCTTCTCGTTCGGCTTGGCCCACATATAACTGACCATGCCGGCGCCCTTCTCCTTGCAGACCTTGACCATGTCATTGAAGAGATATGTTCCTTGCGGATCCTTGTAGGTGGACAGATCCTTTCCGTCCATCTCGCTTTTGGCCGGATGCATGATCATGGTCGGATGCATGTCATTGATCCAGATGTAATTGTCGTTGTCGAAACGTGCCTGCTTGACGAGAAATTTGATGTTGGCTTCGATCTGGTCTTGCGGCAAAGCGTCCTTGTTGGCTTTATAATACGCTTCGACCTGCGTGTAGACGGCATCCAGGACTTTTTTCAGCTCTTCATACTTCATCTGTTTCAATTTTTCAATATTGCGCGACTCTTCATAGAACATTCCAACAGTAGTATAGGCAAGAGAAACCATGTCCTGCAGGTTTTTTCTCTGATTGAAATACATCCTGTCCTGCCTTCGCTGCGACTGATCTTTGGCGAAGGTATTCATGTTGAAGAAAAAAATTCCGAAATTGACAATGGCAACCAGGAGCAGGACGCCGACCAGCGTGGCAATGATTCTGAATTGCAGGCTCATTCGCATCGTTCGATTCTCCTTTGGGCTGGAACACCGTTCTGCCGCACAAAAATAGTGACGCCGTTCGCAGGTCATCTGCTGGCAAGGGTGCCGGACGGTACTGCACGTGCAAGAAATCTATCGAAAAAAATGGTCTCGTTGTCAAGCCGTCTGGAAACAAAGTGCAAACAATTGGCGGCATCTGTCCGTTGCCCGTGCCAGAAACGGTGCCGACCGCAATGCCCTCCTGCCGGGTCCGTCCGCCAGACGCGCTTTACAGGCCTGTCCGGACGATGCTAGTAAAAACGGAAAGAGGGCAGCGCAGAACTGCACTGCCTGGCAAACAAAAAAACACATTTCCGGCATAAAACAATTACCGCTACCGGCATGGAGCATGGCAACATGGAGAGCACAGCGACCTTGACGCTGGCACAGGCCTACGCCTTCCTGGGGGTCAGCGAGAAATCGTTGCGCAACTACTGCAAGGCGCGCAAGCTCCCCTTTCAACGCGTCAAAAATGCACGCGGGGTTTGGGAATATCGTTTCGATCCCCAGGCCCTGGCCGCCTTCAAGGCCAGGCGCGCGCCCGCGACTCCGACCGGGCAGGACAAGCAGCCTGACGTGCATGGCACAGATGCCGGAATGTATGCCGGTATTGCCAATAGCACAATAGGCACTACCACTCCTGGCGAACATGCCGGACACATAATACCCCCTGATACCGGCACTGTGCCGGAATCTCCTTTCCGCGACGCCCTGCTCCGGCAACTGCTCACCGAAAACGCCTTTCTCAGAGAGCAGCTCGTGGAACGCGACAGGCAGCTCGCGCTCAAGGACCGGCAAATCGAGCGGCAGCTTGAACGCATGAGCGGGCTCAACGATTCGCTGACCGCCCTGGCTCAGGATTTGCTCAAGCGTTGATTTTTCTCGCCCGAAAGACATCTCCCACGCCCGACGTCTTGACACTACGCGCTTCGCACCATATAGTCTAGACAATTTTTAGGGAATATCAAGGTCAGCTTCCGGCACGGGCTGACCGCTGCCCGAGCAGGAGGAGTGCGTTATGTACGGAATCACCCATCTGATGGATCAGCATCGAAGGGAAATGGAAACCCTGAACAAGGAGCAGCAGCGCTGTCAGCAGGAGCGTGAGCGCAAGCAGCGCGAACTCGACGCCCTGCTCGCCGAGGCGATCAGGCTCAACAACGAGGTCAGCGAGCAGGATCTGAGCACAGTGGCTGCCTGAACCGGAGCGTGGAATCGAACGGCCGGCCAGCGTGCGTCGAGACGGTCAAGGAACCGGTCTTGTCTCGGAAGGGTTTCGTTTGCCCGGCGTTTCCGGCTTGTCCTTGGCTGCGCGACGGCAGCAGGCATCGCGCTCGACCAGGGCGATTTTCATGTCCAGAAAGGCCCTGTTGAGCGTGCCGCGTAATTGGGCCAACTGTTGTTCGCAGGCCTGGAGAGCGTCCGCTGATCCGGCCGCGGATTGCGTCAGTTCCAGGCGCGCGGTCAATTCCTGAATCTGTTGCTCGCGCTCGTTCAGCCGGGCGTTGAGTTCGGCAATGATCTTGTCTTTGCTGGCAAGCTCGTCGTTGCGTGCGCTGTCCCGACAGGCGATCAGGGGCAGGGCCAGGCAGCAGAGCGCGGCGAGCAGGATGCGTTGGATGGACATGCGGATGCGTGCTCCCCGGTAACCAGTGGCGGGCTTCCGCGCGTCGTTCTTGCCTGAAGGGCCAGGTATCCGACGGCGTTCATCGGGCACATGTTCACTTTACGGCACAAGCAGACTACTTGGCAATCGTCTTTTCGTCGGCGTCGGGAGGCGCGGGGCGGAGTCCTGTCACTGCGGCCACGGCCTTGATGCCCCGCTTTTCGCCCGTAAATCCCAGACCTTCTTCTGTTGTCGCCTTGACATTGACCTGCCAGCGCGCCAGGCCCAGCAAGCGCGCGAGATTGTCGCGAATCTGCTCCCGCCAGGGCGCTATTTTCGGCGTCTGCGCCACGATGGTCAGGTCGACGTGCGTCAGCTGCAACCCGGCCTGTCTGGCCGCGTGCAACGTCTCATTGAGGAATATGGCGCTGTTCATATTCTCGAAGGACGGATCCGTGTCGGGAAAGCGCTGGCCGATGTCGCCCTGTCCCAGGCAGCCCAGGATCGCGTCGGTCAGGGCATGGAGCAGCACGTCGCCGTCGGAATGGGCGATGATCGACGGGGCCTTGGGGATGGCCACGCCGCCCAGCTTGAAGGCCCGACCGCCCTCTTCGCCGCGCGCGTAGCGGTGTACATCGTAGCCCCAGCCGACGCACGGCATGAGGGCCGGGCTGTCCGGTCGCAACAGCTCGAGGTCTACCAGGGTAGTAATTTTCACATTGGCCTCCTCGCCTGGAACGACGTACACGGCATCGCCCATGCGCTCCAGCAGTGCGGCGTCGTCGGTGACGTCCCAATTCTCGCCTCTGGCCATGGCGTGCGCGGCGTCGAGGCGGCAGCGCTGGAATGCCTGCGGCGTCTGCACTGCCCGGAGCGTATCCCTGGGGAGCGTGCGCAGTACCTGGTCTCCGGCGACCTGCTTGACCGTGTCTTTGACGGGAACGGCCGGAATGGCGGCAACAGCCCCTCCGGCCAGCGCGTCGAGCAGAGCGCAGGCCAGGGCAGCCGAAAAAAACGGCCGTGCGGCGTCATGGACGAGCACCGTGTCGCAGTCCTCGGGCAAAGCGGCAAGGCCGTTGGCCACGGAATCCTGACGCCGCGCTCCGCCGGGAAGGCAGCGCCAGGGCAGGCCGAGTGCAGCCCGGCGATCGAGCGCGGCAACCTGTCCCTCCGCCGCTTCGCACTCCGCGGGGGGGAAGACGAAGACCAGCCCGCGCAACGCGGACAGGCCGGCCAGCGTACGGGCGGATTGCCAGAACAGCGGCGCCCCGTTCCAGGTGAGAAACTGCTTTTTTTGCGTGATCCCGGCCTGCGCGAGCCGGGAAGACTGCCCGGCGGCCAGGATGATAGCCCAGACCTGCATGACAGGTGATCCTTATGAACGTGTTGTCGCGCCGACCGGGGAAAGCGAGGGCGTACGGTCAGGTTGGCAGAAAAAGGGAGTCGGGCGATAAGCCGGGTTCTGTTCCCCTGGTATAGGGTGACCATCATTTCTCTAGGGCCGCAATTACTCACGGCCTCAAGCAGTCTACCCGAGGGCACGACCGGGCCAGTCTTGGCGCCCTCCTATTTGACCTTGCTCCGGACGGGGTTTTCCTAGCTTACCGCGTCGCCGCGGCAACTGGTGGGCTCTTGCCCCACCGTTTCACCCTTACCTGCGCTCCGCGTGGAGCGCGTCGGCGGTTTGCTTTCTGTGGCACTCTCCGGGGATCGCTCCCCCTGGGCGTTACCCAGCGTCCTGCCCTGCGGAGCCCGGACTTTCCTCTCCGAACCTTGCGGTTCGCAGCGATGACCTGCCCGACTCCCTCGATGACTCTACCCTGTCCTGCAGCGTGGGTCAAAGCGAAAAGAGCGCGCCCGGGCGACAGCGGGCCGTCGGGCTACCGAGGCAAAGGGCCTCCGCCGTGCGGTCACTTTACCTCGGTAAAATGCTCGCACCAATAAATCAGGCGCTGACAATTGGGACAGGAGAGTATCTGCTGTCCTTTTTGCAGCTCATTATAGCTTTGCGGCGGAATGCTGATGTTGCAGCCGCTGCAGATGCCGCCCACGACCGGGACGATGACCGGCGGGGCGAGCCGCGAACGGATGAATTCGTAGCGGCCCAGGATCGGCGGGGGAACATGCTTGTTGGCACTCTTCCGCTGCTTGTCCAGTTCGGCCAGTCGGGCTTCTATCTTCGCGATGCGATCCTGCAGACTGGCTTGCCGTTGATCAAGCTCTTCCTTGAGTGTGCCCGACCTGGCCTGCACGTCGACCAGTCCGGTCTCCTGGCGTTGCAACTCCTCCTCAAGGGTAGCCCGTTCTTCCTCACGATGACGGTTGAGCTTCTCCAGGTTGTCCACCTCGCGCATCATGGCGTGGTATTCCTTGGTATTGCTCGCCATCATCAACTTGTTCTTGCTTTTCTTGATTCTCAGACCGTCGTCTTCGATCTCGCGGCTGGTTTTCGTTTCCTGCTCCCGCAGGAACCGGATTTTTT
Source organism: uncultured Desulfovibrionaceae bacterium (assembly GCA_964523295.1). Lineage (GTDB taxonomy): Bacteria > Desulfobacterota > Desulfovibrionia > Desulfovibrionales > Desulfovibrionaceae > CAZGAH01. The sequence continues at coordinate 1,694 of CAZGAH010000027.1, read as the reverse complement.
CGTCGTACTGCTGTACCTGTTCTTCCAGGCTGGCAAACGTGTCGACAAGCGTGGATATCTCTTTGGGAGCCGACTCCTGCTCCCCTTTCAGGAGGAGAATTTCGCTGTCGACCCGTTGCAGGGCAACCAGTTGTTCAATTTGTTTCAAGTACATGCTCAAAGCCAGCTCCTCCTCGGGATCGCTCCGGCCAGGGCCGGAAGCGGTGTTGGTCTACGCCGCACGTGACGAACAGGCGGCGGACGATCATGTCTCCAGTCCGGACGCCTCGATGCGCAAGGGATCGGCGCCCGGAAAAAAATGCACCGCCACGCCGGCCAGCGAGGCATTCTCCGCCAGCAAGGTGGCAAAACGGCGCATCATGATTTCTTCCAGAATGAAATGGCCCACGTCGATGATCGCCAAGGGGGCCTCCAAGGCCTGATGATATTTCACATATCCGGTGACATAGACGTCGGCGCCGTGCCTGGCGGCCTGCCAGGCCAGCGAGGACCCGGAGCCGGTACACCAGGCCACCCGGGCGATCGTGTCCGGCAACCCGCCGCAGACCGTCCAGTGCGCCAGGCCAAGCATCCCGGCCAGTTTCCTCTCGAACGCCGCCCTGGACAACGGCACCGGCAACCGGCCGACGGCTCCGAAGCCCGACGTCTCGGAACGCAGTGCCGGCTCGTACGGCTGAAACGAGGCGATCCCCGGCGAGGCGCCGATCAGGGCTGCCTTGACGCCCTCCCAGTGCTCCTCCCGGCAACACAGTTCGATATCCCCGCTCTGATTGCGCGTACACGACAGAGAGGGATGCCTTACGGACAGGGCCTGAAGCGCCGTCCACGCGGACGTGTCGAACGCGAAACGGAATCCCCGCAGCCGTGGCGTATACGTCGGCTCCAGCACCGTGGTATCCAGCAATCCGAATTCACGGCCCATCCACCCGGCCGGACCGCTCGGGCACGCGTCGAGGGAGGTGTGCGCGGCGTAGAGCCAGGCCTCGCTGCCGAGCACAAGTCCCGCAACCCGGTGGTAGTCGTCAAGACGATCGAGATGCCGCGGCTTCAGAGCCAGCGGGTGATGCGTCAACAGCATCTCTGCGCCCCGGTCGAGCGCCGCGGCAATGGTCCCGGGCACGGGGTCGAGCATGACGCCGAGCCGGGAGATATCGCTACGGCGACCGGCAATCTGCACGCCGCTCTTGTCCCAGGCGGCGGCGCCCTCGGGCGGCGCCAGGCGTTCTATGGCGGCAATCAGCTCACGAACTTCCATACACACCTAAAAAAGAAGGTGCTTCCTTCGTGACCGGGGAAGCACCTTCGCAGTATGGTCGCATTCCGTGCGACAGAGGGGAACTGAACACTCTCAGGATCAACAAGGCGTATCCTTATGGTGGGCCCACCAGGATTCGAACCTGGGACCTGCCGGTTATGAGCCGGAGGCTCTGCCAACTGAGCTATAGGCCCGGTGCAGATAGCGCAAGCCGTGTTAAATAGCTCACGTTGCGGCCATTGTCAACGTCGTTGGCGCGTTTCGATGCGCTCATGCGCACGGGTTGAAAAAAGTGCTTGCCATCCTTGGGCGTGGCGCGTATGAAATGCAGCTTCCGGGGCGACGCTGTTTGCTCTGGCCTTTGGCGAGGTAGCTCAGGTGGTTAGAGCATGCGGCTCATATCCGCAGTGTCGGGGGTTCAAGTCCCTCCCTCGCTACC
>CAZGAH010000026.1:44783-50704 GCA_964523295.1 uncultured Desulfovibrionaceae bacterium | reverse complement strand
TATGCCCTGCCCGCTGTCCTCCACCTCGAACAGCACTGCGCCGTCGACGGCGCTCACCCGCACGACCGCGCCGCCCTGGGAGGTGAATTTGCACGCATTGGACAGGAGATTGTCCAGAACCTGGAGCAGGCGCGGCGGGTCGGCCGGAACGCTGGGCAGAGGCTCGGCTGCCTCGACCTTCAAGGAGAGCCCCTGTTCCTCAAACGACGCCATCCGTGCCGCTGCGGCCCGCTGGACGATCTCTGCCGGGGCGACCGGCTCCATATTCAGCTGGATAGTGCCGAATTCCAGTTCCGTCAGATCGATGACGTTGAGGATGATCTCGCTGAGTCGTTCCGCGTCCTGCCGCAGCATGGTCATGTTCCGCTGAATCAGCTGGACGTCGTGGTCGAGCCTGTCGTTCCCCGGCGGCAAGGCCGGCAGTACCGATTTCGTCAGACGCCTGGCCACGAGAATGATGAAGCCGTACATGCCCGCAACGGGTGTCTTGAGTTCGTGCGAGACACGGGACAGCAGTTCGGATTTCATCCGGTCCATCTCGAGCAGGCGCGCGCAGGCCTGTTCAAGCTCCTCTGTCCGCAGGGCCACCCGTTCTTCGAGCTGCGCGTTGAGCGCCTGAACCTGCGCCATGGCCTGGAGTCTGGCCTCTTCGCGCCGCTCCAGGCCCTCGGCCATGGCATCGAAGGCGTTCGCCAGCCTGCCGATCTCTGCCTCCTGATGCGACAGGCCGGTCCGGGCCTGTAAATCTCCCCGTTCCAACGTCTCGGCTGCGGCGACGAGCCTGCGCAGCCGGCTCAGAATGGTCAGGTCGCCGACGACCCAGGCCAGGAGCAGCGACAGCGCGGCCGCGAATGCCAGAAAATACAGGTTGCGCCGCATGATGTGCCTGGCGCCGGCCAGGGCCTGCTCCACCGGGATGCCCAGCCGGATGAGCAGGTACGGAAACGGGGCGCCCTCGAAAAGCAGACGCTTGAAGCCGTATAGCCGCAACTGCCCGTCGACGCCGCGCTCCTGAAAGGCGCCTTCGGCGTCGGGGCCGGTCATCCGTTTCACCATCTGCGGCAGGTCGGGAACCCAGGTATACTGACCGGAGTCCGGGAACCGGGTCAGGCGCGTTCCCCGGGCGTCGGTCAGGGTGAAGATGGAGCCTGCCGGAAGCCCCATTTCCTCGAACAGCCGGGAAAAGTAATCCAGATCGAACGCGGCGCAGAGCACGGCCTCGGCCGGGCCGGTTTCCCCCGCCCCGATGGCCGGCCAGACCGGTTGCGCGAAGGAGATGACGACGTGGCCGGGATTCTCCGGCGTCGCGGACTCCGGAGCAGGTTCCAGGGCGTAGCTCCCGGTCGCAAAGCGGCCCATGCGCAAGGCCTGATCAAAGGCGTCGTTCCCGGTCATCCGCCGGGAACCGTTGCCCGGCGAGCGAACCAGAACCGTGCCCCCGGCGTCGGCCAGCGACAGGGCCACGTAGGCGGGGTTGCGCGCGCGCACCTCCTGCAGCAGTGACTGGCAGGCCCGGATGTCCCGATTGCGCACATCCGCTGTCCGGGCCAGCGTCTCCAGCAACAACCTGGCGCCGTTGACCACGCGCTCGTGCTGCGTGGCCATGACCTGCACCAGCCGCAAGGACTCCTGCTCGGCGTTATGGATGATGGACCGCTCCAGGTCCCGGCCCGTCGCGTAGACGATGACCATGGCCGGCAGCGTGGCGAAGAGCACCAGCAGCAGAAGTCGGGTACGCAGCGGCAGCCGCAGAACACGGTTCATGGCGCTCTCCCCGTGACAGCGTCTCCTGCCGGCCGGAAACCCGGCTTGCCCTCCGGCCAGCCCGGCGTTCTCACCGCCGCGGCCCGATAGCGTCGCCCCTCGCTCGCGCTCGATACAAATATGATCACAGCCCGTTGCCGCGGGCTCACCTGCATTTCCATGCGCACGCCCCCCTTGAGCGCCTGCCCGACTGCGCCTGCCTCTTTCAGCCTGCCCGCGGCAGGGTAAAGGAAAAACAGCTGCCCGCGCCGGGCGTACTCTGCAATGAAAGCGTTCCGCCGTGGCGGGCAACGATCACGCGGCAGATGACCAGCCCGAGGCCCAGGCCCTGGGGCTTGCCGGTCAGCGTATCGCCCAACTGGCCAAACAGCGTGAACAGCCGTTCCTGATCTTCCGGCGCGATGCCCGCGCCCGTGTCTTCGACCTCGAAACGAATGACGTCGTTTTCGCCTCGCGCCCGTACCGTCACCCGCCCCTGAGTCGTGAATTTCCGCGCATTGGACAACAGATTCTGGAACACCTGGCGGATGCGTCCGGCGTCCGCCAGAACCAGCGGGAGCCCCGGCTCTGCGTCGACGACCAGTTCAAGTCCACGCTCGCCGAATCCGGCCGAATGCTCGTCCGCGACGACCCGGAGCAGCGCTACGGGATCGAGCGGTTCCATCTTCCAGTCGATTTTTCCGGTCTGGAAGTCCGTCAGGTCGATGACGTCGTGAACAATATCGCGCAGGCGCCCGGTGCTCTCGCGGAGCATTTCCAGGTTGCCCGTGAGCTGTTGGCGGTTGCGCTCGAGCCTGGCATCATCGGGTGGCAGGGCCGGCAGGATGTGCCGGGTCAGCTGTTTGCAGACCAGGGACACGAAGCCGTACACCGCGGTGATCGGCGTCTTCAGCTCATGCGAGACATTGGACAGAAAATCCGATTTCATCCGGTCAAGGGCCTGCAATTGCGCATTGGCCTGCTCCAGTTCGTCGGCTTTGTTCGAGAGCGCTGCGGTCCGCTCCGCGACCAGACGCTCGAGGTGCTGATTCAGGTCGGCCAGCTCCTTTTCGGCGCGTCGGCGGCCGGCGAGCATTGCCGACAGCGTCGTTGCCAGACGGGCCAGTTCGTCCTTGCCGTCCACGGCGAAGGAGACATTCGTATCGCCGCGCATGACCTTTTCCGCCAGGTTGCTCAAGGCGCCAAGCCTGCGCACGACCGTGCGGCGGAAGCACCAGAACAGACTCCCCAGAAACGCGGCCAGGCCGCCGATCACCATGAGCGTTCGTTGCGTATGATACGATTGTATCCGTTCGCGCTGTGCCCCGACGTCCTGGAGCAGGATCACCGCTCCCAGCCACGACCGCGAGGAACCGTGGCAATGGTAGCAGGAAGGCTCGTTGGGCACGGACTTGACCGACAGAAAAAAGGGCCTGTCTCCCAGGCGCACCACGGTGTCATCCTGCCGTTTGCTGTCTATGCCGCCGGCAAAGACCTCACGGAGCAGCGGAATGTCGTATTCGTCGAGAACGGAGCGGCGCCTGGTCTCCGGATTCGTGGCGTAGGTGATCTGCCCTTTGTAGTCGGTAAGCAGTATGCGTATGTTGGAATAACGGGACAGCTTGACGAACTGCTCCTGAGTTTCCGCGTCGTTGCCAACCCGCATCGGTTCTTCTATGGCCAGTTCGATGAGCCGGGTGCTGAATTCCGCCGAGCTGCGCAGCTCGGTTGTCAGATTGGCCTGCTGCCAGCGTTGGTCAAGCAGAAAGACCCACCCGAAAATAACCGTCGAGAGCAGAAAAACCGTCGCCACGAGCCTGGCGCCCAGGGATTCACGAAAAAAGCGCATCACAGCGTTTCCTCAGGTGGGCGAAAATCATCCCGATGGATAAAACGTGTAGCCCGCTCAGGCCCTAAAGGCAAGAACGGCGCACGGCACGCTCATTCTTCTTTCCCGACTTTTCGAGATCATGGGTACCATTGTTTTATACGCTCTGCGCAAAGTGAGAGCGGATTCATGATCCGGACAAAGGAGGGAAAATGATCAATACAATGCTGTCCACCTGTTACGCGACCATATGTCTGGTCATGTCGACCTTGGCGCTGGTCATCGTCAAATCAGAAATCCTGCGGTCAAGGGGCAGGATGGGTTTTCATCCCTCTGTCCGCGACGCCGCAGCGGGGGCAGACCCGGGCCAGTTCACACTCGGCGCAACGCGGGCTGCGGGCCGTGCAGGTGGCGCGGCCGTGGAGCACCAGGTAGTGGTTCACGTCGCCCCAGGCGGATTGCGGAAACAGGCGCATGAGCTCGCGTTCGATGCGCTTGGGATCAGTCTGCGTAGTGAATCCCAGGCGGAAGGCCAGGCGTTTGACGTGCGTATCCACGGCCAGCCCCTCGTGTATCCCAAACGCGTTGGAGAGTACGATGTTGGCGGTTTTCCGGGCCACGCCGGGCAGACGGACGAGTTCGTCCATTGTCCGGGGCACGGCTGCGTCATGCTCCTGCACGAGCAACCGGGCCGTTCCGATGAGATTTTTGGCCTTCATGCGGAAAAAACCGGTAGAATGAACGACCTGTTCGACCGCGGTCAGGTCGGCGGCTGCCAAATCCGGGATGCCGGGCCAGCGCCGGAAAAACTCCGGGGTGACCATATTCACGCGCGCGTCCGTACACTGCGCGGCGAGCACCGTGGACACGAGCAACTCCCAGGGCGTGCTCCAGTTCAAGGCGGAACGGGGATTCGGAAAACGGCGGGCCAGGCGCTCGAGCACAAAGGCGGCACGACGGGAGCTGTCGTCCGTGCTCGAGATCAGGTCCTCGCGGTCGCGCGAGGTGGTGGCATCGGTCGGTTCGCCGGACGAAACAGGGTCGGAGGTCATAGCGTACGCTCCTCTGCGGTTGCGGGGACGGCTGCGGCCTGCGCGCTGCGCTGTCCGCGGGTTATCCGCTGCGCCACAGGACCTGAAACGGAACCGTCGCGCCGATGTTACCAAGCGCCTCGTCCAGGTCCTGCTCCTGGCCGGGAGCACAGGTGATCACGGCCACCGCCTCGAAGCGGTCGAGCACGCTGAGATAGCCCAGGTTGTCGTACCCCTCGAGCAGGAACTTGAACCGGGCGACATCACTGCGCGCCAGACGCAGGTAGCGGCGTAGCGACCAGAGCGGAGGCTCGGTTGCGACGCGTCGGGCAGGGGTCATGGCGTCCTCTCGTGCGCTGATGGAGCGCGGTTACAGGACCCTGGCCCCGTCCTCGGTGACCAGGACCATCTGTTCCCACCGGATGCCGCCCCAGTCCGGATAATAGAGACCCGGCTCCGCGGTCATGACCATGCCCGGACTCAGCGTCACCTCGCTGGAGGCGTTGCTCCCGGGCGCCTCGTGGGTCTCCAGGCCGATGCCATGCCCCAGGCCATGGGTAAAGCGCTCGGCCAGGTCGTGCTGCGCGAAGCTGTCGCGTGCGCGGTGGTAGGCCAGGCTGGCCGGAAGACCGGGCCGGATGACCTCGATAGCGCGCCGCTGCGCCTCCTGCACGCGCTCCAGGGTCTGCCGGAAGCGGTCCGAGGGACTCGGGCCAACCCAGAAGGTGCGGGTCTGGTCCGAGCAGTAATCATCGAGCCGGCCGCCGACGTCCACGAGCACGAGGCAGTTTTCCTCGATGCGCGTGTCCCCGGGAATGGCGTGCGGCAGGGCGGCGTTGCGGTTGACCGCCACGATCGGCGCAAAGGAGAGTTCGCTCGCTCCGGACTCCCGGAACAGCTTTTCGATCTCCCAAGCCACCTCGCGTTCGCTGCGGCCGGGCACGAGTAGTTCGGGCACCCGGGCGAACACGGCGTGGTTCTGCCTGGCCGCGCGCTCCAGGGCCACAATTTCGGCTTCGTCCTTGATCAGCCGCAGTCCTTCCACCAGTCCGGCGCACGGCGTCAGGGGCAGCTCCTCGGACAGGAAGCGGTAGCGGTCCACGCACATGGCCTTGGACTCGAAGCCCAATGCCCCGCGTCCCATCATGCAGTCGCGCAGAAAGGTGCGCGTCAGCGTGCGCGTCGCGGCGGTGTAAATGTATATCCGCTCTGACGGCCAGCAGCGGCGGGCCATGTCTTCGAAGCGTGGATCGGTCAGCAGCCAGTCGTCGGCGCCGCCCTCGGCCTCGGGTTGCAGAGTCGACAGCGATCCTCGAGCG
>CAZGAH010000026.1:26818-44773 GCA_964523295.1 uncultured Desulfovibrionaceae bacterium | reverse complement strand
GGCCGCGCCGATCAACAGCCAGCCAGCGCTCTCGTTACACTGCGCGTCGTGCAGCTCGAATCCGCTCAGATAGAAACGATTGGCGGCCCAGGTAACCAGCAGCCCGCCCAGGCCCTGTTTGCGGATCAGCGGCCGCAGTCGTTCTCTCCTCGCCGCGTAGGGTGCGTCGTGCATAACCTCACTCCACCTCGTAAACGGTTTCGCGCTGCTCGAGGAGCATGCGCTCTGCCCACTGCACGCCCTGCATGACCGAGTGATCCATGTTCGAGACCTCGTACTTCCAGCCGCCGAACCGGCCGCGGGAAAAGATCTCCCTGGACTCCAGCGCGGGGATGAGTGTGCGCAGCGCGGCGTCGCGGCCGAGCGTGGGCACGGGATAGCCGTAATCGACGGTCATTTCCCAGCGCGAGAGCACCTTCGCGCGCTCGTCCGGTCCGATCATGCCCGTGGCCGCCAGCCCGTCGATGGTGCGATCCATGAGCCGGGAGGAGTCCTCGGGCTTGAAGCGCGAAAAGGACGTCTCGGCCATGAGCGCGCGCTGCAATCCCGGACGCGCCGCGTTGTTCGGCGAATAGTTGTGGAAGTTGGTCAGCCGGTAGTACGGGCAATCGTCTTCCGGGAAGTACATCCAGCAGGTCGGATCCTCGCGGACGCCGTCCACGCCCACGCCGGCAACGTACACGCCGTTGTGTTCGAGACTGCGCGCAGCCTCGACGAGCGCAGAGGGCGGCTCGCGCAACTGATCGAGCACCAGCCGGTCCAGCGGTCCGGTGGAGAGCAGGTGGTCGTAGGTATAGTCCTGGCCCTGGCGCGTGCGTACGGTGCGGGCCGCGGCGTCGATGGAGACGATCTCCTGCCCGGTGCGGATATGCGGGGCAATGCCGGCGGCAATGGCGCGGAATATCTGTCCTGTGCCGCCGTTGAGCGGAAAGCGGAAGACGTTGTTGGGACCCCAGCCCACGTCCGGGCGATCCAGAATGAGGTTTTCCAGCGTACGCTCCAGATTGACCACGCTGACGCGTTCGCCGATCCAGTGAAAATCGAGATGCTCGGGCGGCGCGGCCCAGACCTTGAAGTTGTAGGGGCGCATAAACAGCCGCCCGATGCCGGGTCCGAAGATATGGTCTATCCATTCGCCGAAGTTGGTCGGCGCCTCCATGCGCCGGCGCCCGGGCAGAAGCCCTTGCACGCACTCCCATTGCAGCTCGCGGGGGAGCGTACGGATGTTGTTCTGGAACGGGTACGGAGTCCAGCCGCCGGCGATGCGCACCGCAGCGATGCGCTGGTGTTCCAGAAATGCACCGCCCAGGGCCTGTTCGACCAGGCGGTCATAGTACTCGAAATGCGAAAACAGCACATGCCCGCCGACATCCCAGGTGAAGCCGGCCGCGTCGGTAAAGCTGGCAGACAGGCCGCCGACGTAGTCGTTGCGCTCCAGGATCAGGAAATCGCGTTCCCCAAGCTCCCGGAGACGATGCCCGGCACCCAGCCCGGTGGGACCGGCGCCGCTGATCAGGTATTTGACGTGCATGGTCTGGCTCCCGAGTCGTGTTCGCGTATGGTGCAAAAATGGCAGCGCTGGTCTTTACCGCGCGGAACGCCTGCCTTCCTGGTCCATGTCCAGCATTTCGTGCAGCAACGGCAGCCGTGCGCTCAGATCGTTTTCCAGCCGTTCTGTCTGCAACTGAATCAGGCGCTGGATTTCATCCGCCGCGTAGAAATGCCGCAGTTTGTAGCGATTGGCCAGCCAGTTGCCAGTCGCGGCGCGCTCGCGCCTGGCCGCGTGTCCGCTGCGCTGCAAATGGCGCACCCCGAGAAAGCCCTGATAGCAGGCAAAACGCCCCTGAAACGCCTGACGAAGGTCGTGTTCAAGGTCGTCGTATTGCGTCGGTCCGAGCCCGAGATGAAAAGGCCCGCTTTCCAGCAGCCGCTCGACGGCAAAGAGGTGGCAACAGCCCGTCACCGAGGCGCAGGGCCGCAGATAGTCGAACTGGCCATAATCCGCAACCTGGTTGTGCAGATCCGAAATACGGAACGGCCGGGCATGAACCTGCGCCAGGTCCGGATAGCCTGACGGATCCGCGGCCCTGTCCCCGTCCCTGGCTTCAGCCGGAAGCACGTGCAGGTCCGTAGCCTGCAGCAGGCGCGGAGCCGCGGCATCGAGCACGCGGCAGCCCCATACCGCCGCGTCCGGGGCGTAATGTCGCGCCGCATGGAGCCGCCCCAGCCAGTCCGGAGGCAGCAGAACGTCGTCGTCCACGAACGCGGCGTACTGCGCCTGACGCAGCTCCGGCATCCGCATCAGCCAGTTGCGGGCCGCCGGGGCGCCGATGTTGACGGGCAGAGTCTCCACGCGCAGACGCTGCGCTCCGAGACGCTCGGTCCAGCGCTGTAACAAGGCCGGCGTGTCGTCGGTGCTGCCGTTATCCACGACCAGCAGCCTCCGCACCCCGTGGCTCGCGGCCAGGGTCTCCAGCGTGCGCGCCAGCGAGGGCGCCTTGTTCCAGGTGTAGAGCAGCACGAGCGTGGGCTCGAGCGCCGCGTCGGCCGGCCAAAAAAACTCCGGTCGGACAAGCTCCGGTCGCGCCAGGCAATCATGGGCATGGAGCATCAGATTGACGTGCCAGGGGCGGCGCAGCAGCACCTGACGCCACAGCCCGCGCGCGGCGTCGGGATCGCCCAGGCGTAGCAGACACTCCGCCCGTCGCTCCAGAGGCAGGAGCCGGCAGGAACTGATCCCGGCGTCGGGATCGGAATAGAGTCCTGCCGCGCACGAAAAGGCTTCCGCAGCGGCCGCGTACGCGCCCTCGGCAAACAGCAGATTGGCCTCGAACCAGGCCCGGAGCGGACGCAGCCCGGGTTCGGCCAGCCCCGGCTCGCGCAGCAACCGGTCTCTGGCCCAGGCCGTGTCGTTCAGCAGGGTCGCGATGCTGTCGATCTGCTGTAGCCAGTACAGATTGAGCGGATCGCGCTCCGCCTGTTGATCGAGATAGTCCCGCGCGCGCGCGAAATCCCGCTCCGCTGCCAGCCGCTCGTAATAACGCAGCTCGCCGGGCCGCTGCCACAGGGCGGATACGGCCGAGAGCAGGGCCACGGTGGCGGCGTCGAGAAAAGGTGAGCGCGCGTGCCAGGCGAGCAGCTGGCCGGCCATTTCGCCGTCAAGGGGGTCCTCTTCCCAGGCGGCCAGGAGGAATTCCCTGCCAAGTGCGAGCCTGTCGGCGGCAGTCCCGGCCGTGTTTTCGGCCAGAGCAAGTGTCCGGGCGCCCAGTGCCTGGAGATGCCGGCTACCCGTGCTGCCGGCGAGCAGCAGGGTTTTGATCGGCGAGGGGAGCGGTGGCCAGAGCGGTAGCGGTATACCCAAGGGAAGGCCTCACGACAGCGCAGCAACGGCGATTGTCCGCGGCGCTGATGCGCCAGCCCGGAGTCAGTCGCCGTCCGTTGGCGATGCGACCGCGTCCAGCGCCGCGGCCGTTGTGCCTCCGGTTGTGCCGATTGCCGACGCATTCGTCAAGGCGCTGAAAAAGGCCCTGAAGGACGACTCGACCCTGGCCCCGGGCGTCTGGAAACGACTGTTACAGCAGCTTGACCAGCGTGGCGATGAGGACCGCCTGGGCGAGGAGCATACCGGCGACCCATTTGATGGTCTCGGTTTTGAGTTCGGCGAGCCTGAGTTCCAGCGCGGCCTGCGTCGCAGCCAGATCAGCCTTGGTCGCCAGCTTGTCGTCGATAATCCAGACCTGCAGCTCCGCCAGGGTCTCTGCCTGGTCTTCGGTAAATCCGACTGATCGGAGCCGTTTGGCGTAGGTCAGGGTGTCAAATGGGATAGTGAGCTGCATGGCGGGCCTCCACGGTAACTATGCCCATAGTATGCCCCTGACGCGTGGCCGAGGTCAAGTGCCCGCATGGCCACAATCCACCACTTCGCCGCCGCGCACACCCCCGGCGACTTTTTCGGGATCATTTTCAGGCTCGGGGTGCGTTGCTGCGGCGTTTTTCTATGGGTTTCCTATCGTTATTCTCGTTTCAAGGACTCTCAAGCCCCGTGAGTGCTGTTTTTGGGCGCAATTCACCTGGAGGGTTACTTTGCAGAGAGGGTTGACCGCCAGAAAGGGCCGGGCGCGATGGCTCAGTCCGCCAGACGCGCTCCGAGCACCTCGGCAATCCGGCGCGCGGCGTGCCCGTCGCCATAAGGGTTGTGCGCAATGGCCATCGCGCGGTAGGCGTCGTCGGAGTCGAGCAGGGTTGTGGCCGCGGTAACGATGATTTCGGGATCGGTGCCCACGAGCCGGACCGTGCCCGCTTCCACGGCCTCGGGCCGTTCGGTGTTTTCGCGCATCACGAGCACGGGCTTGCCCAGGGAGGGCGCTTCCTCCTGGATGCCGCCCGAGTCGGTCAGGATGATATGCGCGCGGCTCATCAGATAGACGAAGGAGAGGTATTCCAGCGGTTCGATCAGATGCACGGTGGGGCGGTTCCCGAGAATGCGGCGCACGGGCTCCTGTACGTTCGGATTCAAATGAACCGGGTAGACGATTTCGATGTCGGAGCGTTCACTCAGTCGGCGCAGGGCGGTGCAGATGTTCTCGAACCCTTGCCCGAAGCTCTCGCGCCGGTGCCCGGTGACCAGAACCAGACGCCGGGTGCGGTCGAGCCAGGAAAAGGTCTCGTCGTACGCCTGCTGCAGTCCGGGGCGCGTGCGCAGTATCTCCAGCGCCTGGAACAGCGCGTCGATTACGGTATTGCCGGTGACGTGACAGGCTTCAGGGGCAATATTTTCCTTGAGCAGGTTCCCCAGGGCCGTCCGGGTCGGTGGGAAATGCAGGGTCGCGATCACGCTCGTCAGCCGCCGGTTCATTTCCTCCGGCCAGGGCGAGGCGATATTGCCGGTCCGCAGACCGGCTTCAACGTGCCCGACGGGTATTTGCCGGTAGAAAGCGGCCAGGCTGGCGGCGAAGGTCGTCGTGGTATCGCCCTGGACCAGCACCATGGCCGGCTGTTGCCGCTGCAAGACATCTCCCATTCCCTCGAGCACGGCGTTAGTGATCTGGGTGAGATTCTGGCCAGCCTTCATGATGTCGAGATCGAAGTCCGGCTCGATATCGAAAAGTTCCAGCACCTGGTCCAGCATCTGCCTGTGCTGGGCGGTTACGCAGACGGCAGTATGAAAGTCGGGTGAAAGCCGTTCCCGGCATGCACGCACTACCGGCGCCATTTTCACGGCCTCGGGTCTGGTTCCAAAAACGATGAGTATTGTCTTTTTCATGGACAGGGGGGTTGAGCTACGTGCCGCGGGCGTTGAGAGCGCAGCCGAACGCACTGAACTTGTCCTTCAGATAGCCACGAATGTCAATAGGAATTGCAGTTGGAATCTGAACTGTTCAACAGCTTGATTTCATGCATGATACGTCGATAAACAGGCTGTTTACATGCCATGCGATACCCATTTCACCCTCGAAATGGGCATCGTAAGCGACTGGTTCCACGCGAGCGGCAACAGACGTCCATGGTGCGGACGTTTTCCGGTGTTCCGGGCGCACAGCGGAGTCGCTTTCCGGATGTGGAAATCTAAACGGGGCTTTTCGTGGGCGAGAGAGTCGTTCCAAGGGGAAAAATCCAGCATATTTAGGGCGTTTTAGCTTTTGACTCAGGAGGTTGGTTTGGTCCGCCCCCCGATTGCCCACCAGCTCAACGCTTTTCAGCATCAGAGATCGAGGCACACCATGCGCTATGCCACCTTGCTCACCGTCAACACGCGTGCTCAACGTTTTTCAGCATCTTGCGTGCCCCGAAAGGCGGCGTAGCCAGAGAACCAGTCCACCTTAAAAGTGCCGCCGAGTGGTCCGACCAAGTGGGGGCACTTCTCCGTGGGGGTACTACCGGTATCATGCAGTGCCTGGAAACTGTGACGCGCTTAATACGGTGCGCTAGGAACTGAGCCGATACTGGCTGAAAGTACTCCGAAGTCGCGGTTAGAAACGCTGCATAAACTGGGAGCGTTTCGGCCCTATCGTCAGAAGTTGGATACCCATGCCCAAAGTCTTGCATCCCTATCCAAACGAGCGTTTCTACGCCAAACACCCGAGGTAGGAGCCCGGTGCGGTAATTCTGCACGCCGGGATCTGTGCGGGGGGCTGCTCGAAAGGGCTGTCCCTACCGCGACCGTTCACCAGCGCCGCGTGATGAACGGATAATCATTGGATGCGGTGAAGTTTGTGCGTCCTCGCCACACAACGTAGCCCCCTTCGCTACGCGACAGGATACCCTCTCTCGCTGACGCTCAATGCGCGAACGGGTATAGCTTCCAGTAGGCCTTGGCGAGTCGCCAGCGGTGTACCAGACCCTCTGGCTCGAAAATGAGGAAGAGCATGAGCACCAGGCCGAAGACGCCGCCTTTCATGGCCAGAAAGTAGCTGCTCACATTGGGGAAGAAGTGGCCGGCGTAACCGGCCAGCGCGTTGAGCACCTCGGGCAGGATGGTGATGAACGCGGCGCCGAACACCGAGCCCAGCACCGAGCCCAGCCCTCCGATGACGATCATGGCCAGATAGCTGATGGACAGGTTGATGCCGAAGGGTTCGGGGGTGATGAACATGGTGTAGTGGCCCCAGAGTCCGCCGGCGACGCCGGCCATGAACGAACTCACCGCAAAGGCCTGCAACTTGTAGGAAAAGAGATTGACGCCGACGATCTCGGCCGAGAGATGAAAGTCCCGGATGGCCACGAAGGCGCGTCCGGCCTTGCTGCGCATGAGGTTGGAGGCCAGCAGCGTGGCCAGAACCGCAACAGCAAAGGTCAGGTAGAACATCTTGCCGTCGCTGTCGAAGCTGTAGCCGAACAGCTCGGGCGAGGCCACGGGCAGGCCGTTGGCGCCGCCGGTCACGGAATCCCAGTGCAGAAACACGTACTCCAGGATGAGCTGGGCCGCGAGCGTGGCAATGGCCAGGTAGATGCCCTTGAGTCGTAGCGAGGGTATACCGAAGACCATACCGACCAGGGCCGTGACCGTTCCGCCCAGGAGCAGGGCCAGCGGGAAGGGCGCCCCCTGTCCGACGAACCAGGCCGAGGCATAGGCGCCCACGCCCAGAAAGGCCCCGTGTCCCAGCGATATCTGACCACAGCATCCGGTGAGCAGGTTCAGCGACACAGCGCCGATGACGGCGATATTGATGAGATTGAGCACGGAGAGGAAGTACGACCGCAGGTACAGCGGACACAGCAGCAGCGCGAGGAGGAACACGCCGATGCAGATTTTTTGGAACCCGCTGGGAAACAGCCCCGCCTCCTGCCGATAGGAGGTAAAAAACAGCCCGCATTTACCATGCATGAGTTATACCCGTTCGATTTCTTCGGTTCCGAATAATCCGTAGGGCCGGATCATCAGGATGATGACCAGGAAGACGAACGCGGCGACGTCCTTGAACCCGTTGAGGTCGAAGAGCTGCTTCGCCGCGCCGTCGCAGACGTTTTCCAGGATGCCGATCACCAGTCCGCCCAGCGCCGCCCCGAGCAGGCTGTCCAGTCCGCCCAGGATGACCGCCGGAAAGACCTTCAGGCCCAGATGCCCCAGCTGGGAGTTGATGCCGTTGATGTTGCCCAGGATGACGCCGCCGATGCTGGAAACCACGGCCGCGATGCACCAGGACAGCGCGAAGATGTTCTTGATGCCGATGCCCATGCTCGCGGCCGCGCTCTGGTCGAAGGCCGTGGCCCGCATGGCCACCCCCAGGCGCGAGTACTTGAAAAACAGCGTGAAGATGCCGAACAGCAGCCCGGCGAGCACGAAGGCCATGATGTAGACCGGCGAAACCGGCACGCCCGCCATGATGATCGGCGTCTGCGGCAGCACCTCCGGAAAGACCTCGATCTGCGTGCCCCAGAATAGTTGCACCACCGAGCGCAGCACCGTGGACAGGCCGATGGTGACCATGATCACGCTGATGATCGGTTCGCCGATGAGCGGTCGCAGGACCACGCGTTCGATGGCCAGGCCGAGCAGCACGGAAAAGCCCAGCGTGAGCAGAAAGGAGAGGTAAAACGGCAGCTGCAGCTGCACGGTCAGGGCAAAGCAGATGTAGGCCCCGAACATGACCATTTCACCCTGCGCGAAATTGACCACCTTGGTGGCCTTGTAGATGATCACGAAGCCCAGGGCCACCAGCGAGTAGATGCTGCCTACGACCAGGCCGTTGATGAGCAGCTGAATGTAGTATTCCATTGAATGGTCATCCCCTGTATTCGGGAGCGGCGGGCCGGATCGCCCGTTTCCCGTTTATTCGCCGACGTCCATGATCCGCATCGAGCCGCACATTTCCCGGAGGCGGCCGTCCTGGTACTGGATGCAGGTTTTCAGATGCACCACGTCCACGCTGGCGTACAGCGCCGCGACCACGTCCGCGTAGCGCTCGTCGATCACGGTGCGCCGTACCTTGCGCGTGCGGGTCAATTCGCCGTCGTCGGCGTCAAGTTCCTTGAAGAGCAGGGTGAAGCGGCGGATGCGCGTGGCCTCGGGCAACGTTGTGTTGATGGCGCGTATCTCGCCGGCTACGAGTTCGAAGACCTCGTCCTTGGCCGCCAGGTCCTGATAGGTGGTGTAGGTGATCATCCGGCTTTCGGCCCAGCGACCGACGATTTCGAAATCGATGCACAGGATGGCGGCGAGAAAGGTCCGGTCGCGGCCCAGCACCACGGCCTCGCGGACGTAGGGCGAGAACTTGAGCTTGTTCTCCATAAACTGCGGCGAGAAGCGCGTGCCGTTGACCAGGTACATGACGTCCTTGAGCCGGTCGATGACCACGAGCTGCTGCCTGTCGTTGAAGTATCCGGCGTCGCCGGAGAGCAGCCAGCCGTCGCTGATGGTCTCGGCCGTGGCCTTATCGTTTTTATAATAGCCCAGGAACACGGCCGGACTGCGGGAAAGGATCTCTCCGTTCTCGGCGATGCGTATTTCCGTCTCGGGTATGGGCTGGCCCACCGAATCGAAGTCTATCGCGCCGTCGCGGTGGATGCAGGAAATGCCGGCGATTTCGGTCTGGCCGTAAATCTGCTTCAGGTTCACGCCCAGGGCATGGAAAAAGCGGAAGGTGTCCGGCCCAAGCGCGGCGCCGCCGGTCGATGCCGAGCGCACGCGCGAAAACCCCAGCCGGTCGCGCAAGGCCCGGAACAGGAACCACTGGGCGAGCAGGTAGCCGAATCGCAGCAGCAGCCCCGGCCGTCTGCCCGCGAACACGGCGTCCGCGTAGCGCAGCCCGAGCGGGGAGAACAGGCCGTAGAGCAGGCGCTTGCAGCGCGTGGTCTCCAAAATCTTGACCTGAACCTTCGCCGCCATGTTTTCCCAGACGCGGGGCGGGGAAAAGATGAGGTGGGGGCCGATTTCCCGGATATTGTCCTGCACGGTGTCCGGCTCTTCCGGAAAGTTCACGGTGAAGCCGAAAAGCAGGGCCGAGGCCACGGCCATCATCTGCTCGCCCATCCAGGCCAGGGGCAGAAAGGAGACGAATTCGTCGCTGCTGCGCTTGGGGTCCACCTGGCCCAGGTTGGAGGCCATGGCCAGAAGGTTGCGATGCGAGAGCACGGCCAGCTTGGGCCGGCCGGTGGTGCCGGAGGTGGTGGCGATGAGGCAAGGATCGGCGGGGGAAAGCTCCGCGACCCAGTCGGGGAACTTCGCCGCGGTACGCCGGCCCAGCTCCCGGACCGCGTCGAATGAGAGCAGCCCGGGCTCCTGATACTGCGACAGGCCTTTGGGATCATGAAAGACGATGTGCTGCAGACAGTCGAGACCGGCCTTGATCTCGAGCATCTTGTCCACTTGCTCCTGATCTTCGGCCACGACCAGTTTGGCCTCGGACAGTTCGAAGACGTAGCGGACCTCGTCCGCCGGGGCGTCCTGGTACAGCCCCAGGGCCATGCCGCCCAGGCCCTGGATGGCCAGCTCGGCCCAGAGCCACTCGGGCCGGTTGTCGCCAATGAGAATGACGA
Organism: uncultured Desulfovibrionaceae bacterium; assembly: GCA_964523295.1. GTDB lineage: Bacteria > Desulfobacterota > Desulfovibrionia > Desulfovibrionales > Desulfovibrionaceae > CAZGAH01. Next base: position 34,798 of record CAZGAH010000026.1, on the reverse strand, counting down.
TGTCGCCCTTGCCCAGGCCCAGCTCCCGCAGCCCGGCCGCGAACTCGGCCGTGATGCGGGCGCAATCCTCCCAGCTGTAGGGCTGCCAGACACCCCACTCCTTTTCGCGCAAGGCGGTCCGTTTTCCGAAGGCCCGGGCATTGGCGAGCAACAGCCCGGGCAGGGTTGCGTCGTATGATTTATTCATGCCTTTTCCGATGCTGAAAAACACTGCGGCGAACGCGGGACGGTTCGCAGAATCGCACACGGCCGGGCGTGCGGCCCGGCCAGGACCGGACTCTGGCTAGCGCAGTTTCGCCTTGAAACAAGGCTCTGCCCTGAAACAATGTCCCATTGTTTCAGGGAACTGCACAAGAGCATCTAAACTTTTTCAAAGTTAAGATGCTCTAGCGGCCCAGGAACAAGGCCTGATCGCTGCCGAGATAGGCCGCCACGACGTCCGGGTCCGACTGCACTTCCTCCGGCGTGCCCGTGGCCAGCACGCTGCCGAAATCAAGCACCACCACCTGGTCGGAAATGTCCATGACCACGCCCATGTCGTGCTCGACCAGCAGCACCGTCACATTCCATTCCTCGTTGATGTCCAGAATGTAGCGGGCCATGTCCTCGGTTTCTTCCAGATTCATCCCGGCCATGGGCTCGTCGAGCAGGATCAGCCGGGGCTCGGCAGCGAGCGCGCGCCCGAGTTCCACGCGTTTCTGAACGCCGTAGGGCAGCCGGCCGGCAATCTGGTGCCGGTACGGCGAAAGCCCGAGAAAATCGATGACATCCTCCACGCGCCGGCGGTGCGCGTCTTCCTGCCGGCGGGCCTTGCCCCAGTAGCAGAGCGAGGCCAGCAGGCCGTAGCCCAATTTGTTGTGCCGCCCCACCATAAGGTTATCGAGCACGCTCATGCCCTTGAACAGGGCGATGTTCTGAAACGTGCGCGACAGCCCGAGCCGGGTGCGGCGGTGCGTGCGCATCGGCAGCAGGGAAACCCCTCCGAGCAGGATGTCGCCCTCGTCAGGATGATAGCGGCCGCTGATGCAGTTGAGCATGCTCGTCTTGCCGGCGCCGTTGGGGCCGATCAGAGAGACGATCTGGCCCTCGTCAACAGAGAATCCCACGGACATCAGCGCGGCCAGCCCCCGAAACGTCAGGGTGATATCCTTGACTTCGAGCAACGCCATGCTCAGCTCCACTCCCCGGCAAAGGTATCCGGTCCGACCATCGTATAGCCCTTTTCGCTCAAGGCCTTGATGATCTGTCCGGGGTCTTCGGTCTGCACGCGCACGACCACGATGCGCCTGTTGTTGTGAAAAAAGGTGCCCGTGGCGATGATGCTGATCCCGAACGAGGCGATGATCCCGGAGACTTCGTGCATGACGCCGCTGCGGTCCTCGACCTCGAACACGATGCGCGAACCGCCCTGCTTGAGCCCCATCTCTTCGACGAGGATGTCCAGCATCACGTTGCGGTTGATGAAACCCAGCAAGGCATTGTTGCGATCGACCACTGCCAGGCCGGGCAGGTCGTCATCGTACATCAGCCTGGCGGCCTCTTCGATTTCGGTTTCCGGCAGCACGCAGGGAACATCCTTGCGCATGATGGAGCCGACCTTCAGCCTGGCCAGCAGGGTGTTGATTTCGTGCCGGCTCAGGTCGGTGGCCGCGGACGGCAAGGCCGCTTTCACCTCTTCCTTGTTCACACGCCCCACCAGCCGGCCCTCGTCAACCACCAGCAGCATCCACAGCCGGTTCTGCAGCATGAGCTTGTCAGCCCGGGCAATGGGCGTTTCCGCCGTGACCGTCGGGAACTGACCACGTTTCAGCATCTTCAAGCCGACGTACATGCTCCGTCCTCCTCGCCCGCTCCACAGGGCAGCCCGCTGACTGCGGCACGCTACCCGCGCATCGCGACGTTGCTCGCGCTGCGCGGCGAAATAATGTTGCTACGCTGCCGGGAGGGCAGGTCACAAAAACAGATTTTCTTCCGCTTCGTCAAGCGAACCGGCAATAAACTGCGCGACAAATTTTCATGAAACAGGGACAGCGCCGTATCCTGCATCGGACGCTCCGGGCCTTTCAACCCTGTCTTTCGAGGCTGGACTTTCCTTTCCGGTTCAGGCAAAGGACTCGATACAAAACACCTCATTCAGACAACCATTCGAGAAAAGGCCGGTTTGCCATCATGACCTGGGAAACGTTTGAACTTATTATCAAGCAATACGGCTATTTTGCCATTTTGATCGGTACTTTTCTGGAGGGCGAGACCATCGTTCTGGTGGCGGGATTCCTGGCCTTCGAAAAGTATCTTTCGCTCTATGGCATTATTGCCTGCGCCTTTGTCGGCAGCTTGTGCGGCGACCAGCTGGCGTTTTACATCGGTCGCTACAAAGGCAATGCCCTGTTTGCCAAAAAGCCGAAGTGGAAGGCCCGGGCCGATTACGTTGTCAAGAAAATGGAGAAGCACCAGAAGAAGTTGATGCTGACCTTTAGATTCTTCTACGGGCTGCGCAACGTTACGCCCTTTGCCATCGGCATGAGCAGCGTACGCCCGCGCACCTTCTTTTTCTACAATATGATCGGCGCGGCGGTCTGGGCCGTCAGCTTCGGCGTCGCCGGATATGTGTTCGGCGCGGCCATGGAAAAGGTGCTCAAGGAAGTGAAGCAGTACGAGATGTATATCCTGGTCGGGCTCATCGTCGCGGCCTTCCTCTACTGGCTGTACCGTCACATCAAAAAGCGCAACGCCGCCGCCTACGTTGACAACAACGGTCAGTCCGAGTCCTCCGTGTCCGCTGAAGAGCCGGCCCCGGCTCCGGACACGCCTTCCGACAAGCACTGATGCTCCTGCCCGACCGTACGCGGGGGCAGAGAGGCCAGCGCCGAATAAAAAAGATACTGTGAACCGGTCCCGCCGGTGCCGCGTCGTTTGGCTTCGTACATGGCGCGATCGGCGCAGCGGGTCAGGGTGTCGAGGGAGTCCCCGTCGCCCGGGAACATGGCGATGCCGAGGCTGCCGCCAATGGCCACGGACGTCCCGGCGAGCAAAAACGGCTGGTCCAGACAGGACAGAATGCGCCCGGCCACGGTCGTGACCTCCTCTACGCTGTGCAGATCCGGCGCCAGAAACAGGAATTCATCACCGCCCATGCGGGCGACCGTATCCGAGGCGCGCAACGCCTCAGCCAGGCGGCCGGCCACGTCCTTGAGCAGGTCGTCGCCCACCGAATGCCCGAACGTATCGTTGACCTCTTTGAAACGGTCGAGGTCGAGCATCATGATCGCAAGCAGACGATCGCTACGCCGCGCGCGCAGCAGCTCGTGGTTCAACCGGTCGTTGAACAGGCTGCGGTTGGGCAGCCCGGTGAGCATGTCGTGGTAGGCCATGAAACGGATGGTTTCCTCGGCCTTGCGCTGCCGGGTGATGTCATTGACCATGAGCGCATGGCCGAGCAGTTTGCCGTATTCGTCCAGAATGGCCGAGACCCGGGCCTTGACGACGCAGACGGTTTCTCCGCGCGGAAGCTCCAGGGTGAACTCGTGGCTTCCGACAGTGTTGACATTCTCGATGGCTCGCTGAATGCGACCGGGATCGACGTCATGCAGGGCGTGGACTTCGTCCAGCTTTTTCCCGGTCACCTCGCCTGCGCCCACGCCGAAGATACGCTCGGCCGTGGGATTGAAATAGGTGATGTGACCCTCGGTATCCAGGGCCGCTATCCCGACGTTCAGAGCCGAGCGCAGGATGTGGTTCAGGTGGCTGGACTTGATGGAGAGGTCGCGGCCGATTGATTCGAGCCGGCTGTTTTTTTCCGCAATGAGATTTTTGAGGATGTCGATGTATTTGCTTTCCAGTCCGCGGACGATGTCGGTCTGCGTAATCAGGCCCTTCAGCGCGCCGTCACGATCCACGACCACCAGACGCCGGAATCCGTTGCGCTGCATGAGCAGGGCGGCTTCGTGAACCGGGCTGTCGTGATTGATGGTCATCACCGGCGTGCTCATCAGCTCATCGATACGCAGGGCGTCGAAGTCGCGCCGGTCGGCCAGGGCCCTGGCCACGTCGCGTTCGGTGACGATCCCGCGCGGGACGCCGTTCTCGGAAACAACCACGCAGCTGAGGCTTTCGTGGACCATGTCCTCCGTGGCCTTGCGGGCCGGATAATCCGGGGGCACGGTGTGTACGGTGCGGGTCATGATCCTGGCGATGCGCTTGACCTCGACATAGTACTCGTAGCCAAGGTGGGCGATAAGGTTGGACTGGGTCAGGACTCCGACGGCGCGTCCCTGCTCGTCTACGATCACCAGATGCCGCTTGCGGTTGGCGATGAGCAGATTGTAGGCCTCCCAGGCAGGAGTATCCGCCGTGATGGTGATCACCGGAAAGCTCATGGCCTGGGACAGCGGACAGGCCAGCAGTTCCTGATCCATACGGGCCAGGCCGGCAATCACGTCGCGTTCGGTATAAATGCCCACCGGGCGGTCGTCTTCCAGCACGACAACGCAGGAAATCGTCTGCCGCCGCATCAATTCCAGGGCGTCCGCCACTGATCTGGCCGGCGTCAGGCCGTATACCCGGCGGGCAATGATCTCACTTACGGTTTTCTGGAGCATGACCCTGGTTCCTGACAGCGCGAGCCGGTTGGCCGCACTGTGCGCCACGCGCGCTTATTCCGCATCGAAACCAATCCGCCTGATGGCGTCGATGATGTCCTGTCGGGCTACGGGATGCGTTTCCGAGTAGCTGGCCTTTCCCGAAGCCAGGTCGACGACGACGTTTTCCAGGCCGGGAATGTGCCGCAAAGCGTTGGTTACGGACTGAACGCAATGGGGGCAGGTCATGCCCTTGACAACGATATCGGCCATGGGTGTCCTCCTCGAGCCTGAAACGCAACAGCCGGACTTCCCCCCGATGCCCTGAGATCAGATCTGGGAGCCGTCCAGCCGGATATGGGGGAATTGAGCTTTGAATTCTTCCTGTATGCCTGAAAGGTCAAGCTGGTCAAACTGTTTTTTTAGAAGAAAACGCTGGCAGAGCATGGCGTGTTGCTCAGGGGTAATGGCCGCGAACATGGCCCCGAAACCGGAGAGTTGCGGCCCGGCCCCCCAGGGGACGCGCCAGCGCAACTTGAGCAGCACCGGCCGCTTATCCTTCAGGTCCACGAACCGGATCCATGCCCATTCATCGTCGCGCCAGTCTTCGGCCGCATAGACAAACACCCCGCCTTCGGAGAGATTGAGCGTGTGCGTGCGTTGAGGTGGATGGGCCGAGCGGTAGATGCCGGTGAGAAACACGGGCAGGTTGACGGACACGCGCATGTTGCGCCGCACGATGCGGGCCGGAAAATCCTTGAGCCTGGCGAAAAATTGATCGATGTCCAGCGACGAGCGCAATTCGCCCGCGGCCGAGACCGTGACGTGCAATACCGGGAAGGAATGGATGAATTCCTGGAGCACCTTCTTTTCGTGGGCGTGCGCCCGCATCAGGTTCTTGAATTCGAGGAGAATGCCATTATGTGGCGTGGCCGTGAGCTTGTCGACGATATCGGGTATGGCCTTCGCCCCGTCCAGTTCCACAGCGAACAACTCGGAAAATTGCCGGTAGCGCTCGATGTCGTCGGTCAGACACAGTATTCGTGTGGTCATAGTCGTTGATGCACCAGAAGCGGTATCAGGTTACAGTGCAGAACCGGAACAAGGGTACTCCTGCACGACCGGGCACTGACATTATAGCCGAAACCGTCGCAATCGCAAAGCATTACTCACGACAAAAAACGAACTCAGAGCCATGGCCGTGCCCGCGAGCATGGGGTTGAGGGTGGGGCCGCCCCAGAGGTGCAGCAGCCCGGCGGCGATCGGAATACCTGCCGTGTTGAAGGCAAAGGCCCAGAACAGATTCTGGCGGATGTTGCGCAATGTGGCCCGGCTGAGCGCCAGGGCGTCGAGCACGCCCCGCAGCGACTGCTTCATGAGCACGATATCGCCCGCTTCGATGGCGACGTCGGTACCCGAGCCCATGGCCACGCCGACGTCGGCCTGAGCCAGAGCCGGGGCGTCGTTGATGCCGTCGCCGACCATGGCGATACGCAATCCCCGCGCCTGAAGGCTCGATATCTCCCGGGCCTTGCGATCGGGGAGAACGCCGGCGATGACCGTCTCGATGCCGACCCTGGCAGCCACGGCCCTGGCTGCGAGTTCCGTATCCCCCGTGAGCATGATCACGTCGAGCCCCCGGGCACGCAGCCCGACCACAACCTCCGCGGCCTCGGGCCTCAGTTGGTCGGCCACGGCCAGCAGGGCCGCCGGGACACTGTTCACGGCCACGTAGAGCACGGTCTTGCCCGCGGCGGCAAAGGTCTCTGCGGACGCGGACAGGGCCGGATCGTCGATCCCGGGGACGCCGTTTTCCCTCATGCAGCCGAGGTTGCCGATGAGCAACTCCTGCTCGTCCACCCGGGCGCGCACGCCGTGACCGGGCAGGGCGGCAAAACCCTCCAGCGAGAGCATGGGCAGGCCGCGCGACATCGCGGCCCTGACGATGGCCAGGGCTATGGGATGTTCGGAGGCGCTCTCCGCGCCGCAGGCCAATGACAGAATCCGCGCCTCGCCAAGCTCGCAGCCAGGAAGTACGTGCGTATCCGTAAGCATGGGCTTGCCAAAGGTCAGGGTGCCGGTCTTGTCGAAAACCACAGCCTGGAGCTCGCATGCCGCCTCCAGGGCCTGACCGCTGGCAATGAGCACGCCCAGCTGTGCGGCCCGCCCCATGCCGACCATAATGGAAATGGGCGTGGCCAGCCCCATGGCGCACGGACAGGCAATGACCATCACGGCGATGAAAATACGCAGGGCGAAGGGAAACGGCGCGCCGCCAAGCAGGCTCCAGGCCATGCCCGAAAGCACGGCCACGAGCATGACCGCCGGCGTAAAGTAGTAGCTGATCCGGTCGGCCAGGCTGGCAATGGGCGCCTTGGAGCCTTGCGCCCGCTGCACCAGGTCGATGATGCGCGAAAGAGTCGTGTCTCCGCCCACCCGCTCGGCCCGCATCTCCAGAGCTCCGCTGGCGTTCATGGCGCCGCTGAACAGCGGATCCCCCGGTGATTTGTCCACGGGCAAGGGCTCGCCCGTGAGCATGGACTCGTCCACGGCGCTCTGCCCCGAGAGCACGACACCATCCACAGGAATCCGCTCGCCCGGCCGGATCAGCAGCGTATCGCCCGGCTCGACCTCTTCGACCGGAATGAGCACCGGCGCCTGCCCTGACCCAGGCAGCAGCGCCGCCTGCCGCGGCGCCACCCGCAGCAGGGCGCGGATGGCGTCCGAGGCCCTGGCCTTGGCGCGCGTTTCGAGATATTTGCCCAGGGAGATCATGGTCAGCAAGACGACGGCGGACTCGAAATACAGCTCCATGACCAGCGCTGCCGGCGCCCCGGCAAAGAGCACGGCGGCCAGATTCCAGACGCTGTACACGACGGCGGCGGAGGTGCCGACGGCCACGAGCGAATCCATGTTCGGCGAGCGGCGCCACAGGGCAGGGAACCCGCGCAGGTAGAAGGCGCGGCAGGTCCACAGCACGGGCAGCGTCAGCAGCAGCTGCGCCAGTCCGAAGGCCGCGGGCGAGCGCTCCGGGGACAGGACCGCGGGCAGCGGCAACCCCAGCATATGCCCCATACTCAGATAAAGCACGGGCACGGCGCAGACAAAGGCCGGGACCAGACGTCGGCGCATGGCTGCCAGATTCTCACGGGCCGCCTTGTCCCTCGCCTCGACATCCTCCCTCAACCGGCTGCGCAGCGTGGTCTCGAACCCGGCTTCCCGGATTCGTTGGCGCAGTTCACGCTGCGAAATTCGGGCCGGATCCACGACAAAACGGCCCGTGCCCGTCGCCAGGTTCACTTCCGCGCGCTCGACTCCAGGCAGGGCCAGGGCCACGCGCTCGATGCGGGCCGAACAGGCGGCGCACTCCATCCCGCGTATGTCCAGCTCGAGCACCGCCTGT
>CAZGAH010000026.1:0-26808 GCA_964523295.1 uncultured Desulfovibrionaceae bacterium | reverse complement strand
GGATCGGCCTCGTCCGCGGCGCGCGTGGTATCTGCCTCGAACCCGAGTTCCCGCAGCGTCGACTCCAGCGTTGCAAGGGAAAAGACGGCCGGATCGAAACGCAGGTCCATGGTTTCCGCTGCCAGGTTGACCGAGACGTCGGCCACGCCCGGCGTTGCCGAGAGCACGCGCTCGATCCTGGCCGAACAGGCCGCGCAGTGCACCCCCTTGACTGGCAGCCCGGACAGCGAACGCAACCTGGACCCTTTCTCCGGATGATCTGGCTTCACTGTCCTGCCCCAGGCGTCTTCGCGGCGGGCAGACCGGATTGACCTTCAGCCTCCGGCCGGGAAGACGAATTTGTGGAGTCTGTTGCGGGCGTGACGATAAGTTCTTGAAAATGGGTCCGGAAATCGGCGAGCATGCCCGGGGGGACCCAGGGCTCGAACAATTCCCGGTATTCCGGCTTGACCACTTCCTGGCGCAACACGGCGTCGATCTGGCGAATGGCCTCCTGGCCGGTAGCATTTGCCGTACAGGCCACGTATCCGACAAGGTAACGGTCGCTCTCCTGGATCGGCAAAAAGGCCAGGCGGTCGGCCAGCCCGATTTGTTCAGCCGCGTAGATTGCGTGATCAGGCACCTCCAGGATATAGTCGATGCCTTTCTGCATGAGCTGAAGCAGCCGGACGTTGGTAGGCGATTCGGCATGAAAGGGACGGACGTTTTGGGGCGTGGCGCATTCGTCGAGTATGGCGTCCAGTTCGGGACCGAGTTTGAAGCCTGCAGCGTGCCCCAGGACAAGCCGGTTCCCGCGCAGCACCTGACGCAGGGAAACCGGGGCGGGTCCGAAAGCGGCCGCGTTTTCCGCAAGGGTCACGATCGCGACCGGATCCGCAAGACGGCACGGGATGGTTGAATACACGAGGAATCGTTCCCGATCCGGGCTTTTCAACATGCCGGTGAAGCAGATAGTTTCCCCGTGCTGCGCCAGCATCAGCGTACGCTGGGGATGGGCGTTGAGGCGCACGTGCCGGAACTGGGGCAGGTGCTCTCGCAGCAGATTCTGGATGGCGAAGCCCGGACCAAATTCCCGGTCGCCCTCGATGCTGTAATAGGGCGGCCAGTTGAAAAATGGCCAGGTTATCGGCTCCGACGCAACAGCAAGTCCGGCATGTGCGCACACTATCGCAAGCACGCACGTTGCCAGAAGGAAAGAGAAGTAGCGTGATCCGTTCATGCCGTCATTACGGGCTGTTGGCTGTCATGGTAACATTGGTCGGGCAGGTTGAACAGAAACCCGGAGCGATGCATATCCCAACTTGCATTTTATCTTATTTTCTTTTCTTGAAATGTCAAGTGGCGTACCGTATGGCTGCCAACTATCTCCGGTTGCTGATTATCTCAATGATGCGGAAGGCGGCCTGGACAGCAAGCGGGAATGAGCGAAGGACAGTGATGAAACTCGAACGACGGACACGAAGGCCTGCCAGCGGGCCTGAATCGTACGGACCGGTACCATGGCAGCGAAGATAACGGACAGGATGGCTGGAGGCGTTGCCGCGGCGTTGGCGATTTGTGCTGCCGGGTTTGCGCTCATGGTCCGGCTGCGTCTGCTCTCGATGCCGCTCGAACGCGACGAAGGGGAGTTCGCCTACACGGCGCAGCTGATTTGCGACGGGCTTTCCCCTTTTCTGGCCTACAATTACAAATTCCCCGGCGTGGCGTATGTTTACGCGCTGTTCTTTACGCTCTTCGGCCAGACTCCGGAGGCCGTTCGGCTGGCCCTGCTTACGGCGAATTTCGTGGCAAGCGTATTGCTGTATCTGTTGGCCAGGCGGCTGCTCGGGAGTCTTGCCGCCGGGGCCGCAGCGGCCGCGTACGTGTTGCTTTCGCTGGATCCCTCTGTGCTGGGCAACGCCGCGCACGCGACCCAGTTCGTGACCTGCTTCGCCCTGGGGGGGCTGCTTTTGCTCGATCTTGGCACAGCGCGCGGCGGCTGGGGCTGGTTGTTCGGAAGCGGCCTGCTGCTCGGCCTGGCCATGATGATGAAACAACATGCGGCGTTGTTGTTGCCCATGGCCTGGGGCCTGGCCTGGTATCGCCGGCGCGACGAACGGCAGGCCTGGCTCAGGACCGGGATGCCGCTGCTCGCAGGCCTGGCGCTCCCCTGCCTCGTGCTGCTGGGCCTGGTGCTGCTGCAGGGCGTCTGGCCAATTTTCTGGCGCTGGACAATCGTCTACGCGCACGGCGCGACCGGAACCATCGGCCCGGGCCAAGCCTGGAGCGCGCTGGCAAGCGCGGCGACGAGTCTGAATGCGTATTTCTGGCCGGTCTGGTGCCTGGCCGGCGTGGGGCTGCTCAGCCTGTACAGGCCGCTGCCCAGGGCCGGAGCCCGCTGCTTTCTCGTGCTGTTCACCGCGGCCGCGCTGGCCAGCGCGATGCCGGGATTCTACTTCCGGCCCCACTACTTCGTCCCCTTTCTGGCAGCCATCGCTCTGCTGGCCGGATCGGGCACGGATGCGCTGCGCCGGATGTTCGCGCGTACGCCATTGCGTCCGGTAGCCGGGCTCCTTGCGCTTGTCCTGCTCGCCGCGGGTCTGACCTGGGGCGTGAGCGCGAACTGGTCGTACTACGTCAGCGCCTCGCCGGAATTCATCGCCAAACAGCTGTACGGGGAAAATCCTTTCGTGGAATCGCCGATCGTGGCCGAGCTCATCAACAAGCGCACGCTGCGCTCGGACCGCATCGCGGTGCTGGGCTCGGAGGCGCAGCTCTATTTCTATTCCGACCGACGCGCCGCCACCGGCTATATCTATACCTACGGCCTGGTCGCCGGTCGCCGGCATAACCTGACCATGCAGGCGGAAATGCAGCGGGAGATCGAGGCCGCGGCCCCGCGCATCATTGTCTTCGCGGACAGCTCCTCGTCCTGGTGTTTTCCCGACCGCACGGAACAGCCCTTCTTTCGCTGGGCAGCGGCATTTCTGCGCAGTCACTATCTCCTGATCGGCCTGGTCGACATCCTGCCCGGCGGGCCGATGTTTGTCTGGGGAGAGCCGGCCCTGAGCTACGTCCCGAAGTCGCCGTCGCGGCTGTTCATCTACGAGCGCAGGTATTGAACCGCCCTGAATCGGGAGCAGATGAAGCCGGCCGGCAGGCGTTCGCCCGCGCAGCGACGGGCAGACCGGATCGACGGGCCCTTCAGTTTTTTTCCGTAGCCCGGCGGTAGCGCGCCTGATAGCCTTCGGGCGGAAGCGAAAGCCGTTCGATGGCGCAGGCACCGGGCAGTCCGGTTCCGCGGACGGCCAGATAGACCTTCTCGTTGCCGAAGGTTTCGAAGGCGTGCGAGCAGCTGAACGAAACCGGAATCGAAAGCGCCTCGACCGAACATTCCAGCCGGTGGAACCCGGGTCCGGGCAGCGGGTGCTCGACAAATTCGCGGACGTAGATCCGGTACGGGATGGTTTCGTAGCTCAGCCCGCACCGACAATAGGATCCGGGCAGAGAGCCGTAATTCAGGATGACCAGCGTACCGCCTGGAAAACTGCGGGATTCGGTCTGCTCCTGCGGGGCCTGATGCTGCCGCCCGGAACTGGCGCAGCCTGCCAGCAGGACGAACAGCGCGAGGGCAACAATCCGTACGTACATGACACGCTCCTGTGCTGCCAGACCGCTGGAAGGACAACGGCCTGGTTGCTATCCGATATCAGGCAGGTTCCGTGCGTCCAGCCTGCACCGTAATCATTCATACGCGGTGCGCGTGCCGCGCGCAAGCATACGAAACACGCCTTCTGAGCCCATGCCAGGATCTTTCCAAAGAGACAACTCAACGCCCGGAAAACGAACGACTCCGGCACCCATGAAATTCCACAGCCGCGCGCCGGAGATACGTGTGCATCAACACGACAAGATATAGAGGATTGAAAGGCGGAAGCGAAAGGTTGGGTTGTCAAAGCACTTGCAACGCGGCATGCTTTTGGGTCCCACTCGCAACCGCCGCGCCAAACCCCGCCGAACGGGAGCATACGGCCACGGCGTTGCCAGCGTCAAAGTTATCGGCCTGGTGTCGTCGAGGCTGCTCCTTCCAAGGTGGGGCAATACCTCTAAGTTGTGGCTGAACCTGGAAGAGGGAGTCGAGGCGAACATTCCATAAGAGACAGGGCCAAGGGAACGAAGAAAATTATTACAGCGCTTGACAAGACACTACTGATGAAGCATGGCCCTGACGGCATTCTTTATGCGTGTGCAGGCGTGCGAACGCGTACGATGCGCATCGCAAGTCTTCGGGTCAGGATCGGAACGTGCCCGTCCATAACTGTGTCATTTTTCCCTTTCGCAGGTTTTCGAAACCGGATATTTTCCATCCAGGACGTACGCGCGTCATCTCGGGAACGGGCTGGGGCGTAACCACAGTCCGGCCTGTTGGTACGCCCGTGCGCGGGGTGCAGGGGCGTGATCTGGCGAGGCGAAGGCAAGCAGAAGCTGACGGGAGGGTCGCATGGGCAAAGCGCTGTGTATCATCGACATGGTGAATGATTTCATTACGCCGTCCGGGAAGTTATATTTTGCACGCGGCCAGGGGGCTGTCGAATCCATTGTCCGGATCAAGGCCGCATTTCGGGCCGCGGGATTGCCGGTCCTCTATGGTAACGATGCCCATCCCGCCAACTCGCTCGAGTTCGCCGCCTGGGGCTCCCATTGCGTGGTCGGGTCGCCCGGCGCCGGGATCATTCCGGAATTGTCGCCCGAACCGGGGGATATCGTTCTGCACAAGGACTCCATGAGCATCTTTCAGAATCCTTTTTCCGGACAGATACTGCGCGGTCTCGGCGTGACGCAGCTCTGCCTTGTCGGCGTGGCCACCGAGTACAGCGTACGCCACTGCGCCCTGGATGCCGTGCTGCATGATTTCCACCCGGTCGTGATTTCCGATGCCATTGCCGACGTGGAAGAGCGGCCGGGGGATGCCGGGCAGGCCCTGGAGGCCATGCGTCGAGCCGGGGTCAGTTTCGCGAGCGCGGAGGCCCTGCTTGCGGATTTGCGTTGATTCTGGCTGTCGGCTGCGCTCCGCAGTCTTCAACGCCGCGGTTCGCCGCTGCTGCCAAAGCGCGCGCAGGACAGGTCCTGCGCCGATGCAGCGTTCGCTCGCGGGATGCTTGATCCCGTCAGGCTCGCATGCTAGAAGAGCATATTCCTGACCTTGCCTGTCTGCACCTCGACGCATGACTTTGTGCGTCATAGGGTCGGAGCGACGATGAAGTTTACCCTGCTGACTTTTGGCTGCCAGATGAACGTCAACGACGGCGACTGGTTGCGCCGTGCATTGCTGGCCCGGGGCTTCGAGGAGAGTGCTCCGGAGGACGCCAGGGTCTTTATCGTCAATACGTGCAGCGTGCGTGATAAACCGGAACAAAAGGTCTACAGTCTTCTCGGTCGGCTGAAAGAACTCCATGAGCGGAATCCCGAGGTTTTCGTTGCCGTGGGCGGCTGCGTGGCCCAGCAGTTGGGAACGAAATTCTGGGGGCGCTACGCCTTTGTCCGGCTGGTATTCGGCACGGACGGGGTGCTCATGGCGCCGCAGGCCATCGAGCGCCTGTGCCATGAGCCTGATCTTCGCCTGAGCCTGCTCGACTTCAGCGCGGACTATCCGGAGCGCCCGCTGTTCACCGCGCTTGGCGGAGGTCCCGGGCAATCGGCCTTTGTGAACATCATGCAAGGCTGCGACAATTTTTGCGCGTACTGCATCGTGCCGTATACCCGCGGGCGACCGAAGTCGCGAAGTTCGGCCGCCGTGTTGGCGGAGTGTCGGGACCTGGTCGAACACGGGGCACGCGAGATTACCCTGCTGGGGCAGAACGTCAACGCCTACGGACTCGACGACCGCGGCGACGGCACGCGCTTCGCGCAGCTGTTGCGCCAGGTGGACGCTCTGCCCGGTCTGCGTCGGCTCCGGTTTACGACCTCGCACCCCAAGGATTTGGACGACGAGGTCATCGCCATGTTCGGGGAGCTGGAGACGCTTTGTCCGCAGCTGCACCTGCCCCTGCAGTCCGGCTCGGACCGCATGCTTGCGCGGATGGGGCGCAAGTATACGCTGGCCCGGTACCTTGACCTGGTGGAGGGGCTCAAGCGCACGCGACCGGACATTGCCCTGAGCACGGACCTCATCGTCGGATTTCCCGGCGAGACGGACGAGGATTTCCGGGCAACGCTCGCGGTCATGGAAACGGCGGATTTCGAGCAGAGTTTTTCCTTTTGCTATTCTGACCGGCCGGGCGTGGCCGCGGCGACCATGACGCCCAAAATTGAACCTGAGGTCAAGGCGGCGCGGCTTGAGGAACTGCAGGGGGTACAGCGGCGTTTGACCCGGCGGGCCTACGAACGCATGGTCGGCCAGCGTGTGGAAGTGCTGCTCGAGGGGCTGAGCCGGATACAGCGCGCGGGCGAGGATGCGGGGACGCCGTCCTGGCGCGGGCGCGACGCGCACAATCGCGTGGTGAATCTCACGCCGCAGGGCAAGACGACCGGCCTGGCGGGCATGCTGGTTGCCGCGGACATCATGGAAGCAAAAAAACATTCCCTGTTAGGGAAAGCAGCAGGTGACCCATGGTAGAAATGAAAGTATACGGTCTGGCGCTCGACGAGGAATCGCAGGTTCCGGTGCTGGTGCTCAAGGACAAGGACGACAAGACGGTCCTGCCGATCTGGATCGGTGCGATGGAGGCCATGGCCATTTCGCTGGCAATCAATGACGTGAAGCTGCCGCGGCCCATGACCCATGACCTGCTGCTGACGATCATCGGCGGGCTGGGTGGCAAGGTGCTCGCCGTCAATGTCATCTCGCTGCGCGAGGGCACGTACTACGCGGAAGTCCACATCGAGCATGAGGGCAAGCTGAAGCGGATAGACTGCCGGCCTTCCGACGGCATCGCCCTGGCCTTGCGCGCCGACGTGCCGATCAGCGTGGATGAGAACGTGATCATCCAGGCCGAGAGCGACCGCCGGACTGCGGATGGCAAGCCGGAATTGCAGAACGACGATGCCAGGCAGTGGAACGACCTGCTGGAGCAGTTCAACGTCGACGACATCAAGTACAAGATGTAAGCGCATGATCGATCTCCATACCCACACCACCTTCAGCGATGGCGAACTCATCCCGGCCGAGGCGGCCAGGCGCGCGCGTGTAGCGGGCTATCGGGCCATGGCCTTCACCGACCACGCCGACGCGAGCAATCTCGGGCTGATCCTGGAGAATATCCTGCGTCTGACGCAACGCTATTCTCAGTTCATGAACATCGGCTGCTACGCCGGCGTGGAGATTACGCACGTCCCGCCGGCGCTGATTCCTGAGACGGTCTTCCGGGCGCGGGAGCTGGGTGCGCAGCTTGTGGTCGTGCATGGGGAGACAATCGTCGAGCCCGTGGAGCGGGGCACCAATCTGTCCGCCATCGAGGCCCGGGCCGACGTGTTGGCCCATCCGGGCCTCATCACCGACCAGGAGGCCGCGCTGGCTTCGCAATACGGGGTGTTGCTGGAAATCACCACACGCAAGGGCCACAGCCTGACCAACGGCCATGTTGTCGCCATGGCCCGCCGGCACGGGGCGAAACTGGTGATCAACAACGACGCGCACGCGCCAGGGGATTTCGTGTCCGCCGAACTACGGCGAAAAATTGCCCTGGGCGCGGGCATGAGCGAGGATGAATATCGGAAGGCGGAGGCGAATGCCGAGACTCTGATCCAGCGGCTGCTGCGCCCGGTCAGCAGCAGCGGTATGGTCCATGAGCCCCCCCCCGTCGGCTGATTGAGCTGCCGTGGCAAGATTTCGATTGTTTTCAGCGTGTGGTTCGGGTATGGAAACGAGCGGCTCAAAGTAGGGTCCGGCAGAATTGTATGGTCGCATCAGCGCCGTAGCCACTCCCCTTGATGGGCGCTTTCGGCAGTCCCGTACCGGAAGGGCTCATTCGAAAAATCGTTCCGGTAGAAGTCGCCGGGCGGAAGATTCGGCTTGACAAAAAGTGGGATTCTTTTTAGGAAGCGGGACTACTTTTGTCTGGTATTGAAGGTCTTAGCTTGGCAGAACGGCACCGTGAGGGTGTTGTCAGCCGTTGACGCCCTGGCCGCGCCCGGCGCTAGAAATGGAAGAGAGCGGATGTGCGTATTGTGCGAGAACCAGACTAAACCAATGTGGAGGTAAGGCAATGGCGAAACACCCGACCCCTATGTTGGACCAGCTCGAAAGCGGGCCATGGCCCAGCTTTGTGTCCGACATCAAACAGGAAGCGGAGCACAGGGCGAAAAACCCTGACAACATCGATTTCCAGATTCCCGCTGAGTGCCCCGACGATCTTTTGGGCGTGCTTGAGCTGTCCTACAAACACAAGGAAACCCACTGGAAGCATGGCGGTATCGTCGGCGTGTTCGGCTACGGCGGCGGCGTCATCGGCCGTTATTGCGACGTGCCTGAGAAGTTCCCGGGTGTGGCCCACTTTCACACAGTTCGCGTCGCTCAGCCCGGCGGAAAATATTATACCTCCGAGTACCTTCGCCAGATCATGGGTATCTGGGACCTGCGAGGCTCGGGTCTGACCAATATGCACGGCTCCACCGGCGACATGGTGCTTCTGGGCACCACCACCCCGCAGCTGGAAGAAATATTCTTCGAGCTGACCCACAATATCAATACCGACCTGGGCGGATCAGGCGGCAATCTGCGCACCCCGGCCGACTGCATCGGCTCTTCCCGTTGCGAATTCTCCTGTTACGACACCCAGGCCGTCTGCTACGCCCTGACCCAGCACTATCAGGACGAGTTGCACCGCCCCGCCTTCCCCTACAAGTTCAAGTTCAAGTTCGACGGCTGCCCGAACGGCTGCGTGGCCTCTATCGCCCGTTCCGACTTCTCCGTCATCGGCACCTGGAAGGATGACATCCGGATCGACCAGTCCGCCGTGAAGGCCTACGTTGGCGGCGAATTCGCTCCCAACGCCGGCGCCCATGCCGGCCGCGACTGGGGCAAGTTCGACATCGAGGCGGAAGTCGTGGCCAACTGCCCGACCAAGTGCATGAAATGGGACGGCAGCAAGCTGAGCATCGACAACAGCAACTGCGTCCGCTGCATGCACTGCATCAACACCATGCCCCGCGCGTTGAAGATCGGCAAGGAAACCGGCGCCTGCATCCTGCTCGGCGCCAAGGCTCCGATCCTGGACGGCGCCCAGATGTCCTCCCTGCTCGTGCCCTTTATCCCGGTCGAAGACCCCTACGATGAGATCAAAGAAGTCATCGACAACATCTGGGACTGGTGGATGACCGAAGGCAAGAACCGCGAGCGCGTCGGCGAAACCATGAAACGCATGGGCTTTCAGAAGCTGCTTGAAGTCACCAATATCCCGGCCATGCCGCAACATGTCAAGGAACCCCGCTCCAACCCGTACATCTTCTTCAAAGAGGAAGAAGTTCCTGGCGGCTGGACCAACGACATCAACGAATTCCGCAAAAGACACGCTCGATAGCAGGGAGATACCAACATGGCATTTATCTCTTCTGGGTACAACCCCAATAAACCGATGGAAAATCGGATCACGGATATCGGACCTCGTCATTTCGATGAGTTCTATCCGCCGGTTATCAAACGCAACAAGGGCAAGTGGGCCTACCACGAAATCCTCGAGCCCGGTGTACTCGTACACGTGGGCGACAGCGGAGAAAAGATCTGGACCGTGCGCGTGGGCGCTGCCCGCCTGATGTCGGTCACCCTGGTCCGTGAGGCCTGTGACATCGCCGACAAGTACTGTGGCGGTCATCTGCGCTGGACCACCCGCAACAACATCGAGTTCCTGGTCGAGGATGAGTCCAAGCTGAAGCCCCTCATGGACGACCTGAAGAGCCGCAAGTTCGCCGGCGGAAGCAACAAGTTCCCCATCGGTGGCACTGGCGCGGCCGCCAGCAACATGATCCACACCCAGGGCTGGGTCCATTGCCACACTCCGGCCACCGACGCCTCCGGCCCGGTCAAGGCGGTCATGGACGAGCTGTTCGAGTACTTCACCAGCATGAAACTGCCCGCTTCGGTGCGCCTGGCTCTGGCCTGCTGCCTGAACATGTGCGGCGCGGTCCATGCCTCGGACATCGGCGTGGTCGGCATCCATCGCAAACCGCCGATGATCGACCATGAACACCTCGACAACGTCTGCGAAATCCCCCTGGCCGTGTCCGCCTGTCCCCTGGGCGCGATCAAGCCGGTCAAGGTCGAACACGAAGGCAAAAAGATCAACTCCGTGGCGGTCAACAATGATCGCTGCATGTACTGCGGCAACTGCTACACCATGTGCCCGGCCTTGCCCCTGGCAGACTACCAGGGCGACGGTCTGGTCATCATGGTCGGCGGCAAGGTCTCCAACCGCAAGTCCATGCCCAAGTTCTCCAAGGTCGTTGTGGCCTTCATTCCCAACGAGCCGCCTCGTTGGCCTACTCTGACCAAGACCATCAAGCACATCGTCGAAGTCTACGCCGCCAATGCCAACAAGTACGAGCGGCTGGGCGAATGGGCTGAGCGCATCGGCTGGGAAAAGTTTTTCGAACTGACCGGCATCGAGTTCACCCAGCACTGCATCGACGATTTCCGCGATCCCGCCTACTACACCTGGCGCCAGAGCACGCAGTTCAAGTTCACCAACGCCATCAAGTAGCAGCGGTTCGACCCTTTCTCACACGCCGGACACGGGCCAAAAGCCCGTGTCCGGACAACAAAGCGAGGCGAAACCATGGAAATGGATGAAGCGAAACAAAAAATCCTGGAATTCCTGGAAAGCAAAAAGGGCAAAACCAAATTCTACTTCAGCGACTTCACCAAGGCCATTCCCGACATGAAGGCCATGGCAGTCAAGAAGGTGCTTACCGCCCTGGTCAACGAAGGCAAGCTCGAATTCTGGTCCAGCGGTAGTACCACCATGTACGGTGTTGCCGGCTCTGGAAAGCAGCACGCCACCGAAGAGGGCGAATAACACCTTTGCGGCGGATCCGGCCGGGTTTCCGGCCGATGCCGGCACTGGATGCCCGTGATGCACCGGCCCCGCCTGATTCTTTCGGGCCTCAGCGGAGGCGCTGGAAAAACCATCCTCTCCCTGGGGCTTTGCCGTGCCTGGACTCGCGCAGGCCACTCCGTTCAGCCCTTCAAGAAGGGTCCGGATTACATCGACGCCGTCTGGCTCGGGCTCGCAGCCCGGGCTCCGGCCTCGAATCTGGACCCTTTTCTCATGCCCCCCGAGCGCCTCAAGGCTCTCTTCTGTCAGCGCTCACGACGCGGCGACATCTCCCTCATTGAAGGAAACCGCGGGCTCTTCGACGGCAAGGACCTGCTCGGCTCCTGCTCGACCGCGGAAATCGCCCGGCTGCTGCAAGCTCCGGTCCTGCTTGCGCTCGATTGCACCAAGATGACCCGGACAGCAGCCGCCATTGTCGCCGGCTGCAAGGCATTCGAGCCCGAGCTGAATCTGGCCGGCGTCATCCTCAACCGCACGGCCAATGATCGCCACCGCGACATCCTGACCCGCAGCATCGAACACTACACCGGCCTGCCCGTGCTCGGCGCTCTGCCCAAGCTCCCCGACAACCCGATCCCGGAGCGGCACATGGGCCTCGTGTCCAATCGCGAGTACGCCGGGCACGAGGCCATTCTCGATGAGCTGGCCGACATCGCCGAGCGCTACCTGGACATGGAAAGGATTCTGGACGTCGCCAAGGCCGCGCCGCCGCTGCCCGAGGCCTTCGCCTCCGCCCCGCTCTGGCCCAGGGCGGCAGGACGGGGCTCCGTGCTCATCGGCTACGTGCGCGACGCGGCGCTCTGGTTCTATTATGAGGAAAACCTGGAGGCCTTGCGCCAGGCCGGGGCCGAGCTGGTGGAACTCAGTCTGCTGTCGGACGCGCCCTGGCCCGAGCTGAACGGGCTTTATCTGGGAGGAGGTTTTCCGGAAACGCAGGCCAAGGCTCTGGCGCAACATGCCGGGGTCCGGCAACGCGTACGCATGCTCGCGGAGTCCGGATTGCCCGTCTACGCCGAGTGCGGCGGGTTCATGTACCTGGGCGAATCGATCGTCTGCGACGGCGAAACGTACCCCATGGCCGGAGTTTTTCCCGTGCGCACCACCATCAGAAGCAAGCCTCAGGGCCTGGGCTACGTGCAGGCCACCGTGGCGCACGCCAATCCCTTTTTCACGCCCGGCCAGACAATCCAGGGGCACGAATTCCATTATTCCGACTGCCTGCCAGCCGACGGCGCCGTCCTGACCCTGGCGCTCAAGCTCGACCGCGGGACAGGGCTGCTCGCCGGGTACGATGGCCTGGTCTACAAGAACACCTTTGCCGGCTACGTCCACATTCACGCCCTGGGCGTGCCCGAGTGGGCGCCGAACTTTGTCGAGGCGGCGCGGCGTCAGCGCGACGGCTGCCGCGGCGCGTTCCTATGACGTGCGCGATCCCCGTTCCGCCTCCGATCCGGCCAGACGGAAAAACGCCAGATCCCGAGCTCCGTCGTTGCCCAGCTCCAGGGCAATAATCCGCGTCAGCTGCTTGTCCAGCCCCACCAGCCGCCCCGCCAGCCCGTCAGGCAATATGGCCGAGAGTCCGGTCGCGGTCTCGCGCAGCAACGCGGCGTTGAATTCGCTCAGCGTGAACTGAAACTGCAGGCCGTCGCCCGTGCCCCAGAAATCCAGGTGTTCGGCGTCGATCGTTTTCAACATCTCCTGCACGCCGGCTATCAGGGCCAGCTCAGCCTCATTCACCTCGTAGTAGGTCATCTCCGGGTCGTACGCGACCACGCCGAAGACCTCGCATTCCATTCGCGCCACAGCCTGTCACCTTCCTTGGTTGTCTGTCCGGCGGCGACCGGACACAGCCCCTGCGTCGGTCGCTTCGCCCTGTACATGATCATCGTTGCAAAAAAAACAGCCCGTACGCGCCTCCCCTGATCAAAACTCCAGCTGACGCGGCGTTCGCGGGAAGGGGATCACGTCGCGGATGTTGCTCTGTCCGGTCAGCAGCATCAAAAAGCGCTCGAAGCCCATGCCGAAGCCGGCGTGGGGCGCGCTGCCGTAGCGGCGCAGGTCCAGATACCACCAGTAGGCGTCCGTGTTCATGCCCTGCGCGATCATGCGCCGTTCCAGGAGATCGAGCCGCTCTTCGCGCTGGCTCCCGCCGATGAGTTCGCCGATGCGCGGGACGAGCAGATCCATGGCAGCCACGGTCTCGTTGTCGTCGTTCACGCGCATGTAGAACGGTTTGATCCGCTTAGGGTAATCGAAGACGATGACCGGTCGCTTCGCGTACTCCTCGGTCAGATAGCGCTCGTGTTCGGTCTGCAGGTCCAGACCGTAGACCGGTTCGAATTCAAAGCTCTTTCCCGAGCGCTGCAAGACCGCCACGGCCTCCGCGTAGGGCATGCCGACAAACGGCTCCTTGATGATCCCCTCCAACCTGGGCAACAGTTCCGGGTCCACCCAGCGGGCGAACAGCTCCAGGTCCGCACCGGCGCAGGATATGACGCGCTCCAGGCAGGATTTGACGAACTCCTCGGCCAGGTCCATGTCGTCGTTCAGCTCCTCGAAGGCCATTTCCGGCTCCACCATCCAGAACTCGGCGGCATGACGCGGCGTGTTGGAGTTCTCGGCGCGGAAGGTCGGACCAAAGGTGTATACCCGTCCCAGGGCCTGGGCCAGAGCCTCGGCCTCGAGTTGGCCGGAGACGGTCAGACTGGCCTCCTTGCCGAAAAAATCGTGCTCGAAGATGTTCTGCGCGGAAAGCAGGCTCTCGTCCGGGCGCGGAGGCAGCGTCGTCACGCGAAACAGCTCGCCGGCGCCCTCGCAGTCCGAGCCGCTCAGAATGGGTGTATGCACGTAATAAAACCCGCGCTCGCGGAAAAAGGAGTGAATGGCATAACTGGCCTCGGAGCGGATGCGCAGCATGGCCCCATACTTGTTCGTCCGGGGCCGCAGATGCGCGTGCGTGCGCAGGAACTCGTCGCTGTGGCGCTTCTTCTGCAACGGGTAGCTGTCCGGATCGGCCGCGCCGATGAGCCGGAGCCAGCGAGCCTTGAGTTCCCAGCGCTGCCCCCGCCCTGGCGAGGGGATCAACGCGCCGCGGGCCTCCACGGCCGACCCGGTATGTATATCGCGCACCGGAGACGCGGCCTCGGTGTCCGGGTCGATCAGTATCTGCAGATTTGCCAGACACGAGCCGTCGTTGAGCTCGAGAAACGATACATCCTTGGCGTCGCGCCGGGTACGCACCCAGCCGCGGACGATAATTTCGTCCATGGCCGTGTCCGTCTCCAAGGCCTGATGAATGCGTAGCCGCTGCTGCATGGCCGGATCCCCCTTGCATGCCCTGACGGGGCTGTGTTAGCCGTTCGTGCCGGCGCGACTCTTGTAGCGCAAAACGCGCCGAACCGAAAGACCACCGTTCCACTATCGGACATGGTGTCAGGAGATCAATGCAGCCCACGCACGCGCCTCGCCTGGCCTATATCCTCGTCTGGTTTCCCAAGCCCTCGGAGACCTTCGTCTTTCGCGAAGTCTGCGAGCTGCGGCGGCTGGGCCTGCCCGTCGACGTGTTCACGCTCTACGGGCCGCTCAGGAAATGGCTCACGCCCGAGATGGCCGCCTATGACGGGCCGGTGCATCGTACGGGCCTGCGCCACGCCCGGGCCGTGCTGCGCGACATCCTCTGGTGGCGCCGGCGCAATCCCGCAGCCGCAGCCTGGGTCCTGCGCCAGGTTCCCTGGCGGCGCTGGCGCACGCTGGAAACCGCCGGGGAAGCGTTGCTGGCCTGCCTGTGCGGCTTTCATATCGCCCGGCGTTGCCTCGAGCGGGACATAGACCACATCCACGCCGACTGGGCCACCGGGGCGGCCACGGCGGCCTGGGTCGCCGCGCGTCTGACCGGGCTGCCCTTCAGCTTCACCGGACGCGCCGCGGATATCCACCCGCCGGATGGCGCCCTGGCCGAGAAAGGCCGGGACTGCGCCTTCATTCGGACCGATGTCGGCCGCAACGTGGACTACCTGATCCAGGAGGCCCGCGTGCCCGCGTCCAAGGTCAAGCTCGTCTACGCGGCCATGACCATGACACCGGCCGGCGAAGCGCCTCTGCGCTTCGAGCAACCGTACCGGCTGCTCGGACTGGGCCGCTTCGTCGAAAAAAAAGGCTTCGACGTGCTGCTGCGCGCCGTGGCCCTGCTCAGGGACCAGGGACTTCCCTGCCGGCTCACCCTGGCCGGAGCCGGACCGCTCGACGCGACACTGAAACGCCTGGCAGCCGGGCTGGGACTGAGCGAGGCCGTTCGCTGGCCTGGCTTCGTCTCCCATCAGGACGTCCCCGCCCTGCTGCTCGACAGCGACGTCTTCGTCATGCCCAGCCAGGTGAGCGGCAGCGGCGATCGCGACGGCATCCCCAACGTGATCATGGAGGCCCTGGCGCACCGCGTCCCGGTGGTCGCCACCGATGTCGCCGGTATCGCCGAGGTCGTGCGCGACGGCGAAACAGGCGCGCTGGTCCCGCAAAAGGACGCCCCCGCGCTGGCCGCTGCAATCGCCAGGCTGCTCCGGAACCGTCCGCTGACCCTGTCACTGGCCGAACGCGGCCGCGAGCTGGTTCTGCGCACCTTCGACCCCGGCGCCTGCGCCCGAGCATTAGCTGACTTGTTTTCATCAACCAGCTGACACCAGGACCGGCGGCAGCTGCCAAGGCTGTGCCGCTCGATGTAACCACAGCCAAAAAAAAACTTCATGTGCAATTTCAGGCTATTATGTCATTTCTGTCCGGCGCCGGTGATTTTTTTCTTGATTTTTTCTAGAAATAATTCTTTTTTCAGGAAGTTGGATGGTTGCGGACGGTGTGTAACGGAATTGGGGGGGGGGCTGCGGCTCGAAGCGGCGCAGACCGACCGCGCGCTGTCCAGGGCTCCGTATTTTGATGGAAACTCTTGCCTACCCCTGCACGGCTACGAGGTAAACGCGACATGAAATGCAGTATTTGCGGAAAACCCGGCGTGATCTGCTTCAGCGCCTGGCCTGACGCTGGCGAATATTGCCTGTGCGAGGAGCACATCACCGAAAGTCATTTGTGGAAGATCCAGAAGAGCGCGCAGCGAAGGGCTCAATCGGCCTTCCGGAATTCCTCTGAAGCGGTTGAAGTGACCAAGGCGTCGTAAGCTTCCCGACGTCGCCGCGTCCTGCCTCTCTTTTCCAGGCGGATTCGTCTGCCTGGCTCTGTGTTGTCTCTGAAACATCTTGAGATGTTACACGTCATCACCCCGCACGCCGTGGTACAGACCCGACCGGCGCGCTGGCATTGTGCCGTCCGCCAATTGGTTTGGCGCGTTGTTTGCAAGATTTTTTGCGTACAACCTGGCGATCCAGCCCCCGGGGCTGTCGCGACGGAGGGTCAGACCATGGATACCGAACTGCTCGAAGAAATGCTGCACAAGCGATCGACCGCGTACACGCGACAGGGGTTCGGGCAGGACCAGGCCCTGGACATGGCCTGTGGCGATTTTCTCCAGGCGGCCGAGCATACGCTCTGCGGGCTGGAGCTGTTCTGCTACCGCCTCTTTCTTACGGGCGCGCGGCGTACGCTCTCCGCCTCCGTACCCCCGGGGCTGGTCAATCCTGGTTCTTCCTCATCGAGACGTCCAGTCTAGCGCACCGCTCCCCGGCTATCGCCAGCGCGCACGGATCAGGCCGGCGTATCGCGCAATGCTTCGGCATGTTTGCGGTACAAGGCGCGGAACTGATGGTAGCGCAGTCCGAGCAGCAGGGCTGCGTGTTTCTGATTATGGCGCGCGCGTAGCAAGGCTTCCTGCAAAGCCTGGAGTTCCAGGCGGCGAACCGCCTCGGTCAGCGATTCCCCTGGCCGCAGCGGGCCGCAGCCGCGGGTATCGTGGCCGGCGCGTCTGGCATACTGCCGTTCGTCGAGTCGGGATTCCGACGCTGCCGCAGGCGCGGCGTCAGGCGCGGCATCGGGTGCGAGCGGTCGGTAGGGCGAGACGAAGGGATCCATCTCCAGATTCCGGATCAGGTTGCCGGACGAGCGAAACACCGCGCGTTCGATAACATTCTTCAGCTCGCGGACATTGCCCGGCCAGCTGTAACCGAAGAGCTGCGCCTCTGCATGGTCCGAAAACGGGGGCGCCGTGCGAAACCCCAACTCGACCGCCATGCGGGCTGCAAAATGTCTGGCCAGCAGCAGCACATCCTCTCCGCGCGCGCGCAGCGGCGGCAAGGTCAACACCTCGAAGCACAGGCGGTCGAGCAGGTCGCGTTTGAATCGACCGGCTGCGGCCAGCTCGGGCAGGTCGCGATTGGTCGCGGCGACAATGCGCACATCGACGCGCAGCGGTTTGATACCGCCGACGCGCTCGAAAAAGCCGTATTCCACCACGCCGAGAATTTTTTCCTGCACCTGCGACGGCATCAAGGACAGCTCGTCAAGAAACAGCGTCCCCCCGTCCGCCACCTCGAACCTCCCCTGCCGCCGCGCAATGGCGCCTGTAAAGGCGCCGGCCTCGTGGCCGAACAGCTCGGATTCGATGAGCGTAGCGGCCAGGGCCGCACAGTTGAGCGTAATGAAGGGCGCCTTCCAGCGTCCTGACAGGTAATGCAAACGCGCGGCAGCCAGCTCCTTGCCCGTGCCCCGCTCGCCGGCGAGCACCACCGGCCTGTCTACGCGTGCCACTCGTGCCAACTGCTCGCTGAGCTCGAGAAACACATCGGAACGTCCCAGCAGCTCGATGCTCAGGGAAGGGCTGGCCTCGGTGTCATAGTCGGTGCGCAGTCGTGTGGTCATGATGGCGAATTATGCCACGTCCTGGTCAATTTGTCCAGAATGAGAGCGAAATGGACGAGTACGTTGTCGGGCGTTCTGGAATTTCTCTGTCATTTCAGGTGGTTTGCGATGGGGCCTGGCTGGCATACATCCTGCTCTGTGAGAGCAAAAAGGAGGGAGTCATGGGCGTTTTCAGTCGATTCTCCGATATTGTCAGTGCGAACATCAATGCCATGCTGGACCGGGCCGAGGATCCGGAAAAAATGATCCGGCTCATGATCCGCGAGATGGAAGAGACCCTGGTGGAGATCAAGGCCGACTGTGCCGGGTTGATGGCCAGGCGGAAGAAGCTCGGG
The DNA here is from genome assembly GCA_964523295.1 of uncultured Desulfovibrionaceae bacterium. Lineage (GTDB taxonomy): Bacteria > Desulfobacterota > Desulfovibrionia > Desulfovibrionales > Desulfovibrionaceae > CAZGAH01. The sequence continues at coordinate 8,651 of CAZGAH010000026.1, read as the reverse complement.
CGCGAGCTGGACGACGTGCGCGAGCGCAGCGATCTCTGGCGGCGACGGGCGGAACTCGCCGTGGAAAAGGGCAGGGATGATCTGGCCCGCGAGGCCTTGGCCGAGAAGCTGCGCTGGCAGGAGCGGGCCCAGATTCTGAGCGAAGAGGCCGAGCATTTCGACCGGCTCATTGCCCAGTCCCAGGAGGACATTGGCCGGGTGGAAGAGAAGCTGGCCAGCGCGGTGGAGAAGCAGCGGGTCCTGGTGCAACGTCATCGCCGGGCGACGATCCGGATTCGCGCGCACGAGGATATCCGCCGTGCGGACGGTGGCGAGGCCATGCTGCGTTTCGAGCAGATGGTGCAGCGCATTGAGAGGATGGAGGCCGAGGCCGATCTGGTCGCTCCGCCGCGGCGACCGACCCTGGAAGAGGAGTTCACGCAGCTCGAGGGCGTGGACGACGTCAGCAGGGAGTTGGAGGCGCTCAAGCAACAGGCGGGGAAGAGGGACGAGCCGACGGCTTGACGAGACGTCTGTCGTCCCGCGTCAGAACAGCCGCTTTACCTTGTCGCTTTTTTCGGTCAGGTTGGGGATGCGGCGCGTATGACGAACACCGTCCAAGGAGACCTGTGACATGACCATTTTACTCGAATTCATCGTCGGGTTCATGCTTGTCGGCCTCGTACTCGTCGGTCTGCTTTCGCTGCTGGGCGTCAAGGTGCTCAAGGGCGGACAGAGTCGTCCCTCGGGCGACAGCGACGACGAGACGCGCATGATCCAGGAAATCTATCAGGGCATGTCGCGCCTTGAAGAGCGCATCGAGTCCCTGGAAACCATTCTCCTGGACAGGGAGAAAAAGGAAGGCAGCTGACATGTTTCGCGACTACTCCGGCCGACCGGGACTGTACCGCTCGAGAAAGGGCCTGATACTTGGCGTATGCCGGGGACTGGCCAACTATTTCGATCTGAACGTCTTCTGGATCCGTCTGCTGGCCGTGGCGCTGCTGCTGGCCACGGGCTTCTGGCCCATGACCGCGCTCTACGTCCTGGCTGCGCTGATCATGAAGCCGGAGCCCGTGCTGCCGCTGTCCACGGACGCCGAGCAGGAGTTCTACCATACGTACGCCAGCTCGCGCAGCATGGCCTTGCAGCGCCTCAAGCGCACCTACGACAACCTCGACCGGCGCATCCGGCGCATGGAGCACATCGTCACCAGCCGGGATTTCGACTGGGAAAAACGCTTTATGCGCTGAGTCGGACGCACGGAGAGCGGGGCGGGCAACACTGGCAACAATTACCGTTCTCGGCTAACTCCCAAATGGGTGGGCGCTTCTCGCTTTGGGAAAACGTCATCATTCAATGTGGAAACAGTGGCCCTTCATCACAAGATATCTCGCAGGTCAGGGACTCAGTCCGGGTTGTTGCCCTGCTTTGCAAGGAGAGCCGACGTGCGCATCTATTCCTGGAACGTGAACGGATACCGGGCCATTTTCGGGAAAGAGTCGTTTCTTCCCTGGCTGGAGGCCTGTCAGGCGGATGTCGTGTGTCTGCAGGAGATAAAGACCTTGCCCGAGCAGCTCGCGCCGGACGAGCGTGCGCCCGCCGGTTTCGAGGTGCTGTGGAACGGGAGTACGGTGAAGAAGGGCTATTCCGGCGTTGCGACGTTCATGCGCAATAGTCCCCTGGCGTACGGTACGGGCTTGCCCGATGCGCGTTTTCAGGGCGAAGGCCGGCTGAACCGTACGGAGTTCGCGGCCTTTCACCTGCTCAATGTCTATTTTCCCAATGGTCAGAAGGACGAAACGCGCCTGCGTTACAAGCTCGACTACTACGACGCCTTTCTCGACTACGCGCAAGAACTCCGGAGGAGCAAGCCGGTCGTTGTCTGTGGCGACTTCAATACCGCGCACCAGGCGATAGACCTGGCCAGACCCAAAGAAAACGCAAATACGTCGGGATTTTTGCCCGTGGAGCGCGCCTGGATGGATCGTTTCGTCAGCCACGGCTACGTGGACTGTTTCCGCCTGTTCGATCCCGGCCCGCAGCGCTACACGTGGTGGTCCTTCCGGGCCGGGGCGCGCCGGAAAAACGTGGGCTGGCGCATCGATTATTTCTTCGTCTCCGAGGAACTGCGCGACGCCGTGCGCGACTGCTGGATCGAGGCCGAGGTCATGGGCTCGGACCATTGCCCGGTCGGACTGGACATTGAGGCGTAGCGGCCGAAGCCCGGTTCAAAGCGCGATGCGCAGCACCTGGCCGGGCCGCTCGTAGCGCAAGACCGTGACCGCGTCGTCCGTCGGGACCAGGGCCGCGAATTCGGCTATCTGCTCCAGGTGGCCGAAGCAGTGCATGGGCACGAAGTAGCGCGGACGCACGATCCGCAGAAACTCGAAGGCCCCGGTCCAGTTCGGCAGGCGCTTGTCGGCATTGGAAAAGGCCAGGTCGATCGGGTCACGGGCCAGGCGTTCGAGCAGGGCGAGGTACTGCCGCTCCTCGGCCTCGCGGGCGCGCGGCGGCAAGGTCTCCTGGCACCAGGCCGCCACGTCGCCGCCGAAATACACGGACTTCCCGGCACAGTTCAGCAGAAATCCCACCCCGAGATCGCTGCTCTCGACCGTCTCGATGCGCAGGTCGCCCAGGATGGCGCACTCGTCGGGCTCGAGGATCAGGTGCGGCAGTCCTGCCACCCGGTTGAATTCCGGGCACAGCTCGGCGACATCCCAGGACAGGACGAAGCGTATGGAGCGGGTCAGCTGGCCGAAGGAAAAGACATCCGGGCTGAAGTGGTCGGCGTGGCTGTGCGAAATGAGCACGGTCAGGTCGGCGTCGCGAATCCGCTCCAGGACAAGGGCCTCGGCCTCGGCCGTGCGGTGCGGCGGCGAGGGATAATCGAAGAGCAGCAGCCGGGAATCGAGTTGCAGGAGAAAACAGTTATGCAGCACGCAGGTGATTTCGCAATCCATCGGCAACCTCGCGCGGCGATGCCCGGAGGCAGGCCGCTTTGACGCCGGTTTCGCGGCCTCAGTCGCCGGCTTCGCGCAGCCGGGCCACGGCCTGGCGGAAGTCCTCGAAGACCGGGCGGTCCGGGTCGGCGCCGCGCTCGTAGTTCAACTGGCCGCGATGCGGTGGCTGGTCATAGGTTCTGTCGAGCGGCAGCGGTCTGAACGGTTCGCCCGTCCGCAGCAACCGGCGCGCGGACAGGACCAGGCGAAAGGGCAGCATGTCTTGCAGCTGACTCCGGTAGCACCACATGAGGCGATGCTTACGTCGGATCAACGCTCGGGTCAGCGGTACGCCCGTGCCCGGGGGGCCGCCCGGGGGGAAGGCATTGATGCGCCAGCGCAGCGTGAACAGCGGCCCGCTGCGATTGTACAACGGAAATTCCCGGAGCGCGGCCTGGCATTGCGTCCGGCGCGCGGCCTCCAGGACGAGCGCGTTAAGCAGGTCGTGGTCGATATGTCCGCCCTCATAGGCGGTCACGGCAATGGCCCGGGGCTGGAGCGCGGTGAACCGTTCGACCAGTCCCTTCAGTGCCTGGTCAAGCAAGGGCAGCAGGCCGCGGTTGGGCAGGCGCAGCAGGTGGCGGCTCTCCGGCGGCAGACCGAGCAGGTCCATGGCCGCGTGGAGTTCCGTTTCGCGGCGCTCGCGCCCGCCGCGCGCGTCGCCTGAGGTCAGCCAGAGCCCATGCACGGTGGCCTTGCGTTCGATGAGCAGACGCATGGTGCCGGCAACGAACACGTCGTCGTCGGGATGGGCGAAGACAAAGAGATAGCGGTCGGGGTCCAGGTCCATGGCGGCAGGCCGGGACGGACTCAGGCCAGCCCGAGAAGTTGACGCGCCAGGCGAACGACGCCCAGCGGATTGAACGGCTTGGTCAGGTATTCCTGGGCGCCCAGTTCCAGCCCTTTTTCCCGATCGAATGCCTGACCCTTGGCCGTGAGCATGACGATCCGGACCGAACTCAGCTCCGGGTCCTGGCGGATGGCCTTGCAGACCTCGTAGCCGTTCATTTGCGGCATCATGATATCGAGAAAAACCAGCTCCGGCCTTTCAGCCCGGACCATGTCCAGGGCCTTGGCACCGTTCTCGGCGAAAAGCACCGTTACGCCCTCGGTCTCCAGATCCTCGAACGTTTCCTCCATGAGCATCCTGATATGCGGCTCGTCATCGGCGACCAGAATTTTCGGCATCGTCCCTCCCTGAAAGAATCCAGGCGTCCTGTTGCCGTTGCAGACGCCCGACGGATGACGGGGGCGGATTGCGTCGCTGCCCACCCCCGCAGGCTGTCCCGAGTTCTCTCTAGCGGGACAGCTGCTCGACCACGGTTTCCCGGTCCAATACGATCAGGCGTTTTCCGTCCTGTTCGAGAAGCTTTCCCGAACTATAGGGGTCGAATTTGAAACTGTCCACGATCCGATTGAACTGCTCGCGCAGGGCACGCGCCCCGATTCGGGGCGTTTTGGCAGCGTTGTCGGCGATGAGGTCCACGGCCTCGTCGGTCACGTCCAGCTCGATATCCATGGAGCCGAAATAGTCGCGCGCGTAGCGCAGTGGCGAATCCGGCACGGTAAGCAGAATGCGCTTCATGTCATCTTTTTTCAGATCCTCGAGCACGGCGATTGCGCCGAAGCGCGAAATGAACTGCGGCTGGTAGCCATTGGCGAAGAGGTCGTTGAGCCGGATCTGCTTTTTGAGATCAAGCCGGAATTCCCGGTGCATCCGGCCCTGGATGTCGTGGAACGATATCTCCCTGAGCTTACGGTCGTCCTTGTTGTTGATGATCAGGCTGAAAATGTAGTCGTAAATGTCCTCGAAGGCACCGCCGCAGATGAAGAGCATCCGCGACGTGTCCACGGGAAAGCGGACCTTTTCCGTTTCACCGCCCTGCTCGATAACCGTCTCGTGGTAGATGCGCTCCCCTTCGATGATGGTCAGCAGGGCGTGCTGGATGGCGGCGCCCATGGGGTTGGGCTTGCCTCCGACCCGGGAGGGGACCTTGTCCACTTCGTCGAAGCAGACCGTAGCGTTTTCCATATAGTCATGCATCCGCTGGGACGTCACATCGTCGCCCATGAGAAAGCGGGATTCGCCTTCGAGCGTGCGCAACAGGCGGCTCAGCCGGACATCCCCCTGCTCGTCCACCAGCGTGTTGGCGTTCATGATCGCCATGCCCTTGAATTTATCCAACTCGGCATGGTCCCGGTAGAACTGCTGAATCGCCTTCATGATCGTGGTCTTGCCCGTACCGCTGTTGCCGATCAACAAAATGTTCGCACCCTTGAGTTCGTTGATGTGCGTGTACAGGGCAATGGCAATCACGCGCAATACGTCAGGCTGGCCGATAACGCGCTCCGAAAGGTACGAGAAAATATCCGTCGGAGTATACGAATACAACATGAGATCATCCTTTGTGCTGGTCGATGTCCTGAAGATACCGCGGCAACGTCCGTAACCCGGCGTATCCACAGGCACGGGGAATCATGTCTCAGCAGCCGGAGAAATGCAAGTGCTGCGGGCAATGCTGTGGGCAGCCACAATCCACCACCACGCAGCTCACTTTGCCGTCACGCACGTACGCCGACACTGCGCCAGGGGCCGCGCGCCACGGCCATGAGCACGTCAAGGGAGCAACCGGTCACCCCGGGCGTGAAGGAAGGCTTCGTAAATGACTATCAAATGCGAGCACGTCAGGCAATTATTCACGGACTATTGAGATATTCTATGTGACGTGCGTCAATAGCGGAAGAACATAAGAAACGTTCAATCTACATAAGAAGTTTTATTATATATCGTAAAATGCTTCTTTGTCCCAAGCTATTCCATGCATTAATACTATGTTTCGCAAGAGTGAAGTGCGCGTAAGGGGCAATTTAGTTTGGTTTCCAGGTGTATCGCCATTTTCACACCCTTTGCTCAGAGTGGCTTCGAGCAAACGTTCCCTCCCCGGTATGTAGCGCCTGGCGTGTGACCGGCCGGCGAATCCGGCCATGCGAAGCGGGGATGTCGTCCAATCGCGCAATTCAATGACTTGACAGGACGGGAAAAATCGGTTCGCGTTCCCGGTGTACGGTCAGTCCGGCAGCCGACCATTCTGGCTGCCATTCATTCCGTGTGGAGGGGTATTATGCTGATGACGGGCCTCGCCAGGGCGGCGACGCTGTTCTGTGCCTCCGGCGTGTTTGCCGGAGTGCTGGGGTTCGCGGCCTTCGACCGCGCGCGCATGGTGGAGTTGTTCACCTGGGGCGGGTTTTATTTCATCCTGGCCTCCTTTGTGCTCTGGGCTGTCACCATGTTGCGCCGGTCGCGCCTGGCGTGCGGGTGGTCGGGACTGTGGCGGGAGCACGGCGTCGCGGCGCTGCTGGCACTGGCCCTGGTCGGCTGCGCCTTTCTGGCCTCGCCGCCCGCGTTTCGCATCCTTTTCGACGAGGCAAATCTGGCGGGCATTGCCATGGGCATGTACGAAGAGCGCTCCGTGGCCATCCCCGAGAATGGCTATTTCGCCGGCGGCGTGTACACGGGGGTGACGCGCGTGCTGGATAAGCGGCCCCTGACCTTTCCCTTCCTGATGTACGCGGCGGACGCGCTATTCGGCACGCGCGGAGCAAGCGGATTCGTCGTCAATTTCGCGGCGGGCTGGGCCGCGCTGGTGCTGTTTTCCATGCTGCTGCGGCGCTGGTTTTCCCCGTGTTGGGCGCGGCTGGGAATCGTGCTGCTGGGCTCCTATCCGCAGTTCGTGCTCTGGACGACCTCGTCCGGATTCGAGATGCTCAATCTGGCCTTCATTCTGCTCGCGTTTTACCTGCTGGACGTCTTTGTTGAGACCCGGCGGGCGGGCGACGCCGAGCGGCTGGCCATGACGCTGGTTCTGCTGGCCCAATGCCGCTACGAATCGACGCTGTTCCTGGCGGTTCTGCTGCCGCTGATACCGCTGCTGCTACCGCGCGAGGAGTACGGCCGCCTCTCGCCCGCGGTGCTTGTCCTGCCGCTGCTGCTCGTCCCGGTCGCCTGGCAGCAGATGCTTTTCTTCCGGGCCGACGAGCACCAGCTCGATACCGGAGGCCCAATCTTTTCCCTGGCCTATGTTCTGCCCCACGTCGGCAAGGCTCTGACCTGTCTGAGCGGGGCGCAGGAACGCTTCGGCATGTCGGCCCCGCTGTTCTGGGTCGCAGTGGCCGGCCTGGCGGCTGGCGTCTGGCAGGCAATACGCCGGCAACTGTGGCGCGAGCGGCGTTTCCTGATCGTTGCTGTCGCGTGGTGCTGCTCCTATGGGCTGCTTTCGCTGACGCAGTTCGCCTATCACATGGGTGATCTGACCGCCCCGATCACCATGCGCCTGGCCCTGGTCTATCTGCCGGCCCTGGTCTTTTTCTCGCTCTGCGCCGCCCGCGCCTTGACCCGGCGCCAGCCGGGCCTGCGTGCCTGGCTGTGGTCCGCGGCCCTGGCGCTGCTACTCTTTGCCTGGCCGGTCGCCGGAAAGGATCAGGCCCTGCGGACCCTGAACGCCTACCGAAACTACGAGCGCAGCCTGCAGTACCTGCGCGACAACTACCCGCGGCGCGATGTCCTGGTACTGGCGGAGCGCGGACATCTCTACCTGATCCATGGCTACAGTTCCATCAATTTCCTCTTCGCCGGTGACAATCTCGCCAGACTGCTGGAAATGCGTCAGGCGGGCCTGTTCCAGGACGTCCTGGCCATCCAGGAAGTCACTGCCGCCGGGCAGCCCTGCAAGGAGTTCGAACTGCCCCCCGGCACGTTCCTGAACGTGCTCTACGCCGAGCAGCTCGACGACCGGACCATGCTGCGCATCTCGCGCGTCGATGAAGGACCTTAGGAACTGTTCATAAACAATTTAGTTTTTTCTGGCATAACTGGCACGCTGTTGTTATGGACGAGAGTAAAAGAATGATCATCAGGCAACAGACAATACTTTTACCTCTTTCGAAACACATCACGAAGTCAGCAGCAATCACCATAAAAATAGCTACATGATTTTTGCTATCGATTTATTCGTCGTGCTGGACTTGAACAATGCTTTGGCCCTTAATTATAGCATGTTCAAAATCATCATAATTGTTTTTTTAAAGCTAAGGGCATAGCTAATTTTTATTATTTTGTCCCGGATGAACACAGTCTGCTTGCAGCCTCGACCGCACATACGCCATGTCAGATTCCCCTCGCAGTGAGCCCGCTGACGAATGTCCGTGCCGATGGTTCGTCTATCTGTTGGAATGCTCGGACCGTTCCGTCTATTGCGGGATCACGACAGACATTGTTCGTCGCCTGCGCCAGCATAATGGCGAGCTGCCCGGTGGCGCTCGCTACACCCGTTCGCGGCGGCCAGTCCTGTTAATCGCGATCAGGGGCTGTGCCGATCGTTCCGAGGCCTGCTCCCTTGAGTACGCGCTAAAGCGCCTTCGCCGGGCCGACCGGATATCGTCGTTTTATAGCATCTCACCTTTAAAATGACTAAAGTAGTTTTGGCATTCCCCTCAAACAACGGGTGATTATGTAATGGCAGAACCATGCTTCAAGATTGGAAATGGTTCTGCGACGTTTGATGTGGATTTGGCCTTCAGCGCCCCTGGCAGCATGCACATCTCATAGGCAACACGCCGCTGTTGAATTCCTGTGCGCCAGGCCAAGCCTGGCGGTTCCAGATAGATGAGACG
>CAZGAH010000025.1:40564-50811 GCA_964523295.1 uncultured Desulfovibrionaceae bacterium | reverse complement strand
GCGTGCTCAAGGCTCGTGAAACGGCCAAGACGCAATCGCAGGCTGAGGCGCTCAAAGAGTTGGAAAACAAAGCATATGCCACAGGTATTGCCTACAGAATGGAGGAACAGCTGCGCTGGATTCGCCAGGCGGAAACAAGCCACGCAGCAAAATGGAGAGCGACAAATTTTATCAACTATGCGTGGAAGAAGGACAAGGACGAGCCATTGCTCAGTCCGGTAAGGATTGCCCTGAAAACGTTCACAAAGCATCTTGACCGAATCCTGTATCGCTGGCGCTCGTGGCATACCAACGCTCGCCATGAGGGACTGAACGGCCTCTTCCAGGCCGCACGTGCACGAGCCCGCGGCTATAGAAATGTCCGTAATTTCATCACAATGATCTGCCTCATTGGCGCTCCTGTTGCCGACATCATAGGCGGCTGGGGATATCTACACTAAACAGCGAAGAACCAGCTATGATTAAATGTGAACTATTATAATTAATTAGTTGTATTCGTAGCAGTATCGTATAAGATTGTTTAATGCGCTATGGCTGGACTCTCGCCTGAGTTCAGGCTACCGTGCAGACGAGCAACCGGATCGATTCAGCAGCAGCGTCGGTATTGCGATGCTCCTCGGATCATTCGGACGCGGATTGGAGTGTAGATGGAGAACGATTTCGTGAGCCCAAGGTCTTCGCCGGCGCCACGAGCGTTGAGCCGAGGCTCGACGTCGCGGTTGTTGTCGCTGCTGGTGGCGTTGCTGTTGGGCGCGTGCGTGCTGGGTGGATGCAGTATGCGTCTGTTTTGTTTCTGGCCCTTTTGCAGCACGGAGGGGAAAGGCGCGTCGCGGGGGAGTCAGCGTCCGTATACGGTACGGGGGCAGACGTATTACCCGCTGTCTTCGGCCAACGGCTTCGCCGAAGAGGGCCTGGCCTCGTGGTACGGTGACGCTTTTCACGGTAAGCCTACGGCCAGCGGCGAGCCGTACAACATGTACGACATGACCGGAGCGCACAAGTTGTTGCCATTGGGTACGACGGTGCGGGTAACGAATCTGGAAACGGGGCGCTCGGTCGAGTTGCGCATCAACGATCGGGGTCCCTTTGTCCGGGGGCGGATTCTGGACGCCTCGCGCCGGGCGGCCGAACGGCTGGGGCTGATCGCGGACGGGACGGCCATGGTCCGGGTAGAGGCCTTGAGCGGCGTACCGGACTATCGCGATGGAGATTTTTCCGGTCAGTTTTACGTCCAGATCGGCTCGTTCATCAGGCCGGAAAATGCGGAGGCGCTCTTGCGCGAGAGTCGCAGCAAAGGTTACGGCGCGAGCCGTATCCAGGAAGCTATGGTTGGCGGCCAACGCTTCTGGAGAGTGCAGGCTGGCGTTTTTTCCCGGTTGAACGAGGCCAGACAGGCTCAGGAGCGCCTGGAGCGCGACTATCCGTCATGCTTTGTCATTGCTGATTGAGTTCTGCGCGAAATTTTCGGGAAACGCGAAAAACGACGACTTTACGGGGGGGCAGGGTGATGGTTTCGTCGGTCTGCGGGTTTCGTCCCTTGCGGGCCTTTTTGTCGTAGGCCTCGAACTTGCCGAATCCGCTGACGAGCAGGGATTCGTCGCGCTTGATGGCCTGCTTCATGATCAGCAGCAGTTTTTCGATGACCTGCTTGATTTCGGCCCGGTTGATGTCGTTTTGCTCATAGATAGCGTCGATGATGTCGGCCTTGGTCAGTGTTTTGTCACTCATGGTCTTCTCCGAAATCAGGTAGTGAGCAGTTGTTGTATGGAGGCTGCCAGTCTGGTCATGCCGTCGGGGTCGCTGTAGGGTCGTTGAGGCCAGAGCGTGAGTCCGTCCGTGGCGAAACGTGGGATGAGATGGAAGTGGGCGTGGGGCACCAGTTGCCCTGCGGCCTGGTAATTGTTCATGCCGATGTTCAGCCCGTCGGCGCTGGTGGCGTCCATCACGGCGCGTCCGACGCGTTGCATGGCCTCAAGCAGTTCCTGGCCCAGGTCTCCCGGGATGTCGAACAGCGTGGGGTAGTGCGCTTTGGGAACGACCAGCGCATGGCCTTCATTGACCGGGGCAATATCCAGGAAGGCCAGGCAGCCGGACGATTCGAAAACCCTGGCACAGGGTATCTCGCCCCGGATGATTTTGCAGAACAGACAATCGTCCATAGATACTCAGGCTCCATACGCCCTGCGGCAGCAGCAGCGTGGTTGCGACGATTTATACAGCTGATCGGGTTAGGTGCTGGTATAACTGAATCTTTGTGGAAAAGCAAGATGCTGCTGAAAAAAAGTCTGGCCCGGATCACACGTGCATAAAAAAAGTCTGCGGCTCGACGAGGCAGCTTAGCCGAACAGATCGAGAAGAACCGCGTCGCGCTCGTTTTCGAACTCCCGGCGCCAGGGCAGCTGAGAAGAAGGGCGGGTCGTCGTACGGGTCTGTTTGTCCAGCCCCTGCGAGCGTAGCGCGTCGTTGACGGCCTTGAGCGAGGGAATGAGCCCGGGTTTGCCGTCCTTCGACCACCAGAAGGTGGCCTGCGCCCGCTCCGGATCCTCCAGAAGACTGCTCCAGAAGCGGTCGCCGTCGATCCAGAGCAGGCGCTGGGCCTCGATTTCCTGTACACCGGCCCAGGTCAGATCCTCTTGACGCGCCCGGGCAGGCGTTCGCCAGAGTTCGGCCAGACCCGGGACAAAGGCCTTGTCGTTGCTGAGCACAAAGCGGCGCAAGGAATCGTAGGCCATGATCACGTCGGAGGTCTGTTCTTCCAGGGCCTGCATCCCCTGGGCCACGCGCAAGGGCAGGGTATCGCCGAAGCCCACCTGCAAATCCACGACAACGCGGCCGCTGTCGAAAGAGAAGGTACTGGTTGCGGCGGTGAGTTCCTCCCCGTCCACGCGTAGTTTGCCATCCACGCCCGGCCAGGCCGAGCCGCTTAGTCCCAGGGCCTCTGTCAGCGCGGAGGATTCAATCCAGCCCGCGTCGCTGTAGCGGTAGTTGGCGCCCAGGTCGGACACGTAATACACGTCGCCGACGGAAGGGCTCGACTCGTACCAGGCATAGGGCTGGCCTCCCCAGGTATAGACCTGGTCTGCGGTCCAGCCGTTTTCCGTGGCCAGGCTGATGTACCGGTCGCCGTTCTCGCCGATGGGGGGCGTTGGTCCCGGGGCGAGAAAGCTCGCCTCTGAGGGCGCACTCGCCTCGTAGAGCATCAGCCGCTCGCCCAGTTTGGGCGCCACGGCATAGACCATGAGCGTTTCGCCACGCGTGGTATAGCGCCCCTCCGGATCGAGATAGACGACGCGGTCCGCCTTCTGTACTTCGGCCCGAAAGTCAGACTGGCTCGAGTTGATCGCCTGGGCCGTGCTCTGAAGCACGTCGCCGAAGGTGGCGTTGGAGGTCACGGCGACGCCGAATGTGCTGCTTGCCTCGCCCAACGTATAGGAAAGATGATAAATTCCCGGCGTTAAGCCGGCATCCTCGTTCGGATCGAAGACGCCGGCAAAGAAGGTCGAGGGTACGGCGGCCTGCAGTCCGGTCAGGTCCCAGCGTTTGACCTGTGCCGGCGTCTGCGGCGCCTCCGTGGCCTGGAAATCGAGCGTGCGGGGCAAGGCCTGGCGGAAGTCCAGCTCCAGGTCCTGGTCATTGTAGGCGCGCTCGACGCTGAGGGTCAGTATGGCGCCGCCCGTGCGACCGAGCGTGGCGATGCGCTGGTACGGTGCGCTCTGTTGCACGATGGCGGCCTGTACGGGCAATGCGCTGGCGTTGACCGCGTCGGCGATGGCGTCCAGGGCCTCGCCCCAGGTATCCTGCTCGCTGTCCAGCGCAATGCTCAGCGTGCTGGAGCGGCTGCCCAGCGCGAGGGTCATGGAGTAGGTTTTTGTACCCAGGTCGTGCCGGGCGTTTGGATCGAAACCTTTTGAAAAGAACTTGTAGAATGGTGCGACCTCGTCGGCTTCGGGCAGCGAGGAGGCCAGCTTGCCGTCAAGGGCCGGGGACTGAACGATGAGCCTCGCGGTGCTGAGAATGGAGTCGTCGTTCGGCCAGGAAAAGCGCCGCAAGGCGGAGTCGAGCCCGCTCATGCGGTTTTCGAGCATATCCAGCAGCGGATTGTCGGAACGCTTCCGGCGCAGAGACCAGGTGCCGTCCTCCTGGCTCTCGCTCCAGGAAACGGCCTGGCGTGCGGCCGCGCTGGCGCTGTTCTGGAGCAGACTTCTGGCCGTGGCCCGAAGCCGGCTGGCGTCTATGGATGTAGCCATGCCCTGCGCTTCCCTGGTCGATGGTCCCGAGGCGCGGGGATCCACCCGCGTTGCCCTGCTGACGCTGCGTGTGTCCGCGGCAGGAGAGTTCGCCGACTGGGCGGCGCTCCGGCGGACAGCCGCCTGAATCCTGGCAACGCGCGGTGATCATGGGCAGCGCAGGCCGCTCAATACAGGACGCGGAGCAAGGTCAGACCCCGGGCTGGCGCGGTGGCCGGAGCGAGGCTGCGCTCCCGGCGGTCCAGAATATCCGACACGGCCTCCGGGGCCAGCCTTCCGGTGCCGACGGCGACCAGGCAGCCCATGAGATTGCGTACCATCTGCTTGAGAAAGCCCGTGGCCTGGAAGTGCCAGACCAGCTCCGGCTGCGCCGGGTCGAAGGCCTCGGGATCGCAGTCCGGGACCCTGTCGATTGCCAGCATAGTACGCACCGTGCTCTTGAGGTCGGTGCCCTGGTTCCGGAAGCTGGCGAAGTCGTGCTCGCCCAGCAACCGCACCGCGGCGGCGTCCATAGCCCGTACGTCGAGCGGCGGCACTGCCCAGACAAAGGCGCGCCTCTGCGGTAACACATATCGGCGGTTGCACCATAAACTATAGGCGTAGACCTTGGAGCGGGCGTCGAAGCGGGAGTGAAAGCCCGCAGGCACGACATCCACCGCGAGCGCGGCGATGTCCGGGGCGAGCATGCTATTGAGCGCCTGTTGCCAGTCAACCCCAAGCAGGCGTTCGGGGACGTCGACATGCGCGATCTGTCCCAGGGCATGAACGCCGGCGTCGGTGCGGGCGGAACCATGCACGCGCACGTGCCGGCCGGCGATCCGAGCGATGGCCTGCTCCAGCGCACCCTGCACGGTCGCCGGAGAGATTCCGGACGGGTGCTCCTGAATCTGCCAGCCGCTGAAACGTGTGCCCACGTATGCCAGCGTCAGCTTGAGACGTATCACGTGCGCTCCTTTGTGCTTCCTGCAAATGGAATCGACCGGGAGCTGGAGGGCTCCCGGTCGTTCGGCAGGATTACCGGTGTCCGTGGCGCGCCCGATACGCTCGCATCGGGCGCGTCGTGCCTCAGAACGAGGTCTGCATCCGGGTCAGCTGTTCGGAAAGACGGGCGGCCTTTTCCGCGTTGACGTAGGTGAGAATTTCGCCAGCCTGACGGCCGCGCATTCCGGCCAAAATTTTGACAGCGATTTTTTCGTCAAGGGTTTCAAGGACTGTGGCTGCCTGCTTGGCCTTCATGTTCGTATATACGTCGATGAGGTGCTTGAGCTTCTGGTCGCGGATCTGGTTGGCCTCCTCAAGCATGCGCGTCAGCTTGGCGTCAAGCTCCTGGAGTCGGATGAGCTTGGCCTCCACGTCCTTTTCCATGGACTTGATCGTCTGCTCGCGCCGGTTGAGTTCGTTGAGCTTGCGCTGCACGCCTTCGCTTTGGGGGGAACCCGCGGCGGCAGACGCGGGATTTCCGTCAGCCGAAGGCGCGTCGGCCGGTTTGGCCGGGGCGGAATCCTGGGCCGCAGCACCCTGTTCCGCGGCCTGGGCCTGGCTCAGCAGCGATTTGCGGACCTCCGGCGCAGGCTCGGCTTCCGCGTCGACGACAGCCGGAGCCAGCGTGGACGGGGGCGGCGATTCGGGCTGCTCAAGTGCCAGCGCGCCAAGCACCACGAGCTTGAAAAGCACGGTGAGCATCAGCCAGCTGAACAGCTTAGAGAGCTTGAGGCTGGTAACGCAGCGTTGCCATTTCGTCGTGTTCTTTTTGTTCTGCGAGCTTGTGTTCTTCTGCATGGCGTATCGCCTGTCTGGTTTTGAGTTTTTCGAGCAGCTTGCGATCCTTTGACCGGACAATAGCTTCGCGGCGGCATTTGTTCAATTCTTTGGCGCAATCGAGCATCGTCGCCTCGGCCTTGGCCAGATCCTGAAACAAACGCTCCTTATAATTGCGCCAAAGCCAGATATCCGCGGCCGACAAGGGGCCGTCGTCTGCGTTCAGCGAGCGCTCGTGCCGGGCCAATGCCTCGCGCAGCCCGGAGACCCGGGCGACCTGCTCCTGGTAGGCTCGTTGCGCAACCGCCAGTTGCAACCTGGCCTGCTCCTCCAGCTGAGCCCGGTAATCCAGGACCTTTTCCAGGGAAAAAATAAAACGCCGTGCCATATCCTCTCTCGTTGTCGTCGCGGGTTACATGTTCGTCGGAAACATGAAAGCAAAGATCGGGCCGGGCGACGCAAGACTGTAGAAAAAAATGTTTCCGGGGTGGCCGGCGTTCGGGCGGAGGGGATATCCTGCCGGCTCGCAGGGATACGGTTTGCGAGCGAGGAGCCGGGCAGGGCGGATCGCGCAGGGGCGTACGCGTTCCTCGCCAGCCCCTGCGCGCAGATGATTAGCGCTTCGCCTCAAAATGCGTAGCGCAACGTCAGCGAGAGTCGGGTGTTGTAGGTGTTGTCGCGGAAAAAGCTGTTGGCAAGCTCTGTATTGAGCATCAGCCGGTCGGTGGCCATGACATTGAGACCGAGGGTCCCCTGGACCTCGTCGGGATCGACGCTGCTCGGCGTGCGCATTGCGTAATCCCAAAGATACGTTGCGCCGACATATGGGGAGAAACGTTGATACGTATAGCCGACGCGGCCGGCGAACTGGAATTCGGCCAGGTAGATGTTCATCGATTTGTTGAGCGTGTTGTCACTTTCGCGGTATTGGGGCCGGTATTCGTTGGAGTAGATATGGCCGACGCGTCCGGAAAAGGTCCAGTTTTCGAGTTGATAATACTGGGTGACATTGGCTGACCAGACCGAGCGCGTGGCATTGAAACTGCCGTCAGCGGCGCCGTCGTTCCGTCGGGTATCGTACGAGGCAAAGGTCAGGCCGAAGCTGGAGTCGATGAGTGTGTTCGGAGTGACGGAATAGCAGGCGTAGGGCATGACCGTGAAGCCGTTTTCATACAGCTTGCCGGCGTTGAAATTGGTTTTGAGGTAAAGGTACTCGTAGCCGAGCGCCGTGCCGACGACAAGGTCCTCGCGCAGCCGGTAATCCGCGCCGCCCATGAGCGAAAAGAGATTGCCGGAAAATCGGGTCGAGCTGGCAGTGTTGGACATCCAGGCGCCAGAGGTCAGGGTCCAGACCCCTAGCCGGTCGCTGAGAAAATTCTTGTCCTGTTTTTTCTGCTCTGCAAGCGCTCCCATTGCCAGCGATGCGTAGGAGAGCCATTGGGATGGACTCTCGACGTTGCCGTACAGCGAGGAGGCATGAAAGGCGTTCGGGACTACGTAGGCCTTGCCCGGGGCCTTGGAAACGAGATACTTCGAGCCGGGTATTTCCCCTGGCCCTGGTTGACTTTCGTCGCCGGACCCGGTTCCACCGCCACCGCCACCGCCGCTCGTTCCCTGCGACTGAGCTTCCGGGCCGAACACCTGGGAGATGCGGGTCCCGATCATGCCGCTGTTGACGCCGCTGGTCGTACGGACGATCTCCGTGTTCGTCTTCGACGTGCCGTTCTGCTCGGCACGCGCCTGGGACAGGCTCAACGCCAGGAACAGCGTTGCTCCGACCAGGAGCAGGCAGTATCGTCGAGGGGTGAGTGATCCGGACATCGGTCTGTCTCCTGTTCGGCATTGCGCTTGGATAATCTTGGCCTCATGCTAGCGCGTTGGCAGAGGCTGGTCAAGGTTGAAGGTCTTGAATTCACAAACCATGCCAAAACAAGAGGTATTCTTGTTTTCTTCCTTATTTTATGCCAACATGTAACAACACTTGGCATTTTATCCTATCCTTCACCAATACCGTTGAGCCCGTAGCATATGGATGCACAAAAAGTCTAGACTTTTTATCGAAAAAAATGTGCTTTGTACGTTGAGTGCAGGCTTGGGGCCACCCGTGAATTGCCGACCGTTTCGTGTTGCTGCTGATTCGGATGTGGCTGGAAGACGACGGCAAGGGAGGCCAGACGCGCAGCAGGCCCCGCAGAGGGACACCGCAAGGATTCTGCAAGGCGTTCAGACCAGTCAGCTGGTTCATGTTGAACCGGTTGGATGCTGTACTGGGTTATTTCCCTTTGCCCAGAAACTGCCGCAGCACGCCTCGCAGGCCTTTTTCCACGGCCTTTGGGGCGCTTTCGCCTCTTTTCAGGGCCTCGACCGTGCCGTCGACTGCTCCTTCTACAGCGCCCTGAACAGCCTTGCGGGCCAGGGCTGAGGTGTCGGCGGAAACGTCGGGATGTTGGAAGCTGCCGGCGATGGTGATCGGGATGGTTGCCAGGTTCATGAAATGGACCTGGATGGTAAAATCCATGTTCTGTTTGACCAGATTGGCCATGCCTGCGCCTGTGGCCTTGTGCGGATTGGAGCTGACGAGCAAATCCTTGGTACGCGCTACGCCGTCATGAATGGTAAAGCTGCCCCAGGCGTATTGGATGGCCGTGCTGCAGGACGAGCGCGAGGCCTTGAGCAGCGCGAGCGGGGACTCGAAAATGTCCGGCGAGAGCGTAAATCCGAGTATGGCGCCGTTGCGTACGGAAAAACGGGCCTGACCGTCCAGCGCTGCAAGCAGTGCCTTGGCGTCCGGGCCGCGCGCTGCGAGCTTGGTTTCGAAGCCAGCGGTTCCGGTTAGCCGGGAAAAATTCGCCAGCCGGCTCAGCAGGGGCTCGAGCTGCAAGCCCGAGCCGTTGGCCTGCAGCGAGAGCGCAGGCGTCGTGTCTCGCGCGTCGACCTGCAGCGCTGCCTTGATATCGCCGCGGGCTACCGTGCAGCGTAGCGGATCGACGCGCAGCACGCCATCGGCGGCGCGGCAGGTCAGGGACAGGTCGCGGACCGGGAGCCCGTGCGCGACGAGTTCTTTGGCCTCCAGCCGGCCGTCCAGATTCAGGTCGCGCAAGGCCGTCAGATTGATGGCCCTGTCATCCGCGGGGGCAGGGGAGGCGGAGGCTGGTTTCCCGTCCGAGCGCTCGGCAGCCTTCGCATCGTTCCTGGGAAGATAGCGGTCCAGGTTCAGTGTATCCAGATTGGCGGTGAAGGAAATCTTGGGCGCGGCCGTGCGCGCAGCGCTGAGCGTGGCGTGTAGCGTGCTTGAGTCCAGGGTGAGCGGGGCCAGGGCGAGTGTGAGCGCCTCGGGGGCAAGGGTTACCGTCGCGTTGACGCTGAGCGCCTGGAGCGCCTTGGCGTCCGTGGGCTCCGGCAGAGCTATTCCCAGCTGCGCGGCGAGATCCTTTGGGTTGAAGGTGTTGCTGCGCAGACGACACTCGCCGCGCGGCGTCGTATTGACGTCCGTGAGCGAGGCCTCCAGATCGGTCTGCATCGAGGCTGCGCCCAACCGGAGCCCCTGGGTCTGTAGCGTGCCTTGGGCCAGATCGAGGCTCAGGCCGCCCTCTCCGCGCACGGTTGTCCCGGCTGCGGGCAGAAGACCGCCGGCCAGTCTGGACTCCAGCGCCAGGCCCGTACCGGCGAAGCGCAGTGCCTTGGCGTCGATTTCGACGTTGCCGGTCAGCGTCGCTTTTGCCTCAGTCACGGGCAGTCCTGCGCCGGTCAGGCTCAGCGCCAGGCGGGTATCGGAAAAAGCGAAAAACAATCGTTCCGGCGCCATGTCGACCTGCCCGGTCAGGTCCACGCGCCCCTTTATCGCGGGCTCGGTGGAGACGACGTCAAAGCCGAGTGCGGCCTTGAAGGCCTGTCCCGAGACCACGCGCCCGCTGTTGAAGGAGAGGTTCTCCATGGCGTAGCGCCGGCCGGCAAGCCGGTCATCGAAAAGGATGCCCCCGCCCTCGATGACGGCGCCTTCGACGACGTCATGTTTTTCAACAGGAGCCCGGACATCGTCATCCTCGACACCTACATCATCTCGCAGGCGCCGTCGAGGCTGCTCGTCGCCGGCATGGGAGACGCGCTGGCTACCTATTTCGAAGCGAAAACCTGCGTCGACGCCTACAGGGATAATTTTTTGGGAACAGCCGAAAGCGGCATGATCGGCGGAGGCGGCAGCGATGCCAACATCCTCAACAGCTTCGGTCTGCCCACCGCCAT
>CAZGAH010000025.1:33314-40554 GCA_964523295.1 uncultured Desulfovibrionaceae bacterium | reverse complement strand
CTCGCCCTGCTGCGTCTCCACGATCACTTTGTCCTTGTCCACGCGCACGTCGCGTACGGGCAGGGCCTGGAAGTTGAATCGTCCGTGTTTGTCGCGGATGAGGACCAGGTGCAATCCGTCCAGCAGCAGCGTATCCGCCTCGAAGCGTCCGTGCAGCAGCGCGGACGGGCTGACGCGCAGGGCCAGGCGGTCGATCCGGACGAACGGCTCGTTTTCGAATCCGGCCAGCCCGCCCAGGGATACCTGGCGCAGCTCTACGCCCAGCCAGGGGTAGAATTGCAGCCCGACATCGCCGTCAATGACCAGGTCCAGGCCTGTCAGTTTCCGGACGACGCCGGATAACTGCCGGGACAGGGCCTCGGTGTCGGCGAGCAAGACCAGGGCGCCTGCGCCAAGCGAGAGCACGAGCGTGAGAGCGGCTAATCCCAGCAGGATACGTTTCACTGGCCTGCGCATTGGAGGCCTCCCTTGGTAGTCCGTTTCGTTGCGTGTCGATGAACTCTGCCCATACGCCGCACCGCGACAAAAAGGAACGGAAATTGCTGTTGTGCTTCCCAGGAATCTGGTATACAATTTAGCAAAAATGGATAAACGACACCTCACGCATACCAAGGAGCGCCAAGCCGCTCCACTGGCCCCCTGGGAGGCGCCTCCGCCAGTCAAGCTTACCGAGCAGCAGTTCGCCCGGCTTGGCCGGTTCATATACGACGAAGTCGGCATCAAGATGCCGCCTACAAAAAAGACCATGGTCGAGGCCAGGCTGCAGAAGCGGGTGCGTCTGTTGAATTACCCCGATCTCGAGGCCTACCTCGCCTATACGTTCAGTCCGGCCGGGCTGCAGGACGAGCTGTTTCACCTCATTGACGCCATTACCACCAATACGACCAGCTTTTTTCGCGAGCCGCAACATTTCGAATATCTTTCCAGCGATCTGCTACCCGCCTGGGTGGCGCGACAGTCTTTTAGCCGGACCTTCAAGGTCTGGAGCGCGGGGTGCTCCCTGGGTATGGAGCCCTATACGCTGGCCATGGTCCTGAGCGAGTTTGCGGAACGCAATGCAGGCTTCACTTTCTCCATTCTGGCCACCGACATCAGTACGCGGGCGCTGAAAACCGCGTCACAGGGGATTTACGACCGCGAGCAGATCAAGGGCATTTCCGACGAACTGCTTACGAAATACTTCATGCGTAGCAAGGATCCGGCCAGGAATCAGGTTCGGGTCGTGCCGGAGCTGCGGCGCCAGATTCAGTTCAAGCGTCTCAATTTCATGGATGAGTTCACCTTGAGGCCAACGCATGACGTCATTTTTTGCCGCAACGTGGTCATCTATTTCGACCGTCCCACGCAGCAGCGCCATTTTTCAAAGCTGCTCGGCTGCCTGCTTCCCGACGGATATCTTTTTATCGGCCATTCCGAAACCCTTTCAGGGCTGACGCTGCCCGTCAAACAGATCATCCCCACCGTGTACAAGAAGGCGTAGGCCTGCGTCGCCAGGATGTGGCCGGGGCTCAGGGCGCGTTGCGTCCGGAGGCCTGGCGGGCGAGCGTTGCTACGGCCGCAAGATAGCTGTTCCGACTGACCAGAAACAGATCGTTGTGCCCGGCTCCCGGTACCTCCAGCAGGGTTTTTTCGACCGCGGGCGAGGCGGCGAAAAGCTCGCGCGCGTCCTTCACGGGGATGATCGCGTCGTTGACGCCGTGGATGATGAGCGTGGGGCGCGAATAGCGCGTGATCTTGTCCAGATTGTCGATGCCGTCGGCCACGCCGGGGGCCTTGCCGCTCTTTTCCAGGAGCGACGGATGCAGGCCGAGACGCAGGAGCAACGGCCGGACGCGCGAAAAGCCGCTTTCGATGATCAGTCCGGCGACATCTTCGCCGCGTCGGAAGGCCAGCTCCAGGGCTGGCGCACTGCCCAGGGAGCGGCCCATGACCAGGATCGGCCCGGTCTGTCCGCTCCGGTCAAGCCAGCTGCGGGCCGCGTCGAAGACGAGCAGGCTGTCGTTCAGCAGTGCGGATACGCTCGGACGACCGGTCGAGCGGCCGTAGCCGCGGTAATCCACGGGCAGAAAGTTGAGCCCCTGCGTCGTGAATTGCGGCGCGATCGGGTCGTAATCGGCGACGATTTCGCCGTTGCCATGAAAAAAGAGCAGGGTAGGGGCATCGGGCGCCCCCGGGGTTGCCGGGTGCAATCGACCGGCCACCACGGCATCGCTGCTTACCGGGATGTACACCTCCTGACTGGTTGCCGGCGGCGGGGTGGGGTAATCGGGGCGGGGATGAAAGATCACGGCCAGAATTTCGGGCCGATCGAGCCGGGCAAGGTCCTGGTCGGGCGCATCGCTCATGTTTGTGGCTCCTTGGAGCGCGGGGTTGTCAGAGATCTCGGACGCGGGCGCGTCCGACCGCGACGCCTCTGCCGCCAGGCAGATCAACGCGGCGTTCAGCAGCAGCGCCGCGGTCAGGACCAAGGGGCGTCCGATCGCCCGGAGGCTGCGCCCACTCACAGTACCAGCTTGAGCAGCCCGGCCGGCAGGCCGGAGGGCAGGGCGATGCGTCTGGCCTGAATCAACTCGGCCAGGACGACATTGATCCACTCCCGCGAGGTCTGGACGCTTTCAAAGCGGATGTACGCGGCCCCGTTTTCCGTCTCCAGCACATAATTCTGCAACACGACGTCAATAGGCGCGCTCTCGCCCTTGAGCAGCAGCGAGAGGCGTACGTTTTTTCCTTGCGAATCGATATCCAGTGTCAACATGGTTCCGTACCTTGCAATAGTCGTTCTGGCATACACCGCCGCGCCGCACGAAAGCGCCCGGTCGACGGGTGCGGCAAAGCAGGATTTCAGTCGGTTGTACATGGCTATCTTTTCTGCGGTGCGTACATCAGGGCTTCCTGGTCTGCTTCCAGCACTGTGCGTAATCGTCGAGCAGGCTGGCGAGGTTGTTGCCTATGGTCGTATAGGCGTCGTCGGGCAGGTTGGCGAGGGAAATCCGGACAGACCACTCCGGACCGGCAAATCCTATGCCGGGCAGAAGCACGGTCTGATAGCGGCCGGCAAGTTCCAGCAGGAAGCCGAAGGGCGAGTGTACGGTTTTGAGATACTCTGCGAATTCGGCGCCGTGAAGACGGGTTGCCAGGTCGAGGATGTTGAGGAGGTTGTAGTACTGCGTCTGTCCCGGGCCCGAGGGGGGATCGCAGCGCAGCGCGGCGTAGACGTTGTTCATGCGTCGCGTGAGCAGCGCCTGGATGCTTTTCTTGTAGGCATGGTCCTTGTCGAGCAGATCGTAGAGGGAGAAGAGGCTCATGATGCCCTGCTGCGGCGTGGAAAGCCCGCCGGTATGGGCCAGGGCGATGGCCCGGCTGTCCATGAGCAGCCGTTCGATAAAGGGGATGTTGCGCGGGGCCGTGTCCACGGTTTCATATCGCTTGTCCAGCAATTGCTTTTTTTCGTCGGGCAGATTCCTGATCATCGCGTCCAGGATGGTCCGCTCGTGGATGAAGATGACGCCAAGCCGCCAACCGGTAACGCCGAAGTACTTGGAAAAGGAAAAAACACCGATGCAGTTTTCGGGTATGGCCTCGAGCAGGTCGTGGAATTCGTCGACAAACGGACAGTAGACCGTGTCCGTCAGCACGATGAGGTCGGAGCGCTCGGTTTTTACCAAGGCAGCAAGCTTGTTCACGCTCTCGGCGTTCATGCTGACTGCGCCCGGGTTCATGGGATTGACCATGAACAGGGCCTTGATGCGCTTGTCTTTCAGTTTTTCCAGCTCGGCATCCGGAACCTGCCAGCCGGCCTGCTCCGAGCCGGTTACGTAGATGGGCTTGAGTTCGTAGTCGTTGAGCACCGGGATTTCGAGATAGGGAGAGAAAATGGGCGTGATAATGGCAATGGCGTCGCCCGGCGTGACCAGGAAATTTTCCTTGAGGGTGTTGAAAACGTAAATCATGGCCGCAGTGGCCCCCTCGGTGGCGAAGACGTGAAACTTTCCCTCAGGCGCGCGGCCGGGAGAAAAATGCAGGTCTTTCAGATAGGCTTCAACGATACGCTCCGGCGTGGTCAGCATCCGCGAGGGCGTGGGGTAGTGGTCGCCGAGCAGGGCGTCGACCATGTCGGCGGTAAAGGTGTCCGGGGCGATTTGCAGCTGATTTTCGCAGTACGCCATGCACTGCAGCAGGAATTCGGCGCTCTTTGTATCCTTTTCGGCAGCCAGAAACTGGCGCAACCGGTCGGCCATTCCCGAGGCGCTGCGCGGAGGAAAGCCCAGGTCGGCGGGGGCGTCCTGGACCAGACTCTCCGCAACGGCAAAACGGTGGAGCATGGCAAATGCCAGTCGCACGCGGGTATTGATGAAGTTCGGGTTTCCTCTGCCTGCGTTGAGTATCGGCTTGCCGCTTTCAGCCGCCTTTTCACCTAAAATATTCTTGAATTCGAAGGGGCTGAGCGCGGCGTATTCCTTGAGTACGCGCTCGGGGAGGGGTTTGATGTCTATTGCGTGCGCGGCGCCGGCGCTCGCCAGCAGTAATGTCAAAAACAGTACGAGCAAATACTTTTGGATGCGCATGCTACCCCCTTCTGTTGGATGTGTAACAATAAACATCATTTTGTGACGTTGTGTATTGTCAACTTTTGCTATAAATTAATATAATGATATTTTTTGTATCACTTCATGACCCCAGCAGATACACCCGGATTGCCTTTCTGCCGAACTGAATCGCCTTGTCCTTGTCGAACATGAAGACATCGACCTGATTGCGGGCTCTTTCCGACAGCAGGTCGTCGATAGTGAAGACACCGACATTGACGATATAGACCTTTTTCCCGAAGCTCCACCCTTTACGGTACAGATCCCTGGATACGGCGAGGATTCCCTCACGCACGCGGTTGTTGCTGGCCGTGATAAAGGGCGAGGAGTCCGTTTCGCCCGAGTCCGGGGTATAGGCGGTTACCGTAAGCAACTGCCCCCGCTGCAGACTCTCAATCAGATGGTCCTTGATCTGAATCAGCTGGCGCAGTTCCAGCAGGTGCGCGCGATCACTGCGCGTCATCAGATGCAGCCCCATCAGCGAGCCCTCGGCCCGCGCGCGGGAAAGCTCCATGCTCGTACTCTCGCCCCTGGCTTCGGCCAGTTGCACCGCCAGAGACTCCGCGGTCCGGTGACGGGAATAGCCAAAGGCGAGAAGTGCTACGACGCCAATGACCATAATTAACTTGAGCATGTCGCGATTGTTCCCGGGCAAAGCAATGCACAGATCCTGTCCGAAGCCTTCAGACAGGTTCTTGCATCGCTGGAGTTCCTTTCATTGAACAGTCTCGCTATCATGGGTTTCAACGCATGTCCAGCATCGGCGCGTACGGAAGATGCCATACAGGGAGGAGAACGTGAGCGGAGCGCAATGACTGCCGACAGACGTCAGCGCTACACGGCTCCGTACCGTCCGCTTACGAACGCTCGCAGGCATTGCGGTACGCGCACCACTGGCAATGAGCGCCCGCCCGCGCCGAAAAATACGGTCCCGTAAGCATGTGGTCGACAATGAAGGCGAGCAGGTGCGGGATGTGCGTCTGCACGATGACGCTACGTTGCTCCTGAGGCAGTTCTTTGTCGAAGAGCGGGTGTTCCTGTCCGTCGCGGCGCAGTTCAACGAGCGCTGCGTTGTTCGGGGTCTCCCCGCCGTGCCTTGCCTGCAGAAACAGATAACAGGGAAGCTGTACGCTCGGCATGGCCTCTGCCAGCGTGCTCAGGAGCGTATCCGCTGCCTCGGGATCGGACGGACATCCGGCTTCGAGCGTCGCCAGCAACGGGGCGCCCTCCCGGAAATCCATCCCCGGTATCTTGATGCCCCCGGTTTTGTAGTCAAGGATGATTGTCCCCTCGACGCGCTGGTCGATACGGTCGAGCTTGCCAACCAGCCGGAACGTTCCCGACGCGCAGGTCAGGGTTGCTTCACGCCGCTGTTCCAGGTCACGGATGGTCGTCTGCGGCATGGAGCGGACATACTGCTCGAGTCGGAAACGACCGGTCTGCTCCAGAAGCAACTGACGGTCGCGCGACAAACCGGCAAACAGCGTACTGGCGTGCAGGCGTTCCGAGTACATGGACAGCAATGTCCGGGCATCCACCGTGCCCGGCTCCAGGGCGCGCCCTCGATAGGGCATAAAAAAGTCATTGAGCACGCCGTGGACAATGGAACCGAGTTCCGCGGGGTCACCGTCTTCGTCGACCGTGGCCAAGGGTTCGAGACCGGCGATACGCTGATAGTAAAAACGCGCCGGGCAGAGCAGATAGACATCCAGCATCGACGGCGAAAGCGGCAGCTCCAACAGCTGTGTCAGCCGCTGCTGTATGGCGGGAGAACGCGGGATGCGCCGATTGTGACGGGGAATCGGTCGCATAGGGAAGACGACCATGCTTACGGGCGGTTGCCCGGGTTCGAGTATCCGTCCCTGGCGTTGCTCTTCATCCCAGAGCAATTCCTCGATGAACCGGCTGCGTATGCTCTTTTTCTCCAGTAGTCCCGTTCCCTGTACGCCGGTTTCATAGAACAGCATCACGTCTTCAGCCGAGCGGACCAGACAGAAAAAGGTCCAGGCCTTTTCCCGTTCGCGTTGCCGGCTGTCCGGCAATCCGGCGAGGCGGCGCAGGGAGTCCGGAAACAGCGGATCGAACCCGGGCGATCCGGGCAGGCGGTCGTCCGTGGCGCCGAGCACATAGACCTGCCGGAAACGCAACAGCCGGGCTTCGCGCATGCCCAGGAGCTGCATTCCGACAAGTGGTTCGGCCTCAAAGGGAACGCGCTCCCCGCGTAACGACTCCCGGAGTATGGTGAAGAGCGCCAGCGGAGGAAATGGCCGGGCACTCAGACTGCACTGCCTCAGCCCCGGGATGACGCTGTACAGCAGCCGGTGCAGGCATTCCGCGTCGATTGGAAAGCGATTCCAGAGATTCGCCCCGTGTTCCAGAAGCACGGTGCAGATGTCCTCCAGCGCATCGGCCAGATCGCCCGGGGTTCGCACCTGCTCCCAGCGCGTAAGGCATACGCGCAGAATGGTTTCGAGCAGCGCTTTCAGGGCCTCCGGCCTGGCCACGGTCTCCACGCCCTGGACGTCAAGAGGCCAGGATCGGGGATCGGCGTACTTTCCGCCAGAACGCAGCGTCGTCTCCAGGTTGTGAAACACGATACGCAGGGGCTGCGTTTCGTCGAGTTCGAGCATCTTCAGGTAGGGATGCCGGATCAG
>CAZGAH010000025.1:19312-33304 GCA_964523295.1 uncultured Desulfovibrionaceae bacterium | reverse complement strand
TGATCAGCTCGATGAGATCGCGCCAATGATAGCGACCGGCGCCGTCCCCGTTTTCCTGCAACCTGAGTAGTGTTTCGATGAGACGGTACAAGGCCGTGCGCGACAGAGGGTAGCCCATGGCGATGTTGACGTCCTTGTCCGGCAGATGATGCAGCACGGGCATGAGTGCTCCCGTGTCGGGCAACACCACGGCGGCAAAGCTCGACGTGCCGGAACCGGGCAGCGCAGCCAGCTCGCTGTTGAGTCGGGCGAGCTGGGAATGGAGGTCGAATCCCTCGCAATAACGGATGCGCGGTTCAGGTGGTGTCTGCCCGGACGACGGCTCCGCGGGCTGGATGATTTCCGCCCTGGCTCCCCAATTGCGCAGCCATTCGACGAGCGCGGCGCAGGAC
The DNA here is from genome assembly GCA_964523295.1 of uncultured Desulfovibrionaceae bacterium. Lineage (GTDB taxonomy): Bacteria > Desulfobacterota > Desulfovibrionia > Desulfovibrionales > Desulfovibrionaceae > CAZGAH01. Next base: position 32,912 of record CAZGAH010000025.1, on the reverse strand, counting down.
CAGTGCGCACGTCCGCGGGCGACGCAGACTGCAGGGTCGCCGTGCAGCACGATCGTGGCCTGCCCGCGGCGCCAGAGCGTATGAAACAGGTGTTGCTGCACGCCGTTCAGGTCGTAAAATCCGGCGAAAAAGAGCTGTTTTCCTTCCAGGCCGGCGGCAACGGCGTCGCTCTGTTCAAAGATCAGGCTGGCATCCCGCCCGGGCGTAGTCCATCCCCGCTCATCCAGCTCCCGGGTGTAGTGCTCGTAGATGACGCCCAGCTGTTCCAGCAGGGAGCGGGCAAAGTCGGGGAGCTGGTCCTCCGCGACGTGGATATTCTGTGGCGGGCGACCGTGAAAATAAAACGTTTCCATGAGTTCGGCCAGGCGCGTGCCCCAGGGAAAAAACAGCTGGGTATCATGCACGGGCATCCGGGCGAGCAGGCCCTGCCCCTGCTCATGCAAACGGGTGACGCAGGCTTGCAGCAGCCCCACGCGATCCAGCATGTCCACCTGAAGCGCCGGGTGCGCCAGCCCCTCCCGCGTCAGCCAGGCCCGGCATCGGGCGAAAAACTCGCCGAGGGAAAGCATCTCCGGCGGCCAGCAGGGTTTCTCCAGCCGCGGATCGGTGCGGAGCATCTCCATGGCGTACCGCCGGGGTCGGCGATGCGGGAAGACGACGCAGCAGGCGCGCAGATCTCCGGAGCGCGCGGCTTCGGTGTTGCGCGTCAGCAGCACGTCGACAAGCCCGGCCAGAAAGTCGCCATGCCAGGGCACGAGCAGGAATGGTTCCATGATATCCGTCGTTGCGCAGGCGTCGTTTTCGCCCCTGCGCATGGTTAGAGCAGACGTAAATAGCGCAGACTGGCCCAGCCCGTGGCGTCCAGATCGCTGCTGCGTACCTTGGCCCAGCCGTCGGCCAGTTCGAGCACCGTGACGATTTCTCCCCGCCGCAGCCAGCCCAGGGATTCGCAGCGGCGTTCAGCGCAGGCGCGCAGGTGCAGTCGGGCGGCGGTGACCTCGGCCTGGCCGGGCACCTGCATTCCGGAAAGGTCTTCGGTCCGTATCCATCCTTTGGTGCCCGTATCCAGAGAGTGAACATTGACCCAGTTGCGGACGGTCTCCAGCACCAGAACACGTTCGCCGCGTCCCAGCCGTCCGATGCGCTCGCAGTTCGGCTCGCCACAACTGCGCACTTGGACGAATTCTCCCTTGACGATGGCTGGCTTTGCCGCGCCAGGCGGGTTCACGCCTTTCGGGATGGCCAGGCGTCCGTCGGCGCCATAGGCCAGCGCCGCGAACGCCAGGAGCGGCAAGAGGCTCAGATACAGTATTCGTTTCATGGAAAGAGGCCCGCCTTGTTTGTCATCATTTGGCCTGACCCGATGCCGACTGCTTCAAAAAGGTCATTTTCAAAACCACTTGCCAAACGCCTCGGACTGTCTTATACTGTAAACATAATTATATCAATCCGCTTCGTTATCCGAGGATGCGGCTATGGAATACATTTCGATTGCCTGGTCTCAAGGACTCATGGAAATGGATCCCACCAATTTTTCCATGGGCCGGACGCGCGAATACGAGCCCACGTCCGATGATCGCTATTACTGGAACTACCACACCGACGACAACGACCGCGGCGAATTAGCCAACGTCACGGTCTGAGGTCATCAGCGTCCGGATAGCGCCTGCCCGTACCAGCGACCCGCAGGCATCCCGCCCTCTCCGACGAGGCTTGCCCTCGCCTCGTCTCTGTTCTATACGTCGCGCGTGTTGCAACATACCTTTTGTCATATTCCATCCCTGGGGTTGACCACGGAAGTCAGGCTCTGGCAGGCGGGCATACGCGTGTGGGAGGATGCCGCGGGTTGCGATGCCTGGCCGTGCTCCGCCCGTATCGCTAGTCGGATCAGGGAGTACGTTCACCTCTCCTCATCCCGATACGCGGAGGGCGATGCCGCCTGGTTCGCGGAGCGGCTGCCCGGCAGTCAGGCCTGGCGCCTGTTCGCAGACTTTCGCGACCGGACCGCTTTCGTGGACATCGAGACGACCGGACTGAGCCCCGGCAGCGATGCGGTGACGACCATCGCTCTTTACGACGGTCGCCAGGTACGCACATATGTCCAGGGTCGGAATCTGGATGCCTTCGCCGCCGACATCGCCGCCTATGCGCTGCTCGTGACCTATAACGGCAAGAGTTTCGACATTCCCTTTCTCAGCCGGTCTCTGGACCTGTCCTTCCCGCAGGCACATCTCGATTTGCGCTACGTCCTGGGTGCCCTGGGCATGAAGGGCGGGCTCAAAGGCTGTGAGCAGTGCGCGGGGCTGGATCGGGGAATGCTTGTCGGCGTGGACGGCTGGGATGCCGTCCGGCTGTGGCGGGCGTACGAGCGGAGCGGCGACGAGGCCGTGCTGCAAACGCTGCTCGCCTATAACGTCGAGGATGTCCTGAGTCTTGAATATCTGGCGACTCTGGCCTACAACCGCCACCTCGCGCAAACGCCGTTTGCGGCGTCCAGAGCGCTCGATCTGCCCCGCCCCGGACTTAATCCCTGCCGGGCGGACCCCCTGGTTCTGGAACGGTTGCATCAGGGACAACTTTAAAATTCGCCGACCTGTTTCCGTTCGGACAGCGCGAAGGATCACGCAGCGGAGGAATAACGTATGGCTCTCAGTAAAGACCTTCTCGACATCCTGGCTTGTCCGAAATGCAAGGGCGAGCTGCATCTCACGCCCGCGGGCGACGGTTTGATCTGCAACGCCCCCTGCGGCGTGGTCTATCCCATACGGGATGACATCCCGATCATGCTCATTGAGGAGTCCATTCCGCTTGGCGCCTGGAAGCAGGGACAGCGTTCCCGCCAGGCCGCGACTTCCTGACCGTCACCGCCCCGCCGGGTGTTGCGTGCGTTGATTATGGAGGCGACCGCGAGTCGAAGGGCAAGGGGCCGTCCCCCGAGTTCGGGCTCGCGAGTGTATACGGTTGGCGCATGAGCAAAGCGTCTTTCAGTCCCGACGGAGGCCCGGGGATACCGCACTCGCGCGACTGGATTGCCCGGGCGTTGACGCTCGCGGCCTTCTGCCATTTGTTTTTCCGGATAACCCTGACGCGCGCCGATCCCGACCTCTGGTCCCATCTCGCCTTTGGTCGTCTGTTTATCGAGACCGGCTGTTTTCCCTTCACCGACGTATTTGCCTATACGCCGGTCAAGCCGGTCTGGGTGGCGCACAACTGGCTCAGTTCCCTTATCTATTATAGTGTCTGGGATTGGGCTGGCGGGGCCGGACTTCAGGTTCTGAAGTACGCGCTCGGACTCGCCACCGGCGCTCTTCTGTTGCTGGCCGCGCGCAGGGCCGGCGCAGATGCCCGGAGCGCTGCGCTGGGGTTGCTGCTGGCCGGCTGCGGGCTGAGTATCGGATATATGCCGCTGCGAGGACAGCTCTGGTCGTTTCTCAACTACGCGGCCGCCATCTGGTGCCTGGAGTCCGCGCGCGACGGAAAGCACTGGTCATGCGCGTTGCTGCTCGTGCCCCTCTATGCGCTCTGGGCCAATCTGCACGCGGGCGTTTTTTCCGGCCACTGGCCCGCCGGGATCTATTGCGTCGGCTGCGCCTGGCGTCAGCGACGCGTCTGGCCCTGGGCTGCGTTGCTGGCTGCCCTGTTGCTGGCTACGCTGGCAACGCCCTACGGTGTCGACTATTGGGCGTATGTTCTGGAGGAAATGGCCCATACGCCCGCCGTTGTCGAGGAGTGGAAGTCCTTGCCGCAGGCCCTGGCAGACGGAATGTACGCCAACGTCGGGCTGGTGCTCGGCGTCGCCACGCTGGTGCTGCTGCTCGGCATCGTCTCCCCGGTCAGGGACTGGGTGGCCCTGGGCGTACTGGCCTTCACGGCGGCCCTGTCCGTTAAGAATATCAGGCACGAGACCTATTTCATGCTTTCCAGCGCGGTATACGTCCCGGCAATGCTTACGCGCGCCTTGTCCTCCCGCCCGCGCGCGTCCGGAGGGACGCGATTTCGCCTCTTCGTCGCCATTTCGCTGGTTCTGCTGTCGCTCGCGCTTAGTGGCTGGTGGCTGGGACAGGCGTTGAGCGTCCGCCCCTTGCGACTGGAGGTCCCCGATGCGGCGAGCCTGTCGGGAGCGGATCGTGTCGTCGGGTATCCCAAAGGCGCCCTGCGCTATCTCGCCGGGACAGGGGGCCGAGGCCGCCTGCTTCCGACCCTGCAATGGGGCTCCTACGCGCTGTGGACGCTGTCGCCAGGAATCCGCGTGGGGATGGACGGGCGTTTTCGCAATATCTACCCTGACGAGGTCATCCAGGCCTATTTTGACTTTCTCTACGCCACGCCGCGTTGGCGGGAGTATCTCGAGCGCTATGGCGCTGATTTCATTCTTATCCGGAAAACAGAGGCCGTAGCGCCGCTGCTCCTGAGCGATCCGTCCTGGCGCGTGCTGTATGACGATAACGCCACGCTGCTCTTCGGACATATCCCGACCGTGGACGATGTGACGCCGTAGCCCAGCGCTCTGGAAGGCCAGAATCCGTTCCACCCGTCGTATTCCCTCCCTGACCTAAAGTTATTTTTTTCTTGGCCGATCAATAGGTCAAGAATGAATCGCTCTCTGGGGAGGGAGCGCCCCCAACGCGGGAGGTGATGACCATGGAAGCCTTCGCAAAAGAACTATCCGCCGTGCACCCGGTGCTTGCCAACGCAACGGATGACTATACCCGACAGCCAGCTGAGCAGAAGCGTCAGCATCGTCTGGAACTTCATGTAAGGCATGAAGAATCTGACGATCTGGCCGGAGATCGCCGGGAAAACGTCAAAGAGGTTCTGGCCAATCTGCAACAACATCTGGAAAAGCAGGGTCTGGAGCTGAAATTCACGCTGCGCGAGGAGTCGGGACAGATTCAGGTCGAGATGATCGACGCGCAAAGCGATAAGGTGATCCGCAAGGTGCCATCGGACGAATTGCTCAAGCTCTCGACTTCGCTCAAGGATTTTGCCCGCGGATTCCTCGATCGGGCCGTCTGACCCGCCCGCATCGGAGCCGGAAATGGTGTCGTGAAAAGCATTTCATCGGTGTCTTTTTCAGCGTCAAGGGCTCAAGTAATGTCGGTGCCGGTCGAAAAAGAGTATATGACGCGAGTTGAAAAGGGGATGGCAGGGTCATGAACGTTCTCGACGCACTCCACACGCTGCCCACGCAGATTGACTGGTCTGGACGGAAACCGGCGAACGGCATAGCCGCTGGCCTGCGACCCGACTCGGACAGCAGAGCTGCTACGCAGGGTTTTGCCGTGGACATGGCCCGGCGACTGGCTCAGGTGCCGAAAAATGCGACGGCAACGGCTGAGCCGGGGGCTGTCGACGAGGCGGGTGCCTCCGTACCGGCTGCGGCGACATCCGACCCGCAGTTGGCCGTGGAGGAGCGTGCGGCAGAGGCGAACGACCTGGCGGGCTCGTTGGAGCGCGCGGTGAACTTTGTTCGCGACAACTTCGGCGATCAGGCGGCTACGGCGACCATGGGGCTGGTCTATCAGCATGTCGGATCAGGAGAACTGACCGAAGAGAAGCTGGCCGACGGGCTGCTGTCCGGGCTCAAATTCATTGATCGAAATTTTGGCGTAGCCGCCGGCGACAAGGTTATGGCCTTTTTCAACGGCGACGTGAACAATGCCCTGAATGCCTTCTTCGACAACGGCCTTTCCGAACAATTCTACGCGGCGAGCGCCGGAGGGGGCGCGGGCGCGTTGCCTCCGGCCCTGGGTCAGGCCGTGGAGGAAATCGGGATGCAGTTCGGCGAGGACGTGGCGGCGTCGGTTCTGGATATCATTGGCCAGAGCGTCGAAGAGGGGGGGCTGAAAGCGGCCTCGCTGCGCAGAGGTGTGGTACGCGCTGCGGAATACCTGGCAACGCAGCAGCCGCTGAATCCTACGGCTGCGCCGATGGACGTGGCAGAGGCGGACGTGATGCTCGGCGCCGCCCTTGCCGGAGCACCAACCGGACCGAACGGCAGCGCCGCCTATGTATCGGCGCTGCCGCGAGGCGTTGCGCTGGATATGCAGGTGTAATCCACGACCTACAAAATCGTTATTCTCCGCCTGATTCGATCGTTCATTGTGATCGGACGATCCTGCTCGTTTCCTGATGTTCAATTGACAGCAACATCATGTTCAGGATACAGATACGGCAATGCGTCGCCTGACGCTGTCTTTCTCTTTTCAATTGGAGAGGTATTCTGCGGAAGGATGATCACGCCGGCGTACGTTTTCGACAGGTTCTGACATTAACCCGGTCGCTTTGCCGAGGCAACGTATGAACGCTGACGCCAGGCCCTTCCTGCTGCTTCTGTGCGAAGCCGACGACACGGTTTTGTTGCACCTGGTCGATTCCGTGCGCCACGGATGCCTCGTTCAGGTCGAAGATTCGTCCAGAGCGGCTGCCGCTGTTGTCACGGGGGCTGCACCCGCACTCGTCCTGGCCCGGGTTGGCTGGAACGGGCTGGACGGTCCTACGCTCTGCGACCGATTCCGGAACGCATACGGTTCCGGGGTCCCCCCTCTGGTGCTGTTGTTCGGGGCCGGGATTCCTGACGTCTCCGCAGCGATGCTCTCCTCCTTTGCCGCCGGGGCAGTCGAATGCCTGGCCGAACCGTTGCATCCGTCGCTGGCCGTAGCACGATTGCGGGCACTTGTCCGGCTCGGCGCCAGGCTGACGGCCACCAGCGAGGCCATTTCCGACGTTGCCCTTCAGCGTGACAGTATTGACGAGCTGCTCAAGGCCAAGGCAACGCTGCAACGCCAGCGCGAAACCGAAAGGATGTATTTTCGCCTGGCGATATCGCTGCTCAAGACAGCTCGAATCGAGACCCTGTCCCAGGCCGTCCTTCAGGCAGCGAAAACCATGACCGGTAGTCGGTACGGCTTTGTCGGCAGCATCGAGCGTGCAACCGGTCATTTTCATGCCCATACCATGTCGACGGATATCTGGGACGAGTGCGATGTTCCGGGAAAGTCGATGGTCTTTACGCATTTTTCCGGATTGTGGGGCTGGGTGCTGACGCGTGGCAAGGCGGTCATGTCGAACGATCCGGCGCACGATCCGCGCTCTTCAGGGACCCCGACCGGGCATGTCCCTGTTGATAACTTTCTCTCCTCGCCCGTGCTTATCGGCAGCCGCGTGGCGGGCCAGATTGCCCTGGCCAATGCCGACCGACCCTATACGGTCAAGGATCTGGCCATTGTTCGCCGGCTTGCCAGTCTGTACGCCCTGGCCATCCAGAGGCAGGAGTTCGAGGAGGACATTCTGGCAGCCAAGACCTCCGCGGAGAAAGCCAACAGGGCCAAAAGCGAATTTCTGGCCAAGATGAGTCACGAAATCCGCACCCCCATGAACGCCGTCATCAATCTGACCGAACTGGTGCTGGAAACCGGGCTCGATCCGCAGCAGCGCGACTTTCTCGAATCCGCCGACGAAGCGGCCAGGCACCTGCTCGCGCTGCTCAACGACATTCTGGATTTTTCCCGAATCGAGGCGCAGCGGCTCAGCCTCGAATCCGTTCCCTTTGATCTGCGTTCCTGCATCCAGGCAACGGTCTCAGCCTTGCGTCCGCAGGCCCGCAACAAGGGCATCGACCTTACCGTGACCATCCACGAGCCGCTCCCGGATATCGTCCTGGGTGATGCCAACCGATTGCGCCAGATCATCATCAACCTGGTTGGCAATGCCATTAAATTTACCGAGCGAGGCCAGGTTGCGGTCGAGGCCCGTGGCAACGTGGAGCGCGATGTCACGCAACAAGAGCGTTTTCGGCTCCTTGTGTCGGTTCGCGATACGGGCATCGGCATTGCCAAAGATTTTCAGAGTCGTTTGTTCGATATCTTCAGCCAGGCCGAGGAATCCACAACCCGTCGCTTCGGGGGCACCGGGTTGGGGCTGGCTATTTCCAAACAGCTCGTGGAAATGATGGGCGGGAGCATACAGATCGAAAGCGAGTTGGGGCATGGGGCCATGTTTTCGTTCCACGTGCTGCTCGGTCTCTCTGCAGGGTCGAGCTGTCTGCCCTACGTCGAAACCGTGGCGGAAGTGTACTCGCCGCTGCCGCGGCTGAACATCCTGGTCGTGGAGGATAATCCGGGCAACCGCAAGGTCGCCCGTGCCTTGCTCGAAAAACTGGGCCAGCGCGTCGCCTTGGCTGCCGACGGCTATGAGGCACTCGACCTGCTCAGTAGCGAGCCCTGCGATCTCGTTTTCATGGATATTGAAATGCCTGTCATGGACGGTTTCGAGACCACGCAGCGCATCCGTACCGGCAATGCCGGGAAGGCCAACATCGCGCTGCCCATTTATGCCATGACGGCGCACGCCACGCAGGGGTACCGTGACCGTTGTCTGGCCGCGGGCATGGATGGATATCTGTCCAAACCGCTCGATTTGCGCGAAATACGGACAACGCTGTTGCAGCTTGCTCAGGCGGCGAATGTGGGGAACCTCGGGCCGACCCCGAGCACGCCAACAGCAACCTTACCTCCCGGAAGGGGCAATATCGATGACGTACCGGTCATGAACCGCCGGCGCGCTCTCGAGCGGTTTGACGGCGATACGGAACTCTATCGTCAGACAGTGACCTTTTTTCTTGAGACGATCGACGAGCGTCTTGCCCGCCTGAAGCAGTATTTCGACGCCGGCGACTGGGACAGCCTGATCATCGAGGCGCATTCGCAGAAAAGTATATTCGCCACGGTCGGCGCCGAGCGCTGTAGTCTTCTCGCCGAGTTTATCGAACACGCCGGCCGTGACAGGGACGAGCACGCCATCCGTCAGCTGCTCCCTCCGCTGGAGCAGGAGCGCGACCGGGCGACACAGGCCGTGGACAGCGCCGACATAGAACCGCAGCCCTGAAAATCCTTTGCCCGCCACGGGTGCTTGTCTCCGGAACAGTATTCACGTATGGGGAGCCAGCGTCGAAGACGCCGGCGCCGCAGGCAACTCTTGAGGAGGATTGGCGAACGTGAGCACGAATTACGCAGTGAACAAGACCATCGAGGACATCAACCGACGCATACGCAAAGGCAAGGCGGTGGTCCTGAACGCTGAGGAAATGACCAGGGCCGTACGCGAAATGGGCAAAGAGAAGGCGGCGCGCGAGGTGGATGTCGTCACCACGGGCACGTTTTCCCCGATGTGTTCGTCCGGGCTGCTGTTCAATATCGGTCAGGAGCCGCCGACGTTGAAAGCCTCGCAGGTCTGGTTGGGCGGAGTGCCCGCCTATGGCGGTCTGGCTGCCGTAGACGCTTATCTCGGTGCCACGGAGCCGGCCGAAGACGACCCGTTGAACAAGGTTTACCCCGGGCAGTTCAAATACGGCGGCGGCCACGTCATCGAAGATCTCGTACGCGGAAAAAACGTACGGCTGCGCGCTCTGGGCTATGGCACCGACTGCTATCCACGGCGCGAGCTGATCAAGGACATCTCACTTTCGACCCTTCCCTATGCCCAGCTCCTCAACCCGCGTAACTGCTATCAGAATTATAACGTCGCAGTGAATCTCACCAGTCGCATCATCTATACGTACATGGGACCGCTCAAACCGAACGCGCGCAACGCCAACTATGCCACGGCCGGATGTCTGTCCCCCCTGTTCAATGATCCCTATTTCCAGACCATCGGCCTGGGAACGAAAATTTTTCTCGCCGGCGGCGTCGGTTGGGTATTGGGCGCCGGGACGCAGCATGTTCCCGCCCCCCGGCGCACGGAACGCGGCGTGCCGATTTCTCCTGCGGGAACGCTGATGGTCCGGGGCGACCTGAAGGGCATGAACGCGCGGTTTCTGCGCGGCGTAAGTATCCTTGGCTACGGGTGCTCCCTGGCCGTTGGCGTCGGCATTCCTATACCGATTCTCAACGAAGAAATCGCCTGGTACACCGGCGTGGGCGACGAGGACATCCTCATGCCAGTCAAGGACTACGGCCATGATTATCCCCAGGGGCAGGCCCGGGTGCTGGGCCATGTGTCGTTCGACGAGCTGAAAAGCGGAGAAATCGACCTGGCTGGACGGAAGATGCAGACCGTACCGCTGACCAGCTACTCCTTCTCGCTCGAGATTGCCAATACGCTGAAGTCCTGGATCGAAAAGGGCGAATTTCTGCTGACCGAGGCGCAGGAAAAAATACCCTCGCACTGAGTCGTCCGGAAGTAATGCCATTGGTCCGTAGAGACTCTGGCAGCAGATACAAGGGAGACGGTGGCATGAGCCAGGCGCCGCAAGCCCTGCTCCCGACGGAGCTTCAGGCCAGGCTGGACCGGTTGCGCTGTACCTTGCGCGTTGCCGGTCCGTCCTGTATTGCCGTATCAGGCGGTGTTGACAGCCGTTTTCTCGCCCGGGTCGCCTGGACCGGCGGCCTCGACGCTGTCGCCGTGCTCTTCGTCGGCCCGCATATCAGTCCGGCCGATCATGCCTATGCCCTTGAGTGGCTGCGTCGCTCCGGTCATCCCTTTCACGTCGTGCCCGTCGATCCATTCACTTCGCGCGAGGTGAGCGCGAATACCCGCGAGCGTTGTTATTATTGCAAACGCCTGCTTTTTGCCCAGCTGGCGGCCGTTGCTGCTGCTCGCCGTTGCGCGTTCGATGGCAGCAACGCCTCAGATGCGTGCTCTTTTCGTCCCGGGCGGCGAGCATTGGCTGAGTTCGGCATACGCAGTCCACTGGCCGAGGCCGGGCTGTTCAAGCCCGACATCCGACTGCTGGCGCGGGCAATCGGCCTGGACTGGCCCGACCAGCCGTCGCGGCCGTGTCTGTTGACGCGTATTGCCTACGGACTTCCACCTTCGCGCGAGCTGCTGGCGCGTATCGGCGCCGCAGAGGATGCGCTCGCGGCCTTGGGGCTGATCGAATATCGACTGCGTGTGACCGGACAGGATTCTGTCCGACTGCAACTGACCAACGCCGAAAAGCCGCGCTGGGACAGTGCGGCCGCGCAGGCCCGGGCCGTGCTCGAAACGTATGGGCTGGGTCAGGCGGAGCTGTGCTGGTCGGAGGAACTCAGCGGATTTTTCGATCGAGAGCCCGAGAAGTCCGGTTGATTGGGCGGAAAGCGCAGTCATGCCGTGGCAGAGAAGGGCGTCCCGTCAGGCGGACGGACGACGGGGGCCAGGACGGCCCCCGTCCAGGTTTATCACGTATTATTTGACTTCGAAGCTTGACCCGGTCTCGCCGCGACTGGCGACCTTGTCGCGCTGCGTCGCCCCCTCGACGGCGACAAGGCGGCCATCGTCCTCGATGCGCAAGGGCGTATCGGGCATGTTCTTCCGGGTGAGCTGCCGTATCTGGCGCAGGGCTGCCTGCGCCGAGTCTATCGAAGGCAGGCCGTTGGCGGCGAGCCGGACCGGCACGAGTTCGCCGCTACGGAAATCGCCGCTGTCCGGGTCGAGCGTGACCTTGAGAATGACGCTCTGGCCGCAAAGTCCTTGCGTGGAAAAGGCCTCGTAGGCCAGAAAATTGCCCAGACTGTAGGCGATGAGTTTTCCTTTGTAGATCTCCATGGCGCGCAGGACATGCGGGCCGTGTCCCAGGACCAGATCAGCGCCCGCGTCGATGACACTGTGGGCGAAGTTGACTACGTTGCCGCGGTTTTCCTGACAAAAGGTCTCGGTCGCGTCCGCGACCTCGGCCGCTCCCTGACCTTCGGCGCCGCCGTGAAAGGAGACGAAAACCAGATCATTGCTCGTCTTGAGGCGGCGGACCAGTTCAACCGCACGGCGGACATCGACGATGGAGTGGGAGGATTTCTTCTGGTTGTGCGCAAAGCCGAGCATGGCGACGGTCTTGCCCTTGAAGCTGAAATAGCCGACATAATCGCCGCCGACAGGCACGATTCCCTTGGATTGCAGGGCGGTTACCGTGTTGGAAACCCCTTCGCCGCCGAAATCGTTGGCGTGGTTGTTGGCGATGCTCAGGACGTTGAATCCGGCATTTTTCAGATACGCGGCATAGTGCGGCGGGGTACGGAATTCGTAGCAGTTTTTGGACTCTGCGCCGCATTTGGTCGGGGTTCCGGACTCGGTCAGCGGGCCTTCGAGATTGCCGAAGACCACGTCGCTGCCCGCAAGATGGGCCTGAACCGGGGCGAATATCCGTGCGCCATCGTCAGGCGGGAGCACCGGTTTCGGGAAAGTGGACCCCATCATGATGTCGCCGACGGCGGTGATGGTCAATCCCGGCTTGTCGTGCAACCGGGCCTTCGTAGCGGGTTGCGCCGGGGCGGTGGCCTCGGAGACGGAGGGTTTTTCCGGCTGGAATTTTTCCGGAAAGGCCCGCGAGCGCGGCGAAGAGAGCGCTGCCTGCGCTGTCGGAGCCGGAGTCGGGGTTGTGATCGTCTCGACCGTTACCTCGGCAGGTGGGGGCGTTTGCGCGTCGGCTTTCGATTTGACCGTTTCCGTCTTGGCAGGCTGCACGTGCGTTGTGACAGATGCCTCAGTTTGCGGGGTTTTTAGCGTGTCGGTTGCCGGCGTTGACACCCTTTCCGGCCCTTGCGCCGGCGTGTTGTCGAGTCGGGATTGATCCTTGCCGGAGAGGGGCTTTGTCCCCGGACTGGCCGCTTTGTCCACGTCCTTTTCCGGGGTCGGGCTTTTTGCCGTACGGTTGCCATTGCGGCCGGCAACGCGTCGCCCGGACGATTTGTCGAAGATCGCGGCCATGCTCGTCGTCTTCATATCATGGGCGCCGTAGCGGGGAATGAGCGCGGGGTCGACATCCTTGGTGGCAAGCTCGCAATCCACGGTAAAGAGGTATTTGAAGCCGGCCTTTTTCAGCTCCCGGGTGTAGGTTTCGTTGTATACGCCGAACGGGTAGGCGAAAAACGGGGTGTCGTGGCCGATCAGTTCGCGGAATCGGGCGATGCTGGCGGCAATGTCGTCCTCGACAAAACTCTGGTAGGCCTCGGGGTCGGAATAGCGTTGCAAGGCCAGCCGATTGGAATGCGAGAAAGAGTGGTTGCCGAAGGTGACCTTGGGGTACTGTTTCAGCTCTTCGATTTCGTCCAGACTCAGGCACTGCGTGCCTTCGTAGCCGATATATTTGGTGGAGAGAAACAGGGTGAAAGGCAGGTCGTATTTTTTGAAAACCTTGAAGCCGTTCATGACGGAATTCCAGCCGTCGTCGATGGTAATTACCACGGATTTATCGGGAATGGCCTGCCCGTTGTCCAGGTACGAGGCCAGGGTCTCGCTGGAAATGATGGAGTAGCCGTTTTCGAGCATGAACTGAATCTGGCGTTCGAGTTCTTCGCTCGTGATGGAGAACTTTTTGCTGGAGTCGAAGCGATGGTAGCAGAGCACAATGGCGCGTCCGGGACTGGGAGGCGGCGCAAGGGCCGTATCCGGGGCCACGGCCTTGGGGGCTTCGTATTTGTCAGGCCAGGCCCGGGCGATGCTCTGTCTTTTTTCTACCGGCAGTTCGGGCCGGGTCAGCGCGAGGGGCTCGATGGCGACTTTATCCCTTGCAGGCGGGAGCGATGCGTTGAGGTCGGTCGTGACAGTAACCACGACGCGCCTGTTCATTGTCCGGCCTTCCGGGGTGGCGTTGTCGGACACCGGGCGCTGATCCGCATAACCAATC
>CAZGAH010000025.1:9813-19302 GCA_964523295.1 uncultured Desulfovibrionaceae bacterium | reverse complement strand
GGCGTTGTCCGCGATCGGACGTAGTTGTCCGTAGCCCATGGCCTGGACGCGGTAAAAGGTGAGTCCGTACTGGTTGAACAGGTATTCTTTGACCGTGTCCGCCCGTTGCTGCGAAATGAGCAGATTGCGCTCTTCGTCGCCGACGTCGTCGGTATGCCCCTCGACCAGCACTTTGGCGTCGGGCAGGTTGGCGACCGTTTTGGCTACATCCTCAAGGGCCTTCAGCTCTTCAGGCGGAAGTTCGGTCTGTCCTAAGGGATAGGTGAGCAGGACCGTCTTCACCTCGCCAGCAGCAGCCTTCGCCAGCGTCGGCGCCGTTGCGGCCGGTCGACCGGTAACGACGATCTCGATGCGTCGGTTCATTTTCCGGCCCTCGGGCGTGGCGTTGCTCGAAGCCGGACAGTCTGGACCGTATCCCGTGGCGAGAATGCGGTCGGGATGAATGTCGTACCGGGTGCCCAGATAAAATTCGATCGCCTCGGCGCAGCGTTTGGATATGTCGTGGTTCTTGCGCTGGTCACCCACGTTCCAGGTATGTGCCCCGATCGCGACCTTGAGCGTGCTGTCTCCCTGGAGCATCCGGCCGAGTTCGTCGAGTCTGGCCTGATGCCCGGCATCCAGCCGGCGCAGATCGGTGAACAAGGGAAGCAGAAAACGATGCACGACCGGGACGGACGTATGCGCAGGAGTGAAACCAAAGGATACGTCCAACGCTCCCGGTTCCGTTGCTTTTGGCGCGGCAATGGCCGTGTCCTGTTTCCCGGCAGAGATGAAGTCCTTTGATTTGTATTGGGCCTGTGATTTCAAGCCGCAGGCCGTCAGTCCAAAACCGACAATAATCAGAAGCAGGACGATTTCTTTCATTGCACCTCTTCCCCTGTTCGGACTGCTCCATCCGGGTTTCCCGGCCTGCATGCGGGCGAGCGCACCGCGAACGGCGCAGTTCCCCGCAAAACAGCCACGGACGATCGACGCCCGCACTGTCTAACAGGCAACTATAACGCACGCTCGGCAACGTCAGAAGACGCTGACAACGCCGCGCAGGTAATCGAGAGACCAACCCCACACTCTATTTTGCCCGGAAAGAACGGTTTCCGGTTTGAAACCGGAACACTGCGCGTAGCATACACCTTCTCTGTGGTGGTGCAAATATTATTTCAAGTGACAATATGTAGATATTGTCTAGACAAAATTTAACTTACTGATGGCCTTATAAAGACTGTGGCCAGGGGATTGATAAATAATTGAGGGACGACTTTTTGTGGGCAATTACTGTGTGGGGATGAGGCTCGGGGAGGCGGCGATGGAGGCTGCTGTCGGGCAAAGGCGGGATTGTCGGCGATGATCAGGGCAGGGCGAGCGCCTGGCGAAGCGCGTCGTATTCCTCAGGTGACAGCCGGCGCCATGCACCGGGCTTCAGGTCGTCCAGTAGCAGCGGGCCCTGGGATACGCGCGTCAGTTGTAACACTGTCAGCTGCAGGTCGCGGCACATGCGTCTGATCTGGCGGTTGACGCCCTGAATCAGCGTCAGCTCCAGGATCGTCGCGGGCGCGAGGCGGTCAATCTCGAGCACGCGCGCCGGGACCGGTGCCAGGCGCTCGCCTTCGGCCAGGGTCATGCCCTGGCGCATCGATTCCAGGATCGAGTCCGCAACCAGGCCGCGAACCCGCACATGATAGACTTTGGGGAGATGAAAACGGGCGTGGGTCATGCGGTAGGCCAGATCGCCGTCCGTGGTCAGCAGGAGCAGGCCCTCGGAAAAATAGTCCAGCCTTCCGACCGGGAAGAGCCGTCGCTGGCGCAGTTCCGGAGGAAGCATGTCCAGCACCGTGGGCCGACCCTGGGGATCGCTCACCGTGGTAACGATCTTGACGGGTTTGTGCAGCAGTATGTACGCGTGCCCGGCGCTGGCGTGGGGCAGGTCCAGAATTTGGCCCCGGACGGCGACAACGTCGTGCGCGGGGTCTATGCTCAGACCCGGAGTGAGCACTGTATCGCCGTTGATCTGCACCAGGCCTTGCTGGATGAGTTCGTCTGCCTTGCGCCGGGAGCAGACCCCGGCAAGCGCGATGGCCTTGTTCAGGCGCAACCGCTGCGTAGCCGACTCCGGAACCGGCTGGACGGCGCGGGGGGCGGTTGTTTCCGTCTTCTGCCGGGGCGACTGGTCGGACGGGTCATTGCGACGGAATCGCTTGTCAGTTGAATGGGGTTGTCGTGGCATCAGGGAGCCGTGGTCAGGGACGCATGATCGAGCTGGCGTTCTGCAGGCTGGTGACCACGTCGAGCATGTTGGTGGTCTCGCCGACCGCCTTCTGCTCCAGAAGTCCGAAGTAATCCAGACACGTGCCGCATACCAGAATGGAAACGCCCTGGCCGGCCAGGGTCTGGAGCGCATCCAGAACCGGGGAGTCCGCGACGGCGAGTCTGACGGCGCCGTTGAGCAGGATTATCCGCCATAGCTCTTCGCCCAGTTCAGGCAGCGTTGCCAGAAAATTTGCCATGAGCCTGGCGCCCAGGATATCGTCGCCGCGGCCTATGGTTGCCGAGGTCAGGAGCACCAGCGTTTTGCCCGGCCGGGTGGCCGGCCTCGCGTCCTGGTGTTCGAGATTGCAGCTGACGCAGGCGGAGCTTATCCCGCCAGTTTCGGGCGTGCCTGGCCTGCGTTCGGCGTGCAGCCGGATTTGCCCCCCGGATTCGGTCACGCGCGTGATGTCGTACCCCTGGCTGCGCAGAAAGCGCGAGACATTTTCCTTGGCAGCCTCGTTGTCGACAAGCACGGAAAGTTGGTGTGGCCGATGTGATTCGATCCACGATTTGCAGCGTAATACCGGCTGGGGGCAGGGCAGCCCCTGACAATCCACGGCATGATCGGACATGATTTTTCCTCCAACGAAGTCACCGTATCCGACCCGGCGCTGAAACGGAAATAGAAAAAAACTATCATTCTGATGCTGACCAATAGATATTGTCTATGGTCGCTTGCCGCTATCGAGTCCTGTCGGCAGGGGCCGCGCGCATTGCCGGCAAACCGATGGTTCGGAAAGGTCGGGCTGGATTTTCGGACCAGAATTGCTTAACACGGCGAAACCGCTCAACGAAGAGCGGGCTGGAGTGTTGACGCGAAAATGAAGCTCGGACTGGACAACATGCGCTACGTGCGCAGCTGGCCGTTATTGAAGCGTTGCCTGCGCTTTTTCAGGCCCTACAGGAGACGCGTGGTCTGGGGGCTGATTTCCATGGCCGTGGTGGCCGGGTGTACGGCAGCCGCGGCCTATCTGGTGCAGCCGGCCCTGGACGACATATTCATTCAGAAGAACTCGCATGCCCTGATCCTTATTCCTGCTCTGTATCTCGCCATTGTGGGGCTGAAGGGGATTTTTCAGTATCTGCAGAATTATTTCATGAAATCTGCTGGGTTGCGCGTCCTGGAGGACATGCGCAACGCCTTGTACGCCAAGATGATCAGTCTGCCGGTCAAATTTTTCGAAGAAAATCAGGTGGGATTGCTCATGTCGCGGATCATCAATGACGTCCTGATGATTCGGATGAGTCTGCCGGCCGTGGTGATGGGCGTACGGCAGGTATTGACCATGGTCGGGCTTATCGGGGTGGTGTTCTATCGGGATTGGCGTCTGGCGATCTGGGCGGTGTTGGTGCTTCCGCTGGCAATCTATCCGTTTTTCTTTTTCGCCCGCAAGTTGCGCCGGTACAGTCGGCGCAATCAGAGCAAGCTGGCGGATATTGCCAGCGTGCTTCAGGAGGCCTTTTCCGGAATCCGCGTGGTCAAGGCCTTTTCCGGAGAGGAGCTGGAGCGGAAAAAATTTCGCCAGGAAAATGCCCGGCTGGTCTCGATTGCCATCAAGGAAGTGGTGCTGAGCGAGCTGTCGTCACGGGTCATGGAACTGATCGGCGCCGTGGGCATGGCCGTGGTGATCTGGTACGGCGGCTTCAAGGTCATCTCCGGAGAATCGACACCGGGCGCGTTTTTTTCCTTTATCACCGCGCTGCTTCTGCTCTACGAGCCCATGAAGAAACTGGACGGCGCCAATGGCGACTTGCAGCAGGCCCTGGCCGGGGCGGAGCGGGTCTTTGAAGTGCTGGATTCGCCGCATATCCAGGTCGAACAGGACGGAACGCGGGTGCTGGAGCCGCCCTTTCGGGAATTACGCTTCACGGACGTGACCTTCAGCTACGAGGGGGCGTCTGCGCCGGCTCTGGAGGGACTCGACCTGATCGTGCCTGCGGGCGAGCGGATAGCGGTGGTCGGACCGAGCGGAGCGGGAAAAAGCACACTGGTCAATCTCATCGCGCGGGTTTATCATCCGAATTCTGGGACTATCAGCATCAACGGATGTGACATCGCCGACTATACGCTTCCCAGCCTGCGCGGCAGCCTGGGCATGGTGTCCCAGGAGTCTTTTCTGTTCAATGCGTCCGTGGCGGAAAACGTGGCCTACGGGCAACGTACGGTGGATATGGCCGCCGTGGAGCAGGCCTGTCGCGCGGCGTATGCCGATGCCTTCGTGGAGGCGCTGCCCGAGGGATACGCAACGGTCGTGGGCGAGCGCGGCGTGAAGCTCTCCGGGGGGCAGAAACAGCGCTTGACCATTGCCCGGGCCTTGCTGAAGAATCCGCCGTTGCTCATTCTGGACGAGGCCACCAGCGCGCTGGATACCGAGTCCGAGCGTGTGGTGCAGCTCGCGCTTGAAAACCTCATGTACGGGCGGACCAGCATTGTCGTCGCCCATCGGCTGTCCACGGTGCTGGGTGCAGACCGGATCCTTGTCATGGAACAGGGCCGGATTGCAGGGCTGGGCACCCATGCGGCGCTGCTTCAGGAGTGTCCGCTCTACGCCAGGCTCTACGCCATGCAGTTTAACGAAGAGCCGGCTTCGTCGCAGACGGCGACGGTCTGAGGTATCATGGCCTTCCGAATCAATCAGCTCGACGCGGCCTTCTGGGCGCCGGCCCTGGCCCTGGTTTACCGGCTCTGGGAAGCTACCCTGCGCTATCGCGTGGACAACTGGGAGACCGTCGCAGCGGCCAGGGCCCAGGGGCGCAACGTGGTGCTCGCCCACTGGCATGACGAAACCTTTTCTTTGCCGTATCTGCGCACCATGCCTGGGCACGCCTTCGTAGCCATTGTCAGCCAGAGCCGGGACGGCGAGATCATGGCCCAGCTGTTGCAACGTCTCGGATTGATCACGGCGCGCGGCTCCAAGTCGCGCGGCGGAGTCAAGGCCCTGATTCAGGCGCGACGGACCATGCTCGAGCAGGGGCGTATCGGCGTCGTCACCGTGGACGGTCCGCGCGGCCCGCGCCACAAAGTCAAGGAAGGCGCCATCTATCTGGCCTACAAGACCGATGCGCTGCTCGTGCCGGTGCGGATTGCGTACTCCCGGGCCAGGGTATTCACCCGCGCCTGGGATCGTTTTCAACTGCCCTGGCCGGGTTCGCGCTGTCATCTGCTCCTTGGCGATGCCTACGCGCTCGAATCCGGCGAACTGAATGCCGAGCGACTCGCCTGCGAAATGCAACGATTGGAGGAGCGGCTCCACGCGCTTGCTCCCGGGCGGGCAACGCGGTGACGCTGCGGGCACTCTGCTACGAGGCCCTGCTGCAGGGCGGCAGACGTCTCGATTTCAAGGGAGTCCATAGAGTGGGCGCCGCATTGGGCGCCGTATTCTGGCATGTTCTGTCTGGGCGACGTCGGCTGGCCTGCCGCGCCATTGCCGAGAGACTCGATCTTGAGCCAACTGTCGCGAAGCGATTGGCCAGGGCGAGTTTTACCAGCAATTTTCGATCGTTCCTGGAAATCCTGCTTTCACCGCGCGTCGATTGGCGCTTCATCCGTGAACGGCTGGACATTGAAATGCCGGATGTCACGGCCGCGCTCATTCAGGAGACCCGGCCCATGATCCTGGCTACCGCCCATCTGGGAGCCTGGGAATTGCTGGCTGGCATTTTTCGCTTGTTTGTCCGGCATGAGCATCGTTGCATCGTTACGCGCCGATACCGGGACCAGGCGCTGAATTTGTTGCTGCTGCGCCTGAGAAGTCGTCCGGGGGTGCGGGTCCTTGAACATCGCCATTCCGCATTCGAGATCAGCCGGACGCTCAAGGTCGGCGGGGCCTGCGCCTTTCTCGTCGATCACAACTGCCGGCGTGACGAGGCCGTTTTTCTTCCCTTTCTCGGCAAAACTGCGGCGGTAAACATGGGGCCGGCGCTGTTGGCGATCCGCAACAACGCCCTGGTCTGGCCGGGCTGTCTGCTGCGTCAGCCGGGCGGACGCTACCGGTTTCGCCTGTCTCAGCCGCTCGATCCGACGACGTTGTCCGGAACGCTACGAGAAAAAATTGAAACGGTCGCCACATTTTATACGTCGGCTATTGAAGCCGAAGTCCGGGCATGTCCGGAACAATGGTTCTGGATGCATAACCGCTGGAAAACTCAGCCTGTTGAGTGAATTTTCCTGCGGACTTGCGCGGTTCGGGGGAATTCTGTATCGCACGGTAGACAATCGTGGTCGCATGGAGCGGGGCAGGGCGGTGTGATCCGGGCGGTAATGGAGCACCTCCGATGGTGAGTGAATCAAGACCGGCAGCGAGAACGGCATGAGTATCACGGACAGGGCATCCCGGTTATGGACGCGCGTGCTCAAGGGCAGACTGCTGATCGTCTTTTCCGGTCTCTTCCTGTCACTGTGTATGGGCTATATCCACTCCGTGCAGCCTGTTTTTCTTCAGTATCTGGAAAAAAAGCTCTTTGACACCTATTTGCAGAGCATGCACCGGACGCAGACATCCGGCGTTCCGGTGATCGTGGATATCGATGAAAAGACGCTGAAGGAATTCGGTCAATGGCCGTGGCCTCGCTATCTGGTCGCCTCGCTGATGCAGAAGGTTCAGTCGCTCGGGGCGTCCAGCATCGGTCTGGATTTCGTTTTCGCCGAACCGGACCGGACGTCGCTGGATGTACTCAAGCAAGAGATGAATGAATTCTACCAATTGAACGTAAAGATACTTGGCGTTCCCGAGTTTTTTCAGGATAATGACAAAATATTTGCCGACGTGCTGGCCAACGGTCCCTTTATTCTCGGGTATCATTTCAACTATGAAGCCACGGGCCGGGAGCAGCGTCAGTGCGTGTTGCACCAGATCAACCAGGCCTTTCGCTCGGAAGACGGAACCACGCCGGATGTCGACTATTTCATCAGCGCCCCGGACGTCACCTGTAACATCCCGGTGCTTTCCGAGGCCATCAGATCGTCAGGCTCGTTCAACACCATACCCGACGAGGACGGGATCATTCGCAGCCAGCCGCTGTTTTTCCGCTGGAAAGAGAATCTTTATCCCTCGCTGGCCCTGGCCACCTATCTCAAGGGCAGACCGGTAACCAACCTGATTGTCGGCTTTGCCAACGACGGCGTTGCCTCGTTGCAGCTGGACGACCTGGTCATCCCGCTCGATCAGGCCGGACGCATGCTCATCAATATGCGCGGACCGCAACGAACGTTTCCCTATTACTCCGCCCGGGACGTGCTCCGGGATATTCTGCCCCGGGATACGTTCAAGGATAAAATCGTGTTTGTCGGCACGTCGGCGGCCGGCCTTAAGGACTTGCGGGCCACGGCGCTTGACAGCGTCTATCCCGGGGTGGAAGTGCATGCTACCATCGTCGACAATATCCTTCAGCGTGATTTTCTTTCCCTGCCGCGTCAGAAAAATCTTATCCAGTATCTGCTGATTCTGTTTCTCGGTGGTCTGGCCACGGCCCTGCTCGCCCAGACCAGCGCTATATGGAGCCTGCTCCCGCTCAGTCTTTGTGCTGCCGGGCTGTGGTACGGCACGCGCGCCATCTTTGCCCAAAGCGGACTGTTCATCTCGCCGCTCTTGCCGCTGATGACGCTGGCGGCCATTTTTGCCATGCTGACGCTCATCAAGTTCTGGCGAGAGGAGCTGGAAAAACGCTTCTATCACTCCGCGTTCTCGCATTACGTGTCCAAGGCGGTCGTGGATCAGATCGTCAAGTCACCGGAAAAACTCTCATTGAGCGGCGAAGAGCGCGACGTCAGCATTCTTTTCAGCGACATCCGCAGCTTCACCACCCTGAGCGAACAGCTCTCGCCCAACCAGGTCAGTGAACTGTTGCATGCCTATTTTACGCCGATGACCCGACGGATCATCGCCCACGAGGGTACGCTCGACAAATTTATCGGCGACGCCGTCATGGCCTTCTGGAACGCCCCGCTGGACATTGTCGAGCACCAAAGGAAAGCCGTGGCCGCCTCCTTTGAAATGCTCACCGAACTCGCAACCCTCAACCAATCCTTTAAGACTGCGTACAATCTGGAACTGAAGATAGGCATCGGGTTGCATAGCGGTCAGGTACGCGTCGGCAACATGGGCTCGGCCGACCTTTTTGATTATACCATCATCGGTGACAATGTGAACGTGGCCTCGCGTCTCGAAGGTCTGACGAAGTATTATGGCCAGGAGATCATCGTCAGCGAATCTATCCGCAATGCCTGCGGCGATGTGTATTTCTTTCTCGAAATCGATACGGTCAGAGTCAAAGGACGCGTATTGCCCCTGATTATCTATCGTCCTTTTCCTCTTGCGGAAGCGAAGGCGAGGGAAGAGGAATTCTCCTGCTATGCCCGGGCCCTGGAGCACTACAAACAACAACACTTCTCAGAGGCTCAACGCCTTTTCGTGGAATTGCGCGAAGGACTTCGGGATGCAAAGCTCTATGCAATCTACCAGGAGCGCTGCAAAACCCTCCAGTCCCTGCCGCCGCCGACAGACTGGGATCACGTATTCACGCATGAGGAGAAGTGATCCCTGTAGGTGTCTGGTGATTTTTGAGTCATTCTTCGTCTGATTCAGGCCGCGACTATCAACAAGCATAATTCATTATAAAAAGTAATTGCTCGCCTTCTCAAGCTCGGGCCAACACCGCTTTATGCTTCAGGGTGTTTCCGGGTTATGGTGACTTCCTTTATAAGAGACAGGCGCTCCTTCATTTCGTGAAAGAAGCGGAGGCGTAGGGGGGGGGCTGGCTTCGGTTGACAGAAGCATTCTTTATCACGCAAGAACGGAGGACAGGGGGAACCCGCGTCAGCGGGTCAGGCGTATAACCAGCGTCAGCGTTCAGGCGCGTCAACCGGGAGGCCTTGTCATGCAGGACATCGTCCGTTTTCTGTCCGGGTTCCGACATTTTCAACAGACGTATTTTTGTAGTGAAAACAGGCTGTTTGCCGATCTGCGCAAGGGGCAGAACCCCAAGGTTCTGGTCGTGGCCTGCTGCGATTCCCGCGTTGATCCGGCATTGTTGCTGTGCTGTGAGCCCGGGGATATTTTTGTGGTCCGCAATGTCGCCAATCTTGTACCGCCTTGCGAATCGACGGCCGGGCACCATGGCGTAAGCGCTGCGCTGGAGTACGGCGTGAAACATCTCGGCGTGGAACATATCATCGTTCTGGGGCAT
>CAZGAH010000025.1:0-9803 GCA_964523295.1 uncultured Desulfovibrionaceae bacterium | reverse complement strand
CACCGCCCTGATGTCTCCGGAGCTGGATTCTCTGGGGGAATTCATCGCTCCGTGGGTTCGCATTGCCGAGAACGCCGTGCGGGTTGTCGAGCAGCAACTCCAGGAAAAGTCTCCCGCCTTGCGGCAGCGTGCCTGTGAGCTGGCCTCGATTCTCATTTCCCTGGAAAATCTGCTGTCGTTTCCCTGGATCGCCGCGCAGGTCGAGAAGGGGGCGCTGTTTCTGCATGGCTGGTACTTCGATCTCGAGCATGGCGATTTGCTGGGGTATGTTTCCGAAAAGAAGGCCTTCGAGCCCATCGTCGCGCGCTGTGCGAGTCGCGCGCCCGGCGCGTAGGCAGGGAACGCGCGTCGAGGCAGTCGGTGCTCCGGTCGAAAACCGCGAATGTGACGCGATGGACGGGAAGCGCCGTGTCAACAGGGCACAGGGCCGGTCTTTTTTTTGGGGGGGGGCGTACGCCGACAGGGGAGCGCTCGGCTCAGAGCATGATCTCGGGGAATTCACGCAAGACGTTATAGACGATGTCTTCGGTGTGGATTTTATACGCGCCCGCGGCAATGGCCTCCTTGATCGCAGCGAGTTTTTCCGCACGTGTCCGGCTGGGATCGGTGGCGGCCTTGTTCTGTGGCCGGCTATGGCATTCGTGCTTTTCCACGTTAGACTCCGCGCCTTGCATCCTTTCCACGTCGGGCAGTCTGTCCGAGGTGTTATTTTCTGTATCGGCAATTCGGACCCGGTCTTTAGCCGACCGATCCGTATATGGGGGAGCGAATTGTTATCGGCGACGAAAAAAGCGTGAAAGAACAGGGGAATCAGAGGCGGCAGCGAAGGAAAAAAAGCGTCGCGGCTCCGGACTCAGGAGGAGGAACGCCAGGCATAGCGTGCGATGCATTCGCATGCCTGGTCCGTGCCGCCGCGTCGGTTGGCGACGTAGCCTGCGAAGCGGGAGCGCACGCCGGCTCTGGGTTGCGGATGCGCCAGCGTTTGCAGGAGCGTAGTGACCAACTCCTGGCGGTTGGCCACGATGTTGACCAGCCCTTGGGTGACGATGTCCTGTCCGACCCAGGCGAAATTGTCCCAGCAGGGGCCGATGCACGGGATAAGCCCGTGGGCCAGGGGTTCGAGAAAATTCTGTCCTCCCAGGGGCCTGAGCGTGCCGCCGACAAAGGCTGCCTGGGCCAGCGCATAGGCCTGGCCAAGCTCGCCGAAGCTATCCCAGAGTATGATGTCGCCTGGAGTGGCCGGCACGTTGAGCCGGGAGCGTCGGATCCACGGCAGGCCCATCCGGTCCAGGCTCCGGGCGATAGAGTTCAACCGGCCGGCGTGACGGGGAAACAGTCCGATGGTGGTTCCTGGTCTGGCCAGGTGCAATTCCGGTAAGCAGGCCAGGATGTCGTGCTCCTCAGGCTTTCTGAACGACCCGAATACGACGAACGCGGACGTCTGCCCCAGAAGCCGGGCGAGGGGATGCGAGTCGTTGCCTTCTTGCGGTTGCGAGCTTTCGAAGCGGTCGAATTTGATATTATGCATCCGGCTGACGCGCCCGGCTCCGAAGAGCAGCGCGTAGCGGTTGGCGTCGGTCTCGGAAACGGCGATAACGGCGGCCGGGGCGTTTTGGCGAAAGAAGGCCGGAAACGCCAGGTAACCGGCCAGACTTTTTCGGGACAGCCGGCCATTGACGATCAGCACCGGCACTTCTTCCCTGGCGCAGGCCGCCAGCAATCCGGGCCATAATTCGGTCTCGAGCAGCACCACGACCTTGGGCAGTATCTGGCGTAACGCCCGGCCCATGATGTGGGGTGCATCGAAGGGAAAGTATGTGGTGCTCACGCCGAGTTGCGGCCTGTTGGAGCGGCACCAGGCAGCGCCCGCGTCGAGAATGCCCAACCCCTGGCTGGTGCAGGTGCTGGCGAGCAGTGTGGCCATAGTGCCGGGGCGACCGTCACCCGCGCTCTCGATGGGGAATCGTTTGAATATTTCACAGGCCAGATAGGACTCGCCGACCGAGGCGGCCTGAATCCAGATATCCTGCCAGCCTCCGCGTGCGCCTGGTCCCGCTCCCCAGCCCTGGGGCGCCAGCCTGTCTTTGAACCCTTCGCGCAGGCGCTTCGACAGCGACAGGAAGGGCATGGCCGCCATCCAGGCGCCGTTATAGAGCGCCAGCAGGGCGCCTGAACGCCGGTCCGCGGTCTGAGACGTGGCCTGATCCCTGGAGAATCCTTCGGTCATTCGGACCCCAGTTCGATGAGTCGGGCGATGAGCTGGTCAAAGGTGAAGCCAGCGGCGGCCGCTGCCCTGGGCAGCAGGCTGGTCGGAGTCATTCCGGGCAGGGTATTGGTTTCCAGGATATGAAAGGTCGTCCGGTCGAGTATGAAGTCCGAGCGGCTGTAGCCGCGCAGGCCCAGTGCGCGGTGAGCGGCCAGGGACAGCTCCTGGACCTTGCGCGTCAGTTCGTCGGAGATTGGCGCCGGGCAGATTTCCTCGGCGCCGTCAACGGCGTATTTACTTTGATAATCGAAAAATTCCTGCGAGCGCAGCGGGGTAATGCGAATCGGTGGAAGCGGCGTCTCGCCGAGCACCGCGCAGGTAATTTCCACGCCGCGGACGGCCTCTTCGAGCAGCAGCTCATGGCCCTGGGCGAAGAGGGGGGGCATGATCCGGCGCAATTCTTCCTCGCCGCGGGCAAGTCCCATGTCGAGACTCGAACCGCCGATATTCGACTTGACGAACAGCGGATAGTGCAGGCTGCATGTCCAGCCTTCGTCCGGGGGCAAGGGAAGGAACTCCCAGTTCGGGGTGTCCAGTCCTTTTCGGCGGAAAATTTGCTTGGCCGCGGCCTTGTTCAGCGCCAGAAACGAGCCCGCCGGTCCGGCGCCCTGGTACGGACAGCCGACCGCGTCGAGCATGGCCTGGATGAGCCCATCCTCTCCGGGCGATCCGTGCAGGCTCAGGAAGGCGAAGTCGGAATTCGCGGCGCTGTCGAGTACGCGGTCGAAATCCGTCGCCGGATCCAGCAGAACAAACTCGTGGCCGAGCCGTTTCAGAGCCGCGGCGATGCCGTTCGCACCCGAGAGCGAGACGTCGCGCTCGTTAGACCAGCCTCCCGCAATCAAAAGTACTCGCATGGATGTCGATCCCCAGACTACGCGTAAGATGGTGTTCAATGGTTTGCGACTGCTGCTTGGAAAGACTGATGCGCTCGATGAGGAAGTCATTGCAGCCATACCGGACGAAAAGATCCTCGAAGCGCGTGTCGAGGGAAACACGTTCGCAGTGTTTGACGCGCTTGTCGGCGTAGATCACGACCAGCGGCAGAAAGCTTTCTTTGAGGTCGATCTCCCAGGGCCAGAAGACATGATGCACGACGCCCTGGGCGATCAGCGGGTTACCGGTGATGTCGAGAACCCAGGCCCCGCCGAGTTGGGCGTGATTGCCGCCGTGGCGGATGGAGTAGTCCTTGGCCAGATCGTGCAGCAGGGCGGACGCACGCACTGCGTCGGGGTGTACGTTCCAGCCCAGCGCGTGCGCACGCCTGGCCAGCCAGGTGGCGATATCGGCCACCATCAGGCTATGACGGCGGATATGCTCCGGCATGGCGAAATCGTCCCAGATGCGTTCGCAGGCCAGATCGTCGGGCGGGGCCGGCCATTGCCTGTACGGAATGTCCAGTCCGCTCCGGCGTTGCCCGGTGCAGGGCTCGGGCGGGTCAAAATGCCCGACTGCGGATTTCCCGACAGGCGGAGGAGATGGCGAGGACTCGTGTTCCGGCTTCATGGATGTTCACCCTGCGTCAACAATGGCCTAAAGCCGGGCGATAGGCAACCCCGAATCGTCAGCCCGTTCGGGACATGGAGCACTACCCGGGGAGCGGATCCGTCCGTGCAGACGTGTTGCGCGCGTTAAAAACCGTACTGCGTATACTCCTTGTCCCGACGGTTGATACCCTGGATGATGCGATAGCTGCCCTTGACCTTGGCCTCTTCGAGCAGGCGCAGGCCGGTTTCGTGACAGCGGGGACAGGCGTTGATCGGTATCTCGATGCAGCAGCTCAAGGGGTTGATCGTGGACCAGGTTTCGATTTTGAGCACTCCGGAGCAGTCGCCGCACAGGAGAACGGACTCGACCTGGCTTTCGCTGATCTGGTCCGTGTCGTAATAGATGTCTTTCATCCGGGAAAAGAAGCCATCCGAAATCTCGCCACGCTTGGGGCGTTCGGGTGGATTGAAGTAGCTGTTGAGCATGTGGTCGCCGAGTTTCTTGATGTAATCCGTGGTCTTCTGGGTCTGGCGCAGGGCCTCGGCGTTGAAATCAGGCTCTCTGACATTGCTGAAATCGACGCCGGCCATGGCCAGGACAATGCCCAGGTTCACGTAGGGCAGGGCTCCCTGGATCGAATAGCCGCCCTCGAGCACGGCAAGGTCCGGATTCAGCAGCTGGTTCAGCCGGGCATAGCCCTGGGCCGAAAAATTCATGTTGGTGATGGGGTCGGTGAAGTGGTTGTCCTGCCCGGCGGAATTGATGACCAGGTCGGGCTTGAAGTCTTTGAGAATGGGCAGAACCACGTGCTCGATGACGTGCAGAAAGCCCTCGTCCGAGGTGTGCGGCGGCAGAGGGATGTTGATGGTCTTGCCCATGGCGTTGGGGCCGCCGAGTTCGTCGGGAAAGCCCGTTCCCGGGTAGAGCGTGCGTCCGTCCTGGTGCAGCGAGATGAACAGGGTGTCGCGGTCGTTCCAGTAGATGTCCTGCGTACCGTCTCCGTGGTGACAGTCGGTGTCGACGATGGCGATGCGTTTCTGTCCGTAATGCTCGCGGATGTATTCGACCATGACGGCTTCGATATTGATATTGCAGAAACCACGGTTGCCGTGCACCACCTTGTTGGCGTGGTGCCCGGGCGGCCGGACCAGGGCAAAGGCCTTTTCTTCCTCCCGCTCCATGACCAGCTTTGCGGCCTTGATGGCGCCGCCGGCGGAGATCATATGTGATTTGGTGATCACGGCCTGGATGGAGGGGATGCAGAAATGGGTCCGGGCAACGTCATCGTGTCCGGCCACCTCGGGTTTGTATTCACTGATGCCGGGGATGTCGAAAATTCCCTCTTCGAGCAGCTGATCCTGCGTATAGAGTAAGCGCTCTTCCCGTTCGGGATGCGTCGGGCTGATGGCCCAGTCGTACGCGGGAAAGAAAACGAGCCCCAGGCGGTTTTTCGCTTCTATCATCCTTGCCTCGCTGCGGTCCTGTTCGTTCGCCCGGTTACTCGGTGCGGAGTATGCCGGGCAGTATCTGGCACTTCACCCGGATGTTTCGTCCGGTGCCTCGCTCGTGGTCGACCATATTGAACGAGTTGGCCTCGGTGGTTTCGATTTCGGTTTCCGCCTGACTAAAATCCTGGACTCCCAGCGTCCGCAGGCGCTCTGCCAGCAGTTCCTTCGCGTCGCGTATCGCTGCTTCCAGGTCGTAGTCGGGCTCGATGTGGCGCTCGATGCCCAGCTGCGGTACGAACATGATCCCTTTGAGCGTATCGGCGAATAGTTCGAGTTCGCTGGTGGAGCGCGTCAGCGCCGCGCCAATGGCGTTGGCGACGGCATAGTGCTCGGGTACGACGACGTCCAGACCGAAGGTCCGGGCTAGCAATTCCTGAAACGCCAGCGCCGGTCCGCCCATACAGTAGATACGCATCGGCTTGAGTTGTTTTCCGCTGAGCAGTTCGCCGATGGTGTAGACCGGCCGCTGGTTCAAGGTCCAGACCAGATCGTCCACCGCGCTCTTGATGGAGTCGACGGCGCAGGTCAGGGCCTCCTGAGCCAGTCGCTCCGCGGGCATTCCCCACTGCGAGGCCAGGGTGGTTATGCCCCTGACAGAGGCCTGGCAATCGC
The DNA here is from genome assembly GCA_964523295.1 of uncultured Desulfovibrionaceae bacterium. GTDB lineage: Bacteria > Desulfobacterota > Desulfovibrionia > Desulfovibrionales > Desulfovibrionaceae > CAZGAH01. The sequence goes on along the minus strand of CAZGAH010000025.1, from coordinate 3,929 downwards.
CGACGTCCGTGCGGCCCAGGAAATTGAAGGCGTCGATGAGTGCAACGGTCTTGCCGCCCTGGGCCAGCGCCGGACCCTCGCGGTCCGGCCCCACATGCACGCGGCCCTCGATGCAATGCAGCCTGGAGTCCCCGCCAACGCCGATGGACAGGGTCTTGAGCGCGCGCACGAGCGTGGGATAGGAGCCGACCTCGATGCCGTGATTCTCAATGACCGGCGCGCCCTCGGCAAAGACCGCGATGTCGGTGGTGGTGCCGCCGATGTCCAGTATCACGCAATCCTGGCGGATGTCGCACAGGGCGATAATGCCCATGACGCTCGCGGCCGGTCCGGAGAGTATGGACTCCACGGGCATGGTCCTGGATAGCGCCAGAGGCATGGTACCGCCGTCGGCCTTGAGGATATGGATGGGCGCTTTGAGTTTCTTCTCCATGGTGCTGCGTTCGATGGCGTCGGCAAAGGCATTGTAGAGTCGCCAGACCGCGGCATTGTAATACGCAGTGCTGACGCGCCGGGGAAAATTCAACAACCCGGAAAGGCGATGCCCCAGAGAAACGAAATCGGCCTGTCCGGCGATGCGCTCCTGCATGAGCATCTCATGGGTCGGATTCCGGGTGGAAAATTTGCTCACAGCCGCGTACGCCCGAATGCCGAGCGCGCTGCACCGTTGGAGCGCCTGTTCCAAGGCCGTCGCATCCAAGGGCTTGATTTCGAAGCCCCGGTGGTCGATGGAACCGGGAATGACATGAAAACTGCGCCCGATGTGGGAATACTCCGGATCGACCCCGGGTCCGGCCGAGACGATTACCCCCACGTCCTCGGTTTTGTTCTGAACAATGGCGTTGGTGGAAAGCGTCGTGCTCAGGTTCAGCCTGGCTACGGATTCCCCTTCCAATCCGTGCAGTACGGTATCCAGCGCGGTGCGCACGGAAACCAGAAGGTCGTCATGGTCGGTGGGCACCTTGCAGGCGGCCAGGATTTTGCGACCACGGATGGCAACCGCGTCCGTGTGTGTCCCCCCGACGTCAATGCCTAAGTACATGCCGTATCCTTGTGTTGTCGCGCGGCAACGAGCCGTTGCGCGAGCGTGAGAGCGGCGCGGAAGCTGCCCAAGTCGGCAACGTCGCGGCCGGTCAGATCGAAACCCGTTCCATGATCCACCGAGGTGCGCACGAACGGCAGCCCCAGGGTCACGTTCACGGCCTGATGAAAGTGCAGCAGTTTCAACGGTCCCAACCCCTGATCGTGATACATGGCCAGAACCGCGGCGAATTCGCCCTGGCTGGCGCGATAGAACAGCGTGTCCGCCGGCAGGGGGCCGACGGCGTCAATGCCGAGCGCGCGCGCCCGCTCCACGGCCGGGGCGATCGTCTCGATCTCCTCACGCCCGATCCGGCCCTGCTCCCCGGCGTGCGGATTGAGTCCGCAGACTGCGACAGGCTTGTTGTCCAATCCCAACGAGTGCAGAAAGTCCGCTGTCAACGTCAGGCAGCGGATGATGCGGTCCGGGGTGATCAGATCGGCCACCGCGCGCAATGGCGGATGCGTCGTCACCAGACTCACACGGAGTATATCGCCGCACAAATGCATGCAGACGTCTTCCGGCTCGAGTCCCGCGCTCCGGGCCAGAAATTCCGTATGCCCCGGAAAGGCGAATCCGGCTTCGTTGAGCATGGCCTTGTGCAAGGGCAACGTCACCAACGCGCTCGCCAGGTTGCGGCGCAGCAGCGTACAGGCGTATTCAAGACTCCGGCCGGCTGCGAATCCGGCATCGACGGAGGCACGGCCCGGTCTGGGGACATAGTCCTCCAGTCCTTCCGGAGTGATACAGTAAACACCGGGTTCCAGAAGCGCAATGTCCGCAGAAGGCGCACATGTTGTCCAGAACGGTGGCCGAGCGTAACGGCATTGATGCGCTTCCAGCGCACGTTCCGGACCGACGAGCAGTATCGGGATGGCGGGAAGGTTCTGACCGGTGGCGAAGAAACGACAGGCCAATTCCGGTCCCAGGCCGTTAGGATCGCCCAGGGTGACCAGCAGGGGAGCAGAGGCGGCGACGATGGTCATGATCGAGGGATTGGGGCAACGCGCCGTGCGCGCCTATTCCGCCTCCTTGAAGCTTTTTATTACGGTCTCGAGTTCGGCCCGGTACTTCTGAAAGTTGGAAGGCAGGCACCAGGCGATGATCTGGTGGAAGGTTTTCTTGCCGTCTACCGTGGTATGCAGGTAAACAACGCGTAACTTGTTCACCGAGCCGGTAATCTCGTACTGCAGGGCGGGCATTCCGTTGATGTCCAGTTTGATCGGATCGCCGACCTCTTTGCCGTTCGTCAGATTGTGCAGCAAGGATTTGCGGGTCATGCCCGAGTGCTCTTCGTAGCCGATATTGTCGAAATCCATTTTGGATTCAGAGAGCACGATCAGATAGAGATCTTTTTGCGGATTGAAGAGCTGAATTTCGGCGTCTTCGTGAAGATTGGCCTGCTTCATCCATCCCTCGGGAACCTCGATACGCGAGAGTTGATCCGATGAGGTGATTTCGACGGCAAGGGCGACGCCGGCGTCAAGGACGAAGGCGCTCATGACGGCAGCCAGAAAAAGAAAAAATGCTGCGCATGGTCGACTCATGGCAAGGGCTCCCTGTGGCTGGGCCGCGGACGTCACGGCTGCTGCACGCTCCGCCTGCTGCGATGCGTGCAGGCACCCTGTGAGTACCCACAAACGGAGAAAGAGGCAAGGACGGAGAGTTCACGTATCACGGCGATTTTGTTCTAAGCCCGCGCCGCAGCCGGCCGGGTGCGCGGGCTTAGAACAAAATCGCCGTGGGTGGATGTCAAGAGTGTCATGACGGCGTTACAATTCGTAGTTACATATTCCTTATGCATTTCGAATGGGACGAAAACAAGCGTCTGGCGAACCTGGCCAAGCACGGCGTGGACTTTGACGTGGGCGTGAGAATCCTGCTTCTGTCTCCCGAGTGGATCAAGGACGCCGACGCGATTACGGCGAAACGCGCCATGTTGTCCATGGGCTCGACCGGGGGGGAGGCTGAATGTCATCGTGTTCACGCTCCGCGAAGAAACGATCAGAATCATTTCCGTGCGCAAGGCCAACGCTCGGGAAAGGAGGAAATATGAGCAAGCCGCAAACTGAAAAGATCATGCAATACACGCTGGAAGAAGCCAGGGCGCTGCCCGACCAGTCCGACTGGGCGCGTGTGGACGCGTTCACCGACGAAGAGCTGACCGCCAACGCCTTGTCCGACCCGGACAATCCGCCGCTTGACGACGATTTTTTCAAGAACGCCAAGCGGATGAATCTCAAGCAGTTCATGCGCTCGCGCAAGAAACAGGTGACATTGCGCCTGGACGCCGACCTGGTCGAATGGTTCCGGTCCCAAGGCCGCGGATACCAGACACGCATCAACCCCGTGCTGCGCGCGTATCGGGAGGCCACGCGCTGATACCCGCTCCGGGCCGGGCTGATGTCAGGGGGAAAGGCAAAAAGGTCTACAGCAGCTTGACCAGCGTGGCGATGAGCGCGGCTTGGGCGAGGAGCATCCCGGCGACCCAGCGGAGCACCTCGCCCTTGCTCTCGGCAACGCGGGTACCAAGCTCGGCCAGCTTGAGTTCCAGATCGGCCTTGACTATTGCCAGGTCGGCCTTTGTCGCCAGCTCGTGAACCATGGTCGCCTTGACGCGCTCCTCCAGCGACTCGAAGGCCTGGATAACCGGGCCGGCCTTATCCGCTCCAAGGGCGTTCTCGATGGCTTTGGTCTGCTCGTAGGTCAGCATGGCAGCCACCTTGCTCCCTGAGGCGGGATGATGTCAAGCTGCGTTCCATGGTTTACGCCTGGATGTCCGTCGGCCATGCCCTGAAGTGGTCCCCAAAATTCAGACAGCCTGCTAAGGTGGATTCCACACGCAAGG
>CAZGAH010000024.1:50054-52623 GCA_964523295.1 uncultured Desulfovibrionaceae bacterium | reverse complement strand
AGCAGCACCTCCTGCATCGCCAGTCGCTCTGGAGTCCCTCAACGCAGCGCACGATCTTCACCAACACGAATTGGACAAACGGGTACCGGGCGCACTTGCGATCCGGCGGATCCGTCCCCACCAGCAGAGGCCAGACCCCGAGTTCGCGGATGTCGTGGAGCAGCTTGTCATCGAAGCTCGCGGTGTTCAGCGGGTAAACCCGATCCCTCGGGCGCGTCGCGTTGGCCTCCCCGCCACCCACCCGTCGCCGCGCGTTCTTGTGTTCAGCTATTTTTGCAGCCTGTTTGATTTGTTTCCTGCTCCGAATCTCATGCGTCACGCTTTCTTGACTTATCGAAAAATTGAAGTAGGTTTACTCAGCCATTGCCTGTGAGGCCTCTTTCTCAGACAGGGTTGGCTCTCTCCATTTTTTTCTTCGATGCCGGGCAGCTGAACCGCCGGCGACTTGAAAAGGAAGACGGACCATGAATGCAGCCAGAAAAGGAACGTATGCGACTTGTCGGCTCGCTACGCAGACCTTGCTGGTTGCCGCATGTGTCGTCCTGGTGCTGGAATTGCCGGGACGCGGAGGCCTCGCTGCCGTTCTGGATTGGCCTCTCAATCAACCATCATCGGCGCTGCTCAATCTCTGGCTGAGCACCGCTGTGCTCGTAATGGCTGTGGGCCTGTGCGGACGTCCGGGTTTGGGTCTGGGGCTTGGTGTTTTTGCGCTTTCGCTCTTCGGGGCAATCAATTTCGCGAAACTGACCGTACTGAAGACGCCATTTTTTGCGTGGGATATTCTCTACTTGCGTCAGATGTACGCTCTTGCCGAGGTCATCCCTCTCTCTGCGGGAACGCTCGTAGCCGGTAGCCTGATACTCCTGACCTCAGGGTATCTTGCCTGGCGTTCTTTTCGCTATGGTACGCGGCTGGGCTTGTTTTACCGAACCGCTCTGGTGTGCCTGGCTGTGGTCGGGTTCGCCTGGTTCTTTTCTTCGCGAGGTCCCCTTTATCTCCTTCGCGTCGAGAATATCGTCTGGAATCAGGACGTTAATTACGAGACTCACGGTTTTTTACTCGCCTTTTCCATGAACATCAATCCACTGTTGATCAATCAGCCTGAAACCTACGATTCGGACGTTGTGCAGCGCATTATTGTGCATAACGAAATCATCTCAGAGAACTACAACGGCGAGGGACGCCCTGTCAGTCTGATCATTTTCATGAGCGAGTCCTTCTCGGATCTCTCAGGCGTGACAATTCTTTCCCCGGAAAATCCTCTGGAGAACTTCCAGCGTCTTGCGGCCACGTATCCAAGTTTTCGCCTTGTTTCCCCGACGGTCAGCGGCGGCACCAGCCTGGTGGAGTTTGAAGTGTTGACAGGGCTGTTCAACGCTTTTTTGCCCCCTGGAGCAATTCCCTTCGATCATTATATCCGTCGCCCTGTTCCCTCGCTTGTGTCTTTTTTGCGAGACAAGGGGTATCAAACAGTTGCCATCCATCCTTTCCACAGTTGGTACTGGAACCGGGAAAACGTGTATCCTCATCTCGGGTTCCAGCGATTCATCGCCCTTGAGCATTTTCAGGACGCGTATAAAAGGGGTCCCTTTGTTTCCGACGAGTCGCTGGTTGACAAGATTATCGAAGTTATCGATGGCGCGACCGGGCCGTATTGCATTCATGCCGTTTCAATGCAGAACCATGGACCGTATTTTCCTGGCCGTCTCGGCGATGAACTGGTCGTGGACGGCGATTTTCCTGAAGCATTGCGGCTTGAGTTGGGCTCCTATCTGACCGGCGTCATGGATTCCGACCGTCAGCTGGCCAGGCTGCTGCAGTTTCTTGAACGGAGAGACGAACAGGTCATCGTTCTGTTTTTCGGCGATCACCAGCCGAGTCTGGGAACCGAACTCGCCAGATTGAGTTCCCTGGCTGAGCCGGTATCTGACCTGCTGGCGATTGATTACAAACTGCATCAGACTCCCGGCCTGCTCTGGGCCAACAAAGCCGGCCTGCTGGATCCACGGGACATCCCCGAGCAGCTTTCTCCGGCCTATCTCCCGGCCCTGGTCCTGCATCAGATGGGCCATGCCTTGCCTGGAAACCTGTTCTTTCTCCATAGAAATCTGCAAGCCTATCCCGTCATTCACAGAAAGTTCGTGCTCGACCGGGAGGGAAATATCGCCAGCTTTGACAATTTCAAGAGTGACACCTTGTTTGATGAATTGAATCTGCTTCAATATGACATTCTTTTCGGCGAGGGATTCAGCTACAGCATGTGACGGGAGAGCATCCTGCAATCCCTTTTTTCTGGCCGCCACCTTGCTCCGCGCTCTCACAGACTCTCAATGCTGTCTTCGTACAATTCGGCCATACTTCATTGACAAGCCCGGATCATCCGGTCATATTTACGTTGAATGGATGACAACGGTGGGGGAATGTCTGGCCGGCTTCATTCATGCCGGATCCTGGCGCTTGTACGTGGAGGTGGACATGATGAATCCTGGCAACCTGGTCGCCTGTTTGCTTTCATCAGCTCTATGTCTCCTGGCATTATTGACTCCTCAGGCAACTTTGGCAGGCGACA
>CAZGAH010000024.1:34554-50044 GCA_964523295.1 uncultured Desulfovibrionaceae bacterium | reverse complement strand
CCATAACCTACGTCAAGTTCCCTCTGAACGCCCCGTTGATCGTGGCGCGGGCCCAGGGGATGTTCGAGAAAGAGTTCGCTCCGGACGGCATTGCCGTGGCCTGGCCGGAAGTGGCTGCCGGGCCGAAGCAGGCCGAAGCGCTGGCATCGGGCGCGGTCCAGTTCGCCAGCGTCATCAGCGCGGACGCGGTGCTGACGGCCAGGTCCAGAGGCCAGGACATCGCGGCTATCGGGGTTTTCGCCCGCGCTCCGCGCGCCTACTGCATTATGGTCAAAAATCCCGACATCAGGACCATTGCCGATTTGCGCGGGAAAACCATCGCCGGGCCCCAAGGCACGCTCATGCATCTCATGCTCGTTGCAGGGCTGAAAAAGGCCGGTGTGCCGGTATCCGAGGTGAATTTCGTGAATGTGCTGGCCGGAGAGGCACTGGTCACCCTGCTCAGCGGCGGCGTCGATGCCGCCCTGATTGCCGGATCAGCGAGGATCAAGGCCGAGGCCGAGGGCGCGCGCGTGCTCACTACGGGCGAGGGGTTGACCACGGGACTTATTCTGACTGCTGCCAACGGCGCCTTTCTGCGCAAGCATCCGGAGCTCGGGAAACGCTATCTCGCCGTCCACGCGCGCGCTCTGGAGTTCATCGCCGCCAATCACGCGCTCGCCTGCGCGCTGGTTGCCCGGGAGACCGGTATCGGCGTCGACGACGTCAAGCGGTTGATACCGGATTACGATTTTCGCGCCACCGTAACCGACGAAGACTACCGCTCGCTGTCGGACATCCAGAACTTTCTGCTCGAATATGGGATTATTACGCGGCCGGTGGACATCCAGAGCCTGTTCTGGCGCCAGGGCGTCCGCATGAGCGACGTCCCGGGGAAGGCTCAGCTCTCCAGCGGCAGCCCCTGCGCGGCGGCAAGCTCGCGTACGCCTGCCAGGGCGCGCTCATAGTCGAAATTGCCTATGGCCATCTGGATGACGCGAGCAGTGCGGTTGCCCACAGGAGAGAGAGCCAGTAAGCGCTCGATCAGTTCGCTGTCCACGTAGCTGCTCGATTCCAGCAGTTCCGCCAGCTGTCGCAGCAGAGCGGCCAGTTCGGCCCGGTCCTTGCCGGAGACTTCCACCTGACTGTCCGAGGCACTGTTTCCGGCGTCTTCCAGCTCCAGCTCGTCGCGTATCGCCGCGAGCAGCTCCTCGAAGCGCGGCCTCAGCATCGTAAATGTTGACCGCAGTGCCTCGTTCCTTCCTCTCCGGAAGGCCGCTTCCAGGGCTCGGGCCGTGCGTTCCACGGGGCCGGCACCGATGGTTCCCGCCACGCCCGCCAGCGCGTGTACCATCCGCCCGAATTCTGGGAGATTGTCGGATTCCAGCGTCGTAGCAAGTCGGTCGACGATCTCCTGATTATTTTTGACGAATTCGCTGAGCAGCTCGTGATAAAAACCACGGTCGCCGTCCAGCCGGCGCAATACGCGCTCCGTTTGCAACGGCGAAGACGCTTCGTCCAAGGCGACAGAGCCGCTCCGGGCGCCGGCATCGTCCTGCGGCAGGCAGGGCAGCGGCTTCAGCCAGCGGGCCAGTACCGCGTTCAGCTGATCGGGCTCGACGGGCTTGGCCGTATAGTCGTTCATGCCCGCTTCCAGGCAGCGTTCACGGTCGCCGCTCATGGCATGGGCGGTCATGGCGATGATCGGCGTCGTCGTATCATAGAAGCGGATGCGGCGCGTGGCCTCCAGACCGTCCAGCCCCGGCATCTGCACGTCCATAAGCACCACGTCGACGCGGGCGGACCGCAGCTGCTCGATGGCCTCCTGTCCGTTGGCGACCAGGATGGTCCGCAGCCCGAACGAGGCCAGCAGCTCGGCGGCGACCTGTCGGTTGATGGGATTGTCCTCGGCCACGAGCGCAACCCCCTCGAAGCGCGCCCGGGTGTGCTCGCTGCAAGACGCCTGGACTGCGCCCGCGTCTTCGCCCCCGTCCAGTTCGGCCAGGAGGGCTTTCTGGAGCGAAGGTAGCAGGACAGGCTTGGTCAGTTCACCGATCTGGCGCCTGGACTGCGGAAGACTGCCGGCCGGATCATGCCCTGATGGCAAGGCCATGAGCAGAACGGCGAGCGGCGTCCCCTTTGCCGCTGCGCGCAAATGACGCACAAGGGCGTCCCCTCCCGCCGGCCCGACGCCACGCTCGACCAGGGCAAAGCGAAAGGGATTGCCACCCGCGGACTCCCGCAGCCGCTGCAGCGCCTGCTCCATCGTAGACACGGCTTCGGGCTCCAGCCCCAAGGCCTTCGCGTAGTCCGACAGCACGCCCCGGGCCGTGTCGTTGGGCTCGACGATCAGCAGACGGAGTCCCTCGAACAGAGCCGGGCTGGCCGGGGCGATATCCGCCCACTCGGATGCCAGGGAAAGATCGAACCAGAAGGTGCTGCCCTGTCCCACGGCGCTTTTGACATCGATGTCGCCGCCCATGAGCCTGACCAGCCGACGCGCGATTGTCAGCCCGAGGCCGGTGCCGCCGTAGCGGCGGGTGATGGAGCCGTCGGCCTGCATGAAGGCCTCGAACAGGCGGCTTCGCTGCACGTCGTCCATGCCGATGCCGGTGTCGCGGACGGCGAAGCGGAGCTTCTGGCGGGGCTGAGGTGCTTCGTCCGCCTTCTGAATCACCCTGACGCTGATCAGCACCTCGCCATGTTCCGTAAATTTCACGGCATTGCTGGCCAGATTGGTCAGTATCTGCGTGAGCCGCAGCGGGTCGCCACGCAGCCGCAGCGGGACATCGGGGTTGATATCCACGACGAGTTCAAGGCCCTTGCGCTCGGCCTGGGCCTGAACCAGACCGATCACGGCGTTGAGGATGTCATAGAGCGCAAAGGGGACGTCCTCGATGGATATCTTTCCGGACTCGATTTTGGCGAAATCGAGAATATCGTCGATGATGCCGAGCAGCGTGCGGCAGGCGCTGCGCATCTTCTCGACGTAGTCCTTTTGCCGCGTGCTCAGCTCCGTCTGGACCAGCAAATGCGACAGGCCGGTTATGGCGTTCATGGGAGTCCGGATTTCGTGGCTCATGTTGGCCAGAAACTGGCTTTTGGCCCGATTCGCCGCCTCGGCCCTGACGGCCAGCTCCTCGGCCCGGGCCCGGGCCTGATGCAAGGCCTCCTCGGCGGCCTTGCGCTCGGTGATGTCTTCGAAGGTGACGACGGCGCCCATGGTTCGCTCGTTGCGCAGAATAGGCGCCGCGGCGACGGAGACGGGAAAATGGGACCCGTCCTTACGGCGGTAGATCCAGTCGCTGCTGCGTTGCTTACGGCCTGTCTGCATTGCCAGCTGAAGCGGACAGGCCTCTCCGTCCTGTGCGGCGTCCCCGGCCCGGCCGCCGTAGATGACGTCCCGAAAGTTGCACCCGAGGAGTTCCGCCTCGTTCCAGCCCAGCAGGTGACCCGCTTCCGGGTTCAGGAAGGTGATCGTCATGTCGACATCGACCACGAAAACACCGTCAGCGAGCACGGCGGTGATTTCCCGGATCCGGGCCTCGCTCTCGATGATCGTCCGGGCCTGCTGCTGCCGCTCGGCATCGAAATTCGCTACCGTCCGGATGAGTTCTTGCAGAGAGCGGGCCACGTCGCCGATTTCGTCCTGCCGGGAAAAGGTCTTGTCGGCCAGGGACACGGCCTGTGGATTCGTCCCGGCATATCCCTGCGTGAATTCACGCGAGGCCAAGCCCAGTTCGACGATGCGACGGGTGGAACGGACCAGCCACAAGCCCAGCACCCCCCACAGCGCCAGAGCCTGCACCCCGAGTACGCCGCCTCCGATGAAGAGCAGGTCCAGGCCGCTCATCAGCCCGGCCAGGTGGTGCGTGAGTTGCAGTTCCGGGGCAGGTGACCCGGCGCCGGGCCAGGCCAGCACCCGCACCAACGCCCGGTCGGGGGCCGAATCCCTGCCCTGATCCAGCGAGCGCAGGGACGCGGCCACGATCTGGCCCTGCCAGACCAGGCGCAGGTCAGTATTCGAATAGGTGTTCTGATACAACAAGCCGCTGTCCAGGGGCACGAACACGAGCATCCGCCCCATGCCATCGGGGCCGAGCCAGAGCGGCGTGGCGCAGATGCGGTAGAGCACGCCCTGTTCCACGCTGAAATACCAGTCTTCGTCGTTCAGGGATTCGACGTGCTCGGGCAGGATTTCCTGCTGGCCGAAATGATACAGCACCTTCCCGCCTTCACCGATCAACAGCAGGTGCGTGAAAAAGAGTTCCTCCCCCTGGATGGAAAAATAGGCGTCCAGCCTGGAGCGGCGGGTTGCCGCTTCGACGTCCACGCGCAGGAACTCAAGCCTCGCCTTGAGCTGGCTCGCCGAACGCTTCCAGGTGAAATCCCATTCACGCAGCTTGTTGAGGTAGTAGGCCTCGACGGTGTCGGCTTCGCGCTCGGCAGCCGAACCGACGATCCTGCTGTAGCCCCAGATGCCGGCTGCGCCGGCCAGGCATACGACAACGACCGAGGTCAGGATCAGCCTCTTGGCCGCCTGTCGCAGCAGCGGCGTTCGTCGTCCGGCTGGTTGTGCCATAGCAGGTCCGTGAGGGCGGGAATGGTTTGGGGGGCATGTACAATCAGGCCATTTCCGCCCGCGCCATGCTGACGTCATGCCCGGCCGGCTCCATGAAAAATCAGGGCAGATCACGTGCAGGACTAATTTAATGTATATGATTTTCTCTCCGGAAGCAATGCAGCTTCCGGAGGCGACGCGCCGGTATTGTTTGCAAATCGGAAGAACCCGGACAACGGGGAGGAGAGGCCAAGGGACAGGGAGGCAGGTTCTTCGACGTATGATGCGAATTTGGCCTTCAGCGCCCCTGGCGTCAACCATCGCCGCGCAACGCTGCCCCCCCGGCCCCGGCCAGAGCGGACGGTTACGCGCCGCATCAGTTGATTTTCCGGTTATGCACGCGCCGCCGGTGAATAATCTCGCCCGAGGTGTCGTATTCGTAGTCGCTGGCTCTGATGAACTGGAGGATAAACTGCGAAAAAGTGGCATTCTGCGTCGCCCCGCCGGTGGCTGCGGTGAAGCCGAAGATCATTTTGTCGAAGTCGTCGTGCTCCTGCTGCGTCAAAAAGACGGTTTTCTTCAAGATCACAGTATTTTCCTTGCCGTCTTCGCACATGTCAAAGGGCGCGTCCTGACACAGGAACTTGCTCGTGTCGGAAAAATACAGATTGTCGGTGTCCGTGCTGCCATTCGCCTCGTACCAGTCCCTGTTCCAATACTCTTCGCAGTCCGTAGTCGTACATCGCTTGAGCCAGCTCCTGATGGTGTACTCGTACCTGCCGCCACTCGGCGTCAGGCTTCGTTCCACTTCAGTCCGGAAGGCGAAGGTGTTGTTCAGCCAGCTGAAATTGCTCTGCCAGTATCCCGTGCTTCCATAGGCGTCGTTGTAGCCGCGTCCGTGCTTGTTATCGTCGTAGGCATGGGCCCCCTGCCATTCGGCGAGATAGGTGCCATCGGTAAAGCGCGTGCTCGAATTATTGTGGTAGTAGACGCAGTTGAAGGTATTTGGCTCAGAATTCGCCAAGTCACCCCAAAAAATATAGGCGATATGGTCGCCGCTCCTGTCCTGCCGGTAACTCACGCGGCAGCCATTGTACGCGGTAGAACTCTGGCAGATGCCGCCAGTATTCGTATTGTCCCAGTTGTCGAATTCGATGCCCATCTTCGGTGGCTGGATGCCTTTTCTGTCTTCGTTGTTGTAATGTACCTTATTTTTTACCTGAGGTGGGTTTCCTTCGTAATTTTCAGTCCTGTAGTAGCGAAACTCCGTATTGTATCCGATGAGTTCTCCTGCTGCATTATATAGTCTACCTGTATCTTCACATAATTTTCGTGCACATAGTACTGATCCGTCTGGACTATCTTTGCATGTTGGATCATTTTTTATGTAAGTCCCCCAGTGCTTAATGGCTCCCGTTCCGTATGTCCCATTCGTTCCCGTGTAGACGCGACCATCTCCAGCGTAACCAATCATTTCGCCAAGAGCGGAGTCTCCGCCGACGGAGCAAAGCGTATTGAGGTAGCGGCTTTTCCCTGCCCCAAACCAGGTAAAGACAAGCCCGTCAGCAGCATTGGCCGAGTACCGGCTGACAAAAAAAAGTCGAAATCCCTGCTTTAAGTCGCACCGTCCATCCTCGCAAATGTTGGGATTCGCTCCACTGTTCAGCACCTTATCTCCCGAATAAAATAATGAACCAAAAGCATAATTTTGATTGTTTCCAATGATAAATCTTTTGTTTACATCGTCTTTATATAGTGGCCGCTTGCCTGGGTCGGATGATCCATCTTGAAAAGCATCAAAATCATCCCCAAACGTAATAGCTTCCTGTTTATTAAAACTATTGTGGACGATATAATTGGCCTCCAGGGAGCTGCCGGCGTTGACCGTGCCGCGGACCTGGATTTCCTGCCAGATGATGCCGTTCGGGTCCTGCCACTGGCGGTGCGAGTCGTCGACGACGGTAAAGCGGCCCAGCTCGTCGCCGGCGCCGTCGCTGACCGTGAAGGTCAAGCCCTCGAGCCGGTCATACTCGGCGCTGGAATTGTTCTTCACGTAATTGAAACCGGTCAGTGCCATGTACCGGGCGCGCAGCGTGGACAGGTAGTAGAGTTCCGTCTGGACCCCGGACTGGCTTACGGAGAGCACGCCCGCGGCAAGCACCCCGATGGCCATGATCACGGCTATGACGTAGAGAAGCGAAAATCCGGCCTGTCTAGAAGTGTCTTGCTTATATATATATATATATATATAGGTTATTCAACTTTTCACTCCATCCTGGCACCCCGCCCGGCCGGGCCGGGAAGTCCGGGGCAGTGCTGCGGGTGCGTGGTGAATGCTTCATGACGTCTCCCTGAGAAACTTCGGCATGACGCGGATGCTGAAGGTTTGCGCTACGTTGTTTGCCCCGGTCATGGTCACGGTCACGCCGATGATCCTGGTGTAGGGGGAACTCGGGCTGTAGGCGAGGTAGCTGTTCCTGGCGCTCGGCGAAACCTCGCTATAGGTGTCGAAGTAATCCAGGCTTAAGCCGGTCACCGAGTCGGCCAGCACCCGCTCCACGCCGTTCGATCGCAGCAGAATCCTGTTCGCGCCGGCGTCCAGGCTGATCCGGTTGCCCGTCTCCTCGCCCCGGTTCACGCCGAAGTCGGCGTCGTATTCGATGGAGGTCCTTGACGAGCTGACGACCCCGCGCCCTGCGCCCGGGCTGGTGGGAAAATTGATGTTCATGAGTTCCAGGCCGATGCGATCCAGGGTCGTCTGCGCCTTCTGCGCCAGGTTGACGTTGTCGGCAGCGAACAGATAGCCCTCGACGATGTTGGCGAATCCCATGCTCCCGGCCATGCCGACCAGCCCCAGGATAACCAGCGTGCCGATCAGCTCGATAAGGGTGAAACCAGCAACCGTGTTCGCGCGCATACGCTTGTCCTCCCGTGTATCAGTCGTCTTTTTCCACCAGCACATACGTCAACGCGCCGCCTTCCGGATAGCTGACGGTCACGCGCAGGGCGTCGCTCGTGTCGTACACCGGCGACAGGGCCGGGGAGGCGACCGTGTTCATTCTGAAGACGTCGCTCGTGCTGATCGTCGCGTGCATTCCGGAGGGAATGTACTGCGCCGGGCTCGAATCCAGCTTCGACTTGAACATGACCATCGTGCTGGCCGTGCTCTCGAAATCGGCGAGAATGTTTTCAAGCACCGTGTTCAGATCGGTAAGCCGGTGCAGCCGGGTGACAACGGTCGTGCTGCTGTCCACGCCGGAGCCGAAAAAAGGAACGACCATGGCAGCGACCGAGGCCATGAGTACGAGCGTGATGATAAGCTCGATCAACGTAAACCCCGCGCATCGGGAAGAGCGTGCATGGTTCATGGAACGTATCCGGTACCCTGGGTTATGGTTATGGCGTGCGAGCCGCTTGCGCCGACGACGGTGACCGTCACGTCGCTGTTGTTCGCAACGCCCGTGCTGCCTACCGGCCTGCCCTTGAAATCGAAGAACAACGGACCGCCGGAAACGGATACCGAACCCGGCACAGTATGGACCGCAGACCCCGTACCGGGAAAACTGACGCTGGCCTGGCTGACGCCGTTACGCTGCAGGACATAGGAGCTGCCGCTCAATTGCAGCCCCCAGAGCACGCTGTCCTGCCCGGCAATGGCCGTTTGCGCCGATGCGATCGATTGGGCGAAGCGAATATGGCTCTTCAGCGTGTTCGTCGCCGAGGCCAGCTCCTCGGCATCCGAACTCAGGCTTGCCGCGGCAATGGCCGCGAGCATCCCGAGGATGCCCAGCACAAGCACAATCTCCAGCAAGGTGAAGCCCCCGCACGCGGAGCGCTCGCGAGCAGCGCGTGACAATGATTGCCCCGGCTGGCTCGCAGGAAAACGGTACGGCGAAATGCTGCTCATTGGCATGATGTTCACCCCGTGAAAATTCAGAAGGCCGTGGGACGGCGCCGGATACGACCATCCATGACAAAGCCGCACTCGTGGGCAGGCACTCCGCTGAGCGCGGAACGAAAGCCGTCGGAAATACCACAGCCCGGCACCAGCCCGCGCCATTGAACACGCGTACCTGTCCCGGCGCACACGCCCGGTTCAGTCATTTCGCATGACCGATAACGCCCGCTCGTCATTTCTCATCCGCCATTATCCGCGTAATCCGATCATCGGCTTGTTCGGAGAGCCGAACATAGAACCAGAAAATACAGGTTATTCCAGAATTATGTCGATTAACACGTTTGCCAACAGTTTCAGTACATTGTTCTTTTCTTTATGATTTGGCTAGCATGTGTTTCTGACTGAAATTATTCGATGCTTAAGAAATAGTCAACACAGGACCAACTCCCACCAAAAAAGTAGACTATCTGGCCAATGGCTCATTATCATGGTCAGTTAGAAAAATTTCCAAGCAGAGATTAGTATTTTTGATTCGAAAAATGTATGGCTTTATGGAATTTTCGTCCGTTCCTGCCACTTACTCAAAGCCAATGAAAAAAAACGCATCTCCCTCGGGGTTTGAAAGCCCGTCAACCCGTTTCCTGGAAGGGAAGCGCGTCTATCTGCTGTCTGATAGCAAGCACAATACGCCACGAGTAAGGCCACTCTCCTGGCAACCGCCTCTGCGCGCGCCTCTCCCGGCCGGAGCGGCGGTGGCCGGGCTGTCGCTGGCGACTTGCCAAAGCCTGCTGGAAATTGTATCCGTACGCATACTGAGCGTCAGCGAGGGGGGTATCCTGTCGCGGAGCGAGGGGGCCTCGCCGCGGAGTGCAGGCGTCGTGTCTCTTTCGCGCCGATGTTCCAGCGCGCTCCTCTTGCTCGTCCGGCTACAGAGTCGACATGGTGTTGCGGCGCCGCCGCTATGGTTCAATCCTTCTAAACATGGAGCTGGCAATGCACAAACGGTTGTTTTCCCTGATTTTGTCCCTGGCCCTGGTCTCCGCGGCCCTGGTTTTCCTGCCCACCGGCGCCACTGCGGCTGACGACGGCATCGGTATCGGCGTCATCTCGGACCTGAGCGGGCCGACCTCCTCGGTGGGCAAGCCCTACGCCGACGGCATCATGGCCTGCATCGAATACCTCAACAGCAAAGGCGGCATCAACGGCAAGCTGATCAAGCCCATTCAGGTCGACTACGCCTACGACGTGCAGCAGGCCCTGACCGCCTACAAGCGCTTCAAGGACGCGGGCATCGTGGCCCTGCAGGGCTGGGGCACGGCAGACACCGAGGCCCTGACCGGCTTTGTGAACAAGGACAAGATCCCGACCCTGTCCGCCTCGTATTCCGCGCACCTGACCGATCCCAAGAAGGCGCCCTACAACTTCTTCGTCGCCGCCGACTATTCCACGCAGCTGCGCGCCGCGCTCAAATATCTCAAGGAAAACTGGAAGGAATCCAGGGCGCCCAAGGTGGCCTTCGTCTACCCCAACGCTCCGTACGGCCTGGCGCCGATTCCGGCAGGCAAGGAGTACGCCAAGGAACTTGGCTTCGATGTCGTGGGCGAGGAAATCGTCGATCTCAAGGCCACCGAAGCAGCCACGCAGCTGCTCCGGCTGCAGAAATCCGAGCCCGATTTCATCTGGCTCGGCGGCACCACGCCGTCCTGCGCCGTGGTCATGAAAGACGCCAACAAGCTCCAGAGCAAGGCCGTGTTCTTCACGAACATCTGGGGCGCTGACGAGAACATCTTCAAGCTCGCCGGCCCGGCCGCCAAGGGCCAGATCAGCCTGCAGACCGCCGTAGTCTATAACGACAGCACGCCGGGCAACAAGATCATCCAGCAGGTCACCAACAACCAGCCCCAGATGACCCACTATATCCGCGGCTTCGCCTCCATGCTGGTCATGGCCGAGGCCCTGGAGCGGGCCTCCGCCAAGGGCGAGTTGACCGGCCCGTCTATCAAGGAAGCCCTGGAAACCCTGCGCGACTACGACCCCATGGGCCTGACCCCGCCCATCACCTTTCTCCCCGACGATCACCGCCCGAACATGTCGGTCAAGCTGTACCGCCTGGGCGACGACGCCATGGAACTGCTCGCCACCGAGACCCTCGAGCGCAAGCCCGAGTGGCTGGGCAAATAATCCCGCCTGAACGCACCGCTGCGCCGGAACCGCATTCCGGCGCAGCGGGATTCCCGACCTGACTGACGACCCGGACCCCTCGCAGGCGGTCCCGCTGTCCGCACTCAGTTTTTCGCCCTCCGTGTTCCCGGCAGTTTTGCGCCGGAACGTTACGAACACCCTCTCCGCCTCTCCCGGTTCAGAGTCATTTCAACTGCTGTTTCGTGTACGCGCCCACAGCGTCTGGACTTTTTCTAGAAATCGATCCTATTCCATCCATGGACATCCGATTGACATCGCCTGTTCCTATTCCGCGGATACACTCATGACCGAGTCGTGACCTCCCAGCGCACCTCACCAGGTGTAGTGCGGAGAGCTGTCGTGCTCGGGATTGCCCTTGGCGTCAGTGCGGATGGCGGCGGGCGCGCAACGGTGCAGAAATGTGGTATCAGCCACGCGTACGCTATGACACGGGGGCTCTCCGGCGAGCGCGTAGCGGACCGCGGCCGCCGGATACCAAGGCCAGGGGCGTGCTGTTGCTTGTCAAACGAGGGGCAAGGACGTAGACAATGCAATCCGCTCATGCTTCGGCAGGACAGTGGCCCGCGCTGCGTGTGCGGGGACGTCCGAAAGGCGTATTTGCAATCGTGCGTGCAGGCAAAACATGAAAAAAAGGAAGACTGTCATGAATTCAGGAAGCGAAGTCGAAACGGATTCCATCCGCAAGGCCGTGCTCGACGCCTTTCTCCAGCTGATTGCCGCGGTCAACGCACTGGATGTGGACGCCTGGTCCACGTATTACAGCAGAGACAACTTTCTCTCGACCATAGCCGGGACGGATTACTCTAATACGCGGGACGAGTGGATTGCCATGATCCGCGGCTATTTTGCGCAGCGGACGAAGCAGCTCGTCGATCCGCAGCTGATTCGCGTCGCCCCGCTGACAAACGAGCTGGCCTTGTTGACCAGCGAGGAGCGCTGTGAAATGCAGCTGAAAACCGGTGAAACGATCAACACCGCGCATGTCTTCACGATGCTCTGGAAAAAAGAGGGTGAAGACTGGAAAATCATACACTCGCACGAGTCCTGGAAGAACGCCTGAGGTTGACGTTGAGCAGCTATGCGCCCGGGCCTTGTGGGCTGTTTCCGCGTACAGGGTTGAATCATTATCGCCGAGGAAGCCGGCGGCGAGGGCGCCAATCTGTAATCGATTCCGCTGGTGGTCACTATGGAAAATGAGGTAAGGGAGGACGGCGATGCCCGCGACGTATTTCAAGGCGGAAAATACTATCTACCGCAAGCTCCTGGGCAATGGCCTGACCTACCGAATCCCTCGTTTCCAGCGCGACTATAGCTGGACTGAAGAGGAATGGGACGACCTCTGGGCCGACATTCTCGAAACCGTGCGCGAGGGCGGCGAGCCGGCGCATTATATGGGCTATCTCGTTTTGCAGTCGCAGGACGACAAGACCTTCGACGTGATCGACGGGCAGCAGCGGTTGACCACGCTGGCAATTATCGTGCTGGCTGTGTTGCGCAATTTCAAGCGCCTGGTGGAGCAAGGCGTGGACGCCGAGAAGAATCAGCGACGCATGGAGCAGATACGGCAGGCGTACATTGGCTATCTTGACCCCATCACGCTGCTCCCGCGCTCGAAATTGTCGCTCAACCGCAACAACGACAATTACTATCAAACGTACCTCGTTCCGCTTGTCAACCTGCCCAGCAGGGGGTTCAAGGCCTCGGAGCATTTGTTGCGCAAGGCGTCAGAGTGGTTCGAGGGCAAAGTGCGCGATTACGGCGCCAGGGATACAACCGACGAGGGCGTGGCTCTGGCTACCCTGGTCGAAACCATGAGCGACCGCTTGTTTTTCACGGTCATCACCGTAACCGACGAACTTAACGCCTACAAAGTCTTCGAAACGCTCAACGCGCGCGGAGTCCGGCTTTCGGCCACGGACCTGCTCAAGAACTACCTTTTTTCCGTGCTGCACAAGCAAAACGAGCACGAAAGGGAGATGCTTGCCCTGGAGGAGCGCTGGGAAGCGCTGGTCGCGAGACTCGGCGCTGAGAGCTTTCCCACCTTTCTGCGCGTGCATTGGATCAGTCGTGAGACCTTTGTACGCCAGTCCGAGTTGTTCAAAGCCATCCGCACCCGTCTGACCACGAGGGAATCCGTGTTCGGTCTCTTGCGCGGCATGGAGGAGGATGTGGACCCCTATCTGGCGCTGACCAACCCGGAAGGCGCGCATTGGGCGCCGCAGCTCAAGACCTGCGCCGGGCTCCTGAGCCTGTTCAACGTCCGACAACCATTCGCCTTGCTGGTGGCTGCGCGGCGACGTTTTGAAGACGATGAGTTTGAGATTCTGCTGCGCGCAATGGTCGTCATGTCTTTTCGCTACAACGTGATCTGCGGCCAATCGACCAGCGAGCAAGAGCGCACCTATCATAAAATAGCGCAACGGATTTCTGCAGGGGAGTTGACGAGCGTCCAGCGCGTGCTTGAACTGTTGCGTCCCCTGTATCCTGGCGACGACACGTTTCGCGCGGCCTTTGCCGAAAAGAGTCTTCAAATCAAACAGTCGCGCAATCGAAAGGTCGCACTCTACATCCTGTGCGCCCTGGAAAAGCAGGAAACCGGACAGGAGTACGACAGGGGGAGCGCAAGTCTCAGCATAGAGCACGTCTTGCCGCAGAATCCTGGGCAGGACTGGCCGTTTACTGACGAGGAGGCGCAAGGGATGGTCTGTCGCCTGGGCAATATGACCTTGCTGAACGCGGCGGAGAATCGTGATATCGGCAACGCGGACTTCGCCGCCAAACGCGCGGCCTACGGCAACAGCGCGTTTCACATGACGCAAAAGATCGCCGAAGAGAACGCGGAGTGGACGCCGGAGCGCATCGCCGAGCGCCAGAAGTCCATGGCCAGGGTCGCCACCGCCGTCTGGCGCGTGAATCAGCTATCGTAGCGACTGGCCTGAGGAACGGCATGAGCACGAAGCACAAACTCGAACTCACCCGGATCGGCAAGGAAATCCGGCCGAAGCTGGAGCCGCGGATCCTGCCCGAAGACCCGGACAAGTCCTGCCTCGCCGGGCAGCGCGTACCGGACAGCGATATTTTTGACATCCGCATCATCTTCGGCGACAACCGGCTCGCGCTCTGCGCCGCGTTTCGCGGCGACCAGACGCGCTGGCCGAACCTGACGGCCAAAAAATCCCCAGGCAGGTCCTGGCCCGCTGCGAGTGGAGGCACCACGACTACAGCTCAAGGTGGAGAGCCTGCCCCGGGCGCCTGCCGACCCGGACCTCGCGCCCGAGCCCACCCCGGAGTCCGCGCCGCCGATATTCAAAGCCACAAAACGCACGGCCGCCACGCAAGGACTCCTTCCGGGCTTGAGAGCCACGAACGCCCAGCCCCCAAGGAATAGTCATGGATACTCCGAAAGCCAGGCAAGCGCCGACCGTCTTCGCCCGCATACGCGACATCCTCGACCAGGCCCGCCGTTGCGTCAGCCGGTCCGTGAACACCGCGCAAGTCGCGACCTACTGGCTGATCGGTCGCGAGATCGTCGAGGAAGAGCAAAGAGGAAAAACACGGGCCAGCTACGGCGCACAGCTGCTTTCCGATCTTTCCTCCAGACTCAAGGCCGAGTACGGCGCCGGCTATTCGGTCCAGAACCTGCGTTACATGCGCCAATTCTTTCTGGAATACCCGGCGCTTCTCGATCACGCGCAAAATCGCCACACAGCGTGTGGCAAATCTGCTCCAGACGAAAAACGCCACACAATGTGTGGCGAATCGGAAATTCCGACAATCCCACCCCTCATGCATCTTGCTCCAACGGAAGCAGCATGGCGGCCTGGCCTGCTCCACCCAAATCTGGCCTGGTCCCTGTATCGTCATCTCCTCAAGGTTGACAATCCAACCGCCCGCTCGTTCTACGAGATCGAGGCCATTGCCAACGCCTGGTCGGCGCGCGAGCTGGAGCGTCAGATCAACAGTCTGCTGTACGAGCGTCTGGCCTTGAGCAAAGACAAGGAGGGGCTGATGCGCCTGGCCACGCAAGGGCAGGAGATCGCCAGACCGGCCGATGCGTTCAAGGACCCTCTGATCATCGAATTTCTGGGTTTGCCGGAATCGCCCCGGCTTGTGGAATCCACGCTGGAGCAGTCCCTCGTGGGCAACCTCCAGGCCTTTCTTCTTGAACTCGGCAAAGGTTTCGCCTTTGTCTCCCGTCAGGAACGGATCACCCTGGACGGCGACCATTTCTACATCGATCTGGTTTTTTACCATGCCATTCTCAAGTGCTATGTGCTGATTGACCTGAAGGTCGGCAAGCTGTCGCACGCCGATCTGGGTCAAATGCAGTTGTATGTGAACTACTACGACCAGGAGCGCCGCACCGAGGGCGATGGCCCCACCCTGGGGTTGATTCTCTGCACGGACAAGAACGACGCGGTGGTCAGGTACCTGCTCGGACCAGGCCATAATAACGCCATATTTACGAGTCGGTACAAGCTCCATCTGCCGACGGAAGCCGAGCTGTTGGCCGAAATGCAGCGCGAGCTGAAGGAGTTGCACGCACTATGAGCCGAGCTGACGCTTCCCCCGAAACAGGCTGACGTGACGGCGGCGCTGGAGGTGTACGTGGCTGCGTGGTGGTGGATTTTGATGCCCCGCCCCTCTGGACATCCGGGCCGCGCCTGGATAGGTTATGGCCCCTGTCGGTCCGGGCGGGCAGTGGTGCCGTCGGGGCCGGTCGTCAGTCAGCGCAAGGAGGAAAGGAGCGTTATGCCTTCGTTCGATATCGTCAGCTGCGTGGACCTGCAGGAGGTCGACAACGCCATCAACCAGGCTCGAAAAGAGATCGAACATCGGTACGACCTACG
>CAZGAH010000024.1:31101-34544 GCA_964523295.1 uncultured Desulfovibrionaceae bacterium | reverse complement strand
CAACGTCAAGAAAGAGCTGAACACGCGGTACGACTTCCGCAACGTCGCCACGGAGCTGGACCTGGACCGCAAGGACAAAAAGCTGCGCGTGCTCACGGGCGACGACATGAAGTACCGGGCGATCAAAGAGTTGCTGATCACGCATCTCGTGCGGCGCAAGGTCGATCCCAAGAGCCTGGAATGGGGCGAACCCGAGGCCGCCGCCAAGGGCCAGGTGCGCGCCGAGGTGACCATCCGCGAGGGCGTGACCAAGGACGTGGCCCAGAAGATCGTGAAAATGGTCAAGGCGCTCAAGCTCAAAGTGCAGACCGCCATCCAGGACGAACAGGTCCGCGTGACCGGCAAGAAGATCGACGAGTTGCAGACGGTCATCGGACTGCTGAACAAGGAAGACCTGGGCATCCCGCTGCAATACGTGAACATGAAAAGCTGAACGCCCGCGGGGGCTGGAACGCCAATGCAGGAGCTGATCCTCATTCGCCTGACCGGCGAGGACAAGCCCGGCCTGGTGGCCGGCATCACGGCCGTGCTCGCCGAGTACGACGTCTCGATTCTGGACATCGGCCAGGCCGTGATCCACGACACGCTCTCCCTGGGGATTCTCATCCGCATCCCCGCGGCCTCGGAGTCCTCGCCGATCATCAAGGACGTGCTGTTCGCCGCGCACGAACTCGGCATCACGGTCAGCTTCACGCCGATCACCGCGGAGCGCTACGCCGGCTGGGTGGCAGCGCAGGGCAAGGACCGGCACATCGTGACCCTGCTCAGTCGCGAATTCAGCGCCCGACAGGTGGCCGCAATTACGGCGGTCATCGCCGAGAACGGGCTGAACATCGACGTGGTCACGCGCCTCTCCGGCCGTTTCCAGCTCGACGCGCAGCCCGACGGCCAGCGCGCCTGCGTCGAATTCTCCGTACGCGGTACGCCGCGCGACCCGGCCGCCATGCGCAGCGCCTTTCTGTCCATCGCCAGCACCCAGAACGTGGATATCGCCTTTCAGGAAGACAACGCCTTCCGCCGCAACCGCCGGCTGATCGCCTTTGACATGGACTCCACGCTGGTGCAGGCCGAGGGCATCGACGAGATGGCCCGACTCCTGGGCGTGGGCGAGGAGGTCAGCCGCGTGACCGCGGCCGCGATGCGCGGGGAGATCGATTTCCGCGAAAGCCTGCGCCGCCGGCTGTCATGCTGCCGCGGCCTGGAGGAAACGGCCCTGCACGCGCTCGCCGAGAACATCCCGCTCACCGACGGCGCGGAACGGCTCATCGCCAACCTCAAACGCTTCGGCTACAAGATCGCCATCATCTCCGGCGGCTTCACCTATTTCGGCCGCCGGCTGCAAGAGCGTCTGGGCATCGACTACGTCTACGCCAACGAGCTGGAAATCGTTGACGGCCGCCTGACCGGGCAGTTGCGGGGGGAGATCGTCGACGGCGCGCGCAAAGCCGCGGCCCTGCGCGAGATTGCGGAAAAAGAGCGCATCAGCCTGCAACAGGCCATCGCCGTGGGCGACGGCGCCAACGATTTGCCCATGCTCACAATCGCCGGGCTCGGTATCGCCTTTCACGCCAAACCCGTCGTCCGCGAAGGCGCCCGCCAGTCCATCTCCACCTTCGGCCTGGACAGCATCCTCTACCTCATCGGCCTGCGCGACCGCGATATTGTAGCCTGAGCGGCATGAAAGGGTGGCTGGAAAAGACACTGCGCGTTTTTCCCGGGGAGTACGCCGTCGTTGCGCGCTGCCTGCTCCTGTTCTTTACCATTTTCCTTTTTTTCGCCCTGTTTCGGAACTACGTCGACGCCTCGTTCCTCAAGCGCTACGGTCCGGACCGCATCCCGATCATGCTCTGTGCCGGCGGGGTGCTCTCGCTGGCGGTGTTCAGCCTCTGCCGACGCATGGGCACGCGCATTTCGGATCGCGGAATGCTGATTGGCTTTCTGCTCCTGTGCGGCGCGACCCAGGTCCTGCTCTCGTATCCGTCGCCGGAAGAGGCGGAGGTTGTGTGTCCGCTGCTGTATCTGCTGCTCTCGCTCATGGACGGTTTCCTGCTCGTCTATCTGTGGAATCTGGTTCAGGAGCTGTTCGACGCGCGGCAGGGGAAGCGGCTGTTTCGCCTGATCACCCTTGCGCAGGTCATGGGAACCACCCTGGGCAGCATGGCCTCGCACCCGCTGGCCAGCCTGCTCGGCTTCGATGCGGCCCTGCCGTTGTGCGGCGCGGCCAACCTGCTGCTGGCCGGAGCCCTGGCGACGCTGTGGCCCCGGAAAACGGCTGCGCGCGGCCCGGAACAGGCCACGGGCACGTCGCCGGAATTCTCCGCCGTCTTCGGCTTTCTGGAGCGCTACCCCATTTTCCGGTTCCTGTGCGCCTGCGCCATCCTGCCTAATCTGGCGCTGCCAGTCCTGGCCTGGCAGTTCGGGATAGTGGCCGCGGACGCCTTTCACTCCGAGCAGGACCTGCTGGTTTTTCTGGGTTGGTTTCGCGGGGCCACGACCAGCATCACCTTTATCGGCATCACGCTCTCGGGACGGCTCTACGAACGGCTCTCCCCGCGCGCCCTTGCCCTGGCGACGCCGCTGAACGGATTGCTCTCCTTCGGGGCCCTGGCCCTGTTCTATAATCTGGTCGCCGCCTCCTACGCGCAGTTCTCCAGCATATTCCTCCAGCGCGCCGCACTCGGGCCCTTGACCAAGCTGCTGTTCACGCTGGTCCCGCGCGAGATTGCGGCCTGGAGCCAGATTTTCATCCGGGGCGCGCTCTGCCAGGCCTCCACGGTGGGCGGGGCTCTGCTGCTTGTCGCGCTGAAGGACGAGATAGCACCCCGCGACCTGACCCTCCTGGGCGTCGCGGTGTCGGTGCTCTGGGGCATCGAGGCCTTTCGTTTCCGCCGCTTTTACGGGAAGGGGCTCAAACAGGTGCTTGCTGGCAGCGGGCTGGACTACGACCGTTTCGGGGCCGCTGCCGTCGGCGTGGCGGATGCGGACGCCCCGGACGGACAGCGGATGGAGCCCGAGGCCTATCCTGAGGAGGTTCTGGAGCTTCTGGGCGAACTGGACATTCCGCAGCTCGATCCCGACACCGCGCTGATCCGGCTCGACGATCCCGATCCGCACATCCGGGCCGAGGCGGCCGCCTCGTTCGCCCTCAGCCGGGATCCGAGGGCGTTGCCCGGGCTATTGCCGCTGCTGGATCAGGAAGAGAACGTCCGCCGCGCCGCCATCGAGGCGCTTTCGCGCTACGGTCCGCCGGCACTGCCGTTTCTGGAGCGGGCCCTGCGGCAGGACTCGGAACGCGTGCAGCTTGGCGTCCTGGAAACACTGCGCCTGGGGCGGACGCGCGACGCGGACCTCATCCCCTTTCTCGGGAACCGGCTGATAGCAGCCTATGACTGCCTTGTGGCCGCGAATGCCCTGGTGGCGGACATGAGCGGGGCATGCGCTCC
>CAZGAH010000024.1:28566-31091 GCA_964523295.1 uncultured Desulfovibrionaceae bacterium | reverse complement strand
CGCGTCCCTGATGGCGCAACACCTACGGGAGCGCTCCCGCGAGGCGCTGCTGATGGTCTTTCGGGGGCTTTGGGTAACGCACGCGGACATGCGGCTCATTTTCGAGGCCTCGGGCCAGGGCGAACGGTCGGCCGCCGTGGAGCTGATCGAGACCACGCTCGATCCGGTCACGGCCGCCTGGATCGTCCCGCTGGTGGATTCCATCCCCGAGGCCGAGCGCATCGCCCGCGGCAGGACCGTGCTGCCGATACAGCGCGGCGACAGCGCTGCCCGCGTGCTCCATAGGCTGGTGGGCGACCGCTCGCCGCTGACCCGCTTCCTGAGCATCTGCGTGGTCGGAGAGACGCGCGCCGACGCGATACTCTGCGCCGTAGCCGGCGCAGCAGGCGTCGACCATGATCAGGACGTACGCCAGGCCTCTGCCTGGACACTCGAACGTTGCCGCGGCAAGGAGGTTCCCATGCTGCCGATCATACGCCACGTACAAATTCTTCGCCGCGTCGCGGTCTTCAGCGGACTGGGCATCCGCGAACTGCGGGCGGTGGCCTCGATAGCCGAACCCACGGCCAGCTCCGCCGGGACAGTGCTCGTCCGTTCGGGCGCGCTGTTCGAGGGCGTACACCTCGTGACCGTCGGGAGGGTAGAGGCGCGCAGCCCGTCCGGAGACGGGCAAATTGCGCCGGAAATCATCGAGCCCGGCGACGTGCTCGGCCTGCTGGGACTGTTCGCCGAACAGCCGGCCCGGCGGGACTATGTGGCGCTGGACAATGTCGAAACGCTGCTGATCCGGGCTGGTCACTTCATGGAGCTCATGAAGCTCTATCCGCTCATCGGCGTAAACGCCTGCCGCTATCTCGCCGGCCAGCTCCAGAAGCGCTGAACGGCGGCATTTCCCGCTCCCGGGCCGCATGGTGCGGTTCGACCTGAAGCCACGGACGGCGAACACGACTTCGCCCCGCTCAAACGGCTCAGCCAGGGTGGAGCCTTCTACCTGAGCGGCCTCAAGACCGGAGACCACCGCGCCGGCTATGCCGAGGCCGGGCCAATGCTCCTCGCCATGCAGCGCATCCGCGAGCTGACCCCGTTGACCACAACGCACGTCTTCTCCCTGCCCCCGGAAACCGCATGAGAGACCTTCGGCCCCAGCGCCGAATGCCTGGCCCCCGCAGACCTCCGCGAGGAAATTGCCCGACTTGTGGGAGGGATAGCGCAAATCTATATATATTAGCCAGGAGCACAACTGCCGCAAGGCCCCTTTTCTCCGTCTCCATGGCCCTAACCTGCCACAGTGCCTGCCTCCCCTTCCTCCCCAGACTGAAAATTATTCGCCATGCAAAACAGGTATTGATAATCGAACGTCATATTTACTATAAAGCAAACAATAAAAAGACTGCTGAGCCTGCTTATGGCATAACGAGCAGGCCGCAAGATTAAGCAGATGCAGAAAAATTTTGAAATCAACATGAGACACTGGCACTTTGAAAATAAATGCTATTGTGTTTTAGATGAGGTATTCGCTGAGGATCGAAGTCAGATACGAAAGGGCTATGGACCTGTAAATGTGAGTAGACTTCGACGTTTTACTGTAGCACTCTCCTTTTTAAAGGAGTGACGAACGTCAAACAAACAACGCGTGAGCTTGCCCGCAATACCCGTCAAGTGTTTGATTATCTCGGGATGACCCTTAACACCCGCCCGGCGGCGGGCGCGGGCTTAGAACAAAATCGTCGTGTATGGCGGTCGCGGGGCTTGCGTGCGAGCGCGGACAGTCGTATGTATTTGGGACTACAGTCTTCCGAGACCCGGAGAAGAGTATGATTCGTTGTCCATCGATCCTGATCCGTCTGCCGGCGTTACCCGTGTGGCAGGATTTGGCGGTCTGCGCGGTGGAGCGCGCGGCGCGGGTCTGGCGGCTGGATGCCGGCGCGACCGCACAGCTTTGCCAGGTGGCTCCCGCGGCCTTTGCCCTGTTGTGCGGGGCCGTGGCCCCGGGGTCGACGCTCGACCTGGACATCGAGGACCGGGCCGTTGCCGTGCGGCTGAGCTTTTCTAGCGCTGCCCCGGAAAGGCTGGAGGTCTTCAATCTTTTCGGTCAGACGCCGGACGAGGAAAATATCGCTTCCAGCCTTTTATTTTGTAAGGATTGCCGCACCTGGCTGGAGCGACGCGACGCCTTTTCGTTCCGGCTGATCGTCGAAGTGGACAAGGAGTATCCGCCGCAATCGGTCGGGGCGGTTGCCCTGGACGCCCCCTTGCATCCCCCGTTCACCGCGCAGGAGCACCCCTCGGAAACGGCCCTGTACGAGGCATGCCAACTGGCGGAGGCCTTTTGCCCGCGGCATCTGCTGCTGAAAACGCTGCGACAACCAGCCAAAATCGTGGATATGATTCAGGCCGGCGAACTGCACGTGGCGCTCGCTACGGATATCCACGGCCGGACTGCCGGGCTGCTCTGCTGGCATCTGGCCGGACCGCGGACCATGATATTTTTCGGTCCCTATGTCTTCGCCCGACCGGAAAGCGGC
>CAZGAH010000024.1:9409-28556 GCA_964523295.1 uncultured Desulfovibrionaceae bacterium | reverse complement strand
TCGCCCGCTGTCTGGTGGAGCTGTTCCTGTCGTCCGTGGCCCGCACCGGGGTCATCGGCGTTTACAGCGGGCAGACGACGCCGGCCTTGCCGCAGGCGTATTTCGAATATCTCGGCGCCGTGGACTACGTCATCGACCCGAGCACCCGTGTCACATTGAGGGCCTGCTACCGGCACCTGCGCGAGGACTTCGGCGGCGTGGTGCTGACGCACGCCGCGATCGAACCTTTTTTGCGCGAACAGTACGAGCGGCTGGCCTTTGTGCGTGAGTTCCGTCAGGTCGCTCCGGCCACGGTCTCTCCCCACCGCCACGACAACGCAGTGCTCTTTCCGGAGCTGCGCCTGGACCTGTTCGAGGCGGTCTTGCACCCGCTGCGCGACGGCGAGGACTTTGCCGACATTCTCGGACGGCAGCTGGCCCGACTGCTCGCTGCGGGCGTCCAGAACATTTTTTTCCACCAGGACCTGGCGGAACTCTGGCAGAGCGGGATGACGCCGGAGCTGCTTGCCCAGGGATTCCGTCCCGCATTGCTGCTGCCCTGCGGCGGCCGTTCCGATCTGATAATATACCATCATGCCCGATACTGAACTGATCGACCTGGTCCCGGACTATGTCCGCGACTTCGAGCCCTACCGGCCGACCCGGCCGGATTCCGAGCTGTGCCGTTTCTATGGCGTGGACAGGATCATACGGTTGCACAACAACGAGAACCTCCTGGGCCCGCCCCTGGCCGTACAGCGGATGCTGGCCGGATACCAGGCCCACGATGTGGCCTGGTATCCCAACGGCGATTCGTGGAGCCTGCGGGAGATACTCGCGCGCAAGCACGGCAAGGACCCCGAGCAGTTTCTGGTGGGGAACGGCTCGTGCGAGCTTATCGGCTGCACCGTGAAAACATTCTGCCAGAAGGGTGATAATATCGTCACCGCCGATAAGACCTTCGCCGCCTACGAGTGGGCCGCAACCAAGGCCGGCGTCGAGGTGCGCATGGCCCCCTTGCATTGCGGGCGCTACGAAGCGCACGCCCTGCTTGCCGCGGTCAATCGGCGTACCCGGGTCATCTTCCTCTGCAATCCGAACAACCCGACAGGGTCCTACTGGAATCTCGCGACCCTGGAGGCCTTTCTCGATGCCCTGGGGCAGCGCGTGCTCGTGGTGCTGGACGAGGCCTACGCCGAGTTCGTGGCCGAACCGGACTATCCCGACGGCCTGGCCCTGCTCGACCGGCGGCCCAACGTCGTGGTCTTCAGAACCTTTTCGAAGATGTACGGCCTGGCCGGACTGCGCGTCGGCTATCTCTGCGGCACGGCCGACGTCGTGGATCAGTTGCGCCGCATTGCCATCATCTATTCGGTGAACCGGCCGGCCCAGGCCTGCGCAGCCGCGGCGCTTCAGGACGACGCGGCGCACATCGAGAACACCCGGGCCATGGTTAGCCGGGCGCGCCGGCGTCTGGAGGCGTTTTTCGCCGAACTGGACCTGCCGGTATTGAGCGGGCAGGGGAATTTCATCATGGCCAGGACGCCGTTACCCGACACGCTGCTGGCCAGACGGCTGCTCACGCGCGGGGTTCTGATCCGGACCATGACCGATTTCCGTTTCCCCAACTGGATCCGGATCACCCTGGCCCCGGACGCCCTGCTCGACCCGTTCGAAGCGGCCCTGCGCGAGGCCCTGCGCCCCTGAAGCTTGCGCGTAACGTTAGCCTCAGCTCCCCCTGATCGGCGAGGATCAGGCCCGTTGCAAACAGTCCTGGTATACCGCCAGCGTCTGCTCCAGAAAATGTTCCGCCGTGAGCCCGGCAATGCGTTTCTGCTGTTCAGAAAGCAGCCGCGAGGCGAACCCGGCGTCGTCCAGAACCCGTTCCAGTCGCGCGCTCAAGGACTGGACGTCGCCCGGCGGCACCAGCGCCTCGGCAGAGAGCAAATCCGGCATAACGCCGACCGCCGTGGACACGAGTGGCCGACCGCAGGCCATGATTTCCAGGGCCGCGCGCGCAATGGCCTCGGAGCCCAGCGAGGCGACCACGCCTATGTCCAGGGCCGAGATGCAGGCCGCGACATCGTCGCGCCGGCCGGTTATGGCGCAGCGGGCGTCCAGGCCGTAGTCCCGGACCCAGGCCTCGATTTCCTGACGCCGCAGGGCCGTATCGTAGCCGATGAGCAGCAGCCGGACATCGTCCACGGCCCGCCGTTCGCGCAGTGCAGCCAGCGCGGCGATAAGTTCGCGCTGCCCCTTGACCCGGTCGAAGCGCCCCAGCAGCCCGATGACCCGGCTTTCAGCTCCGAAGCCGAATTCGTGCCGCACGCGTTCACGGCCAGCGGCGTCGAAACGAAAGGCCCGGGTATCCACGCCGCCGGGGATGCAGTGCACGCGCGCGGCAGGCACGCCGAGCCCCTCCCTGCAGTAGCCTTCCGCGTCGCGCGTGGTGACGATCACGGCATCGGCGACGTCGGCGTGCAGCCAGCGGTTGGCGAGGTTCGCCCGGGGCATCCGGCGGTCGCCGCGCGTGCGTATCAGACGAAAGGTCCGGGCCTGGCGGCGCAACAGCCCCCAGAGCACAAAGGCCTCGCCGCGGTGGCAGTTGACGATGTCCGGGGCAAAATCCCGCAGGAGTCGCTTCAGGCGAAAATACAGGCGCACGATGCCTTGGGGCGTGCGTGTGTTCAGTTCGAGCGCCTGGCAGGGCAGGCCCAGGGCCTGGGCCCGGAGCAGCGGCTCGGTGGCCTCGAGTCCCAGGACCAGGCAGTCGTGTCCGGCCGCGCGCATCAGCCCGGCCAGCCAGACGCCGTACCAGGCGGTGGCGTTGAACCAGCGGACATTGACAACGTGCACGATTTTCATAATGCATCCCGCACCGATCGAGAGCACGCGCGCGTAGAGTATTCCGGGGGCGGATCGGGGGCCTGACGCCGCGCAGCGCATCCGGCCTCCGGAGCTATAGAGAACAATACGCCGATCCCGCAAGGGGAAGGAGTCGTTATGTCCGGGTCACAATCGACGCAGTACCGTCTTCCGGCCGAATGGGAGGCCCAGGAGGCGGTCTGGATTGCCTGGCCGCACCATGTCAGCGACTGGAGTCCGAAGTTTTCCGCCATTGCCTGGGTCTACGCGGAGCTGGCCCGTCTGTTCGCCGGCTCGCAGACCGTGCGTATCCTGGTCCGGGATGCGCGACAGCAGGCCGCGGCGACGCGGGCCTTACTGCAGACGGATCCCGGCATTTTCGCACCGTGCGGACAAGCGCTTTCCGACGACGCGTGCAGCGGTCGATTAAAAGGGCCGGCCGGCGACGTGGAGTTCTTTCAGACGCCCACGAATCGCAGCTGGACCCGGGATTTCATGCCCGCCTTTGTCACCGGCTGCGGCCAGGACGCCGGTAAGGGAGCGGCCCTGCATTTTCGTTTCGACGGCTGGTCGCGCTATCCGAACCACCAGGCCGACGACGCGGCCGGCGCCTTCTGCGCGCGCTGGGTCGCCCGACAGCCCGGGTGGGAGCATGTCGAGGTCTGGCAACAGGAACGGCGGGTCACGCTCGAAGGCGGGGCATTGGATGTCAACGGACGCGGCAGCATCCTGGTCAGCGAAGAATGTCTGCTCGACGCGCAGACCCAGGTCCGCAATCCCGGCTACGGGCGCGCCGACTACGAGGAGCTGTTCCAGACCTGGTTCGGCTGCCCGAATACGCTCTGGCTGAACCGCGGCATCGCCGGCGACGATACGCACGGGCACGTCGACGACTTTTGCCGCTTCGTCGGTCCGCGTACGGTTGTCCTGTGCCAGGAACAGGACCCGTCCGACCCTAACCATGCCGCACTGGAGGAAAACCGGGAGCGGCTGGAGGGCCTGCGCCTCGAGAACGGCGGCAGCATCGAGATTGTCCGCCTGCCCATGCCGCGGCCGGTCCATTTCGAGACCCTGCGCCTGCCAGCCAGCTACGCCAATTTCTTCATCGCCAACCGCCTCGTCGCTGTCCCCACCTTTAACGACGTCGCCGACCGCGAGGCCCTGGGCATCCTGAGCGAACTGTTCCCGGAGCGCGTGGTCGTGGGCGTCCATGCGCGGGATCTCGTACTAGGACTGGGAACGATCCATTGCCTGACCCACGAGCAGGCGGCGCTGTCAGCCCCTGGGGTGTGATCCGGACAAGGGCAGGATTCGGGATTTGGGAATGGGTGGTCTGGGCCGCATGGTCTGGCGACCGGCGCCATCAGATCTTCACAACCTCGGAAGATTGAACGGATGGCGCCATGAAGACCCGCACTGAAATGGCTCTACAGGAAAAAATTTCGCCTGGTCGCACGGTTCTTCCTTTGGCCGTTTTTTTCTCTTCGCTCAGGCCATCTTGTGCAGGCGTTTTCAATGGCACGGAACAGGGCAGAACGTCATCGTCGTCACCGAAATACATTAGAAATTCCCCCGATACAGTGTACAAACAATCTTTGATTTTCGGGCATGAAACTAACTGCTGTCTTAGCAAAAAAATCAGATACGAGCTAAATGCAAACCTTTCAAGGCCATGCTTGCTCTGACGTGGTTTCGCCGCAGCTTTACAATACCCTTTACCCCAACGGCATCCCGGCGTACAGGAGTGCGGCGGCAACTCGACGCACCGGACCGGGTGTCGGACGCCGCGCAGGGAGGCGGGCATGAAGGTCTTTTTTATCGGCGCCGGGCCTGGCGATCCGGAGTTATTGACGCTGAAGGCCGCCCGAATCATCGGGCGGGCCGAGCTCATACTCTACGCCGGGTCGCTGGTCTCGCCGCTGGTGTTGCAGCACGCCGGACGCGGCGCGCTGGTCAAGGATTCCTCGACGCTGACGCTGGAGCAGACGCACGCGCTGCTGGTACGGACGGTGCGCGCCGGCGGACTGGCTGCGCGCGTGCATACGGGCGATCCGTCGGTCTACGGCGCCATTGAGGAACAGATCGAGCTGCTGCGCCGCGACGGTATCGACTTCGAGATCGTGCCCGGCGTGACCGCGGCGTTCGCGGCAGCGGCAGCGGCAGCTGCGCCGCTGACATCGCCGGGGCGCTCCCAGAGCTTTGTCCTGACGCGGGCGGCGGGGCGGACTCCGGTGCCGGAGGGGGGGCGCATCGGCGATCTGGCCGGTCCGGGCCGGTCCATGGCCATTTATCTCTCCGCCGCGGACCCGTCCGGCGTGTACGCGGAGCTTCGACGCGCCGGGCTGCCGGATTCTTCGCCGGTGATCATCGCGCACGCGGTGGGCTGGCCGGACGAATGCCTTTGCCGGACGACGCTCGGCAGCCTGGTTGCTGAGACGCTGCGCCGGGGTTTTACCCGGCAGACCCTCTACCTTGTTCTGCCGGAGGCGTGTACGCAAACGCAACGGTCGCGGCTCTACGCTGCGGATTTCGGGCACGGGTTCAGAGAGGCCTCCGACGACGTGCGCGCGGGCAGTGATCCCGACGCGGGGGGCACGGCGCGAGGGGATCATTGACACCGGCAAAGCCGGACAGGTAGCATAGGCAAACGACGTCGCGACTTCTCGCCATAACGTCGTTCAGGGCTTGTCGTGCGAGGACGGCCAACTGGAACGGTAGCGGTGAAATGGCTTTTTCGGAATATCCTATCCATGTCGATCAGCTCTGCATCGGGCTGTACATCCATTCCGACACCGAGGGGACCATCCTTTCGCGGGGACCGAAAGGCGTCAAGATCACCAGTGAAAAGCAGATCGAGGAGATCAAACGCTCGGGTGTGAAACACGTGATCTGCGTGCTCAACAAAAGCGAGCGGCTGCCTCTGCCCCTGGAGCACACCGAACTCAAGGCCATAGTCGAACGCCGGCCGGGAATGGCCGAGGTTCAGGTCCAGAGCCCGGTATCCAAAGAGCTTATGGGTCTGAAACAGGAGACCCTGGAGCGCAACAAGGAGCGGCGGCAACAGTATGCCCGCTGCGAGAAACACTATGATCAGACCGTTGGCCAGGTATCGACGCTGCTGCGCCGGGTATCCGGCCGCTCCAGCGAAGCGGTGGCCGAGGCCCGCAAGGTCGTGGACGCGCTGGCGGACACGTTTTTGTCCGAACGTGACGTCATCATCGGGCTGATGACCAACAAGCCCAAGGAGGACAAGCAGCATCTGCACGCCTTTAACGTGACGGTCCTGTCCATGATGATCGGCAAGGAGTTCAAGCTCGACGTCCAGAACATGCGCTACCTCGGCATGGGCGCCATGTTCCACGACATCGGCAAGGGGCGGATGCCGGTCAACGAACTGTCCATGGGCAAGGCGACCAGTCTGCGCTACGCGGTCCAGCGCTATTACGAGCAGCATCCGCGCATGGGCGCACGCATTGCCACCGAGCTGCAGGACTTTCCCCAGCAAAGCGCCGTGATCATCCTGCAGCATCATGAGACGCTGGACGGCAAAGGCTTTCCCGGTCGTCTGGAGAAGGGCAAGATTTATCCCCTGTCCAGGATCGTGACCATTGCCAACGCCTACGACAATCTCTGCAACCGCAGCGAGCAGGGAAGGGGCATATTGACGCCGCACGAGGCGCTGAAATACCTGTTCACGCGCCAGCGTCAGGCCCTGGACAACCGCTTTCTCTCCATTTTCATCCGCAATCTGGGTGTCTACCCGCCCGGCTCGATCGTGCAGCTGTCCAATGGCGCGGTCGGGATGGTCGTCTCCACCAATATCGAAAAGTCCATCCGCCCCAGCGTGCTCGTCTACCATCCGGACGTGCCCAAGAACGAGGCCATCATCGTGGACCTGCTCGTGGAAGAAGAGCTGGAGATCAAGAAAACCATGCGGCCGGAAGATCTTGCCCACGAGGTGTTCGCCTACCTGAGTCCTACGCGCCAGATCAGCTACTACGCCGAGGCACAGTAAGCAGCGCCTGAGCGGTCCTGCGGGCGTGTCGGGCGACAGGCGCGTCTGCGCTCAGTTGACGAAGATGATCGGAGCGGCCTCTTCGATGGTGGTCTGCCCGACGGCGACCTTGTACAGGGCGTCGGTGCGCATGTTGCGAAAGGTCTTGGCCTGGAGCGCTGCCCGGGCGATTTCCTTGGAGGGGAGCCGTTTGACGATCATGTTCTGGATGGATTCGTCGATGAGCAGCACTTCGTAAATGCCGGTACGGCCCTTGTAGCCGCTGTTGTTGCAGGCGGTGCAGCCGCGACCGCGCTTGAAGTCGATATTCACGTTCGGGGCCAGCTTGCGCAGTTCCTCGAGCACGGGGCCTGGCGGCGTGAAGGACTCGATGCACTTCGAACAGATGCGGCGTACGAGCCGCTGCCCGACGGCGACCAGCAGGGTGGAGGCGATGAGGAACGGTTCGACGCCCATATCCATGAAGCGGGAAAGCGCGCCCGGGGCGTCGTTGGTGTGCAGCGTGGAGAGCAGCCGGTGGCCGGTCATGGCGGACTCGACGGCGATGTGCGCCGTTTCGCCGTCGCGGATCTCGCCGACCATGAGCACGTCGGGGTCCTGGCGCAGAATGGAGCGCAGGCCGCTGGCAAAGGTCATGCCCGCTTTCCGGTTGAGCTGGACCTGGCGGATGCTGTCGATACGCGTTTCCACGGGGTCTTCGAGGGTGATGATGTTGATATTGGGCTTGTCGATTTCGCGCAGCAGCGCGTAGAGCAGAGTCGTTTTGCCGCTTCCGGTCGGTCCGGTGGCGAGGATCATGCCGTAGGACTTGTTGATGGCGGACTCGACCTTGAGCCGCTCCTCGTCGATCATGCCCAGGTCCTTGATGGTCATGGTGCCGGTTTTGCGCATCAGCAGTCGCATGACCATGTTTTCGCCATAGATCGTGGGCAGGGTCGAGGCGCGAACGTTGATTTCCTTGGTCTGGACGTGAAAGGAGAAGCGCCCGTCCTGGGGGATGCGCGTGACGGAGATATCCATGTTCGAGAGCAGCTTGAGCCGGGAAATGACGCTCATGAACACGGATTTAGGCGGAGCGGGTATCTCGATGAGCTGGCCGTCGACACGGAACCGGAGCTGGACGTTGTCGCGGCGCGGGGAGATATGCACGTCGCTCGCGCCGGCGCTGACCGCCTGAACGAGTATCTGGTTGACCAGCTTGACGACAGGCGCATCCTCCAGCGAGGCCAGGGAGATGTCCTGAATTTCGTCTTTTTCGGAATCGGTATCGACGGCGAGTTCCTCGATCGTACCGAGCATCTCGCCCATGTCCGGCTTGGAGCCGAAATAGGAGTAGATGAGATCGTTGAGTTCGTCCGGTGGGCAGTAGACGGGTTCAAGCTCGAGTTTGGTCAGCTTTTCGACCGCGTCGAGCATGGAAAGATTGATGGGATCGGCCGTGGCCACCCAGAGCATGTTGTCTCGTTTCTGTAACGGAACGAGACTACGCTCCTTGAAGATTTTCTCGGGCAGAATGTCGCGCAGCTCGGGGTCCAGGGGATACTTGTCCGGCGTGTAGCGATCGATCTTGAGCTGCGCGCTGACATAGTCCATCAGCTCTTTTTCGCCGAGTTTGCCTTGCCGACGAAGATATTCGGCGAGCTTCACACCGGACTTGCGGTGTACGGCCTTGACCTGGTTGAGTTCGCCCTGCGTTGCGGTCAACTGACCCTTGAGATTGTCAATAGTATTCATACGATTTCTTGTTGCGCTTGCTGGCGCGTTGGCGGTATATCCCGCAACGGGCAGCCCGTGTCAAACAATCTCTGCGCCGACCCCGGGAGCTTGTCCCGACGGCATTGTCATTCCTCCATGCCGGGGCTGTCAAGAAGGCAATTCGTCCGGGGAGGGAACAGGCCAGCACCACGGCCAGCGGCGAGGAGATGCCGTTTTGACGGTGTCGTTGCGACGATGTGAACAACCTGGGATATGCATAATGGCGCAAGAAGAAAAAGAGACACTCTATACCGATACTTTTTTTGCGCGTCAGCCGATATTCAATGCCAAAAAATCGGTCTGGGGCTACGAGTTGTTCTACCGGGGCAGCCGGGAGGACACCAACGCTACGTTCGCGGACAAGGACGTCGCCACGCTGACGGTCATCGCCAACGCGATCATGAACTTCTCCAGCCAGAATGCCTCGGGCAAAAAGGTGCTCATCCATTTTACCCGGGACTCGTTGCTGCGGGATATTCCCCTGGCCTTGCCCGCGGAATCCACGGTCGTCGAGGTAGATGAGAGTATCGCCGCCGACCAGGAGGTCATGCAGGCGATCGTGCGTTTGAAGAAAGAGGGCTACTCGCTGGTCGTCAATAATTTTTCGGCCCGGCGCGGCACCGAGCCGTTGCTCAAGCTGGCCAACATCGTCTTTGTCGATTTTTTGGGCAAGCAGGAGTCGGAAATCAAGGCCCTGGCCCGGGTATGCAGCCGACTGCCCTTTCAGCTGGCGGCCAAGCGCGTGGAGGATCTGCACCAGTTCCAGATGGCCCAGTCGCTCGGCTTCGTGCTCTTTCAGGGGTTTTTCTTCGAAAAGCCGCAGGTGGTCCCGGGCCGCAAGCTCTCTTCGAACCAGACCTCGCGGCTGATGCTCTTTCGGGTTCTGGAAAAGCCGGATCCGGATTTCGCCGAGCTGGCCCGGGTCATCGAAACGGACGTCTCGATCAGCTATCGTCTGCTGGCTTTTATCAATTCCGCGGCGTTCAGCCTGACCCGCAAGGTCGAATCCATCAAGCAGGCCCTGGTGCTGCTCGGATGGAAGCAGATCAAGAGCTGGCTGTGGCTGGTGATCCTGACCGACATCGCTCCCGAGGACAAGGCCTCGGAACTGCCCGTGCTGTCTGCCATCCGGGGCAAGTTTCTGGAGCGCTGCGTGGTCAACCACAACAAGGCCGGGTTGAAGCCGGAAACGCTGTATATGCTGGGGCTGTTTTCCCTGCTCGAGGCCATGCTGGACCTGCCGATGTCGGAAATTGCGGAAAAGCTGCCGCTGGACGAAAGAATCAAGGACGCACTCTGCCACAAGAAAAACGAGTTCACCGACTGGCTTGAGCTGGCCCGTTGCTTCGAGAGCGGCGACTGGGAAAACCTTGATTCGAGCATTGAGAAACTCGCTCTCGATCCCATGCTCGTAGCCAATGCCTATAGCGAGGCCCTGGTCTGGGCCAAATCGTTTCACGAACAGCTCAAGGGCTAGCGCGGGCGCGTGACGGGGAGCGGCGTTCATCCTGACCGGATCGGAAGCGGACCGGGGGCTGCGCCGTGAAGACCTGGTGCCACGCCCTGGCCGCGGCGCCTCTGGCCGGCGGGCTCCTCGCCTGTGGTTACGACTGGCGGACGGCCCTGTTCGTCGGCCTGGTCAGCGTTCTGGTCGATCTGGACCATGTGCCCGACTATCTGATCTACCGTCGCGGCTGGAAGGGGCTGAGCGATTTTTTCGCCGTGTATCGGGTCAACGCGCCGGAGCGGCTCTTTTATGGCTTTCATGCCTGGGAGTGGCCGATCCTGACCGGGTTGCTCGCCCTGGCAGGGCTGGCGCCGTCCTGGCTTGTCCTGGCCGGCGTGGGCGTCGGTTACCATGTGCTGTTCGACAGCGTCACCAATCGGATGCCGCGTGGATTCTATTTTCTGCTCTGGCGCGCAGGACGCGGCTTCGTCAATCCCACCCGACTTGACCGTGATCACTGAAGCCGCCAGGCGCGGTTGCCGGCCGCTGCGTCACGGGCTGCGCAGTCTGCCTGAGAGTCCGCGCTGCGCAATGACCAGAAAGTCCTGCACGTTGGTCAGAATCGGCCGCGCGGCCAGGCTGCCGCGGTTGACGAGCTTGTTGATCACGAATTCGGACATATCGACGATGTAGAAATACACGGGGCGGATGCTGCCCGCGGCCGCGACTGTCCAGGCCGGGGTCATGTTGCCGGCGGCGATGGTGTGCAGTTGCGTGGCCAGGGCGATGACCGTGGTGGCCCGGCGCAGGAGCGCGCGCATGGCATCCTGGGCCGCGTAGGCGTCGCCCAGGACCTCGGGCATGGGGCCGTCGTCGCGGATGGATCCGGCGAGCACGCAGGGGATGTTTTTCGTGAGCAGCGCGTGCATGACGCCGTCCGTGATCAGCCCCTCGCGTCGGGCGGCGTCGAGCGAGCCCAGGCGACGCACGGCGTTGAGCGCGTCGAGGTGGTGATAATGGCCGCCCGGTGCCGGCCGGCGGGTGTAGAGATCGAGCCCCAGGCCCGTGGCGTAGAGCGCCGCCTCGACATCGTGCGTGGCCAGGGCGTTTCCGGCGAGCAGGGCCTGGACGAAATCGTGCCGGATCATCCAGGCCAGGGCGCGTCTGGCGTCGTGGTCGAACACCGCGGCCGGTCCGACGACCCAGACCGCGAAGCCGTGCTCACGCTCGTATTCCAGCAGGTCGTAGAGTTCGTCGTAGTCGACGGAGAAGGGGCTTTCGCGGGTCATGCGCGTGCGAAAGGCAAAGGCATCGGCGGGGGTGGCGTCGGAATCCGTTCGGAAGGGTTCTTTGTGCAGATATATCCCGGAGCTGCCATCGTCGTCGCGCCCGCAGGCCACGGCGTCGCCGGCGCGCAGATGCCGGAATTCCACCACATCGAGCGTCCCTGTGGACCTGAGCACGATGACACAGTCCATGCGCGACTGCGCGGCAAGGCCCCATTGCCCCGGGGCGAGGTGAACGTATTCGGGAAAAATGCTCGTGGCGTGGAAGCCGTCCGGTGCGACGCCGTCGCGCTCGGCAGGCGCGAAGCGGGCCAGCGGCGCCGAGGCGAGCGGCTGCCTGGAGAAGTCAGGCGGGCAGTAGGCAGGGAGTCGGAAGCTCATGGCGTTTCCTGGGGGCAAAAGTCCGGGCTCGGCCCGGAGTCCCGGGATGTCGGCAGGACGTTCCGGCGGCGCAACAGCCTGGTTTGCCGTTCTTGCTTTCTTTGATAACCCGACGTAGGGTGGGTACGTCAAGTCAGGCGCTGTTTTTTCATTAGGGACGGAGAGCGCGTCAGACAGCTGCACCAGCAGCAAAGGGGGGCATGGTCATGTCGAATTCCTCATTTCTGGAACTGCGCAAGTTTGTCGCTCCCGAGTTCGTCTTCGGCGCCGGGGCGGCGAAGCTGGCCGGCCAGTACGCCGGGAACCTGCGCGTGCGCAAGGCGCTGGTGGTGACCGACGACGGGGTTTCCGCCTGCGGCTGGACGGCACTGGTTGCGGACAGCCTGAGCGAGGCGGGCATCAAGGTCGAGGTGTTTTCGGACGTATCGCCCAACCCGCGCGACCATGAGGCCATGGCCGGCGCCGAGCGCTATCGGAAGTCGGGCTGTGACTGCGTTGTTGCCGTGGGCGGCGGCAGCCCTATGGACTGCGGCAAGGCTATCGGCATCGTCTGCACCAACGACCAGCATGTCCTCGAATTCGAAGGCGCCGACAACGTGGCCAGACCGGGACCGCCGCTGATCTGCATTCCCACCACGGCCGGCACCTCGGCCGACGTGTCCCAGTTCTGCATCATCACCGATACCGCCCGAAAGGTGAAAATCGCCATCGTGAGCAAGACCATGGTCCCGGATGTCGCGCTCATCGACCCGGTGCT
Organism: uncultured Desulfovibrionaceae bacterium; assembly: GCA_964523295.1. Taxonomy (GTDB): domain Bacteria; phylum Desulfobacterota; class Desulfovibrionia; order Desulfovibrionales; family Desulfovibrionaceae; genus CAZGAH01. The sequence goes on along the minus strand of CAZGAH010000024.1, from coordinate 16,071 downwards.
GACCTCGACCATGGACTCCGCCCTGACCGCCAATACCGGCCTGGACGCGCTGACCCACGCGATCGAGGCCTACGTGTCCAACGCGCATTCGCCTGTCACCGACGTGCAGGCCCTGGAGGCCGTACGCCTGATACGGGCCTGGCTCTTGAAGGCGATTCATCAGCCGGACAACATCGAGGTGCGGGGCGGGATGATGCTTGGCAGTCTTTTTGCCGGCCTGGCTTTTTCCAATGCCATTCTCGGTGCGGTTCACGCCATGGCGCACAGCCTGGGCGGATTTCTCGATCTGCCGCACGGCTTGTGCAACGCCATATTGCTGGATCGGGTCATCGAGTACAATTTCGAGGCCGCGGCCGGACGCTATATCGAGCTCGGTCGACTGCTCGGCGCCGACATCCCGCAGGATATGCCCTGGCAGGAGGCGCGGGAACCGATGCTCGACGCGGTACGCCGTTTCAAACGCGAGGCAGGCGTTACGGCGACGCTCGGCGAGCTGGGCGTGAGGCCCGAGGACATCGGCGCCCTGGCGGCCAAGGCGGTCAACGACCCGTGCATGATCACCAATCCCAGGCTAACCACCGAACAGGACATTTGCGGCGTTTATGAAGCGGCCTGCTGAAAGCCCCAACGATCCGGCCGAGCTGCGCGAGAAGCTCATCGGGCTGGGCAAGCGCTCGATAGGCAAGAGCTACTATCCGGAGCTCAAGGATCGGCTCGACGAACTGGAGCGCTTCCGCGCACTGCTGGATCACAGCCTCGACGCCATCTTTCTGGTGGCCGTGCCAGGGGGCGACATCGTGGATGTCACGGGGGCGGCCTGTTCCATGCTCCAGCGCACGCGCGAGGAACTGCTCGGCCTGGTTTTTTCCGAACTGGTCGCTCCGGAGGACGCCGGGAGCGTCCAGTCCGTGTTTTCGGGTCTGGCCGGGGCCTGGGCCATGGAGGCGCGGCTTGCGATCACGCAGGCGGGGATGACCCGTTTTTTGCCCGTGGAGATGAGCATTCGCGTGGTGCACCTGGCGGAGACCTCGCAGGCGGTGATCGTGGTGCGCGACGCCAGCGAGCGCAAGCAGGCCCAGGAACGACTGGCTCGCTACCAGCGTGAACTCGAGCAACGCGTGGAAGAGCGCACGGGGGAATTCAGGGCCGCCAATGCCCGGCTCATGCGGGAGGTGGAAATCCGGCGTCAGGCCGAGGAGGCGGCGGAAAAGGCGAACATGGCCAAGTCGGAGTTCCTGTCCATGGTTTCGCACGAACTGCGCACGCCGTTGACCTCGGTGCTCGGCTTCGCCCGGATCATCGAACGCAAGCTGCTCGGCATGGTCTACCCTGAAATCAAGAATCCCGGTCCGAAGGCGGCCAAGACCATGGAGCAGGTGCTCCACGACCTGCGCATTATCTCGGCCTAGGGCGCCAGGCTGACCCGGTTGATCAACGACGTGCTCGATCTGTCCAAACTGGAGGCCGGCAAGATGCTGCTGGCCCGGCTGCCGGTCTCGCTGCGTGAGCTTGGACAGGCTGCGGCCGAGGCCGGAACCGGTCTTTTTGTCGGCGGGAGAGTCCATTTCGAGACGGATATTGGCACAGAGGACATGATCGTATCCGGCGACCGCGACCGTCTGATGCAGGTCGTTCTCAACCTGCTCTCGAACGCGGCCAAATTCACCGCGCAGGGTTTTGTCCGGCTACGGGTTTTCCGGGAGGCCGACGAAGTCGTGACGTTCGTGGAGGACAGCGGCCCGGGCATCGCCCCCGAAGACCAGAAACGCATCTTCGCCAAATTCGAGCAGGCCAGGGGACCAAGCTACACCGTCCCCTCTGGAACCGGGCTGGGCCTGGCGATCAGCAAGCACCTGGTCGAGGCGCAGGGCGGGCGGATGTGGCTCGAGAGCGAGCCGGGACAGGGCAGCCGTTTCGCGTTCGCCCTGCCGCTTGCAGCGGACCAGCTCGCCGAGGGCGAACGCCGCGACGGGGCCGGGCAGACGCCAGCGGCGCGGGCCTGATGCCCTCTCCCCGCTGCCCTCTCCGCCCGGCCCCGCGTCATCAGCTCAGGGCTTGGGCTGTTTGGCGACGATGCGATCCTTAATCTTTTCGTAAACCTCGTCCGGAACGATTTTACGCGACTTGAGCTGGTCCTTCTTGGCGTAAGGCCTGGCGGCGATGATCGCCTTGGCATAGGTCTCGCCGATCTCCGGAATGGCCTTGAGCTGGACTTCAGTCGCGCTGTTAAGGTCGAGCAGCTCAACCTTGGCCGCAGGGGCGGGGTTTGCCGGCGCCGGAGCGGTTTCCGCGGCCATTGCAGGCAGGGCCAGGAGCAGCGCGAGCAGCACTGCCACCAGAAGCGAACTCAGGGTCTTCATAGGCTCTCCAGTGTATGAGGTTTTTCCACCAGGAAACAAAATTTGCCTCTGAATAACAGCGGGATTTGCCAGACTCCGGGAAGGACAAGTCAACTCCGTTTCATACATCAGGGTGTCCACCTGTCATGGTGACGCATTTCCCTTTACGTTCTTCAGTACGCCCGTGAAGGGCTCACGAAGCTCTGCTACGTAACACGCTCTGTTTCGAAACAAAACGGTACTTTTTTTCTGAGCCCGGTTTTCCGTATGAACTCCGAAACTGCCCGTTGATACGCTGCAATGTATACGCAGGCCCCTCCCGATTCAAGGAGATATCCATGAGTTGTTAAACGTTTTTCGTGACGATCTCACTATCCGTTACCGATCGTATACTCCTGCTGCCCTGCCTTCGTCAACTCAAGCTCTTGTCCTTTTGCCTTCCCCTCTTCCGGATTGATCTGAAACCGTTAAATTCCGGTGGTTTGGGAGCAGATTCACCCGGTCCGTCGTCTCCTTCCGCCAAATCCTTTTCAAGGCCTTTGTCAGGGAAGCGTCCCCTGAGTTGTTAAAAAAAAAATTGACGACGGACTCCAAACTGCCCACGATAGGCAGAGATTGTTGTTCGCAAAAAGGAGGCCACTTCACTTTCCAGCTGCCGGGGCTATGGCCGGGGAGGTGGCGTGACGATATGGCTGGCCTTACCCATGAAGCAGTGAGACAACGACTGCCAACATGCAGCCAGGCGTGAAAGGGGACAACACAATGACCAGGAAGAAAAACACTACGCCCCCGGAAAGCCCACCGCAGCCGCCGCGCATCGAATACCTGCGGGTTCAGAATTTCCGCGCACTGTGCGATGTGGAGTTCAAAAACATCACACCGCTGATGGTGCTGCTCGGCCCGAACGGCAGCGGCAAGTCGACGGTGTTTGATGTGTTCAACTTCCTGTCGGAATGTTTCCAGTACGGCCTCCGGCATGCCTGGGACCGCCGCGGTCGGGCACGGGAAATCAAGACTCGCGGACAAAACGGTCCAATCGTCATCGATATCAAGTATCGCGAACAGCCACAAAGTCCGATGATTACGTACCACCTTGCGATTGACGAAGGCAACAGGGGGCCGTTTGTCGCCGAAGAGTGGTTGCAGTGGCGGCGTGGGCAATACGGTAAACCTTTCCGGTTTCTGGAGTATCGCGAAGGCCACGGGCGCGCGGTCAGTGGGGATATGCCCGATGAACAGGACGAGCGCGTCGAAATTCCGCTTCGTTCAGCCGATCTGATGGCTGTCAACACGCTGGGGCAGTTCGCCGGGCATCCGCGCGTGGCCGCGCTACGCGAGTTCATCACCGGCTGGTATGTGTCGTATCTGAGCATTGAGGACACACGAGGCCAGCCGGAAGCAGGGCCGCAGGAACGGCTGAGCAAGACGGGCGACAACCTCCCCAACGTGATTCAATATCTTAAGGAACAGCACCCGGAACGCTTGGAGACGATCTTCGACATGCTCCGTCGGCGGGTGCCTCGTTTGGAAACCGTTCAGGCTGAGCCGATGCAGGACGGACGGCTGCTGCTGCAGATCAAGGACGCCCCGTTCGATCGGCCGGTGATAGCGCGGTTCATAGGCATTGAGGAGCCGGAGAATTTCCTGCACCCCCGGTTGCTGCCGGAATTGGCCGAGGAATGCCGGGCCGCGTCGGAACGTTCGCAACTGCTGGTGACGACGCATTCACCCTTCTTCCTCAACGGCATGAGACCCGAAGAGGTCCGGGTTATTTATCGTGACGAGCAGGGGTACAGCCAGGTCCAACGGGCGGTCGATATTCAGGGTATCTCCGAGTTCGTACAGGCTGGGGCGTCGATGGGGCATCTCTGGTTGGAAGGCCATCTCGGTGTCGGAGATCCGCTGGTCAACGCCGGGGCGCCGACGAAGAAGAGGAAGAAGTGATGGGGGTGTCACATGTGGAAGTATTGGTGGAGGAGCCGTCGATGGAGGCGGCACTGCGTGTGTTGCTGCCTCGCCTGGTGGGCGAGCTGAGCTTTGAAGTCTATACGTTTCAGGGCAAGCCCGACTTGCTGGAGCGACTGCCAGAGCGTTTGCGCGGGTATGCTGCCTGGCTGCCTGACGACTACCGGGTCGTGGTGGTCGTGGATCGTGATGACGACGATTGCCATACGTTGAAGCAGCAACTGGAACAGATCGCGAGCGACGCAGGGCTACGTAGCCGCTGCCACGCCGGTGGTCAACCGTACCAAGTAGTGAACCGGCTGGCGATAGAAGAACTGGAGGCGTGGTACTTTGGCGATTGGGATGCCGTTCGGTTGGCGTACCCGAAAGTGCCGGCGACGATTCCAAGCCAGGCGAGATACCGCGATCCCGATGCAATCGCGGGCGGCACTTGGGAGGCGTTCGAGCGTGTTCTGCAACGCGCTGGGTACTTCCAGGCGGGTTTACGGAAGATCGAAGCAGCGCGGACAGTCGCAGAATACATGCAACCGCAAGACAATCGCTCTCGTAGCTTTCAAGTATTCCGCAATGTTCTGCTGGAGATGACTGAACTGCCCGGAAAGTAAAGACATTTTCAGCTGCCTGTTCAAGGCAAATATTCCCCTTGCAGTGTTCGCCAATTGGCGCGCGGGCCACTGCCTCCGGACGATCGCCCGCCCACAATTCAGGTCATAATCATCACTTTGGACTGGCTCGGCGCCAGGACCAGGCCCACTGCGTTTGGCGGCGCGCCGTTCTGCGCCGTCGGCGAGGTCAGTTTCACGGCCGGTGCGCCCCCGATACTGACCGTGACGCTGCCCATGGTGAATTGGGTCTGGCCGCAGATCTTGTTGGAGACAACGCCGCCGGCGACTCCGGCCTCGTCGCCGTTGCTCATGGAAATCTTCGAGTTGAGGTTCAGCGCCGCGGCCCCGGCGATAATGACCTTGTTGACCACAGGGTTGGCCTGGGCCGGGTTGGCTATGTTCGGGTACGGGATGGGCACGGGGCCGGCCGGAGTCGGCGTCTTGCATACGTCGGGCATGGCCAGGCACTGGCCGCCGGCTTTGGTCAGCGCAAACATGGCGTTCTCCTATCCCAGATCGATTTTTCGGCCATCGATGCGCACCTTGTCGTCAGCCCGGACCTGCGCATCGCCGGCATGGAGCGTCCAGTCCGTGCGGACGTCCTGACGCAGCTTGCCGGCCTGCTGCCGGTCGAGCCCGTCCACTTTGCGCCAGGCCTGACGCGCGTGCTGCACCAGACGTCCAACCCGGCTTTCCAGGACCTGCGCCGCCAGGCGTATCCTTCCGATCAGTCCTTCGACCCGCTCGCTGGCGACGAACAGCCTGGCCAGGGAGAATCGGGCCTGTCCGGCATGAGCGGTCCATTCCGGCGCCGCGCAGTGCAGGGTCTGCCTGGCCTGCACGTCCACACGCCCGCCCCGCAGGCGCAACGGCTGGTCGCCGGTGTCCAGATCGAGTCCGCCAGGGCTCTGGATGACCGGCCGGGCATCGCCGACGCGCTCGAGCACCTCCAGAACCCAGGCCTGTTGCCCCAGTACGGCCACGAGCACGGTATCCCCGGGCTCCACACCCACCAGGCAGCTCAACGCACGGCGGCCCTGCACTATCCGGCCGGCGCAGTCCACGAGAAAATCGCCATCCGATGACAGGCGCACGCGGCCAACTGCCACTTCCGCCTGATCGGACTGCACGCAATAATCGGTCAAGGACATAGTTCACTCCTGCTCATGATCCTGGCAGCCAGCGCTCGGCTGCCAGCAGTTCAGCATCCGTGCCCAGGGCCTCGCTGCGGTCCGTGCTTTCCCAGACCACGCCATCCAGACGTGCCGCATGAAACTGCGTCCGCTCCAGCAGCACCTGGGAAAAATGGGATCCGCTCAGGTCGGCGTGCGAAAAGTCCGACCAGCACAGATCGGCGCTGAGCCATTGGCTGGAGGCCAGCTGCGCCTCGCGGAACCGGCAATGCGCGCAACAGCCATGGTCGAAAATGAGGCCTGCGCCCTGCACGGAAGAGAAATCGCAGTCCCGCCAGCAGCAGCGGTCGAAATGCGCCTTGACCAGCCGGGCCTCACGAAAGGCGACGCAGCGGCCGGCCGCATTGCCCCAGACCGTTGCAACCAGATCCGCGCCGCTGAAGTCGGCCTTGTCCGCGCAGGTGATACCCCGGAAATCGGCACCCGCGAGCGTGGTTCGTAAAAAACGGCCCAGTGTCAGGTCGCAGCCGGCGAACTGAAGCCCGCTCATCCGGGCCTCGCTGCAATCGCACATGGCCAGGGTCGCGTGGCGGCAGTCCGCGCCCTCGAAGTCGGTCTGG